>CAIYWI010000080.1 GCA_903929885.1 uncultured Phycisphaerales bacterium
GACAACGACGCGCCGAGCGTCGATGCCGGTTCGACGCAGACCGTGGACGAAGGCGATGTCGTGAATCTCGCGGCGACAGCCTCCGACCCCGAGGGTCAGGGCCTCACGTATACCTGGACCCACGTCTCCGGCCCCGCCGTCACCTTGAGCGGCGCAAGCACGGCCACGCCCAGCTTCACCGCCCCCGAGGGCCTGACCAACACCGCCATCGTGCTCCAGTGCGCCCTGAGTGACGGGACGCATACCTCCTTCGACACCGTCACCGTGACCGTCAACGCCGACAACGATGCACCGACCGTCGATGCCGGGCCTGATCAGGCCGCCACTCGCGGCACGGTCGTCACGCTGGCTGCCGTCGCCTCCGATGCCGAGCATCGCCCTCTCACCTACCTCTGGATCCACCGCGACGGTCCGCCGGTCGTGCTCGTCGATGCCAATACGCGGTCGCCGTCCTTCATGGCGCCCGCCCTTGCAAGCGACGCCACGCTGGTCTTCGAAGTCACCGTGAGCGATGGCGACCATGTGGTCGTCGACACCGTCGGCGTCGTCGTCAAGGCGGTCGAGATGCCCCTGCCGTCCGACGTCGCACCACCGCAGACGGCCGTCGATATCGGTGACGACACCCGGTTCGAGCCCGATGAGCGGACCGCGGAAGAAGCCTCCCTTCCGCCTCCTCCCGCTGAGGCCCCCGTTGACGCTCCGACGGCGATCGCGTCCCCTTCCGCAGACCGTCCGTCCTCAAACCCCGCCCCGCAAGAGAACGCCATGTCTGAACTCCAATCCCAAGACTTCGGCGCCGCAAACCTCGTCCCCGCACCCGTCGCACCCGTCGAAGTCATGTCGCCGGCGGCTGAGACGCAGCCATCCGCCCCGCTGCACGCAGTCTCCTTCGATGGCGACTTCTTCGCGGCATTCCAGGAGGATGTCGACAACGCCGTCGCGGACGTCGAGGCCATGCAGGCCCGCGTCAATGCCGTGATCGCCACCGCGGATGGGAAAGAGTTCTCCGTCGTCAGCCAGCAGGCGATGTTCGCCACCCTCTGGAGCGCACTCCGCGTCGCCCAGCCCGCCGATCACGTCGACACGAGAACGAACGCCGCCGATCGCCGTCGCGACGACGAGCGAGCCTAGGAACCGTCCGCGTGCCGCACGCCGTGAGCCGCGGCCGCGGGTCGGCCAGGTCATTCGTGCGGAGGACCTCGCGAGCCGCCACGGCCCCCCGAATCGGTGGTTCTCCACCAAAGACGCACCAACGCCTTTGCATCTCCGCCGGTGTCGCGAGATTCCGTATGAAGCCATGCCCATTGCGTGTCGATGTTGCGGATGAAACGGGATGATCCGACCGCGGCCGGGCCCGTGCCGGTTGAACCTTTCGGCATGAACGAAGACCTGCTCATCTCCGAGATCGCGGCCAACACGCCACGCGAGATCGCCTCGCGTCGTCAGAATCCGCGTTTCAACGCGACGATGCAGGTCAACGCTGTCAAGGGCAACTTCTCCGATCGCGACCACGGCGAGTCGGCGGGCACCACCATCGACATTTCCCAGGGAGGCTGTCGCGTCGTCTTCGATCGTGCGGTTCGCGTGGGCGATGTCTATCGACTTGAACTCCACGCCGCAGGCGTCCGACTCCCGCGTTCGTACGCCCGGTGCGTGCGAGCGCACATGCTCCACGACGACGCCATCGAGGCCGGATTCGCCTTCTTCGTGCCCATCGAGGAGGCGGCGCTCCGCGACGCGATGAGTCGCATGGCCGATGCGGCGAGGCGGGCTGCGTGAGTTCCCCGGCGATCCCAGCGGGGAACCGTGCCGCGGACGATCCGCCGCGCCACGCCGCTCATGGCGAGCGTCGAGATCCTCTTGCCGACTTGCTCGCCGCCGCCGATCGATGCGATGGAGCAGCCGCTCTTGTCCGCGAGGCGGTCGAGGTCGCCGCCAATCGCTTTCATGCCGTCTTCGCGATGCTGCGCGTCGAGCTTCCCGCCGGCGAGTGCGAACACGCCGCCCATCGCGGTCCGACCGATCCGGCCTTCTGGAATCCCGTTGCCGCGGGCACGCTCGCGAGCGCGATCGCCACCGGCGAGATCGCCGAGCGCCGCTTCCGCGCGCGCACCGGCGACCTGAACCTCGCCGTCGTCGCCGCCCCGGTCTCCGACGGACTCGGTCGCCCGGTCGGCGGCCTCTGCATCGTCGTCGAGCACCGTGACAAGCACGCCGGCGACCTGCTGTCGGCTGAACTGCTCGCGTTCGCGCGCATGCTCTCGGTCCTGACCCGTCAGCGGCCGGCAGCTGCGACCGCTCTCGCAGCGGCCGCGGCCTTTCGGACGGCCGTGATCGGCCCGGCGTCGCAACGCCGCGAATCCCTCGCCATCGCCGTCGTCAATCAACTCCGGACGCGACTGGGATGCGAGCAGGTTGCCTTGGCTTCGGTGCGGCGCGGTCGCGTGCGACTTCTGGCCCTCAGCGGCATCGCCGACGTGCCCGCCCGCTCCCCCGGTGCCGTCGCCATCGCCCAGGCCATGGAGGAATGCCTCGATCTCGGACGCTCGGTCGAGGCGATTTCGCACAAGACCGAAGGCGATGTCTTCCCCATCCACCGGCGCTGGAGCGCGTCGGTCGACGGCGCGAGCGTCGCCAGCATCCCACTCCGCCGCGAGGGCCCGGAAACGGCGCCGGTCGAGGCCGTGCTCTCGCTTCGCCACAAGACCGATCATCGGTTCACCGCCGAGCAACTCGCCGCCGTCGAGCGGCTTGTCTCGCCGCTGCTGGCGGATCTCGAGACGTCGATGCTCGCCACGCGGGGCCTCGCGACCCACGCCAAGGATGCGACGGTGGAACTCGTCACGGGGATCCGCCACGCTCGCGGCTTGCTGCGCATGGCCGGTGTCGTCGCCGCTGTGTGCATTCCCCTGTGGATGGCATTCGGCACCATGACCTATCAGGTGCGGGCCAGGGCCTTCATCGAGCCCACCGAGGTGCGACATCTCGCCGCGCCCTTCGGCGCCAAGATCGCCGCGGCATCCTGCGAAGAGGGGCAAGCGGTCGCCGCCGGACAGGTGCTCGTGCAACTCGACGTCTCCGAACTCGAGGTCGAGCAGGATCGGCTCCGTGGATCGATCGCCGCGGGCGAAGTCGAGGCCGATGCCGCACGGTCCGGAAACGACCACGCCACGGCCCGACTCATCTCGGCCCGCATCGACGTCGATCGCACGGCCCTCGCGGCCATCCGCGACCGCATCGCCAAGGCGACCATCATCGCGCCGTGCGACGGCTTCATCCTCCGAGGCAGGCCTCGCGATCGCGTCGGATCGACCCTTCCAGCGGGCGAAACACTCGTTGAGCTCGTGCCACGGAACGCCATGCAGGTGGCCCTCGACATCCCCGAACGATCGATCCTCCACGTTCCCGACGGCGCGAAGGCCGAGTTCCGTCCACGGGGTCGTCCCGACCTTGCGCTGAAGGCCGACGTCACGCACGTGCGGCCGGTCGCGGAGGTTCGCGACGCGGCCAACGTCTATGTCGCCAAGGCAAGACTTTTCGACGTCGAGCCGTGGATGCGGACAGGCGTCGAGGGAATCGCCCGGATCGATGCGGGCGTCAAGCCCGTCTGGTGGGCGACCCTTCACTCGATGATCGACGAAGTGAGGCTGCGTCTATGGCTGTGAGCGAAGCCGACGATCACGCCTCGCATCCCGAGCACGCGCCGCCGCGTGCAACGCCGCTCGCCGACAAGCTCCGCCACGCGGCGGTGGGGGTGCGCGGCGATCTCGACTTCACCAGGCACGTGATGCGAGGCAAGGTCGCGTACATCGTCCGCGATCCGGTCAGTTTCGAGACGCATGCCTTCTCCGCCGCCGACTATCGCCTCCTGACCGCCCTCAACGGCGAACGCACGCTCGGCGAGGCCTTCGCTTCGCTCTGCGCGGGCGGCGCGTGCCGCCCCGAGGACGAGGAGCCCTTCTTCCGCTTCGTGCTCGACCTGCACCGGTCGGGGTTGCTGTCGCTGCCGATCTCGGACGAACGCCGCCTCCAGGAGCGCCATGAGCGCAACCGGGCTGCCCGGCTGGGTCAACTTCTGCTCGCGCCGCTCTTCATCCGGATCCCGCTCTGGAACCCGGACGCCTTCCTTGCTCGCACCGAGCGCTTCGTGCGTCCGCTCTTCACCGTGTGGGCCTTCATCGCGTGGTGCTTGATGGCTGTGGGATGCCTCTTCGTGCTTGCCCACCGCTGGAACGACCTCAAGGCCGACCTTCCGGGCCTGTTGGCCTGGCAACAACTTCTGTCGATGTGGGCGGTGCTCGTCGTCCTCAAGGTGATCCACGAGTTCGGGCACGGCTATGCGGTGCGGTGCTTCGGCGGCGCGGTCCCCGAGATGGGGATGTCGCTCGTCGTCCTCACGCCCAACGCATATGTCGATGCCTCCGCCTCGTGGGGATTCACGAGCCGTCTGCGACGAATGGTCGTGTGCGTCGCCGGCGTTTACTTCGAGTCCTTCGTCGCCGCGGCCGCGCTGCTGGTCTGGGCCTCGACCGAGGCCGGCCCGCTTCACACCGTCGCCCACCAGGTGATGGTGATGGCCAGCATCACCACCATCGGCTTCAACCTCAACCCGCTGCTGCGATTCGACGGCTACTTCCTGCTCAGCGACATCGTGCAGATTCCGAATCTCTGGCAAGCCTCCCGCACGCACTGCCTGCGGGTGTTCAGCCGACTCGCGCTGGGCATCGATCGGCCGGGTCCGACGTGGACTCGCGCCGAAGGCCTCGGCCTGTGCCTCTACGCCGCTGCCTCGACCGTCTTCAAGATCGCGCTGATGCTCGCCATCTGCACGCTCATCGCCGCGAAGTTCGCCGTCGTCGGCATGCTCGTCGCGGTCGCCTACGGCGGCTGCGTGCTCGGCGCCACCATCCTCCGGCTGCTAAAGTACCTGTGCCTGTCCGACGAGACCGCGCCCGTGCGTTCTCGCGCGATCGCCGCGGCGGCGTGCGCGATCCTCGCGCCCGCGGCGTTCGTCGTCGTCCCGCTCCCTCGATCGCAGCGCGTTGGCGGCGTCGTCGAGTCGATGGTCGGTCGACCCGTCAACTCTCTCGAATCGGCCGCCATCGGCGAAGTGCTCGTCGCGGATGGCGATCGCGTCGAGGCCGGTGACCCCGTCGTGCGGCTCGAATCGGCGCAAGTCGACGAGGCTCTTCGCGACGCGCAAGCCCGTTGGCAAGTCGCGTCGCTCGAACTCGAACTTGCCGAGGCCGCGGGTCCTGTCGAGGCCGCCGTGATTCGCCATCGCCTGGTCGAGAGCGAATCTCGCCTCAAGGCTGCTCGTGCCCGCGCGGAATCGCTCACGGTCCGGGCGCCCGCGGGCGGCGTCGTCACGCTCCAGCCCCCCGCCCGACAGCCGGGCAAGGTCGTTTCCGCAGGAACCTCGTTGGCTCGCGTCGACGGCGGCCCTCGCATCGCCACGCTGGTGCTCGATCAGCGCTCGCTCGCCGGCATGCCCGAGACGCTCGATCAAGTCGAGTGTCGCTGTTTGGCCGACCCGTCCTGCCTCCTCAAGGGCCATGTGATCTCGATCTCGCCCGCGGCCCACGCCTCCCTCGTGAGTCCTTCAGTCGCCATTCCCGGGGGTGGCGACATCGCGGTGTCGCCCGTCGACGGCATGGCCGTCAGCGCCCACGTCGAACTCAAGGCCCGCATCGAGGTGCCCGAGGGCGTCACGATTCCCTTGGGTGCGAGGATCGAAGCGAGGTTTCCCCTCCGTCATGAATCGCTGCTCCGACGCTGGTACGGCGCGGTGGTGTGGTTCAACGAGGAAATCGCCGCGGCTCGCTGATGGCTCGGTCGACTGGATGAACGGTCGGACGCACGACTCGCCGATGTTCTTCGATCACGGAAGGTCGATGACGATGATTTCGGACGCGGTGCCCGCCGCGATCTCCAGATCGGCCACCTCCGAGATCGCCGCCCCGTCACCCGTGCTCATGGTTTCGCCCCCGATGGCGACCGACCCCCGCAACACCTGCAGCCACGCATGTCGAAGGACTGTCGTCGGCAACGTGAGGGAGCGCCCAGCCTCCAAGTCGCCAAGACGAATGCTCGCGTCTTGTCCGATGCTGAGCGATCCATCCGCGCCCTCGGGCGACACCGCCAGTTGCCATCGGTTTCTCCGGCCTTCGCGATCGAATCCCCTCTGCTCGTAACTTGGGGCCAGGCCCGTTGAGCGAGGCCGGATCCAGATCTGGTAGAAGTGCACGGGTTGGGTGCTCGAGGCGTTGAACTCGCTGTGCAGGATGCCGGTGCCCGCCGACATCCGCTGCACCTCGCCTGCGCGGAGCACCGCCGTGGTCCCCAGCGAATCGCGGTGACGCAACGCCCCCTCGAGGACGTACGTGACGATCTCCATGTCCTGATGGCCGTGGGTGTCGAAGCCCTGCGAGGACGCAACCCGGTCCTCGTTCATCACCCGCAGCGAGCGAAAGCCCATGTGGGCCCGGTCGACGTAGCGGCCGAAGGAAAAGGTGTGGCGACTTTGCAGCCACCCGAGGTCCGCGCCGCCTCGCTCGTGCGATCGCCGAATCGTCAGCATCGGTCTGTCCCCAAAGGGCGAACGGCGTGGCGGTTCATGGGGCGTGACGCTTGTTCAGCAGCGCGACCACCGCCTCTGCCACGCCGGTCGCCGATGCGGGGTTCTGGCCGGTCGCCAATCGCTCCGAAACCGCGACCTTGCGTTCGAAGTTGGGCGACTTGATGAACCTCGCCCCTCGCGTCCGCAGCATCGACTCGAGCGCGAAGGGCACTACGCGGTCGAGTTGCACCGCCTTCTCCTCCTCGTCGGTGAAGGCCGAGACTTCCTTGCCGGCCACGAGCCATTCGCCGCCGGAGAGGCGCACGTTCACCAGCGCGGCCGGGCCGTGACAGACCGCCGCGACCACGCCTCCTCGCTCGTACACCTCGCGAGCGAGCGACTGCACCCCCGCATCGTTCGGAAAGTCCCACATCGTGCCGTGCCCGCCCGAGAAGAAGACCGCGTCGTAGCGGGCCGCGTCGACCGAGCCGATCGCCAGCGTCGATCGCGTCCTCGCCACGAGCGTCGGGTCGGCGAGGAACGCCGCGTTGATCGGATCCTGAGCGTCCACCCCGTCCATCGGCGCAAGCCCTCCGCGGGGCGACAGGAAGTCGATCTCGTACCCCGCGGCACGGAAGACCTCGTGCGGGTGCGTCGCTTCCGACAGGAAGAATCCCGTCGACTTGCCCGTGTCGCCAAGTTGCCCGTGGTTGGTCAGCAC
Source organism: uncultured Phycisphaerales bacterium (assembly GCA_903929885.1). Classification (GTDB taxonomy): domain Bacteria; phylum Planctomycetota; class Phycisphaerae; order Phycisphaerales; family UBA1924; genus UBA2402. Next base: position 7,281 of record CAIYWI010000080.1, read on the forward strand.
GATGGCGACCCGCGCCCGCGGCGACGGGTTGACTCGATTCGGAGCGGAGGAGCAGCCGACGACGAACGATGCCAACACGGCGATCATCGCGGGCACCAATCGAACCGACGCAAGCAGTAACTTCATCATGATTCGTTCCTTGGCCTGACATGGGTGCAGGGGTGCAATCCGTGCGTCGGGTCCCTTCGCACCCAAAGCGTAGAAGCCTCAAGCCCCGCCACGCCGGCCGCGACAGTGCCCAACGCGCCAGGTGCGTCATATCCTGCGGCAGAGCACATGGCCGACGACCCGAAAGCCGATTCGCCGCCTCCCTCCCTCGCTCGCCGTCGCCGAGTTCGTTCGCGGCGACTGCATCGCCCGTTGCACCCTCCGCGTGGCCGCCTTCGCGACGCTCGCAGCCCAATGACGTGCCGGGGCAGCATTCTCATGCCCCCGGAGGCGCTGCCGAGCCGACGCTCCAGATCAGCATCGAATCTCGACGGCTCGTGCATGGGCTTCCAAGCCCTCCATGCGAGCAAGGCGGGCCAACTGCACTCGCACATCCGCGGGGATCGATCTTGTCGAGTTGCGAAGGTACGTCCTCGACCGGAGCAGGTTGTACACCGAAAGTCCCGCCGCGAAGCGAGCCGTGCCGCCGGTCGGCAGCGTGTGATTCGGTCCAAGCCCGTAGTCGCCGAGCACCTCCGCCGCGCCAGCCCCGATGAAGAGCGATCCGTACGTCCGCAGTGACGCAACAATGCCGTCGATCCGCTGCGGGGCGACATGAATCTCGAGGTGCTCGGGCGCCAGCGCGTTGCACACGGCGACCGATTCCGCCTCGCCCTCCGTCAGCACGGCGAACGAACGGGCCAACGCCGCCCGGGCGGTGGGGGCCGTGGGCAAGTCCTCGAGCTGTGCCGCGAGTTCTTTGCGAGTTTCCTCAAGAAGCGAGCTCGCTTCCGTCACGAGGATCGCCAACGCATCCTCGTCGTGCTCGGCCTGAGCCAGGAGGTCCGCCGCGATCAGCCGCGGGTCGGCACCCGCGTCGGCGAGGACCACCACCTCGCTTGGTCCCGCGAGCATGTCGATTGCCACCTCGGCGCTCACGCAATGCTTCGCAGCCGTCACCCACTTGTTGCCCGGTCCGACCACCGCATCGCATCGCGGCGAGACCGCGCCGAACGCCATCGCCGCCACCGCGTGCGCGCCGCCGACGGGCAGCAGCATGTCGGCACCGGCGATCCACGCCGCCGCCAGCGTGGCTGTCGTCGGCCGAGGCGAGGCCACGATCACGTTCGGCACCCCGGCGGCACGCGCCGTCACCGCGGTCATGAGCACCGACGAGGGCAACGGGTATCGTCCCCCGGGCGCATAGCAACCCACGACGCTCAGGGGCA
>CAIYWI010000081.1 GCA_903929885.1 uncultured Phycisphaerales bacterium
GGGCGCGGGCAACGACAACGCCGAGGGGCAGTCGGGCGGCCCCGCGGGCGCGGGCGGCGGCGGCGAGCCGGGCGCGTCGGGTTCGGCGGCGGGGGGCATCCCCGGCGCGGGCGCGGCGGGCAAGGGCAAGAGCAAGACGCCGGCGCTCGACTCGTTCGGTCGCGACCTGACCGAGCTGGCCCGCGAGGGGCAGCTTGATCCGGTGATCGGCCGCACGGTGGAGATCGAGCGCGTGGTGCAGGTGCTGTGCCGCCGCACGAAGAACAACCCGGTGCTGCTGGGCGAGGCGGGCGTGGGCAAGACGGCCATCGTCGAGGGGCTGGCCCAGCGGATCATCAGCGGGGACGTGCCGGAGATCCTGCACGAGAAGCGGCTGGTGGTGCTGGACCTGGCGATGATGGTGGCGGGCACGAAGTACCGCGGCCAGTTCGAGGAGCGGATCAAGGCGGTGATGAACGAGGTTCGTCGCGCCAAGAACGTGATGCTCTTCATCGACGAGCTGCACACGCTGGTGGGCGCGGGCGGCGCGGAGGGCGCGATCGACGCGTCGAACGTGCTCAAGCCTGCGCTCGCTCGCGGCGAGATCCAGTGCATCGGCGCCACGACCTTCGACGAGTATCGCAAGTACATCGAGAAGGACGCCGCGTTGGCGCGGCGCTTCCAGGCCATCACGGTCGATCCGCCCAATCCCGAGCAGACCTTCGAGATCATCAAGGGCCTGCGAGACCGCTACGAGCAGCACCACCGCGTGCAGATCACCGACGCGGCGATCAAGGCGGCGGTGGAGTTGTCGGGCCGGTACATCACGGGCCGCGTGCAGCCCGACAAGTCGATCGACGTGATCGACGAGGCGGGCGCGCGGGTGCGGATCAAGAGCATGACCAAGCCGCCGGATCTCGCGGAGATCGAGGGCGAGATCGAGAAGCTCAGCGTCGAGAAGGACGAGGCCGTGAAGGCGGCGGACTACGAGCGGGCGGCCGAGCTTCGCGACAAGGCCGAGCAGACTCGCAAGAAGAAGGAAGAGATCCAGAAGGCCTGGCGGAACCGCGCCCAGACGGCCGACGGGGTCGTCGACGAGGAGGTCATCGCCGAGGTGGTCAGCAAGATGACCGGCGTGCCCCTCAAGCGGCTGGAGAAGGACGAGGCGGCTCGTCTGCTCAAGCTCGAGCAGGAGCTGCACAAGAAGGTCATCAGCCAGGAGGACGCGATCAAGGCGATCTCCAAGGCGATTCGCCGCGCCCGCGCGGGCCTGAAGGACCCGAAGCGTCCGATGGGCAGCTTCATCTTCGTCGGCCCCTCGGGCGTCGGCAAGACGCTGCTGTCCAAGGCGTTGGCGGAGTTCATGTTCGGCGACGAGGAGGCCCTCGTGCATCTCGACATGAGCGAGTACATGGAGAAGCACAACGTCAGCCGCCTGGTGGGCGCGCCCCCCGGCTACGTGGGCTACGAGGAGGGCGGCCAGCTCACCGAGCGGATCCGTCGCCGCCCCTATTCGGTCGTGCTGCTCGACGAGGTGGAGAAGGCGCACCCCGACGTCTTCAACATGCTCCTGCAGATCATGGAGGAGGGACGCCTCACCGACTCGTTCGGTCGCAACGTCGACTTCAAGAACGTCGTGCTGATCATGACGAGCAACCTGGGCGCCGACCTCATCAAGGGCGGCGCGGGCTTCGGCTTCGGCAAGCGGACCGAGTCGACCGACTACGACAACATCAAGACGGTCCTGATGAAGGAGATCGAGCGGTTCTTCCGCCCCGAGTTCATCAACCGCCTCGACGACGTGATCGTGTTCCGGCCGCTGACGCGAGAGGATCTCACCCGCATCGTCGACTACGAGGTCAACAAGGTGTCGAAGCGTCTGGTCCAGCAGGGGTACACCCTCGAGCTCGACCAGGTCGCCAAGGACTACCTCATCGAGAAGGGGTACAACCCCGAGTACGGCGCGCGGCCCCTGCGTCGCTCGATCGGCCAGTACGTCGAGGACCCCCTCTCCGAGATGCTGTTGTCGGGCACCTTCGAGGCGCCGTGCATCATCAAGTGCACGCGGCGGAACGGGCCGGACGGCAAGCCGGAGGAGCACCTCTTCTTCGACTCGGTGCCTCAGCCCAAGGCCGAGGAGAAGGCCCAGGGCGACAAGCCGGCCGCCGCGTCGTCGGGCACGTGAGGTCGCCGTCGCTCTCTCCCTCGGTCCCCCGAGGGGGTGACACCGCTGATGGTTCACGCCGCCCCGGCAGTCGCCGGGGCGGCGATCATTGAGGGGCGATGGGCGAACATTCGCGGCCTGTCGCTCGTTCCTACGATGACGGGTACGGCAAGCCGGCCGCGTCAACCACCGATGGATCGCCCGTTCCGCCAACTCCAGACCGATGACGGCCCTCCGGGCCGGCGGGCGACCCCGCTGGCGGCGGGCCTGTCGATGCTGCTGCTGGTGGCGTTGGTGGTGCAGTTGCCGACGCTTCACCTGGCGGCGGCCGGTCGTCACGCGATGGCGGACTGGGCGGGACTTCGCCTGGTGGCCGAGCCCTTGGTGATCCGCCAGGCCAAGGCGGAGCGTCGCGAGCGGGTGATGCCGGTGGCGGCGAACTCGCCTGCGGGCGGCTCGTGGCGATTGATCGAGGCCGATGCGGCGCCGGGCGCGGCGACGACGGCTCCGGCCCCGAGGCGAGGGCTGCCTCACCTGCTGAACCTGCCGCCCCCGTCGCGCGGGGCGTGAGCGGAACCGCCTTCAGGCGTGAGGAACGCCGCCGGGCGGAGGCAGCACGATCGGTCATCCATCTTCATCGACATCCATGCGTCCGTCCGCGCCCGCGGCGCGGCGGGCGCGACGCGTGTGTTCGTCCGGGCCCGAGAGGCCCGGCGGGCGGACGCCCAGACACGGCAGGAACGCAGCACCCATGGCAGAGATTCCCCTGATCGGCCCGATCCTCAACAAGATCATCGGCACCCGCAACGACCGTTTCGTCAAGCAGTACACCCGTCGGGTCAACGCCATCAACGCCCTCGAGCCCGAGATGCGGAAGCTGACCGATGCGCAGCTCCGGGGCAAGATCCACGACCTGCGGGCCAAGCTCGACGCGGGCACGAAGGCCGACGACCTGCTGGTCGAGGCCTTCGCGGCGGCCCGCGAGGGCATGGACCGGGGCGTGGGCATCCGCTCGATCTTCAATCCCAAGTTCGCCTTCGACCCCTCGCAGTTCAAGGACCCGGCGATGCGGGACCTGTACGCCCGCCTGAAGGCGGAGATGGACCAGACGCCCCCGGCTCCGCCGACGGGCGAATGGGCGGGGCACACGGAGATGATCCCCGGGTGGGCGCAGGTGGACATTCCGCCCGAGCTCTACGAGGCGGTGCGGGAGCTGCATCCCGAGAGCCGGCCGCCCTTCCGGGCGAGGCCATTCGACGTGCAGCTGATCGGCGGCATGGTGCTGACGCAGGGCAAGATCGCCGAGATGCGGACGGGCGAGGGCAAGACGATCGTGGGCCCGTTGGCGACGTATCTCGCGTGCGTGCAGCGGATGAAGGTGCACGTGGTGACGGTGAACGACTACCTGGTGCAGCGAGACCGCGACTGGACCGCGCCCTTCTTCCGGGCGCTGGGCCTGACGGTGGGCGCGATCCACCCGCAGCACATGCAGGGCGAGGACGAGAAGCGGCTGATGTACCGCTGCGACGTGGTGTACGGCACGACGGCGGAGTTCGGCTTCGACTACCTGCGCGACAACATGAAGCGGAGCGTCGACCAGCAGGTGCAGCGTCACCGGCACTTCGCGATCGTGGACGAGGTGGACTCGATCCTGATCGACGAGGCGCGCACGCCCTTGATCATCTCGGGCCAGGCCCACGACGATCAGCCGCGGTACGACCTCGCCGACCGCCTCGCGCGTCACCTGGTGGAGCGGCAGAAGCCGTGGAACGAGGCGAACAAGGCGGTGGAGCGGCAGATGATGCGGGTGAAGGGGCTCGAGGGCGACATCCGCCAGACGCGAGACAAGGGCGCGATTCCGGGGCTGCAGAAGGAACTGGCGGCGGCGAAGGCCGAACTGCCTGGGCTGGAGGCCGCGCGGGACAGGCACGCGCAGTACTACGAGGTGAAGGAGGAGCGCAAGCAGACGCACCTGACGCACGAGGGCGTGAGCGAGGCGCAGCGCGTGGCGGGCATCGGCTCGTTCTACGTGGACCAGAACATGGACCTGCCCCACCTGCTCGAGCAGTCGCTGCGGGCGCACACCGTGTACGAGCGGGACCGGGACTACATCGTCGCGCCGTCGCAGAACCCGCAGACGGGCCGCAACGAGCCCTCGGTGATCATCGTCGACGTGAACACGGGCCGCCCGATGGTGGGCCGCCAGTGGTCCGACGGCCTGCACCAGGCGGTCGAGTGCAAGGAGCAGGTGCCCATCAAGCAGGAGACGCAGACGGTCGCGACGGTGACCATCCAGAACTTCTTCAAGATGTACAAGCGACTGGCGGGCATGACCGGCACCGCCGACACCGAGGCGCAGGAGTTCCACGACATCTACAAGCTCGACGTGGTGGCGATCCCGACCAACCGGCCCGTCGTTCGCCGCGATTTCGACGACATGGTGTTCCTCAACGCCAAGGACAAGTGGAAGCGGATCACCGACGAGATCAAGAACTTCCACGACTGCGGGCGGCCGATCCTGGTGGGCACCACCAGCGTCGAGAAGAGCGAGTTCCTCTCGCGGCTGCTCTCGCAGACGCACCAGATCCGCCACGAGGTGCTGAATGCCAAGCAGCACGAGCGGGAGGGCCACATCGTCGAGGGCGCGGGCCAGCTCGGCAGCGTGATGATCGCCACCAACATGGCGGGTCGCGGCACCGACATCAAGCTCGGCGCCCTGTCCCGGCAGGCCCTGCTCGACCACTGGCAGCGCCGGGGCATCTGCCCGGCGAGCGTCACCGTGGACTCGACCGACGAGCAGCTGCGGGAGGGCGTCTATCGCAAGATCGCCGCCCGCGAGCTGGGGATGGAGCGCAAGGCCGTCGACGCGATGCCCTTCGCCGAGCTCGAGATCTCGCTCCTGAGGCACTGGGCCGTCGAGCACACGTGGCTGACCGACAAGGCCATCGGCGGGATGAACGCCGACGCCCTGCGCGCGGCGCTCGACGATCACGGCCGCTTCCTGCTGCACCGCATCCGCTGGTTCGCCAGCATCGAGGACATGGGCGGCCTGCACGTCGTCGGCACCGAGCGGCACGAGGCCAGGCGCATCGACAACCAGCTCCGCGGCCGTTCGGGCCGCCAGGGCGACAAGGGCTCCTCGCGGTTCTTCGTGAGTCTCGAGGACGACCTGATGAAGATGTTCGCCGGCGAGACGACGATGCGGGTGCTCTCGCGGCTGGGCATGAAGGAGGGCGACGCCATCGAGCACCCGATGCTCAGCAAGAGCGTCGAGCGGGCCCAGCGCAAGGTCGAGGAGCGCAACTTCCAGATGCGCAAGACGGTGCTCGAGTACGACGAGGTGATGGAGCACCAGCGCCGGACCTTCTACGGGCTGCGTCAGCGGGTGCTCGAGGGGCGGGACGTGCGGGGGCTGCTGCTCGAGTTCGTCGAGCGGACGCTCGACGACGCCGTGGAGAAGTTCCTCGATCCCGACTATCCCTCGCAGTGCGTGGCCGAGTACGCCAAGGCGCGGCTCGAGTGCTCGGTCAACCCCGATCGCCTGCGCGGTCGCCAGTTGCACGAGATCGAGGCGGCCATCGTCGCCGAGGCCCAGCACGAGGCCCGGCAGAACATCATCATGACGCTGGGCGAGTACATGCCCAGCGAGGGGAGCGAGGTCGCCGTGGATCTCGACGCCGCGGGCCTGACGCAGTGGGCCAGGACGCGGTTCGGCGTCGAGCTCTCGCCCGACGACCTGCGCGACACGGGGCCCGCGCTCCGCAAGCGGGTGCAGGCCACGCTCGAGCGGGCGGCGGTCGCGTCGATCGCCGGCGCGGATCTCTCGGGCATCGCCTCGTACATGGTGCCCGACTACGGCGCGAACGAGCTGGCCAAGTGGGTCAAGGACCGGCTGGAGCTCGACATCCCCGTCGCCGAGATCGTCTCGGCCCGCAAGGCCGAGGCCGACGGAGAGGGGTCGGTGACCGGCGTCATCATGAAGCGCGTCACGGAGTGGTACGACCGTCGCGAGGTCGAGTATCCCGTCGACTTCATGATGCAGATGACCCAGATGCTGATGCGACAGAACCCCGCCGAGGCCGGGAACCAGTTCCTCGCGTGGGCCAACGCCCGCTACCGCATGGGCTGGACGCCCGAGGTCTTCAGGGTCAGCACGCCCCAGAAGGTGCGGGCCGAACTGGTCGCCGCCTCCAAGCGGTTCTTCGACGAGGGGCGCCTGCAGCGGGAGATCGCCGACGCGCTCGCGTGCGACACCGACGACCGGCTCGACGCGCACCTGCGGGAGCGCCTCGGGTCGGGCCTTCCCGAGACCATGCGATTCCTCCACGGCGCGGAGCGGGAGGACGCCATCCGCGCCCGCATCGAGAATCTCCTGCGGGCCGAACTGCTCCACTTCGAGCGTTCCATCCTCATCGAGACGCTCGACGGCGCGTGGAAGGACCACCTCTACGCCATGGACCAGCTCCGCGACTCCATCTCCTTCCGCGCCTTCAGCCAGAACGATCCTCGCATCGAGTACAAGAAGGAAGGCAGCCACATGTTCGGCGGCATGATGGAGATCATCCGCGAGCGCGTCGCCGAGTTCCTCTTCAAGGCCAAGATCACCCCCGCCGGGGCGCGTCCCGCGGCGCCGCCCGCGGCCAGGCCCGTCGGCGGCCCGGGGGGCATGATGACCAGCGGCATCGTGGGCCCGGGGCTGGCCTGAGTCGAACGGGCCGGCGGCTCGATCCGCTCCGGTCGCGACCGTCCGCGTCCCTGTCGGTCGCGGCGACGTCGCGCGCCGTCGCGGCGAGAGGCCGCGGCGGCCTCGTGGCGGCGGCCTCGTTCGTCGGCGTCGCCACCTACCATTGAGTCCATGCCTCTCCCGCGGATCGCCATCGTCGGCCGACCCAATGTCGGCAAGTCTTCGCTCATCAACATGATCGCGGGGGCCAAGATCTCCATCGTCGATCCGACGCCGGGCGTCACGCGCGACCGCGTGACGGCCATCGTCGACCTCCCGCCTCCCTTCCGCGAGAGCGGGCCGGTGAAGACCGCCGAGTTCGTCGACACGGGCGGCTTCGGCGTCTATGTCGCCGAGGGCGAGCGCTTCGACGAGGTCGGCAACGACCTGGCCGCCCTCACCGAGAGCATCGAGTTCCAGATCGCGCAGGCCGTGGAGGGGGCCGATGTCGTCCTCTTCGCGGTCGATGCCCAGGCGGGCATCACCGCGCACGACCGCGAGATTGCGCGCATGCTGCGAGAACGCGCGCTGGGGCGGCGCAAGCGCGGCAAGGGCGCGAAGGCCGCCGACGGCGAGACGCCCGCCAAGCCCCCCGCGGTGCGACTGGTGGCCACCAAGGTCGACGGCCCGCGATGGGAGTCGCACGCGCACGAGCTCTCGGCGCTGGGCTTCGGCGAGCCGCTGCTCATCTCGACCAAGAACAACTACATGCGTCGCGACTTCATGGACTCGCTCTACGAGCTCCTCCCCGAGCCCGACGAGACCGCCGTTCGCGAGGCGCGCCCCGACCTGGCCATCGCCATCATCGGCAAGCGCAACGCGGGCAAGAGCACGCTGGTGAACGCGCTCGCGGGCGAGCCGCGAGTCATCGTCTCGGAGATTCCCGGCACCACCCGCGACGCGGTGGACGTGAAGTTCGAGATCGACGGCAGGACCATCGTCGCCATCGACACCGCGGGCCTGCGCCGCAAGCGCAGCTTCCAGAACATGATCGAGCACTTCGCCTTCGACCGCGTGCAGCGCGCGGTCGATCGCTGCGACGTGGTGATCCTGCTGGTCGACGCCACCGAGAAGCTCAGCCAGGTCGACGAGCAGCTCGCGATGCTCGTGCAGAAGGCCTACAAGCCCTGCATCATCGTCGTCAACAAGTGGGACCTGGTCGACGGCGCCCGCGACGAGAAGGGCAAGCCCGTCACCACCGGCCGCTACGAGGAATATCTCCGCAAGGAGCTCGGGGGCCTCTCATTCGCCCCCATCAGCTTCATCAGCGGGCAGACGGGGCGGAACGTCCGGGCCACGATGGACCTGGCGATGGAGCTCCGCGAGCAGTCGTGCCACCGCGTCACCACCGGCAAGCTCAACCGCCTCATCCGCGCCATCCTCGAGACCAACTCGCCCACCGACATCAAGGGCACCTTCGCCAAGGTCTACTTCGTCGCCCAGACCGGCATCGAGCCGCCGACCATCACGCTGGTGGTCAACCATCCCGATCTCTTCCGTCCCGGCTACCTGCGCTTCCTCATGAATCGCTTCCGCGAGGAGCTGCCCTTCGGCGAGGTGCCCATCCGCATCGTCGTCCGCGCCCGTCGCCAGCGCGAGGACGACCTCTTCGAGGGCAAGGCCCAGCCGGCCCGCGTGGCCCGCGGCCGCAAGGGCGTGCAGGAACGCGTCAAGGGTCGCTCCAGCAAGCCGGTCGAGGGAGGCGAGTTCGGCGAGGAGTTGCTCGACGACGCGCACTCGCAGGTCATCGACATCGACGCCTTCAGCGAGGATGCCGCCGACTACTTCGAGGATGACGGCGACAAGTGACGCCCGCCCGGGGCGGCGAGCCGCTCGCACGTCCCGAGCCCTTCATGGACCAGGACCTCGACATCATCGCCGCCTGCGCCTTCGGGCTCGAGTCGGTCGTCGTGCACGAACTCGAGGCCATGGGCTTCTCGCCGCGCGTGCTCTCCACCGGCCGCGTGCACTTCAAGGGCGACGCCGCCGCGGTCGCGAGAGCCAACCTCCGCCTCCGTGCGGCCGACCGCGTGCTCGTGCGCGTCGGCTCGTTCGAGGCCCGAGACTTCGACGCCCTCTTCGAACGCACCCGCGCCCTGCCATGGGAGCGATGGATCGCGCCAGACGCCGAGTTCCCCGTCTCGGGCCGGAGCGTCCGTAGCGGGCTTTCCAGCGTCCCCGCCTGCCAGCGCTGCGTGAAGAAGGCCATCGTCGAGCGGCTCCGCGAGGCCCATGGCGTGTCGACGCTCCCTGAAACCGGCGGCCGCGTCGCCGTCGAGGTCGCCCTCCTCGAGGATGTCGCCTCGATCACCATCGATGCCAGCGGCGACGGCCTCCACAAGCGTGGCTATCGCATCGCCCCAGGCGAGGCCGCCCTCAAGGAGACCCTCGCCGCCGGACTCGTGCTCCTCTCCGCGTGGCGACCCTCGCGGCCGCTGGTCGATCCCTTCTGCGGCAGCGGCACCATCGCCATCGAGGCGGCCCTCATCGGCCTCAACATCGCGCCCGGCCTGCTGCGTTCCTTCGATGCCGAGGATTGGGAGGCCATTCCCGCGTCGGTCTGGGCCGCCGAACGAGAGGCCGCGCGTGCCGCCGCCACCGGCGAGCTGGGCTACGCCATCCACGCGGCCGACATCGACCCCCGCGCGCTCGACGCGGCCCGGCGCGCCGCCAAGACCGCAGGCGTCGACCGCGTCATCCACTTCCAGCAGCGCGCCTTCGAGCAGCTCTCGAGCAAGGTCGAGTACGGCTCGATCATCACCAACCCGCCCTACGGCGTGCGGCTGGGCGACCCCGAAGAGGCCGAGCGGCTGCACCGCTCGCTGCCCCTGGTGCTGCGTCGCCTGCCCACGTGGTCGTTTCACATCCTGACGGCACGGCAGGACCTCGAGCGGCTCGTCGGCCAGACGGCCACGCGTCGGCGCAAGCTCTTCAACTCGCAGATCGAGTGCACGTACTTCATGTTCTGGGGTCCGCGACCGCCGCGAGACCTGCCGGCGAAGGCCGCCGGCGAGGAACCCGTCGACGCGGTGGACGCCGCCGAGCCGGGCCGGGCGCCCGCGGGGGTGGCGGTCGACGCGCCCGTGCCGATGCCCGCCTTCGGCGGCCTGCGGCCTCGCGACGAGCGCGAACTGGCCGACTTCCGATCCTGCCTCGAGAAGAACGTGCGCCACCTGCGCCGCTACCCCTCGCGCGGCATCACGTGCTATCGCGTCTACGAGCGAGACCAAGTGGACGTGCCGCTGATCATCGACCTGTACGAGGGGCGGGCGCACGTGGCCGAGTACGAGCGCGAGCACAGTCGCAGCGTGGCGCAGCAGGCCGACTGGTACGACGCGGTGCGTCGGATCGTCGCGGAGGTCACGGGTGCGTCGCGGGTGGTGATCAAGGAGAAGCACCGGCAGCGAGGGCTCACCCAGCACGAGAAGATCGGCGAGGCGGGCGAGTCGTTCCTCGTGCAGGAGGACGGCCTTCGTTTCGAGGTGAACCTCGACGACTACATCGACACCGGGCTCTTCCTCGACCACCGTCTGACGCGGGCGATGGTGCGAGACAAGGCCGATGGCGCGAGGTTCCTGAACCTCTTCTGCTACACCGGTGCGTTCACGGCGTACGCCGCGGCGGGCCGCGACGGGCGAGGCGCGGCCTCGACCACCAGCGTCGACCTCTCCAACACGTATCTCGAGTGGGCGATGCGGAATCTGCGTCACAACGGCTTCCTGCCCGGCCCGCACCGCCTGATCCGCAGCGACGTGCTCGAGTTCCTCCGAGAGCACCCGAAAGGCGAGCACTACGACCTCGCGGTGGTCGACCCGCCCACCTTCTCCAACAGCAAGAGCACCGAGGAGGACTGGGAGGTGGCCGTGGGGCACGCGGAGGTGCTCCGACTGCTGCGAGGACTCCTGTCGCCCGGGGCGAGCGTGTGGTTCTCGACCAACTACCGAAGGTTTCATCTCGACGAGGCGGCCCTCGCGGCAGCGGGCTACGAGTGGACCGAGGTGAGCCACCGCACGGTGCCCCCCGAGTATCGCAATCGGCGGATCCACCGCTGCTGGCTGCTGCGGCCCGCCGGCGCGTCCGATCGCGAGAAGTGACGCGGGGCCGTGTCGTTCGTGTGCGCGCCGGGCGGAGGCGGTACCATGCGAGATGCTCCTTGCCGCCATCGCTTCGTGCGCCGCCGTCGCTCTCCTCGACGAGCCCTTTCGTCCGCCCGCGGTTCCGCTGGCGGTGGCAACGCCGTATCTCAGCGCGTGGTCGAGGACCGACCGATTGACCGACGCATGGCCCGTGCACTGGACGGGTTCGGCCATGGGCATGAGCGGCATGATCATGGTCGACGGCAAGGCGTATCGCTGGTGCGGCCCCAGCCCCGCGGAGGCGCCCGCAGCCGAGCAGCGTTCGGTGACCGTGGAGGCCCTCTCGACCACGTACCGCTTCGCGGCGGGCGGCGTCGAACTCGAAGTGGGCTTCGTCACGCCGTCGGTGCCGTTCTCTCCGGCCTACGCCTCGTGGGCGGGCACGCTGGTCTACTGCGGCGTGCACGTGCCCGCCGACGGTCCGGCACGAACGGTCAGCGTCTATCTGGACCTCTCGGGCGAGTGGTGCACGCATGTCCCGTCGCAGCCGGTGACATGGTCGCGACTTCGCGGCGAGGGATGCCACGTGCTGGGCATGGGCGTGGACGGCGGCAAGGTGCTCGGCCGCGCCGGCGACCACACGCGACTTGACTGGGGTCGCGTGCATCTCGCGGCCCCCGACTCCTTCGGCGTGACCACGCTGATGGCGCCCCACGACATCGCGAGAGGCATCTTCGTCAAGGGCGGACTGCTCATCGGCGCGGACGACCTCGATCAGCCGCGGCCCGCCGACGACGGCTGGCCCGTGCTTGCGGCGGCCCGTCAGTTCGGCCGGCTGGAGCCGGGAGCCGCGGCCGAGGAGATGTTCGTGATCGCGCACGACGAGCGGCGAAACGTCGAGTACTTCGAGCGGCCGCTGCGTCCCTACTGGACGGTGCAGGGACCCTCGTTCGGCGCGACGATCACCGAACTGCTGCGCGACGATGCGGAGGTGGTCCGCGCGGTGAAGGCGGAAAACCGACGGCTGCGAGCGAGGGCCGCCGAGGTTGGCGGCGCTCGCTACGCCGACCTGTGCATGCTCGCGTGGCGGCAGGTGATGGGGGCCCATTCCAGCGCCGCGGACCTCGACGGATCGCTGCTGATGTTCTCCAAGGAGAACACCAGCAACGGGTGCATCGGCACCGTCGACGTGATCTTCCCCGCTTCGCCGCTCTTTCTCGAGGAGAATCCGGCGATGCTCGAGGCGCAGGTGCGGCCCATCCTCGAGTATGCGGCCATGCCCGGCCGCTGGCCCTTCCCCTTCGCGCCGCACGACCTGGGCGTGCACCCCAAGGCCAACGGGCAGGTCTATGGCGGCGGCGAGCGCAGCGAGGTCAATCAGATGCCGGTCGAGGAGTCGGCCAACATGCTGATCCTCGTCGAGGCGCTCCGTCAGGCGCGAGGCGGCGGGGCGGGCGGCGAGGCGCTCGCCCGAAAGCACTTCGCGACGCTGACGACATGGGCGGCGTATCTGGAGCAGCACGGGCTCGATCCGGCCAACCAACTCTGCACCGACGACTTCGCGGGACACCTGGCCCGCAACGCGAACCTGTCGATCAAGGCGGTCATTGCGCTCGGGGCGTACGCCAACCTGTGCGAGGCGATCGAATCGCCCGCGGCGGCGGCGAGGTGGCGAGATGTCTCTCGCGCATACGCATCCAAGTGGATGGAGTTGGCCGCCGACGGCGAGCGGACGGTGCTGGCCTTCGGCAAGCCGGGCACGTGGTCGCTCAAGTACAACCTCGTGTGGGATCGCATCCTCGGGTTGGGCCTTTTCCCCGACTCGCTGGCACAGCGAGAGGTGGCGTGGTACTTCGAGAAGATGAACCGGTTCGGCCCGCCGCTCGACAGCCGCGACACGTACACCAAACTCGACTTCGTCGCGTGGTGCGCCGCGATGTGCGGCTCCAAGGAGGAGTTCGAGCGGTTCATCAAGCCCGTGCACGATTTTGCGCACCAGACGCCAGACCGGGTGGGACTCAGCGACTGGTACCGAACCACCGACGGCCGCTCGATGGGCATGCACTCCCGGAGCGTGGTGGGGGGCTTGTGGGCGAGGCAACTCGTCGATGGACGATGGAAGAAACGGCCGGAGTGACGGCCCGCGGGCTTCCCTCACCCGCGGAGCGGGTTCGTTCACCCGCGGCAACCGTCGTCCGCCCTCCGGGCGGCGTGCGTGGTGGCCGGGTCGAGGGGCTTCGCGCGCATCGGGTGATGCGCGATCTGTCGCCCGTGAGGGCGGACCAGAGGCAGCCGTGGGGCGCCGCCCGGCTTTGCGGGCAAGCCCACGGACGCGGCGGGCGTGATCACAAGCGCCGGATCCAGATCGATCGATACTCCACCTCGCAGCCGTGGTCCTGGAGCATGAGTCCGCCGGGGCCTGGTTCTTCCTTGGCGTACGCGGCTGCGCCGGTGGGGGAATCGACCGGGGCGTTGTCGTGGATCAGGACGCCATTGTGCAGCACGGTCAGGCGAGCCGATTCGGTCTTGACGCCATCGGCGTTGAAGCGAGGGGCGCGGAAGACGATGTCGTACGTTTGCCATTGGCCCGGCTCGCGCGAGGCGTTCACCAGCGGCGGGCGCTTGCCGTAGATCGCGCCGCACTGTCCGTCGGGATACGTCGACGACTTCCACGAGTCGAGCACTTGCACCTCGTAGCGGCCGTGGAAGTAGACGCCCGAGTTGCCCCGGTTCTGCCCTTCGCCCGTCGCCGGCGAGGGCGTGCGGAACTCGAGGTGCAGTTGGCAATCGAGGAAGCGCTCCCTCGAGACGATGTTGCCCGTGCCGCCCTTCACGCGCATGGCGCGAGACTCGGGCATCAACGTCCAGCCCGCGGGCGAGCCGCCGAGAGTCGTCCAGCCTTCGAGGGTGGCGCCGTCGAAGAGCACCGTCGCGTCGGAGGGCACGCCCGCGGCGGGGGAAGCGATGGTTGGAGGTTCAGGTGGCAAGACCACGACCACGCGGCCCGCGAGCACGCCGACGAGCGACAGCAAGAGCAGTCCCTTCATGCACCAAGCGTACACGTCCGGTCAGGCGAGCCACGCGCCCGTGATCAGGATGCCCGCGACGACCGCCGAGAGGCCCGCCTTTGCCAGCGTGGCGATCAGGCGTCCAGCCGCGGCTCCGGTGCCGGCCATGGCGGCCTCCGAGAGGGGACGCTGCAGCAGCGAGTGTTCCACCCAGAGCGCGCCGAGCCCGGCTCCCAGCACCGCGCCCATGATCGTGCCGACGGGCGGCAGGAAGAGCGAGCCGCCGACCGCTCCGATCAGCGAACCGACGACGGCCGCGAGCGCGCCCTTGCGACTCGCGCCGCCCTTGGCCGCGCCAAGGGCCGAGGCCGCGATCTCGATCGCCTCGCCCGCCAGCGCGATGGTCGCGCAGGCGATCAGCGTCCACCATGAGAAGAGGTCGCCCCGCCACGCCTGAAGGCCCGTGGCGACCAGGATGGCCAGCCATGTGCCCGGAAGCGTGAGCAGCGTCAGCGCCACGCCCAGCAGCGAGAAGAGCGTCACGGTCGAGGAGGCGAGGATGTCCGCGGCGACGTCGTTCACGCGGTGCGGAGGAAGCGGATGCAGGCCGGGTAGCGGAAGTAGCGACGCTGGTTGGCGGCGATGGCGGCGAAGATCATGCCGACGATGCCGAGCACGCCCGCGGCGACCAGCACGATCATGCCGGTGCCGCACGCGGGGAGCAGGATGACGCCGACGATCGAATAGACCAGCAGCGACAACTGAAAGTTGACGGCCTCGCGGCCGTGGTCGTCGACGAAGCGGGACTCGCCCCGCTTGATGAGGTACATCACCAGGACGGGGATGACCGGGATGAGCAGCAGGGTGGCCGCGAGGGAGAGGTGCATGGCCAGCGCGTAGTGGCGTTCCCACTCGGAAACGGCGGGATCGAAGGCTGCCTGAGGGCCGTAGGCGGGCCGGGGTTGCGTTCCCCTGAATGGGTCATCGGTCATGGCGGGCCTCGGGCAGATCCTACCCGGCCGACGAGGCCGGGGTTTCTCCGGATGTCCTTGTTCTCCAACGGGGTCGGCGGGTTTCGCGCCGGATGGGACCTTGCGGCCTGCCGCCTGTGCGGATCGTTCGCGTTCGAACGCGGCGACCGGGGCCCGGAGGCGGCCAATCCGACGAGCCTGCCGCAGGAAACTCCCGGGGTTTCCGATCGAAGGCGGCGGCCCGACGTCGCGCCAGTCGCGGCGGGTTCGGCTCCTGAACCGCGGGCGGCACCAGCAGCATCCGAGAACCCAAACGAGAACCTCCATGAACAAGACTCAGCACGCGCTCCCGGTCCTTCTGCTCACGCTCTGCACGGCCGCGGCCGGGGCGGACATCACGGCGCTGGGCGCGTCTCGCTCGGTGGGCGCGTCGCGCTTCCTCAGTCTTCCGGGAAGTCCTTTCCAGTCGCAGTACGACAGTTACGACCAGTGGCCGGCCTTGGGCGACATGAACGCCTCGGTCCGCACGCAAGGCGGCGAGGGCGCGACCGTGCAGGAGAGCGTGGCGTCGCAGGCCTCGGCGCTGATGAAGGGCAACAAGCTCGCCTTCCTGAACTCGCACATCACGGTGCGGCCGGGTCAGTGGTACCGCGGCACGTCGGGCCAGGGTCAGGCGGGCGCGTTCTCGGACTTCTACTTCAGCGTGGAGGTGACCGGCGAGGTCGACGCGCTGCTGAGCGCGTCGGCGCGGGGCACGGTGACGCCCTTCGCGACGCTCAACGCCGACATCACGGCCAGTCGCAACGGTCAGCAGATGTTCAACTACAACATCGCGCCCACGGGCGGCGCCTACGACGATTCGACGTCGTGGATGTTCCGCCTGACGCCGGGCATCTGGGAGTTCACCGCGATGACCAATGGCTCGGGACTGACCGGCGCGTTCGACGGCGTCGATCGGCTCGGCGACATGAGGTTCACCTTCGAGGTGTCGGCGGCGCTGGTCCCCAACGTCGGCGGCGCGACGGTGCTGGCGGCGATGGGGTTGGTGTCGGTCCTCCGCCGTCGCCGCTGAAGGGCGGGCGCCTCGGGCCCTGTCAGCGAACGACCTCGACGGTCTGTTCGCGGGCCATGAGTTGTCCGATGGCCTCGATGGGATCCATGTTCTCGAAGAGCACCGCGTGGACGGCGCCCGTGATGGGCATGTCCACGCGGTACTTGCGCGCCAGTTCCATGACGCTTCGCGCGGTGGCGACGCCCTCGACGACGTAGGGGATGGAGGCGAGGTGGGCGTCGAGCTTGGCGCCTCGTCCCAGCGCCTCGCCGCAGGATCGGTTGCGACCTTCGGGCGAGAAGCAGGTGGTGGCCAGGTCGCCCACGCCGGCGATGCCGAAGAAGGTCTCGTGGTTGGCGCCCATGGCCTGTCCGAGGCGGGAGATTTCCGCCAGGCCGCGGGCCAGCAGCGCGCTCTTGGCGTTGTTTCCCGCCTGAAGGCCGTCGACGATGCCCGCGGCGATGGCGATGACGTTCTTCACCGCGCCCGCGAGTTCCACGCCCAGCACGTCGGGGTTGGTGTAGATCCGCATCCAGCTGTTGCCGAAGAGCTGCTGGATCTCGCGGGCGAACTGCATGTCGTCGCTGGCGGCGATCATGGCGGCCGGGAGGCAGCGGGCCAACTCGGCGGCGATGGTGGGGCCGGAGAGGCAGCCGATCCGTCGCGGCTTGCCGTCGGGGTCGTCGCGGCCCTGTTCGCGGAGCACCTCGGCGATGATCTGCGTCGGACGCATCAGCGTGCCCGTCTCGATGCCCTTGGCCAGCGACACCACGCCCGCGTTGGCGGGGACATGCGGGGCCAGCCGTCGCCACACCTCGCGGATGTACTGCACGGGCACGGCCGAGACGATCAGATCGGCGTGCTCGAGGGCGGCGCCGTCCTTGATGACCACGTCGACCGCGTCGGGCAGCGTGAAGCCGGGAAGCCGCGAACTGCGACGCATCTGCGACACGCGGCCGGTCTCGTCGATGCTGTGGCCCCACAGACGCACGCGGACCGGACGCTGAAGCCCCGCCTGGTCCGCGGGCACGCCCCGGAGGCGGGAGGGTTCGGGCGAGGAGAGGATGCCCGCGCTCACCAGCCCCATCTGCCCGACGCCCAGGACGGTGACGACGGGGTGATCGGCGGGGACGTCGTGGCGGTGGTGGGGCGTGGCCATGGTCGGTCCTGACGGCGGCGGCTTCACTCGAACTCGTCGCCGCGGAAGAGGTTGCCCAGATAGGCCTTGCGGGCGTTGTCGTCGTTGATGATGGCCTTGGGCGTGCCCTGGGCGATGACCGAGCCGGCGACGATGATGCAGGCGCGGTCGCAGACTCGCAGGGTCTGCTGCACGTTGTGGTCGGTGATGAGGAAGGCGATGCCTTGCTTGGCGAGGCGGGTGATCTCGGCCTGAAGGTCCTCGACGGCGATGGGATCGACCCCGCTGAAGGGCTCGTCGAGCAGGATCAGTCGCGGGTTGGTGACCAGCGCGCGGGCGATCTCGAGCTTGCGGCGTTCGCCGCCCGAGCAGGTGCGGGCCTGGTGCGTCGCCTTGTGCGCGAGGCCGAACTGCTCGAGGAGTTGGGTGGCGCGGATGCGACGGTCGCCCCGCGGCATGTCAAGGGTCTCGAGGATGGCCAGCAGGTTCTGCTCGCAGGTGAGACGACCGAAGATGCTGGGCTCCTGGCTCAGGTAGCCCATGCCCAGGCGGGCCCTGCGATACATGGGGAGCGACGTGACGGGTTGGCCGTCGAACATCACCACGCTGCCCGCGCCCGGGTCGGGATCGATCATCCCGATGGTCATGCGGAAGCTCGTGGTCTTGCCCGCGCCGTTGCGGCCGAGCAGGCCCACCACCTCGGCCCGTTCGACCGAGAAACTGACGTCCTGCACCACCGTGCGGCCGCTGAAGGTCTTGCGGAGGTTCTTGGCCTCGAGAAGGGGCATTGGCTGCAAGTGTACGCGCGGGGGGTGGTTCGGAGCCCTCCGGTCCGTCGCCCCGGCCCGAGGACGTCGGAATACCATCGACTCGCCTCGCATGAACATCCTTCACTACCTCCCCTCCTTTCGCCTGACGCGAGGCGGCCCCGTGCGGGCGGTGCTCGACCTGGCCGACGGCTTCTCGCGTCGCGGACATCGCGTGACGCTGCTCACCTGCGAGCGGGGCGATGCGCCGGCACACTGGACGGGCGAGCATCCCGACCTGCCGCGGGTGGTCGAGATCGGCGGCCAAGGCATCGCCAACGGGCCCGTCGCCTCCGTCCATCGCCCGGTGATGCGCCGCGAGGTCGAGGCGTGCGACCTGCTGCACGTGCACGGCGTGTGGAACTACTCCAACGTCCAGATGGCGAGAATGGCCCGTCGCGCCGGCAAGCCCTATCTCATCAGTCTGCGGGGCATGCTCGACGACTGGTCGATGGAACAGAAGTGGCTCAAGAAGCGCATCTTCCACGCGCTGATCTACAAGCGACTGCTCGAGAAGGCCGCCGCCGTGCACTGCACCGCCCAGGCCGAGCTCGACCAGAGTCGCAAGTGGTTTCCTCGCGGTCGCGGCGTCGTCATCGCCAACCTGCTCGACCTCAATCCCTTTCGCTCGCCCCCGGGCCCCGACAAGGCGAGGGAGGCCTTTCCCGCCCTGCGAGCCGGCCGCCCCAACATCCTCTTCCTTTCCCGCCTCCACTACAAGAAGGGCGTCGAGATCCTCATCCAGGCCGTCCGCATCCTGCGCGACACGGGGCTTGATTGCACGCTCCTGCTCGCCGGCGCCGGCGACCCCGCGTACGCCGAGCGGATGAAGGAACTCGTCGGCGAGCTCCAACTCGACGACCGCATCCACTTCCTCGGTCACGTCGGCGGCGAACTCAAGATCAGTCTCTACCAGGCGGCCGATCTCTTCGCGCTGCCCACCAGCCAGGAGAACTTCGGCTTCGTCTTCCCCGAGGCCCTCGCCAGCGGCACGCCCATCATCACCACCAAGGGCGTCGACATCTGGGGCGAGTTGCAGTCCGGCGGCGCGTGCAGCATCGTGGATCGCACCCCGGAGGCCTTCGCCTCCGAGATCCGGGCCATTCTCGTCGATCGCGAGCGATTCGCCCGCATGCGAGCGGCCGCCAAGCCGTTCGTCTTCGCCGAATACGACGAGAACCGGCTGCTCGACGCCTTCGAGGGGCTGTGCCGCGAGTGCGTCGCCCGCCACGCCTGACGCGAAGCCCGACGGGTCGCGGCGGCGCCGGTCCTACCCTCATCCCACGACATGCGCATCATCGCCGGCGAGTTTCGCAGACGACTCCTCCACACGCCTCGCGACGCGAGCGTGACCAGGCCGATTCCCGATCGCGTCAAGGAGTCGCTCTTCTCCATGCTCCGCGGGCACTGCGAGGGGGCCAACGTCTTCGACGGCTTCTCGGGCACGGGCGCCATCGGGCTCGAGGCCGTGAGCCGCGGTGCGGCAAGGTGCCTGCTCGTCGAACGCGATCGCCACATCGTGGAGATCCTGCGTTCCAATGTCGAGTTGCTCGGGTGCGGCGATCGCTGCACGGTGCTGCAGGGCGATGCATTGGGGGCCGCCGCGCTCGCCGCCGCCCCCCGGCCGCTCACCTTGGCCTTCCTCGATCCGCCCTACCCGCTGGTGCAGGAGGTTGCGGGCTTCCGGCGCGTGTTGGCGCAGGTGTCGTCGCTGGTCGACATCCTCGCGCCCGGCGGGTTCGTGGTGTTGCGCACGCCTTGGCCGCTGCGCCACGCTCCGGATGCCGCGGCTGCCTCGACGGGAGCGGCCGAGCCCCAGCGAGATGTCTCTCGCAAGGACAAGCGAGGTCAGGTCAAGCGAGAGCGGAGTTGGCGGCGTCACGCCGAGTCGATGGATCCCAAGCGTGCCGCCGAGCAACTCGGCGGGCGTCGCGCCCCGAAGCAGCGGGCCGACGCCGACGAGGAGGCGGTCGAGGAACGCTCGGCTTCCAGCCCGTTGACCCCCTCGCAGCGAGAGGCGATTGAACAACTCGATCGCAAGTTGGCGCAGGTCGAATCCGAGATCGAGCATGCCGCTCCCGTCAAGGGCGTGGATGCCGACCTGACGCTCCCCAACGCCATCGGTCCCGAAACGCACGTGTATCACGGCATGGCGATTCACCTTTACGCCAAGCGATCAGGAACGTGACGCGTCGGGCATCGCCCGACCTGCACGAGGGCCCCACGACGTCATCCGCGCGAATACGCCGCCGGGAGGGCGGACGAATGTCGCCACGGGCGACCGAACCCGCGCTGCGGGTGAGGCGAACCCCTGAAGGGGCTCGGGCACTTCAGATGCCCACGGTCAGCCCGGCGGGCTGGGGGCGAACGGCATGGGTGGGCTGGACCGCCAAGCCCAGGGCGGCGCGCTTGCCGCCGGTGGTGGGGGGCATGCCCTCGCGTTCGATATGACGCTGGATCATCATGACGCCCTCGATGAGCTGTTCCGGGCGGGGCGGGCAGCCGGGGACGTAGACGTCGACGGGGATGAACTGGTCGCAGCCCTGGACGACGGCGTAGGTGTCGAAGACGCCGCCGGTGCTGGCGCACGCGCCCATGGAGATGACCCACTTGGGCTCGGCCATCTGCTCGTAGATTCGCTGCAGCACGGGCAGCGTCTTGATGCTGATGCGGCCGGCGACGATGAGCAGGTCGGCCTGGCGCGGGCTGAATCGCATGACTTCGGCGCCAAAGCGAGCGAGGTCGAAGCGGCTGCAGGCGGTGGCCATCAGTTCGATGCCGCAGCAGGCCGTGGCGAAGGGCATGGGCCACAGGCTGTTCGAGCGCGCCCAGTTCATGACGTGGCGGAGCTGCGTGGTGAGGAACCCGTCGACCGGCAAGGCGGCTTCAAGACCCATGGAACTCAAACCTCCGCGGGCGGGCGGCCCAAGTGGGCAGACGACCGCCGCTGGCTGAAACCCGAACAAGACCCGTCAGGCCCGTGCCTGCGGACGGAGCGAACAGTAGCAATCTCGGCGGAACGGTGCGACCGGATTCAGGGGCGGTCGCCGGGGCTGCGAGAACCCGGATCAACCCACCGCTGGGAGCGACTGACGGGCTTGGGCGATTGGACCAGCCGGTCGAAGGCCCGGTCCGCCGCGGTCTCGCTGCGATAGGGGGATTGCACGTCGGCGGCGGTGGCCCCGATGCCGTTGGAACTGACCACCCGCTCATAACACCCGGCCATCGCGGCGATGCCGAGGGCGGTTGCCGCCCAACATGTCACGAATCGCGTTGCAGAACGTCGCATGGAACGGGATGATAGGTGACTCCGTCGAGCGCTCGGCGGCGGAACAATGAGTCCGAGGCGACGCATGCTCTCATGGAAGTTCTGGCGATTCTGGACACGCAGCGAGTTCGTCGAGGCCGGCGAGCGGGCGCGTCGCGAACACGCCCGGTGGCTCACCGAGGCGATGACGTCGAACCGTCCATACCCCAAGATTCCCCTGCGGGCGGTGCGGGACGGGGGTTTCGGTCCGCTGCTGAACAGGCCGGGCGGCGAGGAGCTCGCCCGATCGTGGTGGAGCGCGGCCTTCAACCGCGTCGATCGCATCGAGGGTCGCGATCCTGCGGGCCGATAGCGTCGTAGTCCGCGGTGCACGCCGTTCGAGTGTCATGGTCCGCGGGATATCCTCCGCCGGACGGTCGTGCAGGAACACGATCGCGACGGCGCGAGGCACCCATCATGACAGACACGAACGCCACCACCCAGGTTCCGGCGAGCGACCCGCTCGACGCCACCGTCACGACCATCAATCGCAAGTGGTCGCTCAAGCTGCTGGTCATCACCGCCGTCTCGGCGTTCATGGCCGCCTTCTTCCTCTACGACGGCGCCGTGCGATACCCCGAACGCGGCGCGTTGGCCGGCGAGTACTTCGAGTTCCAGTATCTCCAGTCCTTCGACAAGGAACGCGGCGGCATCGCCGCCATGTCGGGCGTGGACGACCCCGTCGCCAGACTCCAGCAACTCGACGAAAAGCGACGGACGACCGGATCGCTCGACGCCACCGATCAGGCGATGGTCGTGTGGCTCGAGAATCTCAAGATCATCAAGCGTCTCACGCCCGAGGCCACGGCCATCCCCCGCACCAACTATCGCGACGGTCAGCGGGTCGAGTCGGCGGCACAGCGCCTCGACGAACTCACGCGAGTCTGGACACAGAAGTCCGCGCCCACGCCTCTCTCCACCTTCGACATCCCGTCGCAGTGGGGCGGCATGGCCGTGTGCATCATCGTCACCGTCTGGGTCGGCCTCTCGTGGGCTCGCGGATCGTCCCGCGCCTATCGCTGGGAGCGGGCCGCCGCCCGCTTGACGATGCCCGGCGGCCATTGCCTGGTTCCCGGCGACATCGCCGAGGTCGACAAGCGCAAGTGGGACAAGTTGTACGTCTCCTTGCGGGTCAAGCCCGAGCATGCCACCTTGGGGGGAAAGAGCATCGAGTTCGATCTCCTGCGATACGTGCCCCTCGAGGCATGGATCCTCGAGATGGAGCGGCAGGCCTTTCCCCCGGAACCCGCCTCGCAGCAGGCCGAATCCGCGGCGTCGTCCACCTGACCGACACCGCCTTCAGCCGATGAAACCCCTTGCACGGACTGTCGCCCGCCGGTAGACTCGGGGTGGAGTCCGCAAGGAGGCCCCATTCATGGCGTCACCCACGTCCGCTCCGGCACGACCCGTCGCACGACGCTCCGGCTTCGCGGCCTTGGTCGCGATCACGCTCGCGACCGTCGCGGCGGGGTGGTGGCTCCGAGGCGTCCAGGGCGCCGCCCTCGGGTTGGCCTTGGGGTTGGGGGTCGGGGTGGTCGCGGCGATGGCGAGGCGGCGCGGGGCGAAGGAGGCTGCCGCGGGGACGGGCACCATCGAAATGAAGCCAGGCGTCGCGTCTGGAAGCGACGCACGCACTCGCGCGGCCGTCATGGAAGGAGGCGTCCGGTCAGGGGTGGTGCCGGCGGGCCGTTCGGCCCGCGGGCATCGCGATCGCGATCTTTGAGCCAAGGATGGTCGCGCGGCGAGGTCGCCGACGCGAGGTGCAGGCCGATCAAGCGGCGCGGCGAGGGAAGTCGTCCTGATCGTCGTCGATGGCCTTGTGCAGCTTGAGCATGCCGGCCTCCATGCGGTCGAGCGCCCGCTGGGCCATCTCGATGGGATCGCAGGTGGGGGGTTCGGGGAAGTCGCCTTCGCCGGCCAGCGTGGGGCTCCAGGGCGAGTGGGCCGGCTCGGAGGCCAGCCGCGGAAACTGCAGCGGCTCGTGCTTGTCCGTCGGCGGCTTGGTGTTGGTGGGCTCCATCCGATGCTCCTTGGCGGGCGTGGCAGGCCGATTGCCTGCCGCGCGATTCGGAAGCGACGTTCCATGTCGCCCCTGCGAGGCGGAGCATCGACGCTCGAGCGGGTCGTCTGCACGTGCTGCTGGCCGGGGGAGGGGATGGGCGGTTTGTGCCGCCGCAGATCCGGAGCAGTCGCCATGCCCCGCGCGGGCGGGAGGTCCGAGTATCCTGATGCCTAGGGTGGGGGATGCCTCTTTCGGTCGCCATCGTCTGTCGGAGCAATGAAGCCACGATCGGGCCCGTGATCGCCGCGGCACGCTCGCTGCTCGCCAGAACCGGGCAGGGGGAGCTGGTGGCGGTCGATTCGGGATCGGTGGACGCGACGATCCCCATGCTCGAGGCGGCGGGTGCGAGGATTGTCCGCACACCCTGGCTGGGGCACGTGCGCACCAAGCAGTTGGCCTTGGACGAGGCCTCCAAGGGCCTCGGGGGGCGGGGATGGGTCTTGTGCCTCGACAGCGACGAGCCCCCCGACGAGGCGTTGATGACCAGCATCGCGCGGGTGGTGGCCAGTGACGATCCCGCCGTGTCGGGGTGTCGCATGAACCGGCGCATCTGGTACCGAGGACGCTACCTCAAGCACGCGTGGCAACCCGAATGGCGGCTGCGGCTCGTTCGGCCCGGGCGAGCCATCTGGACAGGGCAGGATCCGCACGATCGCCTCGAGGTGACCGACGGCGGGCGGGTGCTGGACCTGGAGGGGACGCTCCGTCACGACAGTTTCGCGACGTTCGTGGAGCACCTGTCGAAGCAGGTGGGCCACGCGAGGGTGGCGGCGTCGGGGATGCACCGGGCGGGCGAGCGAACGACGGCGTGGCGAATGGCCACCAGTCCGGTGGGCGCCTTCCTCAAGCAGGTGGTGCTCAAGGGGGCGTGGCGCGACGGGTACGCCGGGTGGCTGGCGGCGGGGTCGACGGCGGCGGGGTCGCTGATGAAGCACATGGCGCTGCTCGAACTCCAGCACGAGGCGTCGGGCAGCCCGGCATCCTCGGCATAGGCGATCGCGGGCGCGTCCGGGAACTGCGCAGCGGGGTCAAGAGGGGGGGTTGTCGGGTCGATGTCTCGGGCGGCCCCGCGTGCGCGGGGCCCCGCATGCGAGCTCGCGCCTTCACGCTGGTCGAGTTGATCGTCGTCATCGTGATCCTGGCGATCATGGCGGCGACGGTGGTGCCGTCGGTGGCGGTCTCGGCGCAGGCACGCCAGCGATCCGCCGCGCTGCTGCTGGCACGCGACCTGATGTACGCCCAGTCGCGAGCCGTCTCCACCGGCCGTCGCGGTTGGGTGACGATCAATCCCGCGACGGAAACAGCGACCTATTCCGAGGACGTCAACAGCGTCGCCACGGCGATCATCGATCCCGCGACGGGCGCCCAGATGACGACCGTGCTGGGCGCCGGGGCGGTCATCGACGGCGTGGCGGGCACGGCCATCGGCAACGTGACGGGGTCGACCATCGCGGTGACCATCGGGTTCGACTGGCAGGGTCGCCCGGTGGATGCGCTCGGGGCCTTGCTGACGGCGAACCAGACGATCACGGTGACGGCCGGTTCGGCCAGCGCGATCACCGTCACCATCGTCGCCGAAACAGGCGCCGTGACCGTCGCCTGGTGATCTCCCCGGATCAGGCAGGCCACCCGCCGCGTCGCTTCAGCGGGGGCTTGGAACATCCGATTCAAGGACACGGATGCAGAGTCGTCTTCCAGCCAGTGCCGCACGCCGGCGTCGCCGGGCCTTCACGCTGATCGAGGCGATCGCGGCGGTGGTCTTTCTGGGCGCGGCGATTCCGTCGATGGTGTGGGGCATCCGCGACGCCGTCATCCGGCGGACCGATCCGCTCAAGCTCACCAGGGCCCGGTGGCTGGCGGCCGAGCGGATGGAGCAGATCATCGCCGACCGTCACTCGACGACCCGCGGGTACGACTACTGCGTGACCGCGGCCTATCCGAGCGAGGCGGCGGTGAGCGGCTTCTCGGGGTATCAGCGTTCGGTGGCCATCAACGCGATCAACACCAACACCGGTTCGAGCGGATGGAAAAACGTCACGGTCACCGTGACGTACATCGACGGCGTGGGCGCGGCACGATCGATCACCCTCACCACGATCCTCACGAACTACACCCCATGACCAGTCGCCCCACGACATCGCGGCGCGGTGGCGGCTTCACGCTGGTGGAGGCCATCGCGTCGATCGTGATCATCGGCATCGTGGGGCTCGTGGCTTCGCGGCTGGTCGTCACGGCGTCGGGCGCCATCGAGGGCACGGCCCGGCGGGCGGAACTCTCGGGCATGCTCAACGCCGCCATGGAGCGGGCCATGATCGAACTGCGGAACATCGACGCCACCGCGGGCGTTCCCGTCATCACCAGTCCCTCGACCTCTTCGATCTCCTTCACCGTGGGCGGCTCCTCGCGGCAACTGTCGCACTCGGGCACCACCGTGAGTCTGACCGGCGCGGCCGCCTCCGGCGCGATGATGGCGACCGACGTCACGACCTTCACCCTGACCTACTACGACCGGGACAACGCGACGATCGCCTCGCCGGCGGCGGCGATCCCGTCGATCCGCAGCATCCAGCTCACCATGACGGCGACGCGCGGGGGCGTCAGCGAGACGCTGCGCAGTCGCGTGTTCATTCGCTCCCTCTCGAGCGGATCGGGGGCGTCATGAGACGCCTCGGGCGCCCGATGACTCTGCTTGGAGGCTCGCCGGTCCGCGGCGGAACCGTTCTCGTCGGCATCGTCGTCGCGGTGATGGTGGTTGCCGCGGGCATTGTCGTGGTCGCCATCGCCGGACGTCGCGAGCAGGACTCGATGATCCGTCGCTTCGAGGCGATGCGGGCCTTCTACGCCCAGGAGGCCGCGGTGCAGATCGCCGTGCGGGAGGTGCTTCGGCAGCAGGACGACGACGGCGACGGCGTGATCGGCACGGTGGCCGGCGGAGTGATCTCATCGGGCATCACGATCGGGGCGAGCAAGGGGGCGACGGGGCTCACCGTTTCGGGCGGCGACACGACCCTCGAGGCTCAGGGGGCCAACGGGATCGCCACTCGCACGTCGGCCGTCACGCTCACGACCGCCAACTACGTGCCCGGCCTCTATGCCGAGTGCTTCCTGACGGCGAGCAATCCGACTTCGGTCAACGACATCACGTGGACGGGGACGCCCGCGATGGTGAGCGTGGTTCCCAACGTCAACATGAGCGTGCCCAACGCCACCGCGATGTGGCAGGGAGGGCCGCACACCAACTACGCCATCCGGTTCCGGGGCACCGTCGACATTCCCTCCGCCGGCACCTGGACGTTCTACAACGAAAGCGGCGATGGTTCGGTGCTCTGGGTCAACGGCACGCAGGTGGTCGACAACGACGGCAATCACTCAACGCAAGTGCGGTCGGGCGACATCGTGCTGCCCGCCGGGCCCGCCGCCATCGACCTCAAGTACTACACCCGCAACGCATCGGACACGATCATTCTGTCCTGGTCGGGGCCGACGGTGGCGAGCCAGACGGTGATCCCGCCCTCGGCCCTCACGTGCGATCCCGTGCTGGCGGTGCCTCCCGTGGTCGGTCACACGTCGCTCTCGCTCGCGGGGGCGACGCTCGACGGCTACTCCTCCAAGTCCGGGGCGTACGGAGGTTCCAACATCACCTCGGGCTTCTCCGTTCAAACCAATGCCACCGCCGCTTCAGCGATGAACGTCACCGTCGGCACACTCGCGAGCAATGCGCTGTGCGGCGTCGGCGGCACGCCCAACACGGTCATCACCACCGGATCGGGCGGCTCCATTTCCGGAAGCAAGGCCGCCGCCACAAGCGGCGTCGCACTCTTCTGGCAGACTCCTCCGCTTGAGTCGCTGCTGGTCGAAGCCGGCATCTCTCCCGTCGGCACGCTCACCATCACCTCCGACAGGCGTCTCGCCTTCGTCAACCTCACCACCGCCAACGCCAAGATGGTCATCAGCGGCCACCGCGTGATGCAGGTCGACGGCGGGTTCACCATCGGCAGCAACTGCACGATCGAGCTCAACGCCGACTCCTCGCTGCGGCTCTACATGACGGGCGGCACCTTGGCCCTCTCCAGCACCGCTCAGGTCAACGCCAACACCGCCGATCCCACCCGCTTCCACGTCTTCTTCACCTCCTCGGGGCTCTCCATGACCATGGCCAACAGCGCGGCCTTCCACGGCTACGCCTTCAATCCCGGAGGCGGGCTCGCCATCACCGGCGGTTCCACGCCGGCGCCCACGTTCTTCGGTGCATTCCACGGCACGACGGTCTCCACCAGCAGTACCGCGCTGATCAGGGCCGACGCCGCCTTCGGCTCCACCTCCGCCGCCACTACGGTGCTCGCGGCCTGGCGACAGACGCGATGACCGCCGCGAGTTCCGCTCGATCATGATGTTCCTTCGTCCAAATCATGTTGAGCCTGGCGCCGACCAGTCGCGTCGCGGGACGATCCTCGTCGGGATCGTGGTGGCGGTCATGGTGACGGCTGCCGCGTTGGTCACGGTGGCGGTGTCGGGACGACGCGAGCAGGACATCATGGTCCGTCGCTTCGAGTCGA
>CAIYWI010000082.1 GCA_903929885.1 uncultured Phycisphaerales bacterium
ATCGCAGGCGGGGAAAGGTCATGATAGGAAGAAACTTCCCCCGTTCCCCACGAAACCCCCGCCGCCGCCTGCCAAAGCCCCCCTGCATCGGCCATCTCGCAGCCGCCCTTTGGCCCGCCTCGATCCCCCCTCCCCTTCGAGTTCGCAACCTCAATAACCGCAATCACTTGCACCACCGCTCCCTGACGGGCGGCCCGAGTGTCCATCGCCGGTCCGCGAGGGCTCCCGCCCGACGACGGACCAAGTGGAGAGGAGGTCGCTTCGCGCCTCGCCGCCAGGCGACCGCGGTGACGAGATTCGGCCGGGCGACCGCCGAGCATCAATCCGCCGACCCACAAGCGTTGATCGCGTCGGAGTTACCCCGGGACAAACGCGTCCCCGATCCTTTGAGCCCTCAGGTGCGCGGCGGGGTACAACACGTCCGACCGGGCGACGGGCCGACCCGCGAGCGGTGGCACGTGACCAACCACCCAAACCGAATCGACGCCCACGCGATCCGCTGGCGAGGCACGGACGGACGGAATCAACGCCCGGACCTTGGACGCACTGCACGTGGTGCCCATAGAGCGGCCCGGCGATCCTGACCAACACGTCGTCCCGTGGGGACACCCGACGCACGGGTGGGGTGGCGGTTGTGGTTAGTGTGCCCGCGTGCGGCTCGCGGCGGGTGCACTTGAATCCCAAGCGCGCTAGCGTGCTGTGCCGTGCATGTGCTGGCGGCCTACACAGGCCGGGTATTAGGTGATTGAGCGGAGGCGGTGCGCGTAAGACGGCGCGCCCTAAGGTGGACCATGGATGCAAACTACCGATTCAAGCGAAACCCGGTGACTGGAGCGCCGACGGTGCACTTCAAGTGTGAGCGATGTTCATCACCGGTGGTGTTTGATCTTCCCGACGCGGGAAAGACCGAACCATGCCCGGCTTGCGGCGTGGCGTTGGTGGTGCCGGGTGTGCGCGAAAAGCTAGCGGCGGAAGAGGAAGCGAGGGCGAAAGCGGACGAAGAACGGCGGCAACGCGAAGCCGTTGAAAGTACGAGGCAAGTCGCCGAGAAAGAGCGGGAGGCAGCACAAGAAGCGCGAAGGAAAGCTGCGGAACAAGCGGTGGCACGGCCGGGACCGAGCAACGCACCGCGGCCAGTGAATCAACCAGGCGGACAAGGTCATCGAGTTGCCGACCTTACTCCCGATGAATTACGCAGTTTAATCGCGGGCGGTGTGTTGCGGGGAACGCTGGGGCTACTTGCCCTGATTGTCCTTTTTGCTCTAGTTGTTGGTGTTTGGGCCGCCAAGTTACGTTAAAGTGCGGGCAAGGTGCCGGTGTTGCAACACCCACTTAGGCCGATCTCGCGAGCATCAGGACTAGGGTGCGTTGGTCGAGCGGTTCGATGACGAAAAACGACGCGCAAGCCGGATGCTCGCCGAGTCGGGCGATGACCGGGAAGGGCATCACCCGGAAAGTTGGTTCACGGGGAAGGTCGCCACGGCGACCGCGAGCGACTCGTCTCGCGGCCCACGCGAGTATCGGGACGATCCCGAGCGGACCGCGGAAGCACTGCGCAACTTAGTTGCCGCGGGGCTACCGGGTCCGCGACGATCATGGATCCAAGGACGGATGCCCCGCACGGCGCCGGGCCGGCTGACCGACGGCGGGCGATCAGGCGGGTATTTGCACTCGTAAACGCTATCGAATAACATCGTGGCGCGGAAACGGTCACGGACCAACTGTGACAAGTGGTGGAAGCGTGCGGTCACACCCGATACGCGGTGTCGAAGGCGACGGTCGTTCCGTCGTCAGTACTGAGTCGATTCGTGGTGTCGGGTCGCGGGTTGCGATCCAAGAACTTCAACCGGTTGTGCTCCGATCTGGGCTTGGTCCTGGGCCCTACGGCGGAGGCGAGGAGGAGGCGCTGACGAATGAGATATCCCGCGGATGGCAACGATTCGATGGTGTGGTTGTTTCAGGGCAATCCCGATCGATTTGATATCGACGGATATCTTGCGACGAACAAGGACATCGTCTGGACCGTCAGGCAGCACGTTGAGTGGATGAAGCCAGGGCAAGGCGTGTACCTCTGGCGGAATGAAGGAAAGTCGAAGGCGGTTGCAGGAGTCGTCGCATTCTGTGTGATGGACAGCCCGCCATCAATGCAAGTGGAGGACCCCGCCTCACTTCCGTTCTGGCGAGATACTGACGTGTCGCATGATGAGCGAATGCGAGTGAAGCTGCGGGTGATCGATCATGCGACCGCAAAGCGAGTCGTGAAGGCGAAGTGGCTGTCAGAGGATCCCATCTGTCACGACCTGCCCAATTTTCGCATGCGACAGCACGTGAATTATCCGCTCTCCATCACTCATGCGAGTCGATTGGGTCGACTGTGGAGTCGAACGGGAGTCGACTTCGATCGCACAGACTTGCTCCTGGCGCTTCGTGCATACGCCGAGACGTTCGGCGGCGTTATTTCGGAAAAGGCAGGTCAGCCGGTAGCGAATGCCGCACTGCTGGCGGGGCGATCAGTTTCAGGCATGTATGCCAAGGTGATGAATTTTAGATCGCATGATCCGCGATCCGTCGGCGCTGGTCAGTCGAACTCAAGCGAATTGACTCTCCAAGTCTGGGAAGAGTTTTGGACGGGTGATTCAATCGATCGGGAACGGCTTGAGCGAGAACTGAAGTCCGTTTTGCAGCCTGGCAGCGAGCCTGAATCGCTACGGCAGTTGGAAGCGGAGGCGAGAGAAGTCGACGCCTATGGCCAAGAAGGTGGGCGACGGCTCGTGACTCACTTTCGCATTGAGCGAGATCGGGCTGTCGTAGATGACGCCAAGGCAATCTGGCGAAACCGTGATCCTTATCTGCATTGCGACATTTGCCGCATGAGTTTTCTTCGGACATATGGAGAAGTCGGGGCGGGATATATCGAAGCCCATCACCTAAAGCCGATTTCGGAACTTGACGGACCTGTGATTCCCTCACGTGATGACTTACTCCCGGTATGTGCGAATTGCCATCGAATGCTCCATCGGAATGGTGGGTGTAGTGTGGAGGCGTTGCGGGACCGTATTGGAAACGAAAGGTCGCGTGACTGACGGGTTGAGGTCGGCGACGCCTCGTAGACGAATCCGCCTCAGGAAAGGGCGGGAGGGCATTGCGAGTCGTTTCAGGAATGCCATCCGAACGCGGTGCATGCCGGTCGCCAATGCCGCCAACGAACGCATGGCAGTCCGGTCGGGCAAGTTGATGGCGAAGGGTGCGGAATCCTTCGAATGCCGCATTGAAGTGCTGGTGGCGGCCCACTGCTTCGCCAAACGCCCGCAGCTGAAGTGACCGGGCCACTGGGGCACTCGCCGACAATCGCGGCGAAACACTACCTGCAAACCCGCGACGCGCACTTCGACCTGACGGCGGGCACCGGATCGTCGCCAGCGTGGGCCGATTCCGACGCTGAACAAAGCGGCGCAAATCGCGGCGCAGCACGCGTCCGCGTGGAATCGCACCGGTTCGCAAACCCCGCCCCAAGTTGTGGTGGATGGTGCCGTTACGCGATCCCATGCGGGCGGGTGCGAATCGGTACCTAAGTGTCCGAATGGGCCTGATTGGATTCGAACCAACGACCTCACCCTTATCAGGGGTGCGCTCTAGCCAACTGAGCTACAAGCCCGTAGTCAGGAGGGAAGCATAGCAGCACCGCCCCGGCCGAGCAA
>CAIYWI010000083.1 GCA_903929885.1 uncultured Phycisphaerales bacterium
ACGTCGCAGTCCTCGTCGCGGGCCGAGATGGCCAGGCTTCGCGGCGTCTGCCACAGCCCCGAGTAGATGACGTGAACCCCCGAGTCGCGAAGCGCCCGGGCGATCACCTTCACGCCGCGATCATGCCCGTCCAACCCCATCTTGCCCAGCAGCACGCGGGGCCGGTGGGGCAAGTCCTGACAACGATCTTTCTTCTCGAACTCCGTGGTGGCGAAGGAGATGGCGGTGGTCATGGTTCGGACCATCGTAGAGGGCCATCCGTCGAGGGGATGGAGGTGCGGTGCGACCCGGCCCCCCGCCCGCATGCCGCCTCACGCACGCTATAGTCGGCACGCGGGCGGAAACCAGCGCGATCGGTCGCGGCGGAGGGCGACAGGGGTTGTCCGCGAGGGCCGATGCAATCGAGACTTCGATTCTCCGAATCACGGCCCGGCGGACGCATGAAACATGTCTCCGAGTCGAGCGTCGAAACAGGGGCGGGATCCATCCCCCCCGCACATCGGTATACGGCATGTCGTCGCGAACGACATGACATTCAGGGCAACTGACCATCGGGGCATCCGCGGATCGGGCGCCCAGCACCAAGGAAAGGACACCGTTCTCGCATGAACCGACTCACGACTGGCCGCTCGTTCCTTCGTCCCGCCGCCTTCCTCACGCTGATCGCGGGGCTGAGCCCGCTCGCGATGGCCGAACTGCCGGGCGTGCTCGACCGCGTGCCCGCCAACGCTCCGCTGGTCATGACGCTCCGCAACGCGGAACAGGCCACCGAGCGGTTTACCAAGTTCATCGAGTCGATGGGCGTGCCGATGCTCGGCGCCGACGGCGGTCCCGTCGCGCAGGTGAAGGAGTTGCTCGGCAGCGCGGGGCTCGATTCCAAGGGTTCGATCGCCATCGCGATCGTGCCGGGCGCCGACGGCAAGGTGGTGCTCGATTCCGATGCCGAAACCGAGCCCACGGCCGTGATGCTCGTGCCCGTCTCCGATTACGCCGCCTTCGTCACGGCCATGGGGGGCACCAAGACCGAGGGCGTCGCCGCCGTCAACCTCGGCGACATGCCCGCCTACGCGAAGGATCTCGGCGGCGGATACGCGGCGTTGACGACCGTCGACGGCCTGCTGAACGCCTTCGACGGCAAGCCCGGCAACGCCGCCTCGCACGCCAGGGCGATGGGCGTTAACGGCGATGCGATCAGCGACGCCAGCGACATGCTCTTCATCGCGAACATCCCGCTGCTGCAGGAGCAGCTCAAGGAGATGTCCGGCGAGATGAAGACGCAGGCCGAGCAGATGGCCGCCATGGCCGGCGAGCAGGGCGACCAGATGAAGCGGGGCGTTCAGATCGCCAGCGTGGTCTTCGACACCTTCGCTCGCGATGCCAGCGTGGGCGTGATCGGTCTGGGCTTTGGCGAGAAGGGCGTGTCGATCGACATCGGTGCCCAGTTCAAGCAGGGCTCCGAGCTCGCGGGCATGTTCTCCAGCGACGGCAACGCCTCGGGCCTGCTCGGCAAGGTGCCCAACATTCCCTTCTACTTCGCGGCCGCGGTCGACACGTCGTCGGCGAGCATCCGAAAGATCCTCAAGAACCTGGCCGACATGCAGAAAGCCGCCATGCCCGCCGGTCAGCAGGAGACCCTCGCGCAGTGGATGAGCAACGCCGACATGATGGACGGTTACGCCGCCGTGATGGGCGCCAGCCCCGCGGCGATGATGGGCGGCGGCCTGCTGGTCAACACCGTCACCTTCACCGCCTCGAAGGACCCGGCGAAGATGGTCGCGGCGAGTGCCGAGGCCCTGCAGAAGATGAACGGCGTCAAGTCCGGTCCCATGACCACCACCACGAGCTACAAGTCGGCCGTCGCCGAAGTCAATGGCGTGAAGGTCGACACATGGACCAGTTCGATGGAGTTCGATCCCAACGACCCGATGGCGGCCCAGGCCCAGATGATGCAGGGCATGATCTTCGGCCAGGGCGGCCTGACGGGCATGAACGCCGCGGTCGATGGCGGCATGGTGGGCATCTTCAGCCAGAACACCCCGCTCATGACCAACGCACTCGATGCAGCCATTTCGGGCAAGAACACCATGGGCTCCGACGCGATCATCAAGGAGGTCGCCTCCAACCTGCCCGCCGGTCGCACCGCGGAGGTGTTCATCGGCGTCAAGCCGCTGATGGAAGCCATCATCGGCGCCGCGGCCATGTTCGGCGGAGCGCCCGAGATCAAGATGCCGGGTCAGCTCTCCCCCGTCGCCATCGGCGCAGGCACGAGTGGCGGCGGCGTCGACCTTCGCATCTTCGTCCCCTCGGACGTGATCAAGGGCGTCGCTGATGTCGCGCAGCAGTTCAACGCGGGCATGGAAGACGACATGGACGGCGACATGAACGGCGGCGGCAAT
>CAIYWI010000084.1 GCA_903929885.1 uncultured Phycisphaerales bacterium
TCTTCGCCGCGTGGGAGGCGGGGGGTTGCTGAGCGGCGGCAGGTGCCGGAAGTTCGGCTCTTGGCGCGATCTTCATGCTGGAGGGCATCGGTCGCAGGCGGCTGGAACGGCCGCATCGCCTCGAGCGGAGGGTTCGCCGGCCCGGACGACCCGCTGTGGCTGCATCGGATCACGACTTGGTGCGATCACCCGTCCCCCGGAGTGCGGCGCCAAGGGGCATTGATCGGCCTGATGCGGCACGGTCCGAGAACGAAGGAGGAGGGCGGCAGACGGGAGTTTCCGGCACGCTCCGCACGTGACGACGCCGTCGCAGGGATGGTTCGCCGCGTCCCTGCGATGATGGCGGCGAAAACTGGCCGGGCATCTTCGGTGAAGCGTTACAATGCGGTTCATCCACGCAGGAGAGTGACATGAGCATCTTGAGGACTGTCGTCGCGGTGGCCATCGGCGTTGTGTGTTCCATTGCCAACGCGCAGCGGTCGACGCCGGTGCAGTTGCTGCATCCGTCGGGGGCGGCGGGCGACCGCTTCGGCAGCGTCGCGTTGGATGGCGACACGATGATCGTTGGGGCAACGTTCGACGACGTCGGCTCCAACCCCGACCAGGGGTCGGCTCACGTCTATCGCTGGACGGGCACGGGATGGGTATTCGAAGCCACGCTCACCGCCCTCGGCGGCGCGGCGGACGACAACTTCGGCTACGCGGTGGCCATCTCGGGCGACACGGCGATCGTCGGGGCGCATGATGATGACGTGGGCGCCAATGCCGACCAGGGCTCGGCATATATCTTCACCCGGACCGGCACGACGTGGACGCAGCAGGCGCAACTGACCGCCACAGACGGCGCGGCGGACGACCTCTTTGGCACCTCCGTGTCCATCTCGGGCGACGCGGCGATCGTCGGTGCTCTTTCCGACGACGTGGGCGGTAGTGGCAATCAAGGCTCAGCCTACGTCTTCACCCGCACCGGCACGACGTGGACGCAGCAGGCCCAACTGATCGCCGTGGGCGGCGCGGCGTCTGACTTTTTCGGCATCTCCGTGGCCATCTCGGGCGACACGGCGATCGTGGGGGCGTACGCCGACAACGTGGGCGCCAATGCCGATCAGGGCTCGGCGTACATCTTCACTCGCACCGGCACGACGTGGATGCAGCAGGCGCAACTGACCGCCACGGGCGGGGCGGCGTTCGACATCTTTGGCATCTCCGTGGCCATCTCGGGCGACACGACGATCGTGGGGGCGTATGGCGACGACGTGGGCGCCAATGTCGATCAGGGCTCGGCGATTATCTTCACTCGCACCGGCACGACGTGGACGCAGCAGGCGCAACTGACCGCCGCGGGCGGCGCTGCGTCCGATTTTTTCGGCAAGTCCGTGGCCATCTCGGGCGACACGGCGATCGTGGGGTCGTATTTCGACGATGTCGGCGCCAATGTTGATCAGGGTTCGGCGCACATCTTCACTCGCACCGGCACGATCTGGACGCAGCAGACCCAACTGAACGCCGCGGGCGGCGCGGCGTCCGACTCCTTCGGTTCCTCCCTTGCCATCTCGGGCGACACGGTGATCGTGGGGGTGTCTGTCGACGACGTGGGTGCCAACGGCGATCAGGGCTCCGCCTGGTCCTTCTTCCGCATCGGCACGAAGTGGATCGGTCCCGACCTTTCCATCGTTGCCTCGGATGGTCTGGCGAGTGATTTCTTCGGCTACGCCGTCGCCATCTCGGGCGACACGGCGATCGTGGGGGTGCCTTTCGATGACGTGGGTGCCAATGGCAATCAGGGTTCGGCGTACGTATTCACCCGCACGGGCGCGACGTGGACGCAGCAGGCCCAACTGACCGCCACGGGCGGTGCGGCGGGCGACTTCTTCGGCGAAGCCGTCGCCATCTCGGGCGACACGGCGGTCGTGGGAGCGTACCGCGACGATGTGGGCGCCAATGGCGATCAGGGTTCGGCGTACGTCTTCACCCGCACGGGCACAACGTGGACGCAGCAGGCCCAACTCAACGCCACGGGCGGCGCGGCGAATGACCAGTTCGGTCGCTCCGTCGCCATCTTCGGTGACACGGCGGTCGTGGGAGCGTATCGCGACGATGTCGGCGCCAACGTCGATCAGGGCTCGGCGTACGTCTTCACCCGTACGGGTGCGACCTGGACGCAGCAGGTCCAACTCGTCGCGACGGGCGCCGCGACGGGTGACGACTTCGGAGCCTCGGTTGCCATCTTCGGCGACACGGTGATCGTGGGCGCAAACGCCGACGACGTGGGGGCCAACGCCAACCAAGGGTCGGCGTGCGTCTTCGTTCGCGCAGGCACGGTATGGACGCAGCAGGCGCAGCTTGTTGCCGTGGGCGGTGCTGCGGAGGACAACTTCGGCGAAGCGGTCGCCATCTCTGGCGATACGGCGATCGTGGGAGCTTTTCGCGATGACGTCGGCGTGAGCGTCGATCAGGGCTCGGCGTACGTGTTCACTCGCACGGGTACGACATGGGTGCAGCGGGCCCAACTCGTCGCCGCAAGCGGTGCCGCAGGCGACGATTTCGGAGGCTCGGTTGCCATCTCGGGCGACACGGTGATCGTGGGGGCGAGCGGGGACGACGTCGGCGCCAACCTCGAGCAAGGGTCGGCGCACGTGTTCATGCGCACGGGCGAGACATGGATGCAGCAGGCCCAACTCGTC
This sequence comes from uncultured Phycisphaerales bacterium, assembly GCA_903929885.1. Taxonomy (GTDB): domain Bacteria; phylum Planctomycetota; class Phycisphaerae; order Phycisphaerales; family UBA1924; genus UBA2402. The sequence continues at coordinate 2,685 of CAIYWI010000084.1, forward strand.
GCCGCTGATGGTGCGGGCTTTGATCTCTTCGGCCAGTCCGTCGCGATCTCGGGTGACACCGCATTCGTGGGTGCATATGGCGACGACGCGCCTGTTCTCGAAAGAGGCTCGGCGCGTACGTTTGATCTGCTCCCCGCCGACTTCTCTACCGCTTCCAACGACGTGACCGGCGCAGTCTACTCCTCGCTCGCCGCGGCGATGCTGCCGGCCGTCGCCGGCCAGCAGATCACCGGCACTGAGGCCGCGTGGCGAACCGCCGGTTCGCTCAACACGCTCGGCCGCTCGCTCTCCCTCAACGGGTACGGCGACATCCGCACGCCCTCGACCGCGGCTCTCGAACTTGGCGGCTCCTCGGAACTCGATGCCGGGCCCGGCTCGGTCGCCGAGATCTTCGGCCAACTCCGCGTGTCGACCGGGGCGTCGGCCAACATCGCCGCCGACGCCTTCCGCCTGGGCTCCCGGGGCATCATGACCGCCCGCACCGGGTCCTCCCTCTCCATCAACGTCCCGGTCGCGACGCTGGACGGCCAGACCCGCGTGGAACAAGGCGCCACTCTCACCGCCGCAGGCGACTGGACCAATATCGGCCCCGTCTCCCTCTCGCAGGACGCCTCGCTGGTCGCGGGTGGCACGGTTCGCAACATCGACGCGTGGACCATGAGCGCGGGGGCCCGTGCCGCCGCGGGCACGCTCATCGACAATCGCTCCGCGTGGACCATCACCGCCGGCGAACTCTCCACGCCCCTCTTCTCGAACCTCAGGCAGTTCAGCGTCTTCGGCACCAGCGCGATCTTCGGGGCCCTGCTCAACAACGCCGGCGCCACGACCACCATCCGCTCGGGCACCCTCTTCGTCTTCGGCGACCTGACCAACAACGGCACCGTCATCGGCACCATCTGCTCGACCTGCTCGGGCCTGCCCCCCGGCATGGACGTCGGCGGCACGCTCTCGCTGGGACCGGCGGCGAACCTGACCATGCCCTTCGTCGGCTCGGTGGTCCACATCGGCGGCTCCTTCGACTGCGCCATCAACGCCAACGCCCGCTTCGACATGGCCCAGGCCACGCTCCAGATGCAGTCGGCGAGATCCGAAGTGACCCTCGAGGTCATGTCGGCCGATATCGGCATCGACGCCTTGGGCCTCGACCGCTCGCTTCCCGGCCACTTCCCCATCGGCGAACTCCACATCGGCAACACGCCGACCACCGTGCGGCTCGTCGACGCCCACGACAACGCCCTCGACGGCACGGGCGCGTGCGAGGCGATCTACGTCGACA
>CAIYWI010000085.1 GCA_903929885.1 uncultured Phycisphaerales bacterium
GGTGATGGCGATGATGGGCAGGCCGTCCTGGCGGAGGACGGAGGCGAGGTTGACGACTTCGTCGGTCTCGCCGGAGAAGGAGATGCAGATGACGGTGTCGGCGGGGCGGAAGCGGCCGAGGTCGCCGTGGAAGGCCTCGGAAGGGTGCACGGCGTGGGAGGCGAGGCCGAGGGAGGAGAAGGTGGCGGCGATTTTGGCACCGACTAGGCCGGACTTGCCGAGTCCGGAGACGAGGATGGTGCCGCCGGCGTGGGCACAGGCGACGACGAGATCGACGGCGCGGATGAAGGGGAGGTCGAGGGTGTCGGCCATGGAGGCGACCGCCTGCGCCTCGTCGCGGAGGACCTGACGAGCGAACTCGAGCTCGTGGGAGGCGTGGGCCTCGGGCAGGGTGGTCGACATCGGGAAAAGAGCGTATGCAATGGGGGGGAAAGGGGTTGTTGGTTGTGCGTGGCTGTCGGCGGGCGTGGCGGGCGTCCCGGGATGTGCCGTGGGTGATCGATTGGTCCGCCCCAGAGCGGGCGATGCAACGGGCATCACCATGTTCGCGCGAAGCCCGAGGAGCCCGCCCACGCGCACGCCGCCCGGAGGGCGGACGGGTGTTGCCATGGGTGACCGAACGCGCTGTGCGGGTGAGGGAAACCCGTGGAAGGGCCTCGATCCGCGCATCGGGCCGCCCGCCGTGGGCTCGCCCGCAAAGCCGGGCGGCGCGCCACGGCTCCCGCTGGTGCGCCCTGTCGGGCGAAGAAGGCGGCGCATCGTTCATGGCCTCCATGTGCCGTCGGCGGGTTCGATGCGGCCGTGCGCACCGGTGGTGCGCCACCACAGGGTTGCGTCAGTGGGGGTGGTGAAGGGCGTGCCGGCCACCTTGGAGGCCACGCGCATGAGGAAAGCGCGGTCGCCTTCGGTGAGGCCCGTGTCTTCGAGCGAGCCGAAGAGTTCGCCCAGCGTGCCCATGGTGCGGCTCGAGAGGAATCGCTTGTGCACGCCGAAGGCCGTCAGGCTCGACACCATCTCGCGTGACGCGGCACGGAGCATCTCCGGGCTGGGGTTGGGGTTCGAGAGCGTCGCGAAGAGCGTCGAGGAGTGGTCGAGCACGACGCGGGGCACGGCGGCGTCGACGGCGGCGATGGTGAGACGGACGTAGGGGCAGCCCAGGGCCAGGTCGGGCGCGTCCTTGGCGCAGATGATGCCGCTGCGGCGGTCGAGGACGAGGTCGCGTCGCCAGAAGGAGGCGTCGTCGCGAGCGAGGGGTTCGCGTCCGACGACGAGCCAGGTGCCCTGCATGAACGGGGGCAGGTCGTTGGGGCCGGCGCGTTCGATGAACTCGCCGGCGTAGAACTGCGGGGAGAAGTCGATGATGGTGGTGTTGGCGCGGCTCGCGAGCACGAAGCCCGCGGCGCGGATGGCGGCAGCCGCGCCGCTGGAGGCGGGGTGGGGCACGAACGAGGAGAGGCCGCCGACGGATTCCTCGAGTTGCTCGAACGCGCGGCGGGTGGCGGCGTTGCGTTCGGCGGTGACATCGATGACGCGGAGCGTGAAGCGGGGCGGGTTGACGGGGCTCCATGCGCGTTCGCTGTGGACGAGCAGACTGTCGAAGCCGAGCTTCTGGCCGCCCCGGACGTCGCGTTGGTACCAGACGGCGTAGGACTCGGGGGGGCGGCCCGCGCCGGCGTGGAGGTCGAGGAGGAGGACGACATCGCGTGGGCCGGCGTTGTCGCGCGGGAGGTAGACGTCGTTGACGACGACGGAGACGGGGTCGCCGGGGAGGATGGCCAGGGCGCGGTCGGCGGGCGTGCGGGCTTCGTAGCCGTGGCGGAGCCACAGGCGGTTGATGTCGGCGGGGTCGGGGCGAGCGAAGAGGAGCCGGTGTTCGACGTGGCGGCTTGGGGTCCAGGCGCCGGCGGGGTCGGGCGTGGGCCGCGGGCCGGCGCAGCCCGCGGCGGCGAGCAGCCAGAGCGTGGCGCTCAGCGAGGCGAGGCGGGCGCGGGGGTGGTGGGTGGCGTGGTGGGTGGGGGCGTGGTCGGGCATGGGGTCCTCCTTGGGTGGCGGTCCATGCTACCGGAAGGCGTGGGCGCAGCGGCCCGGGGCAGGGTGCAGGGGGCGGGATGGGACCTTGACGGGGGCCGCGGGCCGGCGCGAGGCGCGTCGTACAGTTGGCGGTCATGAGCATGCCACCACTTGCCTGTCGCCTGTACGACGATGATGCGGACACGCTGATGCGAAGCGACGTCTTCGCGGATCACGCGACGCTGCTGCCGGGCGCGAGCGGGCAGCGGGCCGGCGAGCGGGTGCGGATCATGTGGGGGCAGGACCTGCTGCGCGACCTGCTCGACGGGCGGTATCGCACGGTGGTGTGCGGGGTGAACGACGAGGACAACAGCCACGGCATCATTGCGCAGCTCGTGGACATGATGCAGACCAGCCAGTGGACGCCTCGAACGGTGACGAGCTATGCGCGGATGTTCCAGGAATCGGTCTCGGTGCACGCGGCGGGGGATCGCGAGCCGTACGTGCTCAAGTACGACCTGGACTCGGTGCTGATCCTCGGGATCTTGCGTCCGAAGGGGCGGCAGCACCTGACGCTGGACGACTTGTACCGCGGGTTTCGGACGGTGAGCAAGATGCTGGGCGATCGGCGGGAGCGTCAGCCGGCGGCGGCGGTGAGTTTCCTGAACGCGAAGGCGAACCGGCTGCTGGGGCCCGACGGGGTGGAGCCGAGCTTCGAGAGCGTGCTGCGGACGATGTTCAACGCCGGGTTCCGCGGGGACGTGTACACGGCGCCGGCGATGTGGAAGTTCGGGCATGTGGGGGTGTTTCCGACGTATCCCTTCCCCGAGGGACTCGAGCGGATGCGGGGCGGGAGTTCCTGAGCCGCGGCACGTGGAGGGTGCGGGTCGGGGAAGGTCGGGGATTTGAGCGAACATCACCCGCTTGGGCGTGAACAGTCCTGATGGCAGGGGCGTCGCGCGGCTGGTCCTGATCGCCGGAGGTCCGAAGGGCCGATGGGAAGGCCGACGGGGAGGGCCGACGGCGGCAGCCCGACACTACAGTGAGGCGGTCAAGCACCCGGGCGGCTTGGCGCGTCCCGAACGGAGCCCGCAAGGCGGGACACGGGACGGCCCGGCGGCCGAGATTGCGACGGAAGGCACCATGCAGCACCAGACTTCATCGGCGGCGGCGACTCAGGGGACGCGAGCGGCGAAGCGGGCGCCCGCGCGACGGCGTGCGAAGGGCTTCTCGCTGCTCGAGTTGACGCTCGTGCTGGCGATCATCGGCATTCTCATCGCGGCGGCGGCGTACAACCTCGTGGGCGCGAGCACGCGGGCCAAGACGCAGGTGACCAAGTCGAGCATGAGCACGATCAAGGGCGCGTTGTCGTCGTACAACATCCAGCACAGCAGCTATCCGCCCGCGCTTCAGACGCTCATCACGACCAAGTTCCTCGACGACAAGCCGCTGAAGGACGCGTGGGGACGCGAGTGGATGTACGACCCGCGGGGGCGGAGTCGCGACCAGCCCTACATGCTGGGTTCGGCGGGCGAGGACGGCCAGCCGGGCAACGAGGACGACATCGACGTCTGGACGATGGACAAGTGATCGAAGGCGGTCGTTGAGGCGACGATGAGCGGCCCGCGCGTGACAACCCGGTCGCGAGTCCTTCGGCGCGCCTGGCGGCGGGGCCTGACGTTCCTCGAAGTGGTGCTGTCGGTGGTGCTGCTGGTGGTCGTGACCGCGATGGTCATGCAGGCCATCAACAGCATGCTGGCGGCTCAGGTGATTCACCGTCAGCGGCTGGGGGCGGCGGAGCTGGCCAACCGCCTGACGCTGCAGTATCTCGACGACAAGCGATCGATGCCGGCGCAGGGGCTGCCCCTGGTGTACGGACGAGATCGGTATCGCTGGGAGCACGTCGAGCGGCCGGTGACGATCACGCCCGCGAAGCCGGAGGCGGTGCAGTCGAGGAACACGACGACGCAGACGCTCAATCGCATCATCGCGGTGACGGTGCGGGTGTGGCTGGGGGAGGAGAGCGGCGGTTCGTACGCCTACGACGCGGCGGTGCCGGGGTACGTGCTGTCGCGGGTGGTGAATCCGGTCGCGCTGCGCAATCCCGACAGCATCGACAAGATGCTCAAGAACCCCGAGGCGTACCGCGAGTTCCTCGCGGCGTTGACGGGCAACGCGCCGATGCCGGCGGCGGGCGAGGGCAAGCCGCCTGAGGGCCAAGCGCCTCAGGGCCGATCTCCGAGGGGTCAGGCCCCCAAGGGAGGCGCCAAGTGAGCGCTCGAACGACGAGCATGACGAGGCGGCCTGGCTTCACGATGCTGGAGGTCGTGTTGGCGGCGGCGTTGGGCGGGTTCGTCATCCTGGCGACGCTGGCGGTGTTCCTGCAGATCGATCGGACGGAGACGATGCTGGCGGCCCGGACGCGGGACTCGAACGAGTTGGCGAATCTGCGGCTGGTGATCCAGCGGGCGACGAGCAACTTCGTGATGTCGACCGATCCGTTGCCGGCGGCCCAGCGGGCGGCGCAGGGGGAAGGGTCGGGCAACACTCGGTTCGACGACACGCGATTGAAGTTGATGCAGGCGTCGGAACTGGCGCCGCGGCTGCTGCTCGAGGAGGATCCCGCGCTCGCGAGCATCGGCATGCGTCGGGAGGCGTCGGCGGACTGGGTGGGCGACGCGACGAGGGTGCAGCGGCTGGAGGTGGTGCTGTCGGATTCGCCGGTGCCTCAGGAGCAGGCGGATCCGTTCGGGCGGCTGGGGGGCGGGATGGGAGAGCGTCGCAAGTTCTACGTGAGGGGCGACCTTTCGGAGCGGCGGGAGCGGGCGGAGGAGAAGGCGGGAGCGGGGTCTCGCGACGGCAGGAAGGAATCATCGGGCAAGGACGCGTCGGAGCGTCGCGAGGCGGAGGGCGCGCCGGAGGATCAGCGGGGCTCGACGACCACCGAGGGGGAGACCGCGCCGGTTCGGGCGGTGCGAGGGGCGTTCGAGTTGAGGCCCCAGCCGCTGACGGCGGCGCAGGCGGCGGCGTTCGAGCGGGGGGAGTGGCCCGAGGAGGCGCGGGCGTGGCAGATGTGGTGGGTGCCCTTGCGGCCCCGCGAGAGCGGGTTGGAGCCGGCGGAGCGGGAGTCGCCGGCGGTGGCGACGGAGTTCCTGGTGGCGTCGAACCTGCGGTACGTCGAGTGGAAGATGTTCGACGACGGCGAGCACAGGTCGCGGATGGTGGCGACGTGGGAGCAGCAGTTGCCGGCGTACATCGAGGTGTCGGTGCAGACGGTGTCGGGGCTGGATGCGAACTGGATGTTCGAGGTGGACTGGGGGCGTGGGCCCGAGGTGCCGCCGAAGCCGAAGATGCCTGGCGCCTCGGACACGAGGCCCGAGGGGGGCGATGGCGGGCGTGCGCCGGGGCCGAATCTCAAGACGGAACCGAAGAAGGATCCGAAGTCCGGGGCGCGTCAGATCGCGCCGAGTCGATCGGTGTTGTCGGGCGACAAGGGCGGCGCGAAGGGGGGCGGGAAGTGACGCGTCGTCGCGCCATGGCGTTGCCGATCGTGCTGCTGCTGGTGCTGGTGGCCGGCGTGGTGATCTCGATGATGATGGATCGCCACGTGTCGCAGGCGTTGACGGTGCAGCGCGAGTTGCAGCAGTACGCGTTTCATCACGCCTCGAAGGGCGTGCAGGAGGCGGTGGAGGCGTGGCTGCGGTTGTCGGGCGCGATTCGCAACATGGCCGAGGCCATCGAGCGGGACGGGCACGCCTTCGACCTGACGCTCGACGACGGCGCGACGGTTCGGGTGTCGCTCTTCGACGCGCAGGGCGGCGTGCTGGTGGAGATGGCGGGGCTGTCGCAGGAGGCCAGGGACTTGGCGCGGGCGATGGTGGAGGAGTTGCAGGACGCGGCGGGGGCGGAGGCGGGGAGGTTCATTCGGCGGGAGGGGCCGCTGCAGGTGAGCGTCAACACGGCCGCTCCCGAGGTGCTGGCGGCGGCGGTGAGCGCGGCGACGGACGGCGAGAACGTGGAATCGATCGTCGACGAGATCCTCCATGCGAGGGAGTCGGAGGCGATTTCGCCCGACGGGCTCAACGACCTGTTCACGCAGGCCAACGTGCCCCCGGAGATGCGGCCGCGGCTGGCGTCGGTCATGACGGCCCAGCCCTCGCTGTGGCGGGTGGTGGCCGAGGTGGAGGGCAGCCAGTCGACCTACGCGGGGCGGAGCGGCCGGCGATTCTGCGGGTTGGTGGTGCTGTCGGGCAACCTGTCAGGCAACACGAAGGACCGTGCGACCGCCTTGCAGCGCAACTCGATGATCACCTCTTGGGAGGACTGCACCGAGCAGGCGATGCCCTGAGGTGAAGACCTTGGGGGGTCGCTCCGCCGGTTGGGGGGCTCTGGGTCGTCGGGGGTGTTCGTCTCGGGGCGCTCGTGCCGATGGAGGGGGGCCGCGAGCGGGCACGGTTGGCCGCGAGCGGGGGAAGGCGAGGCGGGGCGGGGGTATTGTTCGGGTGGCGGCGTGGCGGATGGATGTGAGCGTCTTCGAGTCATGATGAGCACCTCGTACATCGATCGCGGGTCGGCGGGACGTCGGACGACGACGGCGCGCGCCGTGGCGGTGACGCTGGGCGTGGTCGCGGCGGGCGTGCTGCTGGTCGATCTTCCGGGATTGAGTCTGCCGGAGGCCAAGGTCCCGTCGCTGGACGACGCGACCGCGCCGGAGGTCGACGCGCCCGAGGTGGCGACGAGGCCGACCATCGACTTTGCAGGCATCGCCGAGCGGCTGGCGATGGTGGGCAACACGCCGTCGGTTCCCAAGGTGGAGGCGGCGCCGGCGGAGGGATCGAAGGCGCCCGAGCCGACGGCGACGCCGGCGGCGGCGGCGGCGCGTTACCTGGGCGTGGTGGCGATGGGGTCGACGCGGATGGCGTTGGTGGTGCAGGACTCCAAGCAGCGGTTCGTCAAGGTGGGCGACCAGCTGGGCGAGTCGACGGTGCGCGAGATTCGCGACGAGTCGATCACGCTCGAGGGCTCGGGCGGGCGGTCGGTGATCGATCTGGCGCCCAAGGGCGCGGAGGTCGTGACGCAGGCGGCGGGGGCGGGCGGCGGCGGGGCGCCGTTCGCGGGCAATCCGGCGGCGGCGGCGATGGCGGCGCGAACGGCGGCGATGCGCGCCCAGCCGGGAGCCGCCAAGGCCACGCCACCCCGGCCGGCTCCCCAGATGCCGGGCAACTTCCAGGCGTCGCCGGTGACGAGTTTCCCGCACATCCAGGCGGATCCGGCGCGGCGCCAGCGGTTCGCCGAACTGCAGGCCAAGCTGCGCTCCTCGGGCGAGTACAAGACGCAGACGGACATCGACGAGGCGGCGGCGAAGCTGACCGAGGAGGAGTTCCAGAACGAGGCGCTCCAGAAGGAGAGCAAGTAAGGCGTGAGCGTTCGCATCTGTCATCTCGAGCGAGGGTCGCGCGGCAGCGTGATTCGGCGCGTGCGGCTGGTTGGTCAGACGACGTCGCAGGCCTTTCCGGCCGAGCAAGTCGCGTCGGGGGTCGATCCGCGCGAGGCGGCGAGGTGGATTCGCGAGTCGCTCGCGCAGCTTCGCGACGGCTCGAGCGTGGCGATGCTGTGTCTCGACACCGACGGCTCGACGTGCGCGTGGCTGAGTTCGCCCAGCGAGGATCCGACGATCATCAACGTGCTCGCTCGCGCCGGGGGCTCGGCGGGCGCGGGTGACGAGGGGGCGCGCGGGCACGCGGCGTTCGAGTTCTACGCGCCGACGCCGGGGGAATCGAGCATCGAGGCGCTCGTGACGCCGCAGGCGCGGGGGTCGACGGCCTTGGCGACGCTGCGTCGTCCGGCGAGCGGCGGCGGGGCCGAGGGGCCGCGGCGTCTGGCGGTGATGGCGACGGCGGACGTGCCGGCGCGGCTGTTGATCGACGCGCTCGACGACGAGCAGGTGCCGGTGGACGCCACGGGGTCGTTCTGGCACGCGATGGCGGCGGCGTGGGACCCTGGCGCCAAGGCGCCCGCGGCGGTGACGGAGGGTTCGGGTCCGATCCAGGCGCAGACGGTGCCGGGCACGGTGGCGACGGTGGTGATCGAGCCGCGTGGGCGGCTGGTGTGGTGCTGGTCGCGGGCGGGCGAGTTGCTGGTGGGCGGCTCGATGCGACTTCGCACGGGCGTGCCGGCGGCGACGGCCGAGGAGGGGGTCGAGGCGTCGTCGACGGCGATCTTCGGCGCCGACGAGGTGCACCGGCTGGCGACGGAGTGGTTGAGTTGGTCGGTGCAGACGGGGTGTTCGCCGGCGCACGTGACGTGCATCATGACGGCGGGCGATCCGGACATGGTGAGCGAGTTCGGGCGGGCCTTGGGGAGGCACTGGCCGCAGACGACGGTGGACGCGGTGATGGTGGAGGACCCGGTGATCGCGACGCTGTCGCGGGTGGCCGAGCGGCTGGAGTTGTCGCCTCGCGACGGGACGGAAGGGTTGAGTGCGCGGCGGGCGATGGTGGGGCTGTCGACGCGGCAGGGGCGAGCGCACCGGCGGATGCACTTGTGGAAGTCGCTGGCGATCGCGGGGGCCGCGCTGCTGGCGGTGACGCTGTCGGTCAAGCTGCGTTCGGCGGCGTCGGCGGCGCGCGAGGAGGCGGCATCGATCGGGTCGGCATCGGCCGCGTTGGTGAAGGAGCACTTCCCTGATGCGAGGCCGGGGCCGGGGTATTCGCTGCTGCAGGCGACGACGGACGAGGTGGCGAGGCTGAGGAACCTGGCCGAGCCGCCCAAGCGGGCCGAGCCGCCGATGCCCTTGCTCGAGGAGTTGGCGACGATCTCGATGGTGACGGGGGATCCGAACTATTCGCTCGAGAACATCGACCTCGAGAGCAGTTCGTCGGCGGTGTTGCGGCTGGGGGTGATCGCGAACTCGCTGTCCGACGCGGAAGCGATGACCGAGGCGCTCAATGCGATCGCGGGATCGGCGGTGCTGCGGTGGGAGGAGCCGGCGAGCTACGACACGACGTCGCGTCCGGGGAAGTTCAGGATCAACTACACGGCCAAGTGGGCGCCGCGCGTCGAGCGTGACGGCGGGAAGCCGTCGGGAGGCGGGTCATGAGCGCGCTGGACCGGACGGGCGACGCGGGCGAGGAGGCGAGGTTCGCGGCGGCGATGCAGGCGGCGTCGGCGGAGCGTCGCAACAACCCGCGCTACCTGATCGTGATCGCCGGCCTGGTGCTGGCGACCTCGCTGCTGTGGCTCTTCTCGAGCTGGAGCGCGTGGTCGAGCGCGAAGGGCGCGTTGGTGAAGCAGCAGCGCGACCGCGAGACGATCACGAGGAACGTGGCCGACCTGCGGGCGCTCAAGGCGTTGCAGGGGTCGGACTCCGGGCCGCGGCTGGCGGAGCAGGAGGGCGCGATCCGCTCGCGTCTTCGCGACATCGGCCGGGCGGCGGGGCTCAAGGAAGAGAACATCACGCCCAAGTCGGTGAAGCGCGATCAACGCAAGGACCTGGGTTCGGTGCTGCTGACGGCCTCGTTCGAGGCCAGGGACGAATCGATGGGGCCGCTTCTGGCGTGGCTCGACCGCGCGACGACGGAGATGCCGGGGCTCGAGGTGTACAAGATCTCGATTCGGCCCGAGGCGCAGAAGTGGCTGATGCAGGTCACGTTCTCGAGGTGGGAGAAGCCCGACGTCAGGTAAGGCCGCTTTCATGCAACACGACACCACACGCCATCACCGAGGCCCGTCCGCCATGAACGCTTCACGCGCCTGCCCCTCGTCCGCTCGCTTGATCCTGCTGGCGGCCGCTCGTGCGGCGTTGGTGGTGGCCGTGGCGAGCGGGGCGGCGATGCAGGCGGGTTGCAAGTCGAGCCGCACGAACCTCAAGGGCGACGTGCAGGCGGACCTCAAGCGTGCGCTGGAGCACGCGGCGAGGGGCGAATCGCTGCGGAAGGCGGAGAAGTACGCCGACGCGGCGGAGGCGTACAAGCAGTCGATCGCGAGCAAGAGCGATCTTGGCGCGGTGTGGGTGAACTACGGCGTGTGCCTGATGGAAGTGGGCGACTTCATGCCGGCCAGGGATGCGTTCCTGAAGGCGGCGGACCTGCTTCCGGCGGATCCGACGCCCTTCGAGAATCTCGGGACGCTGTATCACCTGCGCGGGTACGACGACAAGGCGATCGAGTACTACAAGCTGTCGCTCGAGAAGGATGCCAACTGGCAGCCGTCGCTGCGGGGCGCGGTGCTGGCGGCCAAGAACCTGCGGATCGCGGACGAGGGGTGCAAGGACCGGCTCGACCGGGCGATCATGCTCGAGAAGGACGCGAAGTTCCTGTCGATGATGCAGACCGAGCGGTTCCGCATCGAAGCCGCGCTCAAGGCCCGCGACAAGAAGTGACGCGCGTTGGCGCGGCACATCGAATGGCATGTCGAGCCGGGCGTTGTCGCCATTGCATGGATGACCGTTCGTGGCATGGCCCGCGTGTCGGGGCGCGTGTGCGATGGTCCGTGGGCATGCTCGTCCGCGGGCATGCTCTCCCGTGGGTTTGCTCTCCCGTGGGCTTGCTCGAAGACTCGCGGCGCCCACGGCTACGGCTGGTTCGCCCTGTCGGGCGAGGATGGGCCGTTGGTCGTGCGTGCGTCTTCGCCCGTTTCGGGCGCACCAGAGGTAGCCGTGGGCGCCGCCCGGCTTTGCGGGCCAGCCCACGGTGGGGCGGGGGAGGTGGCCTGCATGTTGGTGCGTGCGGTTGTGTCATCGCACGTGCGTTGCCGGGTTTGCTCGTCCGTGGGCTTGCTCGAAGACTCGCGGCGCCCACGGCTACGGCTGGTTCGCCCTGTCGGGCGAGGATGGGCTGGGCCAGGAGATGGCCCATGCAC
>CAIYWI010000086.1 GCA_903929885.1 uncultured Phycisphaerales bacterium
GGAATCACCAGCGCTCCCGAGGCGATGTTGTTCACCTCGTACCCCTCCACCCGTGCGCTCAGGCCCTCCACGTCGAGCAGCAGGCGGAATGAGCCCGAGGGCCGCGTGTTCAGCGGCACGCGATCGATCCCCGCCACGATCGAGATGGGCGACGACACATTCTCGGTCGAGCCAAAGCTGCCAAAGAGCCCAGGCTTGGTCCGCGTGCCGGTCGGATTCGTCGTTGCATCCCAGTTGCCGATGAGCGTGCCAGGCAGCGTCGCGCTCACGGTCAGCGTCGCCGCCAACCCGCTGGTGGGCTGGGTGATGGTGCAATCGAACTCGTACTGCTGCGCGAACGCGCCGCACGTGGCCGCCGCCAACCCCGCACACGCCGTCAACGCCGCCGATGCACCGATCTTCTTCACGACGACCTCCCGCGCCCGTGGCGCAACGCGACAACCCGCGGCAACCCGGCCGCACGCTCGCTGCAACCATTATACAGGAAGCCGCGGGCAATCCCGCCACCCACCCCGCAATCCGCACCGCCGTCGAGGCAGCCCCCACCCCGCCGCCGCGGCTATCGGCCCTCCCCGCGGTCCGAAATGGCCCCCGACATGCCTCGCGCTGGCCCGCCGCCCAGAAGCCGCTATACTTTGCCCTGTCTGCGAGGACCCCGTGCGGATCCCTGACGGACGACAACCTGGGCGATTGGCGCAGTTGGCTAGCGCGCATGCATGACACGCATGAGGTCACTGGTTCGAATCCAGTATCGCCCACTTTCACCTGTTCGCCGCCCCGCTCCACCAAGGCCGAGGGCTGGCGACACCCCCCCATCACGCATGAACGGGCTTGAGCCGCGTGTTCGCACAACGCGGTCGTTGTCCATCGGGTGCGAAACACCACCACTCCCCGGCAGCCCCTTCGAAAGCCATTCGGCCTTTCGGGATAACGACCGGAGCGGCAGTTGAGTTGAACCCGCCGTCATCGCCCGACGTCGCACATCGCCCCGCGAGAGACGAACGAAGGCGAGCAACCGCGAGTCGCCACCTCGTGCGGCCCGTCACAACTCGTGGGGTCCTCGCCAGCGCCTGAAGCCGGTTTGGTTGCGGCTCGCATTCAGGCCACGACGCACCTCAGCACCCATTCTCCCACCGCTCGAAGAAGGCCTCGACATCCGTGAAGTCCACACCGCCGTCGGCGTTGAAGTCGGCGGGGCAGGCCAGGCTGAAGTTGACGGTGTCGGAGTAGGTGAACTCACCCTCGAATGGTTCGCACCCGCACCCGCCGCCGACCCGGCAACGAAAGCCCGTGGCGAAACCGGGTGTCGGATTGAGGATCGTCAGATTCGGCGCCCTGCTTCCGAAGATCCCCGCGCCGTCGTTCAGGTCGATCCATGCATCGCGGGCTGCGGGATCTGCCACGGTCGGGTTACGCCGTTGCCATTGGTACGTGACAGGATTGGTGCACGCCGGAGGGCTCGCCACCTCGATGACGAAGGTCACAGGAGCGTCGGAGGTCGCCGATTGATCCTTGGGTTGACGGGAGATGCGACAGTCTGCCAGTCGGCGCCACGTGTCGTCGAGCACCGGCGCGACTGCACCTGCATGACCGCCGAACACGATGGCCTCGCCGCGACTGGCGTCGTAGGCCGCAGCATGAAGCGCACGGGCGGACAACGGCTGGCCGGGCAACTCCCTCCACTCGCGTCCGTCCCACGCCCACGTGTCCCCCAGCAGTCGAACCCTCGCAGCATCCATTCCGCCGACGACAACAACGCCACCTACATCGGGATCAAAGTACATGGCGTGATGCCGGCGAGCGACCGGCCCTTCGGCCACTCGCTGCCTCCAGGCGACGCCGTCGAACTCCCACGTTTCGGCCACCTCGTCGCCCGAGACAGCCGAGCGGCCGCCGCCAAAGAGCACTGTCACCCTGCGTCGTGCGTCGTAGGCCATCGCGTGCGACGCGCGTGATCCGGGACCTGCCACGTTCACCCGGCTCCACGCAACGCCGTCATATTCCCACGTGTCGCCGAAGTAGGCCAAACCTCGCGCGCCACCGTGCAGGACGACACGTCCCCTCGATGCATCGAAGGCCATCGCGTGGAGCGAACGCCCTTCGGGCCCTTGCAATGGCTTCGCCCCCCACTGCGTCCCGTCCCACTCCCAAGTGTCGGCGAGATGCTCCCCCAAGCCGCCGCCGGGGACCTCGCCGCCAAAGAGCACACACACGCCGCGAGTCGAGTCGTAGACCAGACGGTGACCGGCCCTGGCCGCGGGCCGCGGGCCAACGCCCGGCACCTCACTCCACAACGTTCCGTTCCACAGCCACGTATCGTCGAGCACGATGTTGTCCGACTGGATGCCGCCGAAGAGCACCGTGGTGGCGTGGTGCACCTGGTACGCCATGGCGGCATGAGCCCTGCCTGACGGACCGGACATCACCGCCACGTTCCAGCCGAGCGGCTGCGCGGCAGAAAGACCGGTCACACACATCGCACCCACGAATGACAAGACCCGACTCATGAGGCACCTCCGCGCGGTCAGCACCCATTCTCCCACCGCTCGAAGAAGGCCTCGACATCGCTGAAGTCGATGCCGCCGTCGGCATTGAAGTCGGCGGGGCAGTTCAACGAATAGGTAACGGTCTCGGAAAAGGTGAAGGTTCCGGGGCCGGATTCACAGCCACACCCTCCGCCGACTCTGCATCGAAAGCCGGTGGCGAACGCAAGGGTGGGCGCGAGCAGCGTCAGGTTCGGCCCTCGGCTTCCGAACACTCCCGCCCCATCGGAAAGGTCGATCCACGCATCGGATGAGGCCGGGTCCAACACACTCGGGTCGCGTCTTTGCCACTGATAGGTGACGGGGGTGGTGCACGCCGCCGCGGCGTCCACCTCGACCACGAACGTCACCGGAGCATCTGGCATCGCCATCTGGTCCGCGGGTTGTCTCGTGATGAAGCAATCGTCCAATCGCCGGCGCGTATCGCCAAGGAAGACGGGGCCATCCCCAAGCCCGCCGAACACGACGGCTTCACCCCGTCCCGGGTCGTAGGCGACCGAGTGAGCGACTCGCGGCGGCAGCGGCTGGCCGACCAACTCCCGCCACCGGCTTCCATCCCACGCCCACGTATCGCCCAAGTATCGGGCCGCTTGGCTGTACCCGCCCACCACAACCACTTCTCCTCTCGCGATATCGAAGTGCATGGAGTGCTGGATTCGACCGAGCGGCCCGGGGCCCGGTCGCCGCCTCCACCCATCGCCGTCATACTCCCACGTCTCGTCCGAATCGATCATCCCGTCCGGGGTACCGCCGAAGAGCACTGTGACGCCCCGTCGAGCGTCGAACGCCATGGCAGCGAACATGCGAGCGCCCGGTCCCGGCGCCTGCACCAGTGCCCAACTCTGGCCATCGAACTCCCACGTATCGCCCGCCCTGGCTCCGCCCGCCGCGTAGCCTCCGTGCAGGACAACGCGGCCCCGCAACGAGTCGAAGGCCATCGAATGCCCGTAACGGGCCGCAGGGCCCGAATCACCACGCAACAGCCAGTGTGAACCGGTCCACTCCCATGTCTCGGCACTACTCGACCCGTCGCTGAGCAACCCGCCAAAAAGCACACTCGCGTTACGACTCGAGTCGTGAACGAGTGTGTGAGCCGCCCTCGCGGACGGGGCTGAGCCGGCGACCGAGACAGCAGCCCACGCGGAACCGTCCCACCGCCATGTATCCGACAGGAACTCGTCGGCAGCTCCCCTTCCACCGAACAGCATCGTGGTACCCGCTTCTGGCTGATGCACCATGCGAGACCAGTACCGCGCTGGCGGCCCAGCCGCGTGCATCAACTCCCAGCCCAAAGACTGCGCCATCGCAACGCCCGGTACGAACACTGCGGCCGCGACCGACAACAAGTGCTTCATGGGGTACCCCTCTGTCACGTGCGATCTCATCCCACGCGGAGGAACGCAGTCGCCCCCCCTTGCCAACTCATCATGGCGGCTCGTCCGCTCGGCACGCCTTCAAGGCTATCTCGCCCGCAGGATGCTTGACTCTGAAGGTATCCTAGCGACGGCCCGAGCACTTTGGGGCGAAGGAAGCGATCGTCACCCGCTTGATTTTGCTACACACGATCATCATGCGCGTGGCGACGGCTCTCGCGTGGTTATTGCACCCTAAGCAAGTCGCGTAGCGGCCGATGGAACTGGCACGAGCGACGAGACTCCACGACCAGTTCCGTTGTTGCCCACTTGCTGAAGGCCAGATAGTTAACCGGCGTTTTCGGCCAGAAACACATCGACGATTCGGGAGAAGGATGGCCCACAGGCAGGGGTTGACAGCGTTACGCCTCGCTGTGCATCGGCTCGGGTCCCGCCATCCCCCGTCTCAAGCACTACGTTCTTTTCCTCGACGCACGATCCGGCAGCGACGCGAGCATGGACATAAGCTTCTCGCACGGAGGAAACGCCATGCCGTCCGCCTATCAGGGTCTCGTTGACATCGTTGCGTCGCTCGGAGGACAGATGGTCCATGTTCGCCGCGGTCAACCCCCCGGCGGTCGCTGGATCGTCTCGCTCAAGGGCTTCGCCGACCGACCGTTCGATTGCGACGGCAAGGGCGGTGCTCCTGAACTGGACCGCCTGTATGTGCCCAAGGTCCCGAACCCGACAACCTACCGCGACTACTCGCACACGCTCCTGCCCGACGCACGCGAGCGACTGCTCGCCATGCTGCGCCCTCAGTGAGTGCTCGCGGAACGCCGTCGAGCCATGCTCGCCGGCGACCCGGCTGCATCCATGGCTCGAACGGAACTGGCTGCACGGATTGGTGTCAGCAACCCCCCGCCTCCCACACCCCGAAGAACGCCTCGATGTCAGCGCCATCGGTGCCGCCGTCCTCGTTGACGTCCGCGCCGTCGCCGCCTCTCTCCCACGCGAGGAAGAAGGCCGACACGTCCGAGCCGTCGATGCCGCCGTCGCGGTTGAAGTCGGCCGCGCACACCGGGCCCTGACGCACCGCACGCTGGGCGGCATCGCGGATCAGCAGGCACAGTCCGTACACGTTCTCCGCCCTCGTCGTGTCGGTGGCAAAGACGCCGACCATGCCGTCGTCGAGGTCGATCCAACTCGAGAACCCGCGGCCGCCCACCGCGAACGCGCCGAGCAGTTGTCCGCCTGCGGCTCGCTGATCGAGCCACAGGCCCACGCCGTAATCGCTGACGCCGGGAAATGGCGACTCGAGCACCGGGATGCCGGGCACGGTCTGCCTGGTGAGCATCGCCGCGACGGACGCGGCGGCGAGCACTCGCCGCCCGTCGTGCACGCCCCCCGTCCGCAGCATCTCCATGAACCTCGCATACTCCGCGGCCGTGCTCACGCACCCGCCCGCGATCCACGGGTTGATCGCCGACGTGCGTTCGTACCGGGTATGCACGAACCCCAGCGGACCTGCCAGTCGCTCCGCGAAGAGGGCGTTCCATGACATGCCCGAGGCCAGTTCCGCCACCGCGCCCGCCGTGTGCATGGAGGCGCCGCCGTACGCGAAGGCCGTGCCCGGCTGGTACACCAGCGGATAGGAGGCCGTGACGACCGCGGCCTGCTGCAGCGTGATCGTCGGAATGTCCTCGACGCTCGAGTCGGTCAGGCCCGACGTGTGCGAGAAGCACTGACGGATGGTGATGGCGCTCTTGTCGCCGCCGTAGGCGGGCATGTACGCCGCCACGCGGGTGTTGAGCGAAAAGGGCGTGGCGGCACGCTCCGTCAGCGACATGATCACCGCGCCAGACAGGGTCTTGGTCGCCGAGTCGCACCGCACCACCTGTCCCGGACTCATCGATCCGTACGCCTCGGCGTACACCAACCGCCCATCCTTCATGAGCAGCAACTCGAATCCGGGCACGGCCTCGCCGACGTTCTGACCGACGATCGCGCCGGCGGCCAGTCGCGTCACCTCGGAGAAGTCGTATCGAATCTGCGCATTCGCCTCGCCGGCCGATGCGAGGATGATGCCTGCCGCGACGCCGCGAATCAAGTATGTCATGACACGCGAAACGCTCGATGGCGATGCGTATTTCTCGCTTGCATTCGTCGGACGGCGCACGCCGATGGCCCCTGACCGCTCGGGTGGTTCGCAGCCGACGCGGCCATCGATCGCCCCGCTCCGAACAACCGCTTCCTCGCAAGCCTGGAGGCCGACTCGCCTCCCGCGACCGCCGCGGCTTGATGCTCGCCTCGCCATCCATCCGCCCGCGAGGATCAATCAGGATCCGGCTGGCTGCTCAGCAGCCCCCCGCCTCCCACACCGTGAAGAACGCCTCGATGTCAGCGCCGTCGGTGCCGCCGTCCTCGTTGACGTCCGCGCCGTCACCGCCGCGTTCCCAGGCGAAGAAGAAGGCCGCGACGTCCGAGCCGTCGACGCCGCCGTCGCGGTTGAAGTCCGCAGCGCAGACCGGGCCCTGGCGCACCGCACGCTGGGCCGCCTCGCGGAACTGCAGGCACAGCGGATACGCGTTCTCCGCGGCAGTGAACTCGGTGGCGAAGCACCCCACCATGCCGTCGTCGAAATCAATCCAGCTCGAGAAGCCCCTCGCGCCGGCGGCCAGTACGCCCACGAGTTGCCCGTTCGCGTCGCGCTGATCGAGCCACACGCCCACGCCGTAATCGCTCACGCCCGGCAGCGGCGAGTTGATGATCGGGATGCCCGCGGGCGTCTGCCTCGTGAACATCGATGCCACCGACGCGGCCGCCAGCACGCGCCGGCCCTCGTGCACGCCGCCCGCGCGGAGCATCTCCATGAACCGCGAGAACTCGATGGCGTTACTCACGCACCCGCCGGGCACGCGAGGGTTGGTCGGCGTCGTCAACGCGAACTGCGTCTGCGCGAAGCCCAAGGGCGTCGCCAGCCGCTCCGCGAACAAGGCGTTCCACGACATGCCCGACGCCAGCTCCGCCACCGCGCCGGCGGTCTGCATCGACGACCCGCCATAGGCGAAGGCCGTTCCGGGCGAGAACTGCAGCGGGAGCTGCGAGGTGAGGAAGGCCGCCTGCTGGAGCGTGATCGAGGCGTTCCCCTCCACGTTCGACTCGGCCAACCCCGACGTGTGCGCGAAGCACTGGCGGATCGTGATGGTGCTCTTGTCGCCGCCGTAGGCGGGCATGTAGAGCGAGACTCGCGTGTTCAGCGAGAACGGCGTCGCCGATCGCTCCGTCAGCGACATGATGACCGCCCCCGAGATGGTCTTGGTCGCCGAGTCGCACGCCACCACCTGGCCCGGACTCATCGTGCCGAACGTCTCGTGGTACACCACCTGCCCGTCTTTCATGAGCAAGAGATCAAAGCCGGGCACCGGCGTGCCGACGTTCTGGCCGATCACCGCCCCCGCGGCAATCCTCGTGACCTCCGTGAAGTCATAGCGGACTTGTCCCTCGGCGGCGGCCGCCGCCAAGAGCGAGCCCGCCATGACCAACCAACGGCGTGATGTCGGTGTCTGCATCTTGTGTTGCCCTCCGTGCGCTGCTCGCCCCGCCTCGATGCAACTGAACGGCCCGCTCGCCGGCCCATTGCAACGGCCCGCCTGGAAGCGTCCGAGAACCGAGCGCCATGGCCTGAACGAGCTGATCATCGGCGATCGTTCGGGTGGTGTGCAGCGCCTCACGCCCGCCGCGGGCCGCGCCTTGACGATCTCTTGTCGATTCGGGATGGTCCGAAACTCGAGAGCCGCGGTATCCTTGCCTCCGGAGAGGTCCGCGAGGACCGTCGAGAGACACCCACACAGGGAGAGAGACATGAAGATGCAGTTCCGTGCGCTGGCCGCGTTCGCGGCGGCGGTCGCGTCGGGCAATGCCCTCGCCAGCATCGCGTTCCAAGCCGACTTCGCCACCTACGCCTCCGGCAACCTCGCCGGGCAGGACTCGTGGGCCCAGTTCGGCACCTCGGCGAACAATCCGCTGCAGGTCAGCGGCGGCCGCGTCGTGTTGCCCGGCTTGGGCACCGGCTCGGGCGACGGTCAGGACGTTCGCCGCTCCTACTCGCCCGTGCTCTCCGCCGCGGGCACCTCGCTCTACGCGGGCATGACCCTCACCGTGAACACGGCGCTCGCCCCCAACTCGTCCACGACCGGCTCGAGCTACATCTTCGGCCTTCTCACCAGCGACGCCTCGCCCTTCGTCAACTTCCGCATCGTCACCCGTCAGGGCACGGCCCCGGGCACCTTCCAGTTCGGCATGCGTCCCACCGGGCAGTCGGGCAACTCCTTCGTGTTCGGCGGCGACCTGCCCCTCAACACGGCCCTCAACCTCGTCATCGCCTGGGACTTTGTCGGCGGCGTGCAGAACGACTCCACCGTGGCGTGGATCAACCCCGCCTCGAGCAGCCGCGCCGGCAACTCGACCTACGTCGTCAACGCCCAAGGCAATCTCAACGGCGACGCCCCCGGCTTCGGCGGCGTGGTCCTCTCGCAGTTCACCAACGCCTCGACCACCCAAACCGGCGCGACCATCGATCGCATGATCGTGGCCACCGACTTCGCCGAGGTGCAGGGCTTCATTCCCGCCCCCGGCGCGGTCGGCACGCTCGCCCTCGCGGGCCTCTTCGCCGCCCGTCGCCGCCGCGGCTGATTGCTCGTCAGGCCGTGTCATCATCCTCGCCCCGGGCACCTCTCGCCCGGGGCGTTGTCATATTCGCCCTGCCACATCGATTCACGACGTGCACCATTCGGGGCCACGCGGCAACCCGATGAGCACGCCCGCCAGGGACTCAGCAGCCCCCGGCCTCCCACGCCGCGTAGAAGACATCCACATCGCTCCCGTCGACACCGCCGTCGAGATTGACGTCCGCCGCCATCTCCCCCGCCTCCCACGCGGCGAAGAAGTCGACCACGTCCGCGCCGTCGACGCCGCCGTCGAGGTTGAAGTCGGCAGGGCAAGGCGTGCCGGTCATGACGATCACGTTGGCGGGCACGTCGATGACGCCGTCGTTGATCAGCGTGTTGCAGTAGATGCGGCACGACAGGTTGATCAACCGCGATCCGACGTCGATGCGGAGCGTGTCGACATAGAGCGCCTCGCACGAGCCCTGACCGAGCCCGTCGTTGTCGTGCGTGTCGACGAGCGTGACCGCCGAGGGCGACGGCCCCAGATGCAGCGTGTGGATCGGGAAGTGGCCCGCGATCGAGCGATCGAGCCCGGCGGGGTCTGCCCCGATGTCGACGCTCATCGCCTCCAGCCGCTGCTCCATCGCGAGCGCCTCGAGTTGCAGCGTGGCCTGAGCGAGATCGAAGCGGGCGTGATGGTCGATGGCACAGTCGAAATCGCCGCCCACGCGCACGATCGACCCGACGAACGGCATCGCGAGATTGGCGGCCGGCCCGAGCGCGAGCGAGCCCCCCACGTCCATCGCGGGCGGCAGCCCCGAGCACGTCGAGCAGATCGTGCCGACGAGCGTGCCGTTGTTGGTGAGCGAGCCGAAGACGTAGAGCGTTCCCGAGCGGATCGTCGTCGTCGCGCCCGCCTCGTTGAAGAAGCCGCCGAAGACCGCGCTTGACCCGAAGATGTTCGCCTGCGACAGGTTGGCGAACAGGGGCGTGGTGATGGTGCCCGCCGTGATGGTGAACGTGTCGATGTTCGTGAAGACATCGCCCGCGGCGATCGCGCTGTCGATGTTGGCCGTGGTCGGTCCCGTGGCCTTCACGCCCCCTTGGAAGGTGAGCGACGCCCCCTGCTCGACGCGGGTCTGCCCCTGGAGCACCGCGGCGGGCGCATTGACGCTCAGCGACGAGCCGGTGCGCGCGGTGAGCGACCCGCGAGAGCCCAGACGGAAGGAGGAGGCGAACAGGTCGGCCGATGCGCCGGACGACAGCCGCAACTGGCCGAAGATGTCGATGGGCCGGCCCGATGCCGCACCGAGCGACGAGGAGCCGCCGAGCGAGAGGAACGAGGATGAAGGCATGGCGATCTTGCCGTCGCCACGAAGGGCGAGGGATCGGCCGGCGCCGTCGAGAATGTCGCTCAGTCGCCACGCCGCTTCGCTGGCCGCGACCATCTGGCCGGTCTGAGCCGCGATGACCGCATTGCCCAGCCCGCCGAACGCGAAGCCCGAGGTGGCGTTGAAGGCGCCGGAAAGGTCCTGCCGGGGAATGTCG
The DNA here is from genome assembly GCA_903929885.1 of uncultured Phycisphaerales bacterium. Taxonomy (GTDB): domain Bacteria; phylum Planctomycetota; class Phycisphaerae; order Phycisphaerales; family UBA1924; genus UBA2402. Next base: position 10,114 of record CAIYWI010000086.1, read on the forward strand.
TGCGACATCGCCATGCCGCTGAAGCCGCCGATGCCGGTGTCGGCCAGCGGCATGCCGACAAGCACCACGCTGCCGTCGATGGCCACGGCCTGGCCGGCCGCCCCGAAGGCGGTGCCAACGGGAGCAACGAGCATGGCGTGGCTGACCCAGACTCCGTTGGTGCGCGCGAAGACATGGGCGCTGCCCTGCCCTGTCAGTTCGCCGAAGTCGTCGATGGGAGCGCCGACCACGATCGTGTCGTCGTCGATGGCGACGGCGTGACCGAACTGATCACCCGCCTCGCCGTCCGGGGCCGTGAGCGTGGCCTGTCGCAGCCACGACGAACCGAATCGGGCGTAGACGGCGGCGGATCCTTGATCGATGTTGAACCCCACATCGTCGGCGGGAGCGCCGACGACGATGGTCGACCCGCTGACCGCGACGGAACCCCCGAGGCGATCGCCCGCCTCGCCGTCGAACTGCGTCAACTTGGCTTGCTGCGTCCAACCGCCGATCGACTTCCTGAAGACGTACGCCGCCCCCTGCAGAACGCGGCCGTCGACCGTGGCCCAGTCCGCGCCGACCGCGAGGGTGTCGCGATCGACGGCCACCGCCGCGCCGAATCGATCGGGCGACACGCCGTCCGAAGCGACCAGTCGATTGCCGACGCTCCAGAACGAGCCCGAACGGACGACGTCATAGACCGCCCCCTGACCGCCGAGGCACTCCGGACATCCGACGATCCCCGTGTCGCCCTGAAGGTCGACCTTGAAGCCGAACCAGAGCACGTTCACCCAGTCGAATGGGGACACTTTGCCCTGCTGTGTCCAGACGACGCCCGATCTGGTGAACGCATAGACGGCGCCTTGATCGACGTTGCCGAGATCATGGAAGGGCGACCCGACGAGGATCGTGTTCCCGTCGACGGCGACCGAGTAGCCGAACATGTCGCCCGCTCCGCTGTCGGGGGCCATGAGGCGGCCCTGTTCGACCCACGCGGTGCCCGAGCGAACGAAGACGTACGCCGAACCGCGATCGATGGTCCCGCTGAAGTCGTCGAACGGGACGCCGACGACCGCGGTGTCGCCGCTGACGTCGACGGACATTCCCATGCCGTCGTTGACCTCGACCGCCGACCCGATCATCGAGAAGTCGTCGCCGATCCACGTGGTTCCCACGCGACTGAAGACCCGGACGCTCCCTTCATACCCGAGCGACGACACCGAGTCGTCGTACGGCACGCCGATGGCGGCGATGTCGCCGCTGAGCGACACCGACCATCCGAACTGACTGGCGGGGGCCGCCGCGGAACCGGCGGAGAGCTTGGACTGCTGCGTCAGGGTGGCCCCGCTCCGCGTGAACACGTAGGCGGCGCCGGCCCCGCTCACATCGCCCGCCGACTGCCCCAGCGAGCCCACCAGCACGCTGTCGCCGCTGATCGCGACGCTGCATCCGAAGAAGGCCTGGGAAACGCCGTCGTCGGCGGTGAGTTGCTGACGCATCGCCCACAGCCCGCCCGTTCGCGTGAACACGTGGACCGACCCCTCGTTGACGTTGCCGTCGACGTCGTCCTGCCATGCGCCCACGAGCACGGTGTCGCCGCTGATGCACACGCTTGCGCCGAAGCGATCGCCCGCCGCGCCATCCGGTGCGGCGAGTTTGCCCTGCTGCGCCCACGTCGCGACCGATCGAGTGAAGACGTACGCCGATCCTTGGGGTGCGCCGCCCGCGAGGATGTCGTTCGATGCGCCGACGACGATGCTGCTTGCGTCGACGGCGACCGCGCAACCGAACCCGTCGCCCGTGGCGGCGTCCGACGCGACGAGCTTGGCCGCCTGCGGCCATGACGTGCCGGATCGGGTGAAGACGTACGCGGCGCCCGTGTTGAGCATGGCGGGCGTGTCGGCATTCAACGTGCCGACGACCACCGTGTCGGCGTCGATGGCGACCGACACGCCGAACTGGTCGCCGCTCGCGCTTTCAGGGGGCTGGAGCTTGGCGCGTTGCGTCCACGTCGTGCCGCTGCGGACGAACACGTACGCCGAGCCGCGATCGATCGCGGTGCCGACGTCGTCGCCCAGCGCCGACACCACGATGGTGTCGCCGCTGATGGCCACCGCCCCGCCGAAAAAGTCGTGGGCTGCGCCGTCCGATGCGAGCAGCGTCGACTCGAGCACCCACCCGGATCCGGTCCAGCGGTACACCTGCGCCGAACCCTGTCGGCTGTTCGAGCCGACGCCGTCGAACGGGGTTCCGGCCACCAGCGTGTCGCCGTCGACCGCCACCGAGTTCCCCATCAGTTCGCCGTCGGAAGGGCTGGTGTTGACCAGCATCACTGGCGTCGACCGCTGGGCATGAGCCGCCGACGCCAAGAGCGAAAGGCACAAGGCCACGAGGAAGGCCGCGAGAAAGAAAGGTCGCATTCGATTGATCCCGTGCAAAGGTCCAGAAAGCCGCGCCAGTATAACGGGAATCGCTCGGCATGCCGCCACCTTGCAGCACCCGCGGCGTCACTCCGCGATTATCGGGCACGGCCAAGGGCTCGACAGGGCTGCATGGGTCCCGCCGCGGGCCATCCGGGCGTTCACCCCGGGTCTCCTAGCATGGCGCGATGCCGCTGGCTCGCCTGATCCTGCTCGCCTTGGCCGGCCTGATTCAGGCGGCGATGTGGTGGCGTGCCGCGTGGTGGTATCCGCGCCTGCCCGACCGCATCCCCATCCACTTCAACATGGCGGGCACGCCCGACGGGTGGGCCGCGAGGTCGATCGCGACCTGGTTTCTGCTCCCCTCGCTGGCGACGCTGCTGGCACTGGCCCTGCTGGGCGCGGGCCTGGTCATGATCCCCGCCCTGGCGCGGCACAAGCCGCAGTCCATCAACATCCCGAGCAAGGAGCGATTCCTCGCCCTCGATGCCGACGCCCGCGCCGCGGCGATCGCCCCGGTCGGCGCGTTCATGCTGTTCGAGGCCACGCTGCTCTGCGGACTGTTCCTGTGGGTCGTCGAGACGTCGGGAAAGGTGGCCACCGGTGCGGCGACGACGGCCCAGCCTTGGCCCGTCGCCATCGTGCTCGTCGGATCGGCGATCGGCGTGCCGGCGATGCTCATCGCGATGATGCGGTCGATCGAGCGAGCGACGGCGAAGCGTGCGGCGTGAAGACCCGCGGGCCCGCATCATTCCTCATCGCTGACGCCAAACCCACCGCGAAGCGGTGCCCGAACGTAGCCGGTGGCGGCGACGTTTCGTCGCCACCACCGGTTGACGCGACCGATCGCGCACGACCCCGAAGGGGTCGCCGCGGGAACCGCCCGACGGGCACGCCCTGGGAAACCGCTTCGCGGTTCGCGCGATTGAACGCGGCATCCCGGGGGTAGCCGCAAAACGCAGCAACCCCCGGCTACGCCCGAAAACGCCTTCGGCGTGAAGCAGCACCACAACGCATCGACACCCCGCCCGAAGGGCGCACCAGTCGTAGCCACACACTATGAAAGCCGGGCCTCCCGGTGGGCGTGGTCCTGCGGAATGACGTTCGACGAGCGAACGATTCCGTTGAATACGAGCGTCGCC
>CAIYWI010000087.1 GCA_903929885.1 uncultured Phycisphaerales bacterium
CTTGATGAACTCGACGGCGCGGTAGGCGCCGGTGGAGACGGCCTGCGTGGAGGCGCCGGTGAACCAGTAGATGACCGCGCCGCCGGAGACCAGGCCCAGGAGGAAGGGCCAGTGCATGATGCTGAGCTTCTCGATGTTGACGGTGAGGCCCTGGGTGAGGCCGACGATGAGCGCGAAGATCATCGTGGTGGCGCCGACGACGGCGGTGCCGATGAGCACGGGCTTGGCGGTGGCCTTGAAGGTGTTGCCGGCGCCGTCGCCCTTCTCGAGCTGGTGCTTGGCGCCCTCGAAGTCGGGCTTGAAGGCGAAGTCGCGCTCGATCTCGGCGGCGATGCCGGGCTTGGCCTCGATCTGGCTGAGTTCGTAGACGGACTGGGCGTTGTCGGTCACCGGGCCGTAGCTGTCGACGGCGATGGTGACCGGGCCCATGCCCAGGAAGCCGAAGGCCACGAGGCCGAAGGCGAAGACGGCCGGGGCGGCCATCATGTTGGCCAGCGAGTGGCCGGCCTCGTTGGGGATGGCGGCGATGTAGGCGGCCGCGCCCATGAGGAACATGATCGCCATGCCGAGCCAGTAGGCCGAGAAGTTGCCGGCGACGAAGCCCGACAGGATGTTGAGCGAGGCGCCGCCCTGCTCGGAGCTGGTGACGACCTCCTTGACGTGGCGGGACTCGGTGCTGGTGAAGGCCTTGACGAGCTCGGGGATGATGGCGCCCGCGAGGGTGCCGCAGGTGATGATCGAGGAGAGCTTCCACCACAGGGTGGTGTCGCCGGCGATGTTGGGGATGAGGAGGTAGCTTGCGACGTAGGTGAGGACGATGGAGATGCCCGAGGTGATGAAGACGAGGTTGGTGAGGGGCTTCTCGAAGTTCATCTTCGAGGCGTTGCCGTAGGCGGCCTTGGCGAGGACCTGGTTGACGAAGTACGCGCCGGCCGAGGCGACGACCATGATGATGCGCATCATGAACATCCAGACCAGCAGTTGCACCTGGACCGTCGACGCGGCGACGGCGGCGTCGGCCGGGCTCATGCCGCCCTGCTCGAAGTACTTGGGCAGGATGGCCAGCATGATGAAGGAGATGAGGGCGACGCCGGTGACGCCGTAGGTCTCGAACCCGTCGGCGGAGGGGCCGACGCTGTCGCCGGCATTGTCGCCCACGCAGTCGGCGATCACGCCGGGGTTGCGGGCGTCGTCTTCCTTGATCTTGAAGACGATCTTCATGAGGTCGGAGCCGATGTCGGCGATCTTGGTGAAGATGCCGCCGGCGATGCGGAGGGCCGCGGCGCCCAGCGACTCGCCGATGGCGAAGCCGATGAAGCACTTGCCGGCGATCTCGCTGGGCAGGAAGAGCAGGATGACCAGCATGATCAGCAGTTCGACGCTGATGAGGGCCATGCCGATCGACATGCCGGCCTTGAGGGGCACGTCATAGCAGGGCCAGGGCTTGCCGCGAAGACTCGCGAAGGCCGCGCGGCTGTTGGCGTAGGTGTTGACGCGAATGCCGAACCACGCCACGCCGTACGAGCCGGCGATGCCGATGAGGCTGAAGAGCAGGATGATGGCCATGTCCGGGACGGACACCTTGACCAGCAGCAGGAAGTACGCCGTCATGGCGGCGGCGACGAAGGCCCAGAGCACCATCAGGAACTTGCCCTGACGGAAGAGGTAGGCCTTGCAGGTGGCGTAGATGAGTTCGGAGATCTCGAGCATGCTCCGGTGCACGGGCATGTTCTTGAGTTGCGAGGAGATCATGAGGCCGAAGACCAGGCCCAGGATGCTCACCACGATGCCGGCGAGCAGCAGGGTGTGACCGCTCATCTCGCCCAGGAACGTGGCCTTCACCGAGGTGTTGGTGAGGTCGGGCAGGACGATGTTCACTTCGCCGCCGGGCTTGTGCCCGCCTTCGCCCGCGAGGGCCGGGAGCACGCCGAACATCGACAGCAGACACGCCGCCCACGCCGCAAGGCCTGAGCGAAGCCCGTTGGATCGAGGAGTTGCCAGGTGAATCAAGCGATGACCTCCGAGATGCGGGCCCCCGAGCGGGACGCCCTGTTGAATCGTGCCAGGCGGCCGCGGCTGCCATCGCCGCGACCATGATGAGTTCCGCTTCCGCGGCGGGGCGACCGTCGCCTCGCCTCTCGCTCGCCTCGTGTCGCCGCCCGGTGCGGCCCGTTGCGACCTTCCAGGGCCTTCACGCCCTGCAACCCCGCCCGCCACGCCACACCATGGGCATGTAACGGTTTCAGCGACACAACAACGCCGCCGCGGACGGACTTGTCGCATCCAGCCGGTTCACGAACGACAGCCGGCTGACTCAAGATCGACCCGCGGCGGAGGATGGCTGCACAAACTTCAGTCCGACGACTTCGAGCCGCGGCTGGGCATCGACGGGAACTCCCCGCTGCGACGCGCCTGGCTGCGACGAGCATCGCGACGACGACGCTCGCTGGGCTTCTCGTAGAACTCCTTGCGGCGGATGTCCTTGATGAGGCCCTCGCGCTCGCACAGCTTCTTGAAGCGGCGCATCAGGCCCTCGACCGACTCTCCACCACGCGACTTGACTCGAATCGACATGAATACCTCGACGTTCGTCCTACCGACCCAACCACCATCACTCGTTCACGACTCGTCCGGACGCGCACACTCCAACACCACCCGACACGCCCGCGACGACCACCGCGCTCGCGTCGTTTCGACTCCGCGGCGGCTCTGCTGCCCGACGATTGCCTGAAGGCAAAGGACTTGCAACATCGACGCGGACGGTCGTTCGACACGACGACCCGCCACCCAATGCGAGCGGCAGGGCCCCAAGTAAAGCCGTCCACCGCCATGCAGTCAACCAGCGGCCCCACCCTCGCTTCAGCATGATCGCGTTTTGTTTGGATGCATCCTGACGATCGTGCTTGGACCCGCCGGGAGTTTCGGGTACCATGCCTCCCTCCCGTGGCTGCTTCGCGTTCGACCAATCGCCGCCTTGCCCGCGCGTTCTCCCTGGTGGAGATGGTGGTCACGCTTGCAACCACCGCGGTGCTGCTGGGACTCTTGTTGCCGGTGCTGGCCAACGCCCGCCAGTCGGGGTTCCGGGCCGTGTGCGCCAACAACCTCCGCCAACTCAACGCGGCGTGGCAGGGCTATGTCTCGGACCACCAGGAGACTTTTCCATCGGCCCGCGTCAACCCCGACTGGCACTTCGCCGGGGTGACCTTCGTGGGCGTGGAGCGGTTGCCCATGCTCGACCGCGAGCGGCCCATCAACCGTTACCTCGGGAGCACTCACCAGCCCGGCGAAGCGCTCTCGCGGGTCGTGATGTGTCCCGGAGACGCCGGGGTGTGGCGGCGGTCGGAGCGTGCGGGCGAGCGGGGGGTGTCGATCCTCGGGCAAGCCGGCGGCGAGACCTGCTATCAGTTTTACGGCAACAGCTATTCCGCGAATCCCTGGCTGCTCGATGCTCGTCTGACGGGCGTCAACGGCGAGGCAAGGCCGCTGCGTGCATCCGACATTCTGGTGGATACCAGCCGCCTGCTGATTGCAGGCGATGCCACGTGGCGATTCGGCCTCCCGACCCCGATCGAGTCGGATTCGGGGCTTGAGGCCAGTTGGCACGGCAAGCCGGACTGCGGGAACTTCCTGGCGGCGGACGGCTCGATCCGATCGGCGAACTTCGCGACCGAACTGGGCCGCACATTCACGCTGCTGCCCAAGCCGTGACCGATGGACCGGAGGGTTCGGGAGCACCAGCGGTTCGGGGTCGCGACGACGGGGCGAGCGACATGAAAAACCCCGCGTTGCCGCGGGGTTGAAGGGCATGGGGATTGGACCGGAGGCGATCGCGACGATCAGCAGTTGCCGCGTGCCCAGAGTTCCATGAAGAAGGATGCGTCGCTGCCATCGACGCCACCGTCAAGGTTCAGGTCGGTGTCGGGCAGACCGGCGGACCAAGCATCGAAGAAGGAGGCGACGTCATCACCGTCGATGCCGCCGTCCTGGTTGTAGTCGGAGCGGCAGGGCGGGGTGAGCACGAAGCCGCGGAGGCGACCGGAGGCGTTGCGGCCCTGACCGACGATCTGTCCCTGGGCGTTGACGCCGGTGGCGATCAGGAGACGCCAGCCGGTGCTGCCGGAGCCCATGAGGGTGTTGAGGTCGTACATCGAGCCGCCGATCCAGACGCACGCGCGCTGCTGGTTGCGGCTGTCGAGGTAATAGCCGACGATGATGCCTTCGTCGTTGATGTCGAGGGCGAAGCTGGCGCCGGCGAGGGTGCCGAGGTTCTGGGGGCCGCTGGAGTTCCAGAGGGTGGCGCGGTTCTGGCCGGTGGAGAGCTCGGAGGAGCCGACGATGTCGCCGAAGTTGTTGATGGCCTTGGCCTCGCCATTGACGCCGCCGAGCGTGCCGAGATCGATGGCCGCACCGCCGTTGGCGGGGAAGACCACGGCGCGGTTGTCGCCGCAGGAGTTGGGCGAGGCGGCGTAGCCGACGACGGTGCCGGCCTGGTTGATGCCCACGCCGTAGGAGATGCGGCAGCGATCACCAGTGAGGCCCGGGAGGTTGACGATGCTGCTTCCGACGCTCCGGAAGCCCTCGACGCTGCCGGCGCCGACGAAGCTGGTGGTGCCGGCGACCATGCCGGCATCGTTGATGGCGCGGGCCTCGGCGTACACGCCTTGGTTGAAGGGGTCGAGATCGACGATCTGACCGTTGCGGAAGGCCCAGGGCTGCGACGAGGCGTTGTAGAGCGAGGCGGAGGAGGAGGCGACGCCGACGACATCGCCGTTGAGGTTGATGGCGAACGCGCCGCTGAAGTCGAGGCCGGGCAGGGTGGCGATCGCCTGCACCGGACCGCCGATCTGCAAGCGAATGGCCTGGAATCGGCCGTTCGAGAGCTTGGCTCCGCCGGCCACCCAGCCGTTGTCGCTGATGGAGGTGGCGTAGCTCTCGTTGCCGCCGAGCGTGCCGACTTCCTGCAGTTGGTAGATGGGGGCGATGATGGCGACATCATCCCACTCGTCGCCCGCGCCGGGGCCGCCGAGCTCGCCGTCCTCAGTGCCGTCCGTGAAGGGGAAGACGTCCTGGGCGAAAGCCGGGGCCGAGAGGCCCATGGCCGCCACCAAGCCGGCGATGGCGAACAGTGCGGATGCGTTCACGGTCTCTCCGGTGCGAAGCAAGTTCTTCATGCCTGATACACGCTCGCTTTCCTTAGTCTGGACCACACAACTCGACCCGGACGACCAAGCGGACCGCGTGCAACGACGCCCACCGTCCCTCGATCGTCCTTCCACCTGGCACCCATTCCTCCGCCGACCCCGCGAACCCCGCGACTCCCACGAACCCCCACGACTCCCGCGAACCCCCGCGAACCCCAACCCGTCACGAGATTGCCGTTCGACGAGCGGCCGTGCACGAAGAACTTCAGGTCAAGGTGCCCGGCATGGACGGCCCGGCACCCACACCCGAGAGGCGGCAGACCAACGCTTGAAAAGGGGGAGCGTCTCTCAAGGCCGCGACGCCAAGACGTCGCGACGCGACGAACGGCCCTTCTCTCTTCTCTCCTTTGCCCGAGCGGCGAACACCTTGCCTTCGAACCCTCATCCTGCCCGACTCAACCGCGACTTAGCCGCGACTTAGCCGCGACTCAACCTGCGGTCTGCCTCCGACGTCCCGCACCCGTTCGGATGCACCTGATTCGTCGCTCGGCGCCCTTCTTGGGCGGCGGCGAGTCGAACGCGGTGCCCACGCCGGCTCGATTCGCGAGCATGATGGCCATTGAAGCGCACGAACCCGCCGCAATTGCTCTTCATGCTCACGACTCGAACCGCCGCACGGACGCGGATCGCCGATCGGTTGTATCCGATCGCCCGGGCTTTTGCAAGACCATTTATCAGCCAAACCGTGCGTGAAACAGGCGTCGAAGCATGATTTCGCCGCCCCGATCGCGTGGATTGCCCATCGCACGCGTGGAACACGTCATGCCTTTCATTATCGGGCCTGTCGAACGACGATTCGGCCTTGGCGAGTGCATCCGTCCCATCGGGCGGCCTCCTCCTACCCTTGGCTCCGTTCCACGCACGCACCCTGACGAGACCCTTTCGCATGACTTCCCGCCTGACCATCGCCTTGGCTCCCGGTGACGGCATCGGCCCTGAGATCATGGACGCGACCCTTCGCCTCTTCAAGGAGGCCAAGGTGCACGATCATCTCGACTTTCGCCCGGTGGCGATGGGCAAGAGCGTCTTCGACACGGGCAACTCCAAGGGCATCACCGACGAGGCGGTGCGAGCGATCGAGGACTGCGGCGTGGTCTTCAAGGGTCCGATGGAGACGCCCAAGGGAGGCGGGGGCAAGTCGATCAACGTGACGCTCCGCAAGCTCTTCTCGACATTCGCCAACTTCCGCGTCTTCAAGACGCTGCCTGGCGTGCAGACGGTCTTCTCGAAGGCGGGCATCCGCCTCGATTTCTCGATCGTGCGAGAGAACATCGAGGACACGTACGGCGGGGTCGAGCATCGGCTGTCGAACGACATGATCCAGTGCAAGCGGCTCATCTCCGCGCCGGGGTGCGACCAGGTGCACCGGTTCACGTTCCAGACGGCCAAGCGGCTGGGCGTGACGAAGATCCACTGCGGCCACAAGGCCAACATCATGAAGATGACCGACGGGCTGTTCCTCGAACGGTTCCGCGCGGTGGGCAAGGACTTCCCGGAGATCGAGACGGGCGACGTCATTGTCGACGCCTTGTGCATGAACATGGCGATCAAGCCCCAGCAGTACCAGATGCTGGTGCTTCCCAACCTTCAGGGCGACATCGTGAGCGACCTGGCGGCGGGCCTGGTGGGCGGCCTGGGGTTCGCCCCCAGCGCGAACATCGGCTCGAACATCGCCATCTTCGAGGCGGTGCACGGCACCGCGCCCGACATCGCGGGCAAGGGCATCGCCAACCCGACGAGCCTGATCCTGTCGGGCCTGATGATGCTGCGTCACGTGGGCTTGCTCAAGCAGGCGGCGCACCTCGAGAACGCGCTGCTGGCGGCCCTCGAGACGGGCCTTCGCACGGGCGACTTCGGCGACCCGTCGCTGCCGGGCTATCGCAAGGAGCCGGCGACGACCGCGCAGTTCGTGGAGGGGATCATCGAGCGCCTCGGCGAGAAGCCCAAGACGGTGCCGGCGGTGGCCGTGCCCGAGCAGGCGACGCCCACCTTCGCGCATCCCGCCCGCCCGAGCGGCCAGCAGGTCATCCGCACGTTCGTGAACGTGGTGACGACGGTGGTGGGATGCGACATCTACCTCGACACGCCCCTCTCGCCCCCGGCGGTGGCCGAGGAGATGCAACGCGTCGCGCAGGACACGCCCTTCAAGCTCACGCTCATCTCCAACCGGGGCACGCAGGTGTGGCCCACGGGCAGCGTCTACACCGAGTGCGTCGACTACTACCGGGTGCGTTTCGAGCTGCGCGACGGCGTCGCGCCGGGCGCCATCGGCCAGAGCCGCGCCGTGGCGCTGATGGACAAGATCGCCGAGAAGTTCGTGGTGTGCAGCTACGAACTGCTCCGCTCGTTCGACGGCGTGCGGGGGTATTCGCTGGCCCAGGGCCAGTGACGCGACGCGGCACGCAGAGATCCTCACGCATGGCCGACAAGCTCACGCCCAACGCCCTGGCCGCCCAGATCCTCATCGTCGAGGACGAGCCCGACCACGCCGACGTGATGGCCGAGGCGCTCCGAAAGTTCAGCCACGTCTGCACCGTCGTCGAGTCGGTCGACGCCGCGATGGAGGAGTTGCGACTCGGCACCTTCGACGTGATCATCACGGACCTTCGGATGCCGGCAAGCGGCGGGCGGCACGGGGTGGCCGCCGACGGCGGGGACGCGGGCCTGAAGGTGCTCGAGACGGCGCGGAGACTCCAGCCGCAGGCCGAGGTGGTGCTGGTGACCGCGCACGGCGACGTGCCCACGGCGCGGGCGGCCTTCAAGCTCGGGGCGTACGACTTCATCCAAAAGCCGCTCGACCTGGACGTCTTCCGCAACCTGGTGAATCGCGCCGCCGAGACGGTGCTGCTGCGTCACCAGAACGACCGGCTCAAGGCCGAACTCGAGCAGGCGGGGTTCGAGGGCATCGTGGCCCAGTCCGAGCCGATGCGCAAGGTGCTGCGGACCATCCGCACGATCGCCCCGTCGAACATTCCCGTGCTGATCACCGGCGAGAGCGGCACCGGCAAGGAGCTGATCGCCCAGGCCGTGCACCGCAACTCGCGCCGCGGCCAGCAGCGATACGTCACCTTCAACTGCGCCGGCCAGAGCGAGTCGCTGCTCGAGGACCAGCTTTTCGGCCACGTTCGCGGGGCGTTCACGGGCGCGGACAAGGACCGCGCGGGCGTCTTCGAATACGCCGACGGGGGCACGCTCTTTCTCGACGAGATCGGCGACATGCCCTTGACGATGCAGGCCAAGCTGCTGCGAGTGCTCGAGAGCGGCGAGGTGATCCGCCTGGGCAGCAACGAGAAGCGTCACGCCGACGTCCGCTTCGTGAGCGCGACCAACCGCGACCTCAAGGCCATGATCGCGCAGGGGACGTTCCGCGAGGACCTGTACTTTCGGATCAAGGGCTCGCACGTGCACCTGCCGGCGCTCCGCGAACGTCGCGAGGACATCCCCGCGCTGGTGCTCTTCGCCGTCGACCGGTTCGCCCAGTCGCTGGCGCTCAAGCCGGGCGAGGCGGTGACGCCGGCGGTCTCCGATGCCGCCATGATGCGACTGACGAGCTTCGGCTGGCCGGGCAACATCCGCCAGCTCATGAACGTGGTGCAGAACATGGTCGTGATGTGTCTCGGCGAGGACCGTCCGGCGGGGCAAGCCCCGGTCGTGGACCTTCGCCACATCCCCGACGAGGTGCGCAGCGACGGCGCGGGCGATGACGACGACGCCTCGCCCACGTCCTCCTCGAGCCTGGCCGGCACCCCCCTCGAGCAGATCGAGAAGCGGGCCATCCGCGAGACGCTGCGGCTGACCAACGGCAACCGCGAGCATGCCGCCACCCTGCTCGGCATCGGCGAGCGCACGCTCTACCGCAAGCTCAAGGAATACGGGCTGCGTTGAGCCCCGCCGTGGGCGCGGCGAATCTTCGAGCAAGCCCCCGGCGGCGCCAGACGCGTTGCGACATCGCCACGTCGAACACGATCGACATGCTTCGTCCATGGCACTTGCTTCGTCACGCCGCGTCGCCGTCCCCGGCTCAACCAGGGGACGCCCGAAGCGGGCTGGCGGGGCCATGCGAGGATCGGCGTCGCGGCCCTCGCGGCACCTCGCCCGCGTCATGAAAAACGCCGAACCCCGCGTGCGGGGTTCGGCGTGGGTGGATGCCATGACATCCCGACCGGGATGGTTGCGAACCTCACGCCCGCTTGGCGAGCAGGTCGCGGATCTCGGTGAGGAGCGTCTCCTCCTTGGTCGGGCCCGACGGCGGCGGGGCGGCCTTCTCGGTCTCGAAGCGCTTCCTCGCGGTGTTGAAGGCCTTGACGACAAGGAAGACGCAGAAGGCCAGGATGAAGAAGTTGAGGGAGATGGTGATGAAGTTGCCGTAGGCGATGACCGCGCCCTCCTTGCGGGCGTCGGCGAGGTTGGTCGCCGTCACCTTGTCGGAGAGGGCGAAGAACTTGTTGCTGAAGTCGACGCCGCCGCCCATGACGCGGGCGATCACCGGCATCAGCAGGTCGGCGATCATCGAGTTGACGATCTTGCCGAACTCGGCGCCGATGATGACGCCCACGGCCAGGTCCAAGACGTTGCCCTTGAGGGCGAACTCGCGGAACTCCTTGACGAAACCCATGCATGCTCCTTTCGCTTGCGCCCGCGAGGCGATGAGGCGTCTCGGGGGCCGTCCAGTCTAGCGGCGCCGGTCGCCCGGGGCCGCCACTCGCTCGATCAGAAGTTCCACGCCAGGAGGGCGTAGTACTCGATGTCGTTCTTCTTGCGATCGGGACCGGGGTTGTGGTTGTAGCGATCCTCGACGCCCAGCTTGAGCGTCATGTTGACCTCGGGGTCCACGAGGATCTCCCAACCCGCCTTGGCGTTGAGGCGGTATTCCCAGAGTTCCGACAGGTCGGGCAGCCACTCGACCGAGGCGAAGAGCTTCTGGCGCTCCGTCAACTTGTGCTCCACGTCCATGCCCACGAGGCCCTCGGGGATGATCTCGTTGCGGCTGCCCCCCACTTCCTTCGTGAGACCCAGACCCACCCGGCCCAGCAGGCTCGTCCGGTCGTTCTTCACGAAGTAGTAGCCGGGGCCCGCGAAGGCCGACAGACGCCAGTCCCAGTCCTGGAACTCGTCGTACTCGATCTTGCCGGTCGCGAAGATCACCCAACGCTCGCCCACGTTCCAGTCGTTGCGAAGGTCGAAGACGCCGCGAGACTTGGTCTTCTCGCCGTCGCTGGCGGCATAGGTGTAGTTGAGGGCGGCCGTGGTCTTCATGGCCGAGGTCTCCCGCGACGCCCCCACGCCGACCCGGAAGCTCAGGTTCTGGCTGTTGCCGTCCGAGCCGTTGAGACCGCCCTCGACGTTGCCCTTCCATCCCTTGAACAGGGAGTCGGGGTCGGCCGGCTTCGCCGGCGTCGCGGCAGGATCCGCGGCCGGGGGCTGGTCGCTCACCGCGGCCGGGTCGAGCGAGAGCGTCACCTCCGTCAGACGGCCCGTCGGCAGTTCCGCCTCGACCGGCGACTCGAAGGCCACCAACGACGAGGCGTTCGCGGCACACGCGCCCGCGGCGAGCACCAGGAACGAAGCAACACTGACGTGACGCATGCAACGGCTCCTACGAAGAACGACACCGGAAAGGGTCCGCCCCGCGGACCACAGGGCAGGACGGTACCACCGACGCCGCGTCCGGACGATGCGCCGGCGACCGCTGCGTCACCGGGCTGTCGGTTGCGGTGGATAACGGCGGCCGCTGCGCGTCGTGGGCTAAAGTTGAGGCGACATCCATTCACCCTGCGATTGAAGGAGCCTCCCCGATGAAGAAGATCGCCATGATGACCGTGCTCGCGCTTGCCACCGCCGCCCTGGTGGGCTGCAAGGGCGCCGACAAGAAGGACGCGTCCGCCGCGGCGGCCCCTGCCGCCACTGCGAGCATGGGCATCGTCAACACGAAGTGCCCGATGATGCTGTCGCACGCGGCGGGCACGAAGGTGGTCGTCGATTTCAAGGGCCAGAAGGTGGGCATGTGCTGCAAGGGCTGCCTGCCGGCGTGGAACAAGCTGAACGACGAGCAGAAGGCCGAGAAGCTCAAGGCCGCGATGTGAATCGGCCGCGACCGGCCCGGCGGGGGTCGGCGCGAGCGATGCGTCGGGGCGCTGGACCGATCGCCGCCCGGACATGATGGCGACGTCGCGTCGACGGCGACGCCCGGCAAGGCCGGGACCGGTGGCGTCATGGCGTTGGCGAACTCGAGCGTCGTGCCCGACATGAGGGACCGGCGAGCGGGCGGCATCGGGGGCGTCGGCTAGAATTGCGTCGATAGAAGCTTCGTGAGGCTCCGAGCGTCCCGTCGGGGGCGACAAGGGACCGAACGGCACCGGGAGCATGCCCATGCGAGCGGACATCAAGTACAACAACATCATCGACTCGGACGAGGCGCGGCTGGCCCAGGCGGCCGCGGACGAGGCGCCGAACCTTCCGTCGTCGCGGATCGACCAGACGAAGTTCTACATCACGCAGCACTATCACAAGTACACGCAGGAGAACCACGCGGTGTGGGGCGACCTGTTCCGGCGTCGGTGGGGCGTGCTCGAGCAGCAGGTGAGCCGCACGTTCATCGACGGGCTGCGGATCCTGCGGCTGAGCGCGGATCGGATTCCGCTGCTGTGCGACACGACGCTGCACACCCCCTGCACGCTGGCGGATGGCACGGTGCTGCCCGCGGGCACGAAGCTCGAGGGGATCAACCGGTACCTGGGCGAGGTGTCGAGCTGGGCGAGCTACGGCGTGCCGGGGTACCTGCCGCCCAAGAGTTTCTTCGCGTGCCTGGCGAAGCGGCAGTTTCCGACGACGGTGCTGATCCGTCCTCGCGAGGTGATGGATTACCTGCCCGAGCCGGACATCTTCCACGACGTGTTCGGCCACGTGCCGCTGCACGCGAGCCGCGTCTTTGCCGACTTCCTGCAGACGTACGGGCGTGCCGCGCTCGAGTGCGAGGACGAGCGGCACATCAAGCGGCTGGGGCGGCTGTTCTGGTTCACGGTGGAGTTCGGGTTGATCCGCGAGGGTGGCCGGACGAAGGTGTATGGCGCGGGGTTGGTGTCGAGCCACGGGGAGGCGGCCTACTCGCTGGAGGGGCAATGGGAGAAGCAGGGGTCGTGCACGCCGGACAAGACGCCGCGGCAGGTGGCCGAGTGGCGGGAGTTCGACCTTGAGCGGGTGTGCGAGACGGACTTCGAGATCGACCATTACCAGCCGATCTACTACGTGCTCGAGTCGTTCGAGCAGTTGCGCGACGCGATGAACCGGTATGCGGAACAGGTGATCGGGTCGAAGGCGATGCGATCGCTGACGGTCGGGGCCTGAGGGCCCGACCGGGACGGATGGGGCGGCACGATGTCGGCGTCGCCTGCCGGGCGAGGCCGCGGCGGATGCGGACCCTGGCGGCGGGTATCGCGCGGGTTCGGCGGGGCTAGCATTGCGAGGTCGGCTCGAGGGGGCGAGACCGGGGCGTTCCCGGCGTCGTCGAGTGGTTCGTGCCGACAGGACATGCCGCACCCGGGTTGACGCCCGGCGATGGAGATTCGGTCGAGATGCTTCCAAAGCCTCCGCCCCGCGAGCCCAGCATGGGCTTCCTGTACTGTCCGCCCCTTCGCGTCTTCGGCGAGTCGATCGCGGGCGAGGCGACGTGCCTGCAGATTCCCGAGTTCGACTTGGGCTTCGACATCGGCAACTGTCCGCGGATGATGCTGTCGTGCAAGCATCTGGCGATCACGCACGGGCACATGGACCACATCGGCGGGCTGGCGTACTTCTGCTCGCAGCGTCGGTTCCAGGGGATGGGCAACGGGCGGATCATCTGCGACGAGCGGATCGCGCCGGCGATCAAGCGGATGATGGACGGGTACGTGGACCTTGAGCGTCAGCGGACGCCCTACGACCTGGTGGCGATCAAGCCCGACCAGCCGGTGGAGATCAAGAACAACATCCTGCTGCGGGGCTTCGAGACCGAGCACACGTGCCCCTCGTTCGGATACACGGTGAGCGAGCGGCGGACGAAGCTCAAGCAGGAGTACCTGGACCTTCCGCAGGAGAAGCTGCGCGAGCTCAAGGACCGCGGGGTGGAGATCACGCGGAGCTTCGAGATTCCGCTGGTGGCGTACACGGGGGACACGGCCCCGGGGCCGCACCTGGTGCGAGAGGACGTGCGCAAGGCGCAGATCCTGATCACCGAGTGCACGTTCCTCGAGCCCGACCACAAGGAGCGGGCCCGCGTGGGGATGCACATGCACATCGACGACCTGGCCGAGTGGCTGCGGGTGGTCGAGAGCCAGTACGTCATTCTCGTGCACATCTCGCGCCGCACGGACATGTCGATGGCCCGCAAGCGGATCGCGCAGGTGGCCGGCGAGAAGCTCGCGCAGAAGGTGCTCTTCCTGATGGACTACAAGGGCAATCGCGAGCGGTACGAGGCGCAGCTCGCGCAGGCGGGCGTGCGCAAGCCCGACGCCGAGCCCTCGTCCGACGACCATCGCGCCTAAGCGCGGTTGCACGCGGGATCAAGACTTTTCCTTCACGATTTCTCCGGCCGCGGCGAGTTTTTTTCTCGTTCGTCGGCCGTACGTGCGAACCGGAATCGCACCGGAAAATGTCGGCGAGGAAACAACGTCGCCACGTTGACACCGCCCGCAGGGTGAAGTATCTTCATCCCCTCGCGACTCGCCGGACCGACCTCCGGCGACGTCCGCGACGATCGCCCTCGTGACGGCCGGACCTCTCCCTCGGGTTCGGGTGGACGTGACGAAGGCGAGCGGCGGAGGCGGTGCGGAAGGCGATGCGAGAGGGTTTGTTTCGGGCGTGCCGTCGTCGATGCCTCTCGAGGTTCGGCGGGGGACACGGGGTGAAGTGGCGGGACTCCTCTCGGCGATGCCGCGCGACCGCGTGGCGGTGCGCCGGGCGTCAGCGGGTGAAGGACGGTCAATGGTGGAGCAGGATCGTCAGATCTGGGTGGACATGCTGTCTCACTTGCGTCACTGCCATCCGGCGGTGTGTCGCCAGTGGTTCGAGGAGATCGAGCCCTGCGGCATCGCGGGCGGGACGATGCAACTGCGCGCCAGTTCGACGGTGCATCGCGACTATCTTCGCCGCGAATGCGCCGTGCCGTTCAACGACGCCGTCTGCTCCGTGACGGGCCGACTGCTGTCGGTCAAGTTTCTCGGCCCCGCCGACGACCTCATCTCGGCCCCGCCGCCGCCCCGTCGGGCCACGATGATCGAGGCCAAGCCCGTCGACCTCGACGCGGCGCCTCTCTCGCACGCGGGCGCATCCGCTCAGGCCGAAGCGGCGTCGCAGGCGACGCGACTCCCGCAGGACGCACCGGGGGCGTCGACCGCCCCGGCGTCGGGCGGGCCCGGCGAGCCCCGCCGGCCCAGCGAGCCGCGGGTGATCGTCACCAGCCACTCGCGCAACGTGCCCACGCGGTACGACTCGCTGGTGGTCAATCCCGATTACAACTTCCGGAACTTCGTGGTGGGTCCGGGCAACCGCATGGCGCACGCCGCGGCCATGGCGATCGCGGCCAACCCCGGCCGGGTGTACAACCCCTTCTTCGTGCACGCGGGCGTCGGGCTGGGCAAGACGCACCTGCTGCAGGCCATCTGCCTCCAGATCGCGGAGGCGTCGCCCGAGGCGCGGATGTACTACACCTCGTGCGAGGGGTTCGTCACGCAGTTCTTCGAGAGCGTGCAGCACGGCGAGATGGCCGACTTCCGCCACCGCTTCCGCGACGTGGACGTGCTGGTGATCGACGACATCCACTTCCTCGCCAAGCGCGAGAGCTCGCAGGAGGAGTTCTTCAACACCTTCAACGCGCTCTTCCAGGCCAACAAGCAGATCATCCTCTCGTGCGACGCCCCGCCCGAGGACATTCCCGAACTCGAGGAGCGGCTGGTGAGTCGCTTCAAGTGGGGTCTGGTCACCAAGATCGAGCCGCCCATCTTCGAGACGCGAGCCTCGATCCTCAAGACCAAGGCGGCCATTCGCGGGCTTTCGCTGCCCGATGACGTCGCGTGCTTCATCGCCAACCGCATCAACACCAACATCCGCGAACTCGAGGGCGCGATCGTCAAGCTGCACATCCAGTCGACGGTGGAGGGAAGGCCCATCGACCTCGCCCTGGCCAAGGAGGCGCTCGGCGATGCCACGACGGAGCCCAGAGGCGAGCCGACGCTCGACGCGGTGATCGGCGCGGTGACCGAGTTCTACAACGTCCGCGTCGCCGAACTGCAGAGCAAGGGGCGGCAGCGGTCCATCGTGCTTCCCCGTCAGGTCTGCATGTACCTGGCTCGCAAGTGCACCCACCGCTCGCTCGCCGAGATCGGCGGGTTCCTCGGCGGCCGCGACCACACCACCGTCATGCACGCCGTCGACACGATCGAGCGCAAGCGCCAGTCGCAGGGCGAGTTCGACAACATCGTCCGCTCCCTCGAGGAACGCATCCGCGCGGCGTGAGCCATGCCGCAACCCGCGGGCCCCTTGTCGTGTACGCTTGTCGCGACTCAGACGCCCCCCCCAGCGTGGCTTCCAACAGGTCCATCCTCCTCGGTCTCGGACTCCTCCGCGCGCCCGGAGATGGCGCGCCGCAGGGCGACGCCGTCGATGACCTGCCCCTCATCGAGGCCGCCCGACGCGGCGACCGCAACGCGTGGGCCGCCCTGTACGAGCGACACCTGCCCCGCATCATGGGCACCTGCATGCAGATGACCCGCGACCGCGAGATGGCGGCGGACCTGGCCCAGGACACCTTCGTCAAGATCATCAGGGGCATCGACAAGTTCGACGGCCGTGCCAGGTTCACCACCTGGATCACGACCATCGCCATGAACGTCTGCCGGTCCAAGTTCCGTTCCGAGAAACTCCGCCGCCACGCCAGTCTCGACGCCCCCGCCCGCGGCCGCGACGCCCAGGCCATCCCCGAACCGGCCCAGCCCCGGGAACTGGGCGGCGGTTCACGCGTCGAAGCGAACGAGGACCGGGACCGCGTTCTGGCGGCTCTTTCGAGACTCGACCCCGATCAGCGGGCCGTGCTCATCCTCGCTGATTCGCAGGGCCTGAGCTACGAACACATCGCCGGAACGCTCGGAGTCGCCGTCGGGACCGTGAAGAGCCGCCTCTTCCGTGCCCGCATGGCCCTCCGGCAGCAGATGGAGTCGCCCCGGCCGCCTCCCGATGAAGGATCCTGAAAGAGGTCCTCCAGCCGTTCGTATCTCGTTCGCATGACCAACCATCCCGCTCGTCCCAAGCCATGACCGACCGCCGCCCCCCAACCCCCTCCGATGACGCCTCGATCGAGGCCTTGGTCATGGATTGGGTGGATGGCGTGATTCCCGACGCAGAGGGTGAGGCGATGGCTCGAGCCGCGGGGCGACCCGACCTCATGGCCCTGGTGGCCGCGATGAAGGGCGACAAGGCGCGTCTGGCCGCGATGGCTCGGATCGAGCCCCCGCGGCGGGACTTTGCCGATGTCATGGCGCGTCTCGAACGGACCGATCCAATCGACTCGCCGCTGTCCATCGAGCACCATCTGCCTCCGCGGGGGCATCGACGGGCGTGGAAGGTGCCGACGTGGCCCGTGGCGATGGCTGCGGGCGTGGTGTTGGCCGCCGCGATCGCGGTGCAGGTCGGCCGCGTGGCGCCCAGGCCGATCGCAACGTCCATGCCCGGATCGACGCAGGCTCCGCTCGCGATGACCGAGCCTGCGGCCCAAGCCGAGATCGCCGCGGCGACGCTCGCCGCCGATGAACGGCGCACCATCGCGATGCTGCCTGTGGCCGCCGCGGTCCATGAACTCGACGCCTCGGCCGCAAGCATTCCGGCACGGCTGGTGATCGGCGAGGATCGCGCGATGGAACTGGCCCGCGAGGGACGGCTCTTGGTGCGGGTGGCGGCCGTGGGCGAGGAACCGACGCTCCCGCCGCTGGAGACGATCCTGACCAGCGACGCCTCGTGGCGCGTGAGCGATGACGTGTCGCGAGAGTTGCTGGCGGCGGTGCGGCCCTTCTTCGGCGCCGACGCGGGCGTGAAGCCCGAGGTGGCCGTAGGGCCGCCGGAGGAACGCTTCCTCTCGGCCGACATGTTCGGACCGACCGAACTCGAGTCGTTCGCCGCCGCCCACGTGCCTCGGTCGGCCGCTGCCGCCAGTCCGGCCGCGACCTACGTCGTGCGGCTCGACGACGACCGTCGCGTCTTTGACCATCTCCGTCGCACCATCACCACCCGCGCCACGGCCAATGTCCTCTTCGAGGAGATTCCCGGCGGCGTGCGAACCTCGTCGGGCGATGAGCCGCTCGATGCCCGTTCGCTGGTGCCCGGTCGTCGCGGCTTGACCGTGCCCGTCATCGTCGAGCGGCGCTGAATCGGCCCCGCACCCAAGGCCGCGGCACCCCGAAATCTCCTCCGCGTCGCCGCCGGCGAACGATACAGACTCATGGCCGCCGTTCGATCATCCCCCAAACGGGCGCCCTCGCGGGGCGCGGATGCCTGGCTTCGGCCGGCCACCGCGCTGCCCGTGGTCGCGTCGCTGGCGGTGCACGCGGCGTTGCTCTACACCATCGAGCGCATCCGCATCGAAGGCCCCGTGCGACTGGTCGACGCGACGGACGAAGGCATCGACACCGTGCTGGTGCTGACCTCCGCGCCGGCGTCTCGAGCGCCTGAGGTCGTGCCTCAGCCCCCAGCGCCCCCGCCACCACCACCGCAGCCGCCACCGCCGCCTGAACCCTCGCCCGTGCAGGCCGAAGCGCCGGTCGCCAAGGCCGGCCTGCTCGCGCTCTTCGAGGCGCCCCCCGAGCCGCCCGCTCGCGAAGTGCCTTTGACAACGAAACCCACTCGCGAGACGGCGCGACCTGCCGAACCAGCGAAGATCGCGCCTCCGCCCGCACCACCGCCGCCGCCGCCTCGTGCCACCTCGTTCGCCGGCGTGGCTGCTCAGCGCGCCTCGAGACTCGTGTACGCCATCGACGCGAGCGGCGCGATGACGTCGAGTCTGCCGTACGTGAAGGAAGAGTTGCTCCGCTCGGTCGCCCGTCTCGACGAATCGCAGCGATTCCAAGTGCTGGTGTTCCGAGCGCCGCCGGGGGAGGCGGACCCTCGCGTCGATGCCTTCGAGCCGGGGGGCTTTGCGGCTCCCGACACCCCCACGGTGGCACGGCTGGCCTCGTGGCTCGACAAGGTGCAGCCCCGCGGCCGCTCGCAGCCCCTGGCGGGCCTTCGGGCGGCGTTGGCCCAGCAACCCGACCTCATCTTCCTGCTCACCCGCAGCATTCGGCGCTCGGGCACGGACAACACGTGGGGCGAGGGCACAGAGGCCACGCTGGCCGAACTCGACCGGCTGAACCCCGAATCCATCGGCGGGAAGCGGCCCACGGTCATCAAGGCCCTGCAGTTCATCGACCCCGATCCAACGGGCATGCTCCAGCAGATCGGCGCGTTGCACGGCGACGGACCCGGGTCGTACACCGTCGTTCGTCCCTGACCCGCCGAACGCTCGTCGGGCGCTTCATCAAATGGCCAGACCTGCCGCACTCCCGGCCGACGTGCGCATCGAATAATCCGACCCTCTCGCACCGAGAGGCCGGAATCGATCGTCACGGACAACGGGGCACATCATGTCGAACCAGCAGGCGGGGTCGAAGCAACAGGCGGTCGGCAAGCGTTGGGGTCGAACCATCCTGATCGCGGCGGGCGCGGCGGCGGTGGTCGTCGGGGGCGTGGTGCTGCTCGCGCCCACCATCGCGTCGTCGTTGGCGCCGGGCATGGTGCCCGGCATCGCCTCGGGTCTCATCAACGGACAGGCGTCGATCGACAGCGCAAGCTTTTCCTGGGGCGGGCCACAGCGCATCAACGGGCTCAAGGTCGTCGACGCGCAGCGGGCCGACGTCGCGAGCGTGCGTCGCATCGAGATCAGCGCCGGGTTGCTCGGACTCATCGGCGGCAGTCTCGACGTGGGCACCGTGACGCTCAGCGGCGTCAAGGCCCATGTCGTTCGCCGCGCCGACGGCACCTCGAACATGCAGCAACTCGCCAAGCCGGCGCCCGCCGCCGCACCGCAGCCCTCGCCGGCCGCGGCGACGCTGCCCAAGGGCCTGCGCGCCACGCTGGTGGTCGACGAGAGCGAGGTCACGATCGACGACCAGTCCGCGGGAACCCCGGGCGTGCGCGTCGCGGTGAGCGACGTCGCCCTCAAGGTCGCGCTCGCCGATCAGTCGCCCATCCGCGTTGAAGCCAAGGCCAAGGCCGGCGATTCACCCGACAAGGCCACCGGCAGCGTGAGCATCGATCTCACGATCGACCGCTGGATCAACGCGTCGGGCGCCCTGACTCCCGACACGGCCACCGTCGACGCCACCGTCGACGTTCGCACGCTGCCCGCGGCGATCCTCGACGCCTTCGCCGGCGCTGCGCTCGCGGGCGGGAGCTTCCGCGAGGGGCTCGGTTCCACGATCGACGCGACCCTCAAGGCCAAGGGCGGGAGGTCGGCCGGCGACTTCGACGTGAAGGTGACCGCCTCAAACCTCAAGGCCGAGGCCTCGGTGTCGATCGCCGCCGACGTGCTGACGTCGAGGTCGCCGGTCCGCGTCGACATCACCGGCGCGGGATTGGCCGGGTTGTCGCCCGCGGCGGCCGCCGCATCGCGTCGCGACGACGTGCGCTTCGATGCGTTGCCGAGCGTGACGCTCGAGATCGACAAGCTTCGACTTCCGATGCCTCGCGACGGCGCAGCCCTCGACCTCCGCGGCGCAGGAGCCCTGCTCACCGCCACGACCTCGGCCATGAAGGGCCGCGTGAGCGTGGAACAAGGCGCTGCGCCGCGTCCATTCGCCGTCGAACCGATCACCATCCGCATCGATGCGGCCGACCTCGCCGGCTCGGTGCGGCTGCAAACCGCGACGAGCGCGACCGTCGCCGGAGAGCGGGCGGGTGACGTCCGGGCTGATATCGCCGTGGCGGGGTTGCTCGACGCGAAGGGCGCGTTCGTGAAGGACGTGCCGGGATCGGTGCAGGGGTCCGTGTCGCTCAAGGGCGTGGCCACCGCGATTGCCCAGCCCCTGGCCGGCAAGCTCAACCTCTCGCAGGACGTGGGCCCGGTGCTCGACGCGTCGGTGAGCGTGGCGACGCTGCAACGCGCCCAATCGGGGGGCCCGCCGACGCTCGATGTCGACATGACCGTCGACAGCCGCAACATCGCCGCGGGCGCTTCGCTCCGCGCGAGCAAGGATCGCGTGCTCGCTCGCGACGGCGGCGTGCGCCTCAGCGTGCGCAACCCGGCATCGATCGCCGGACGATTCATGGATCCGGCCATGGGCTTCGTGCCTTCGCCGAGCCGGCCTGATTCCAAGGGCCTCGCGGTGACGATCGCCAACCTCGACGTGGCGCTCAAGGACGGCAAGCCTCGGGCGACGGAACTCGCGGCGGACATCGAGGCGACCGTCGACGGTTTCTCGCTGGTGCCGCTGGTTGACGGCAAGCCCGGGGCTCCGCTCGACGTGGCGTCGCTGCGAACGGCGATGTCGGTGGCGAAGGGGAGCGTGAAGGGCCGCATGGGCGGCTCGGTGTGGCACGAGAGCAAGCCCACCACGATCGACGGCACGTTCGAGGTGGCGAGGATGCTCGCCAACGACGCCGCGGGCAACCTGTCGGTCGACGTCGCGAACCTCGAGCCCAGGGGTTCGGTGTCGTTGAAGGATCTTCCCGCGTCGATCGTGCGTCTGGCCAAGGCGGGCGCCACGACGCCCGCAGGTTCGCCGCCCGCGCTCGACCTCGTGAAACTGCTCCAAGGCGTGGCGGGCGAGACGTTCACCATCACCGCCGATGCCGCCGCGGGCAATCAGGCGTCGCGCGAGCAGACCTTCACCGTGGGCGTGCGGTCGTCGCGACTGCGGGCCGACGTGGCGGGTCGTCGCACGGCACGAGCCATCGAACTCTCGACACTCGGCGCGCGGCTCGATGTGCAGGCCGCGACGATCCAGTCGCTCACCGAGGCCTTTGCGCCCGACGTGCGGGGGTTGCCCCGCCTGGCCTCGCCCGCGGCGTTGGCGATCGAGGCCTCGCCCTTCGCGGTGCCCCTCAAGCCCGATGGATCGCTTGATCTGGCGGCGGCGGGCATGCTGACGGCACGGGCGACGCTGCCGGGCCGCACGTTGGTCACGGGCCTGACTCGCCAGGACGCCACGACGGGCAAGCCGGTGGATCTGGGCCCGGTGGGCGTCGAGAATTTCGTCATCGACGCGAACGTCGCGCTCGCCGGCCTGGCGGCTCAAGGCCGCGGCGACACCGCCGTGCGCATGACCGGATCGCTCTTGGGTGGCGAAGGCGCCCGCGCCATCGCGTCGCTCGAATCGAGCGTCTCGACAGCGATCGCCGGCGGCCTGCCCACCGGCCCGCTGCGGACGAAGGTTGACGTGACGAAGATCGATGTCGCCGCCCTCGAGCGATTGGCGGGTCGCGAGCCCATGGCCGCCGAGGCCATCGGCGAGACGGCCACCGTGCGCCTCGCGGCCGACGTGCAGCCCGCGCCCGCGAAGGTGAAGGGTGGTGCGCCCGACTACGCGGGCGCGACGACGGCCGTGACGATGCAGGTCGACGCGCCACGACTCAAGAGCGACGGGCCGCTGGCGGCGACGATCTCGCCGTCGGCGATCCGCCTCGACAAGTCCAGTCGCTTCACGATGTCGCCCCAGCCGGGCTTTGTCAACAGCTTCCTGAAGCCCGCGAAGGGCGAGGCCTCGATGCAGGTGCGGGAGATCAGCCCGGTGACGCTGACGCTCGACCGGCTGTCGCTCCCGCTCAAGGGGGCCGCGGGCACGAGCACGCCGCTGGCGGCACAGGCCAGGATCGCCCTCGACCGCCTGGCGATGCGAGGCAGCGACGGTCGCGACGTGCGTCTCTCGGGCATCGACGTGTCGACGGCCTCTCGCGAGGCGGGTGCGACGGGCACGAGCATCGACTTTGTCGCCAAGGTGGCCCAGGCGGACACGGGCGAGGGGGCCAAGGCCTCGGCGATGCAGATCGCCGGATCGCTCGACGGTTTGCTCGACGCGAACGGCGCCATCGATCCGTCGCGCGCGACGGTGAGCGTGCGGAGCGATCTGCCGACGGTTCCCACCGCGCTGATCGACGCCTTGACGACTCGCGACGGGCTCGCGGTCGATGCGCTGGGACCGTTGGCCGCGTTCAAGCTTGACGTCGACCGCTTTCCGCTTGGCGACAAGCCCGCGGGCGGCAGGGAGGGCCTCGTCAGCATGACGGCCTCGAGCGCTCGCGCGTCGGCTTCGTTCAAGGGCGCGGTGCGCAACGGCGTGCTGGTGGGCGTCGAACCCGTGCAGGCGAGCGTGACCGAGTTGAGCCGCGACATGGGCGGGCGATTCATCGACGGCCTGCCGCTGCTGGGCTCGTTCGAGAAGACGGCGCAGGACCTGGCGGCGTCGCTGCGCGTGACGGACCTGACATTGCCCTTGAGCAAGGACTTCTCGAAGCTCAACGCGGAAGTGACCTTCGACCCCGGCGAAGCGAGGTTCGAGGCCAGCCCGGAGTTCGCCGAGCTGCTCAAGCTCGTCAACGCTCGCGGCGCGGGGGTGATCGGCCGCAAGCTCGAGCCGCTGAAGGTTCACGTCAAGCAGGGCGTGGCGACGTACGACTCGTGGACGGTGCCGCTGGGCGAGTTCCGCGTGCGGACGGAGGGAGTCGTCGACCTGGTGAGCCAGTCGATGGATGTGGTGACGTACGTGCCCATCGAGGCGTTGTCGGACAAGGCGCTCTCGTCGCTCAAGTCGGGCACGTTCGCGGGCAAGGTGCTGCCGGGCGTGGCCGATGCGCTGCGCGAGGTGCCGCTGCGCACCAGGGGCCCGCTGGGAACGGCGGGCACCAGCATCGACTTCGAGATGGTGGCCAAGAACGCCGTGAAGGGGATCGACGCGGAGAAGTTGATCCAGGAGGGGCTCGACAAGCTCTTCAAGCCGCGTCAGCCCAAGTGAGGCGGCGCGGGGGCCCGCCCGACGTCACCGCGGAGCCACGTGCGCGGCGCGTGCCGACAGCAGGCGGCGTTCGGGAATCGCTTCGCGATGGAAAGGAGGGCGAATCGCTCAGGCGGCCATCGCGCCCGTGCGGGTCTTGAGCCCGACGTGGTAATGGCCTTCGCCGAGCTTTTCGCAGCGGACGGCGACGCCCACGGCGCGGGGCATCATCGGGTGTTCGGGGATGAGCGAGAAGGTGGTGCCGGGCTCGACGGGCATCGAACTGCGGATGCCCATGCCGGTGTGGCTGGCGTCGCTGAGTTCGACGCGAACGACGCTGGCCGCACACGTGCCCTGCGTGAAGACGGCCATCGCGTGGCCCTTCATGGCCTTGCGAGGAAGGCGCCGTCGATCGAAGGTCATCGGGCCTCGTTCGTCGCCGGCCTGCGCCCACTCGGGCTGCACGCCTCTCGACAACGCGGCCGTGGCGAAGGAGTACGTCGCGGGGATCCCATCGTTCGCCTGCACACCGAAGCACGAAGTCGTCATGGTTCCCTCCATGGAACGCAGCACGCCACCTTGACCCACGCCGCCTCGACCATGAGGCGACGCGACGCATCGACCGCGCGATCGTCCCGTTGATCGGGACGCTTCGACGGGCCTCCACCACTCGGAGTCTGCAGCATGCCGCGGGGCACCACCCCCTTGGCATCTCCGAGTTTCCCGGCCCGTCGAACGGTCGGTGCGTCTTCCTCGGTCGTATCGGGCGGCCCGGGCGGGCGCCTTCAAGCGAGACCCCCGGGTTCAACACCCCACCCCCGCCCTCATGGGGGATGGCGAGGGCGTCTTCCCCCTCGCCGGGCGTGCCCGCTCCGTCGCAAGCCCCGCGTTCCGCGCGGCGCACCCGCTCGCTGACCGATGCACTGGTCGACATGCAGCCATCGACGCCCACCGTTGAACGCACCCCGCTCGAACGCATCCAGCAGGACATGCTCGCAGGACGGCTCGAGGCGGCCGAGGCTGGCGCGCGGGAACTGCTGCGCGGCGCGCCCCGCGACCCGGCCGCGTCCTATCTGCTTGGACTCGTGCTCTCCCGGACCGGGCGTCTCGACGAGTCGCTCTTTCACCTTCGGGTTCCCGCCGAACTTCCCGATGCGCAGCGCGACTGCCTGTGCGAATACGGCCGAGTGCTGTGCGCCCTGGGCAAGCACACGCGGGGCATCGAACTGCTGCGGCTTGCCACCCAGACCGACCTGGCCTCGGCGCACGCGTGGGAGCATCTCGCCCGCGCGCTGATGCTCGACGGCTCCTTCGCCGACGCGGTCAACGCCGGCGAGGAGGCCGTTCGCCTGCGCCTGCGTGCCGGCGGCGGCAACGCCGGCGGCGCGGCCGCCATGTGCACCATCGGCGACGCCTGGGCAGCCATGTCCGACGCGCCCGAGGCGGTCAAGTGGCACGCTCGCGCCATGCAGGAGTTCCCCGCCGACCTGCACGCGGCCATGTCGTGGGTGCGACTGCTTCAGTATCTCGACGTGAACCAGGCCGACCTGGCGACGAGCCATGCTCGCGTCAATGACCTGATCCGCAGGCACATCGCCGCCCCGACACCCCGCCCCCCCATGACGTGGTCGAGCGGCAGTCGCCCGCTCCGCGTGGCCTTCCTCTCGCCCGACCTTCGCGACCATCCCGTCGCCCGCTTCATCCTGCCGCTGCTGACCTCCGCGGAACCCTCGCGCGTGCGGTGGAGCATCTTCCACACCCATCCGGTGCGCGACGACACGAGTCGTCGCTGCGCCAGATACGCCGAGCAGTGGCACCACGTGGCGCATCTCGACGACGAGGCGCTCGCCGCCGCCATCCGCGCCTCGGCGCCGGATGTGCTCATCGACCTCTCCGGCTGGGGCGAACACGCCCGCGCCACCGTGCTCGCCCGGCGCGTCGCGCCCCTGCAGGCGGCGTATCTGCGTCATCCCACGCCCAGCGGCCTCTCGGGCATCGACGTGCGGCTCGTCGACGCCACGATGGAGCCCGACGCGCTCGAGGGGGCTGCATGGCATCCGGCCATCGCGGAGGCCCCCATCGCCATCCCGGGCGCCTCGCTGTGCTGGACCCCCCCCGCCGAACGCGTTGAGTGCGAGCGACAGCCATCCAAGGTGGTCACCTTCGGGTCGTTCTGCTCGCCAGCCAAGATCTCGCCCAGATGCGGTCGCCTCTGGGCCCGCATCATCAACGACACCCCCCACGCGCGGCTGCTCATCAAGGCCAAGGGCCTCGGCGACCGCGCCACTCGCGAGCACACGCTCCGCTCGCTCGTGCGCCACGGCATCGAGCCCTCTCGCATCGAACTCTGCGGGATGCTTCCCGCGTACGCCGAGCACCTCGCGTGGTACAACCGCGTCGACATCGCCCTCGACCCCTTCCCATTCAACGGCACCGCCACCACGTGCGAGGCCCTTTGGATGGGCGTGCCGGTCATCACGCTCGAAGGCAAGTCGGGCGCGGCCCGCACCGGAGCGACCATCCTGCAAGCCGCGGGCGTGGGCGACAACGTCTGCGCCGACGAGCAGGCCTACGTCGCACGGGCCCAGGCCCTGGCGGCAGACATCGGCGGCCGGGCCGACTTCCGCGCCTCGATGCGCTCCTGGCTCCTCGCCTCGCCGCTGTGCAACGCCAAGATGTTCGCCGAGCAATTCCTCGCCACGCTCGAGATCGTCGCCAGTCGGCTCTCGCGGGCGGCGTGATCCCGCCCACCTCCTACGATGGCTCATGGCGGACGCGTCGAACCAAGACCACCCCTCGGGCGTGCGGCTCACGCCTCGCATCACGCTCCACGAGTCGGCGGTCGACTTCTCGTACGCCTCGAGTTCGGGCCCGGGCGGCCAGAACGTCAACAAGCGCGCCACCAAGTGCACGCTTCGGGTCCGCATCGACGCCATTCCCTTCGGCCCCGCCCAACGGGCACGCCTCGAGGCGCTGGGCTCGGCCTACTTGACCTCCGCGGGCGAACTGGTCATCGACTGCGACGAGCACCGCTCGCAGGCCCGCAACCGCGACGGGTGCATCGAGAAACTCGCGGCCCTCGTTCGAGAGGCCTCGGTCCTGCCCAAGACCCGCCGCAAGACCAAGCCCACCCGGGGCTCGATCGAGCGGCGCCTGAAAGACAAGAAAGTCCGTTCCGAACGCAAGCAGACGCGACGCAACGACGATTGACGCGCACGCACGCGCACGTCCGTGGGCTCGCCCGCAAAGCCGGGCAGCGCACCACGGCTATATCTGGTGCGCCCCAAAGCGGGCGAGACGTCAGGCACCTCCCAAGTTCGCGAGCAAACCCCACGACCTCACGAAAGCGCACGCCACCCGGAGGGCGGACGGATGTTGCCACGGGTGACCGAACCCGCGCAGCGGGTGAGGGAAACCCGTGGAAAGGAGCTCACTGACGCCGCAGTTCCTCGGCCAGGGCCTTGGCGAAGTACTCGTACTGCTCGGGGGTGTTGTACACCTGGGCCGAGAGTCGGACGACGCGGGCCTGCGTGAGGTTGAAACGCCACACGGGGGTGACGATGCCGTGACGCTCGTAGAGGGCGTCCTGAAGGGGGTCGTCGTAGCGGGTGGGGCATCCGTCGATGCCGCCGACCGGATCTGGCACGATGACGCTGGTCATGGTGCCGGTCATGTGTTCGGGAGCGGTGTGGACGGTGCAGCCCAGGGGCTCGAGCACGGGAGCGATGATCTCCCGAGCGAGCATGATCTTCTCGTGGTTCTCCCGCATGAGCTGGGGCCAGCCGCCGGGGAGGAGTTGGCCCATGGCCTCGATCGCCTTGGGCAACGTGAGGATGTGGGAGTAGTCGAGGGTGCCCTGGTAGTCAAAGTCGCGGAGGAACATGGCCCGGTCGTGGCGGACCTTGCTGACGCGGCTCGACAGTTGGAGGGGGCGGAAGCCCGCCTGCTTGTCGGACCGAACGTAGAGGAAGCCGATGCCCTTGGGGCCGCTGAGCCACTTGTGGCCGCTGCCGATGAAGTAGGTGGGCTTGAGGGCGGCCAGGTCGACGGGAATCTGGCCGGGCGAGTGAGCGCCGTCGACGCAGACGTCAATGCCGCGGGCGTTGAGCTCGCGGACGATGGGGGCCACCGGGAAGACCAGCGAGGTGCAGCTGGTGACGTGGCTGATGAAGGCGATGCGGGTGCGGGGCCCGACCTTGGCCAGGAACCGCTCGGCCACGGTGGCGGCGTCGTCGATCGGGTAGGGAATCTCGGCCTTGACGACCTTGGCCCCGGTGCGGGCGCAGACCCGCTCGAGTTCGTTGGGCAGCGACTGGTACTCGTGGTCGGTGATCAGGACCTCGTCGCCCGGTTCCAGTCTCGTGTTGTTCAGGACCGTGCAGAGGGCGACCGTGGCGTTGGGCAGCGGAGCCAGATCGGCGGCACGGCAGTTGAGGAACCCGGCCAAGGCGGCCCGAACCTCGTCGAGCATGGGCTCGAGGTCGACCTTGTAGAACCGCACCGGGTCGCGTTCGAGCCGCTCGCGGAGCTGCGACTGCTGGCGCATGGCCGCCCGCGGCATCGCGCCGTACGACCCGTGGTTGAGGAAGGTCAGGGCGGGGTCGATGGACCACTCGCCGCCGCCGAGCGAGAGACGTCCAGCGGGCGTCTCGGCGAGCAGGGCGGTGGCAACGGCGGAGGGGGTCACGAAGGTGCTCAGCATCGCGCTTGTGTATCGGTCACGGAGGCGGCGATGGTACACACGACACGCGCGCGTGTCACCGCACGCGACGAAGGTGGTTCGCGTCTGGGCCTGAATTCACTGGAGCAAATCGTCTGTCGAGTCGTCGCGTTTTTTCGCGAATCGCGCGCGAGTCACGCCGAGGCGTCGAGCGTGGCGCCGGCGGCGACGCCCGTCGCCGCGGCGTTGGCCGCCGCCGCCGACCGATGCATCGCGATGGCGCCCAGGGTCGCCCGGACCTCGCCTGCCACCGACTCGTCGGCGAGGATCGATCGATCGACCCGACCGGCCACGAGCGAGTCGCGGATCCGCTGCTGCATCCGCGCAATCGGGGACAGCTCCAGCCGATCGACCGCCTGAGCGCGAGGGGCGGCATCCGCCGGAACCTCGGCCTCGGGCCCGCGCGTCGGCGTGGCCGTCGAGGGATAGGCCGCCGCGAGTCGCAACTGCATGGGCGTGATCGTCATGCAGCCATCATACCAGCTGCACGACGAATCGCACAAACCCCGAACAGGGGATTTTGACGCCTTCTTCGTTCCGCTGGCCCGTCGAGTACGCCGCGGTCGACGGCACGTGCCCGGCACTGGGCTCACGAAGGCAGAAAGGGGCTGGCAGGGCGGGGCCAAAGTCCTGCAGCCGCATGGGATCGCGGCAGCCGCGAGACCTCACTGGCCGGTGAGCAATCGCTGGCGGATGTTGGGCCGCCTCGAGCCGAACTCGTCGTAGACGTAGCTGGGCGCCCGCTGGTCGCGGATGGCGTCGAAGCGGTCGTACTGGCTGCGGGGTTCGTCCGGAACGAGCACGGGCGTTTCGCAACCCGACGCCGCGGCGAGGGCGGCGATCAGCGCAAGGGCCCGGATGGCAGGGACGCGACGCTTCATCCGTGGAGTGTAGACCCGGCCCGCGCCACGATCAGTCCTTGGAAATGGGCAGCACGTCGTCGGCCTTGCCGGTGGCCCAGTCCCGCACCCTCGGCCAGAAGACCTCCTTCAGGAGGATCTTGATGCACGCCGCGATGGGAATCGCCAGCAGCAGCCCGTAGAAGCCCGCGAGCGAGCCGCCCGCGATGGAGGCGAAGAGGATCGTGGGCGTGTCCATGTTGGTGGCCTTGCCTTGGATCCGCGGGGTCAGCAGGTAGTCGTCGAGCACCTGCGTGAGGGCCAGGACGGCCAGGGGCGAACCGACGATCCACCACCATGAGGCCTGCCACCCCTCGCCGGGTTCGAGCCACATCAGGAGCATGATCACCGGGGCGGCCAGGCCCGCGGCATAGGGCACGAGCGTCAGGGCCCCCACCACCAGTCCGGCGATCCACGCCGCGGGCGCGCCGATGAGGACGTACCCGATCGTGTACACGCCGATCAGCGTGGCGCAGATGATCAGCCGCCCGCGGATGAACCCCGAGATCACGACGTCCATCTTGGCGACCAGGTCCAGCACTCGACCCTTCTTGTGCTCCGGCAGGAGGCTTTCCCAGAAGGCGAGCACCTGCCCGTAGCCCGTGCAGAAGAAGAAGAAAAAGAAGGCCGTGAGGGCGATGATGGTGACGAACTTCACGCCCGAGGAGACAAGCGAAAAGACGGCGCCGACGGCCCCCCCGCCCGCCTGAAGCAGGTTGCGTCCCAGTTCGGAGGAGTGCTGCTTGAGGAACTCGCGCGTGAACTCGAGAAGCCGGAAGAGGTCGGAGGGTTCCTCCGCCTGTTCCATCGCCAACTGAGCCGCCACCGCCGCCGGGGGCGGTGCATCGACCGGTCGCGGCGTCTGCGCCTCGACCGCCGCGGCTCGTT
The DNA here is from genome assembly GCA_903929885.1 of uncultured Phycisphaerales bacterium. Classification (GTDB taxonomy): domain Bacteria; phylum Planctomycetota; class Phycisphaerae; order Phycisphaerales; family UBA1924; genus UBA2402. Next base: position 29,696 of record CAIYWI010000087.1, read on the forward strand.
CGCGTTCAGCCGCGGCGGCGGCCTTGGCCCGCTCCTCGACGATGTAGTCCCGGATCATGAGCCAGGCATTGGACCTGATCTGCACCTGGAGTCGCAGGTCCTCTCGCTCGGGAGCCCGCACCGACTGGCTGACGACATCGATGCTCCGGATCACGCCCTGGACGTACCGAACGCCCTGCATCACCGAGTAGGTCATGCCGATGGTCAGCGGCACCAGCACGAGGATGCCGGACAGGAGGAGGATGCTTGCCGCCACCCGGGCACGGCCGATGCGACCGCCGTCGGTCATGCGGCGGACCAGGGGTTCGAAGAGGTACGCCAAGGTCAGCGCCAGCAGGATGGGCACCGTGACGATGCTGAGGACATAGCCGAGGTAGACGATTCCCAGGACGGCGGCAAGGACGAGCAGATCACGCAGCGGCTGGATCTGCCACAGGTGCAGGTGGGGCCAGGCGTCTCGCGGCGCATTCCCGTCGTCGTGACTCATGCGTCCAGTGTAGGTGGAACGCATCCGGTCACGATCGACGCCTCACACGCGCGGCCGATCCTTGATGCGTCGGGCCGGCGTGCCGACGTAGACGCCCCAGGGGTCGAGGTCGCGGAACGCCGAGGAGCGGGCGCCGAGCAACGCCCCTTGGCGGACGGTGACGCCCGGACCGACGAACGCGTCGGCCATGAGCCAGGCATCGTCCTCGAGGACGATGGGCGGGCGGAGCAGCGGCAGCGAGGGGTGGTTCATGTCGTGCGCGCCGGCGCACAAGTGGGAGTACTGGCCGATGCTGACGCGGTCGCCCAGGGTGATGGGGCCCAAGGCGTAGATGATGGCGTGCTCGCCGACGGCGCACGACTCGCCGCAGGAGAAGTTCCACGGACACTCGAAGTGGGCGGTGCGCTTGACGCCGGTGCGTCGCCCGACCTTGGCGCCAAAGAGGCGCAACAGCCACGCGCGGAACCCGTACCACGTGGTGAAGGAGTACCGAAAGAGCGTCATCTCGACCAGGCCCCACAGGAGCCGGGCGAGGCGTTCCTTGCGCGAATACGGGGACGTGTAGCGCCCGTCGGCTCGCCGGAGCTGGTCGGGATCGGCCAGATAGGGGTTGGGCCCCGCTTCGGCGCGATCATCGGGCTGGTCGGTGCGGTGCTCGTCCATCGACCTCACTCCGTCTCACACCACGCGGCTGGAACGCTCTCGCTCCTGCTGAGCCATCTCCTTCGCCTTGGCGATCGAGACGAACTCGTACCACGACAGCAGGCGGCACATGACCAGCCCCGCGTAGCCGTCCATCCACCCCTTCTGGAACACGTAGGAATAGATGAACCGCAAGGTCGGCCGCAGGGGGAGCTTGCGGCCGAACCGCTTGATCCAGCGCCGCCGCTCGATGGGACCGCCGAAGAGCGAGGCGTTCACCGCGCCCAGGTCGCCGGCCCTGGCGGCATGCGCCTCCCAGGTGGTGTAGCGGTTGTGCTTCTCGATCCACGCCGAGAGGTCGGGATAGGCGTAGTGCAGGAACTCGTGAGCGAGGTAGCCGGCATCGCCGGTGGACATCACGATGTGCTCGTGCACCTCGTTGTCGCCGCTGCCCGTGTCGCCCAGGTTGCCGATGCGCTCGTAGCGACCCAGCTTGTGCTTGAGCAGGCGCACGTTCCACGACGGGTAGTAGCCGCACCCCTTGAGCCAGCGGCCGAGGAACATGAACCGCCGGTTGACCCAGAACCCGTCGCCGCAACCGGCTCGTGCGCCGTGCGTGGGCACCCACTGGCCCGTGACCACCTGACGGATCTCCTCGGCCAACTCCTCGGTCATGTACTCGTCGGCGTCGAGAATCATCACCCACTCGTTCTTCCAGGGGATGCACTCGAGGGCCCAGTTCTTCTTCTTGGGCCAGCCCGTCTTGCGGTCGTAGTTGAACTGGTAGACATCCGCGCCCATCGCCTGCGAGAGCGCGATCGTGCCGTCGGTGGAGCGGCTGTCGACGACCACCAGTTCCGTCGCCCAGTTGCAGCGACGCAGGCACTCGACGATGTTGCGTTCCTCGTTCTTGACGGGCACGAGGATCGACACGGGCACCGACTTGTACGCGGGCCAGCGGCCGGGGATGTTGACGTGGGGCTTGAGCTGCGTCACCAGTCCGGCGACCTCCGAACGCAGCGGCTCGGGGACCGGGGGCTCGCCGGGGGGCGGCAGGGGCACGCCCGTGGCCGAATCGGGCTTGGCCTCGACCATCGGCGCGGGGGTTGGCGCGGGCGTCGCGATGGACGCAAGCGGGCGGGTTTCCGCCGCGGGCGTGACGGGCGCCATCGTCGCGCCGGGGCCTGCGACCACCTCGGGCGTGTTGGCGATCTGACCTTCGGGAACGGCCAGCCCCTTGGAGGGCTCCTCGGCGAGTCGCTTGGCGTCCTCGTCGATGCGGAGCGTGCGGATCTCCGCGAGCTTGAGGGAGATGAGCAGGTCGTAGGTGGCCAGCAGGAGGCAGAATCGCAGGCCCGCGACCCCGTCGAGGAAGCCCAATCGCACGATGTACATGTAGAAGAACCGCCACAGGCCCGAGAGGGGCAGGCGGGGCAGGACGTTGCGCTTGAGCCAGCGGCGCATCGCGATGCCGCGTTCGAGCGGACCTGCGTCCTCGCGTCGGCGAAGGAGGCGTTCGCGCGTGAGTTCGCGGGCCTCGAGGGTGGAATAGCGATTGTGCTTGGCGATGAGGTGTTCGAGGCCGCGACGGTCCTCGTGATTCATGAGGTGAATCAGGCGACTGGTGGGCCCGTCCACGATCATGTGCTCGTGCACCTCGCGTTCCTCGTAGCGGGCCTTGCCGCGCTTGAAGAAGCGGAGGTTGTAGCTGGGGAAGTAGCCGCAGTGGCGGATGGGGCTGCCCAGGAAGTAGGTCAGGCGGTTGACGTAGAAGCCCGACTCCTCGACGGCGCCCACGGGCCTGGCGGCCACCGCGAGCAGTTCGTCGCGCAGTTCGGGCGTGATCGACTCGTCGGCGTCGAGGATGAAGACCCAGTCGGCGCGGAGGGGGAGGTGCTCGAGCGCCCAGTTCTTCTGCTTGGCGTAGCCCAACCACGGTTGCACGACGCAGTGGACGCCGAACCTGGCGGCGATCTCGCGGGTGGCATCGGTGCTCTGCGAGTCGACCACGTGCACCACGTCGGCCCAGGCCACCACGCTGCGGATCGCCTCGGTGAGGTTCAACTCCTCGTTGAAGGCGGGGATCACCACCTCGATGTTGCTGCGACCCTCGAGCGTCCGGAAGGGCGAGGGCCGACCCCCCGTTGCATCGGGGAAGGCGGAGTCGACGACTGGATGGGGCGAGGGATCCGTCACGGCTGGGGCGCTGCGGGGCTGCGTTCCTCCCGGAACGGCCCGGGTCGCAGTATATCGGCGATTCGAGGGTTCGCCCCCTGTGGCCGACCGTCGCCCGAGAAGGGGATGCGCCCACATGCCGGCGCCGAGGCCGCCGCGACGGCGAAGGGGCCTGCGCGTGGCGCGTGCAAGGCCGGCGGGCCGATATGCTCTGCGACCGCGCCGCATGCCCTCGCTCCCCGTGAACCTCCTTCGACTCGCCCGGCCCACCCAGTGGGCCAAGAGTCTCTTCGTCCTGCTCGGCCCCCTCTACGGCCTGCGCGACCACCCCTACACGCCCGACCTGGCCCGCGGCGCGCTGCTCGCGGCCGGCGCCTTCGCCTTGGCCAGCAGCGCGTGCTATTGCGTCAACGACATTCTCGACGCCCCTCGCGATCGCCATCACCCCCGCAAGCGACACCGCCCGGTGGCCTCGGGGCAGGTCTCGCCCGCCACGGCCTGGCTGCTGGCCCTCGTCTTCGCGTGCGGTTCGGTCGCCCTCGCGATGCTCCTGCCCAGCCCCGCCAAGTGGGCCGTGCTGGCGACCATCGGGCTCTACGTGCTGAACGTCACGGCCTACTCGGCCTTCCTCAAGCACGTCGCGGTGCTCGACGTGCTCTCCCTCTCGTCGGGATTCGTGCTGCGGGTGGTGGGCGGCTGCGTGGCGGCGGCCATCGCTCCCAGCACGTGGCTGCTCAACGTCACCTTCTTCCTCTCCATGTTCCTCGCCTTCGGCAAGCGACTGGGCGAGCGACGGATGCTTGGCGACAACGCCTCCAACGCCCGGGGCGTGCAGACCGTCTACACCGACGACACCCTCCGCATGTTCGTGGTCGTGACCGCCGTCGCCACGCTCATCACCTACGCCTTCTACGTGCAATCGCGCGACGCGGCCAGCCGCTGGATCGTCGCCGGCTTCCCCGAGGGCGTGAACGTCCTGTGGCTCTCGCTGCTCCCGGCCACCTACGCGCTGGCCCGGGCCATCATGCTCCTCGACCGCGGGCAGTACGACGACCCCACCGAGATCGCCGCCAAGGATCCGCCGATGCAGATCGCCGCGGCGATCTTCGTCGCGGCGACCATCATCGCCATGTGGACCACGCCATGGGCCGCGTCGAGCGCCGCGTCGTGAGCGTGCTCGCTCCGACCGAGCCGTGAGCGAATCGCCACGGCGGCTTCCCGCCCCGCTTCAATGCCACGACGACCGGGAATGAACGGACCGGACGTCTGCTGATGAACCATCGCCTGATGAGCCACGGGCACCCGCTGACCATCTTCGAGGTCAATCGACGCATGAAGTGCCTCGCGTCGCCAGACCGGGCCAATCAGCGCGACTGCGGCCCCTTCGCGAACATCATGCTCGGCAATGCGCCCGCCGCCGTGAGGCGACTGACGGGCGAGAACCGATCCCGACGGCGGTGAACGACGCCTCGGCGACGCTCACCTTGCCCGAACCCGGCGCCAGGCGCCGATGGTCGGAGCGAATCGCGTGTCGCCCTCGTGACGGACGCGCACGCCGCGATCGCTCGCCTCGACGAAGGTCGTGCACCGCTCGCCTCGTTCGTGCCCGTGGCCGTCGCCCGCATCGGCGTGAATGATGCCCGTGGCCAGGCCGTCATCGAGGTGGCACACCAGTTCCAGCACCGGCGCATCGACCGGTTCGCTCGTCCACTGACGTGCCGGCCCGAGGGGCAACGCCGCGCCCGGGCGCAGGAAGAGCCGGGGCAGGTCGGGGTGCGTCGCGGTCGCCACCTCCACGGGCGCCCACCCGGGCAGCAGCGAGGCCGCCTCGCCCTCGCGACGCCGGGGGTGCACGTCGCACATCACCAGGAGGTCGGGCCCGAGCAGGAAGGCGTCGTCGACGGTCCGGAGGTCGGCCCGCGTTGCATCGGCGAAGAAGACGGGGCGCACCACCGGTTCGCCCCGGGTCGAGGCGAGATGGAAGAGCGTGTACAGGTACGGCAGCAGCCGATAGCGCCGTTCGAGCGCGAGGCGACAGGTGCGCTCGCACGCCTCGCCGAAGGACCAGGGCTCGTGGGGCCTGGTGGTCTTCTCGCTGTGGGCGCGGGCGAAAGGCAGCAGGGCGCCGATGCCCATCCACCGGGCGAAGAGTTCGCCGTCGGCCTCGCCGATGAACCCGCCGATGTCGGGACCTGCGAAGGGCTGGCCGCTGAGCGACAGGTTGAGGGCCATCGAGATGGACCATCGCAGGTGGTTCCAGTCGCTGCGGTTGTCGCCCGTCCATGTCGCCGCGTAGCGCTGGCCGCCCAGGAAGTTGCTGCGCGTCAGCACGAAAGGCCTGGCCTTGGGCTTGGCCTTGGCGATGCCCTCGCGGGTCGCCCGCACCATCTGCATGCCGTAGATGTTGTGGTGCCGCGCGTGCGAGTCGGGCCCGCCCAGCGAGGCGTCGGCCTCGTGGCGATTGGAGACCGGCATCGTCTTCTCGACGCCCCCGAAGACCGCCGGCTCGTTCATGTCGTTCCAGACGCCGTCGATGCCCGTGGCCATGAAGTCCCTGTACAGGCCCGCCCACCACCGCCGCGTCGCCTCGCGCGTGAAGTCGGGGAAGGCGCACGGCCCGGGCCACACCGCGCCGTGATACTCGCGTCCCGTCGCGTCCTTGATGAAGTGCCCGCCCTCGCGTCCCTCGCGATAGACGTCGTACGACTCGTCCACCTTGATCCCGCAGTCGATCATGTAGATCGTGCGGAACCCCTGACGCTTGAGGTCGCGGTTGAGCCGCGACGGATCGGGGAACTTCGCCCGGTCGAAGGTGAAGCACCGGAAGCCGTCCATGTAGTCGATATCGAGCCACAGGCAGTCGCACGGGATCCTCCTCGCGCGGAACTCCGAGGCGATCTCCCGCACCTTCGACTCGGGCTCGTAGCTCCAGCGGCACTGGTGATACCCCAGCGCCCACAGCGGGGGCATCGGGATGCGGCCCGTCAGGTCGTGCAGCGCACGCACAACCTCCATGGCGTCGGTGCGCTCGATCACCGTCACCGCGGGCGACGGACCATGCACCTCCACCCGCACCCCGCGACGCAGGTCGATGTCGCAGCGACGCGTCGTCTCGAAGATCACCCCGGCCGCCGTGCCGTCCCGTCGCACCGCCAGCACGAACGGATGCGACTGGTAGAGGTTTGGGCTCTTGGCCGTGTAGTCGAAGTGGTCGTTGTTCCAGAGCGTCTTGCGGGTGCCGTTGCGGATCAGGCCCCCGGCCTGCTCGCCCGTGCCGTAGAAGGCGCACCGCTCGAGCCCGAGCATCTCGACCACCGACAGCCGCCCCTGCGCGCGGAATCGCGGGCGGACCGCCACCCCGGTGCCCGTCGCCAGACCCCGGTCCTCGAGCGGGGCGGCGTACGCCGGGAAGGGCTCGTCAGGCAGACCCGCTCGAACGGGATCGCGGAACCTCGCGACCGCGAGCGACATGCCCGCCGTCGCCACCAATCGCGGCATGCGATCAAGACGCCAAGGTTGCTGATCGTGAGTGGTCGAGGTGTTCACGGCGTGTTCACGGCGGACGGACTCGCGGCATGGACCGATTGAGTCTGGAGGGTACACGGGCGACCGGCGGCCTGCGTGCCCACGTCGCGCGGCAGCGTACCCTTTCTTCGATGAAACCTCGGGCCTCGATCCCTTGGCTCGCCGCCGCCCTCGCACCCCTCGGCGGCTGCACGTTCTCGGACACCCCGGAGGCCGCGGCCCCGACCGAGGCGCAGACCGCGACACTGCTCGCAGCGGCCGAGCCCAATCCCTTCTCGCCCGCCTCGCTTCGCATCCACCCGCTGACCCACGTCGACTCGCTGCCCGGTCGCCCGGGCGGATCGTGCGTCATCGTGCTGCACTTCGAGCTCAAGGACCGCTACGGAGACTCGGTGAAGGCGCCGGGCCTCGTGCGGGTGGAACTCGCCAAGCCCGCGCAAGGCGCCTTGGCGGGCATGGAGAGTCGCGAGCTGACCTGGGAGATGCCCGAGTTCATCAACGCCGACGAGAACTTCCAGCGATTCGACACGCCGACGCGCACCTATCGCATCACGCTGGGCGCGCCATCGTGGGTGTGTCAGGACGCCGCCACGCGGGGGGCGCAGTGGCTGAAGATCCGCGCCTCGATCGAGCTGCCCGCGGGAGGCCCCGTGCTCCGCGACGAGTACGTCATCCAGTGACGCGGCCCCGCGGTCGCGGCGGGCTCAGGGCGTCTCGACGCCGGGGCCCAAGGGGATCGACTCCTCGCGACGGACGCCAAGGTCGTGCGCCAAGGCGCGGGCGGCCGTGACCCCGCTCATGAGCACCATCGGCACGCCGGGGCCGGGGTTGGCCGAGCCGCCGGCCAAGTAGAGCCGATCGAGCACTCGACTGCGGTTGCGGGGCTTGAAGCCGCCCTTGAGCCGCCCGTGGCTGGCGAGTCCGTAGATCGCGCCGCCCTCGGCGTTGTAGAGGCGCTCGATGCCGGCGGGCGTGAGGAAGCGGTCCACCACCACGTGCCGGTCGATGTCGGGCATGCCGAAGCGACGCAGCTTGTCCATGATCACCGGCTTGTACTGCTCGAAGAGGCCGCCAGGCCCCTCCCAGGTCTGGTGGTTGCGCTTGTAGGCCGTGTGCACGAGCACGTAGAAGGCCTCGCACCCCGGAGGGGCCTGCGTGGGATCGGTGCGACTGGGCACGGCGAGATAGAGCGTGGGATCGCGGGCGGGGATGCCCTTGTGGTAGATGTCGTCGAACTCCTGCTCGCTGTCGGCGCTGAACAGGAAGTTGTGGTGGGCCAGGTGCGAATACTGGCGCGAGAGGCCCAGGTACAGCACCACGCCGCTGCACGCGGGCGTGTAGTCGGCCGCGATGCCTCGCTGCTCGGCCATCGCGCCGGGCGAACCGATGAGGTCGCGGTAGGTGCGTTGCACGTCGCAGTTGCTCACCACGGCGTCGCCCAGGAGCACGCGGCCGTCTTCAAGGTCGACGCCCACGGCCTTTCCGCCCTGCTCGCGGATGGCTCGCACGCCGGTGCCGGTGATGTAGCGCACCCCCTGCTCGCGGCCGATCCGCTCGAGCGTCCGGGCCACGCAGCGGGTGCCGCCGCTCTTGCCGTCGGGTGCCATCGAGTACCAGCAGCCATGATCGACCTGGGCCGAGGCGATGAGCGAGAGGATGGCCGGCGCGAGGAAGGGCGACGAGCCGACGTATTGCAGGAAGTGCTCGCACATCTGTCGCACGTGCGGCTCGGGGATGTCGCGGTGCACGGCGGCGCCCACCGTGCTGTGCATGCGCATCGCCAGGACGTCGGAGAGCAGCCCCGGCTCGTTGGGGGGCTTGCGCATCATGTCGAGCACGCCGCCGACGTCCTTGTAGAAGAAGACCTTTTCCGACAGTCGCATCATGCGCCGCGAGAACTCGACGAACTCGCGATACCCCGCGCCGGGCTTGGCTTGCGGGAACTGGGCGTCGAGCGAGGAGGCCATCGCCTCAACGCCGCCGAGCAGGTCGATGACCGTCTTGTCCTCGTAGTGGCATCGCCACTGCGGGGAGAGGTTGATCAGGTTGATGTAGTCCTCGACGCGACGGCCGCTGCGACGGATGATCCCGCGCAGCACCTGAGGCAGCGTCAGGATGGTCGGGCCCATGTCGAAGGTGTACCCCTGCTCCTGGAGCAGGTTCATCTTCCCGCCCAGGTGGGCGTTGCGTTCGACCAGCGTGACCCGAAGGCCCAGGGAGGAGAGTTCGACCGAAGCCGCGAGGCCCGCGAGCCCGCCGCCGACGATGATGACGTTGCCTGACATGCGTGGGTGATTCTTGCCCGCTCGCGACGGGCACGCGAGCCGGGTGCGAGATTTGCAACCGTGACGGTCCGCCCGCTCAGCCCAACTCGACGGACCAATAGGCGTTGTCGAGGAAGGTCTTCCACGACTGGTACTTGTCGCTGCCCAGTCGCAGGGCGATGACGGGGTTGCGACTGGGACGCACCGGCTTGCGGACCAGTTTCATGCTGGCCTGCTCGGGCGTGCGTCCTCCCTTGCGGGCGTTGCAGCGGATGCAGGCGCACACCAGGTTCTCCCACGAGTCGCCGCCGCCGGCCATGCGGGGCTTCACGTGGTCGATCGAGAGGTCGGCCGTGGGGAAGGTCCGCCCGCAGTACTGGCACTGGTTGCGGTCGCGCGCAAAGAGGTTGCGACGGTTGAGCTTCACCTGCTGCTCGGGAAGACGGTCGTAGCCCAGCAGGCGGATGATCCGGGGCACCGCGATCTCGAACCGCACCGTTCGCACCCAGTCGTGGCGCTCTCGCTCGAACTCTCGCTGGAGCGCCGACACCTCGATCCAGCTCTCGAGGTCGTAGCTGAGGAACTGCCCGCGACCCTCCTCGCCCAGGCCCTCGACGTGGATGATCTCGGCGATCGATCGCGAGAGCAGGCAGAAGGCGCGCCGAGCGGTGATGACGCGCATCGCCGCATAGCCCCGGTTGAGCACCAGCACCTTGCTGTCGAGCCCTTCGCTGACGTCGAAGCCCAGGGAGCCGCCCGAGGCGACGAACTCGTCGATGGACATGCCCTCGGCGGCAAGGTCGTGGTCGACATCGCCGTCACGGCCCTGGGCGGGCCGCGCCGCTGCGTCACGGTGATGTGCTCGCGAAGGCCTTGGGGGCATGGGCACGCTCCGTACGGACTGAATCATTGGCCGCCTCCGCTCGGCAGGCAGGCCGCGTCGTGCTTTCCGCATCAGGCCCCGACTATGTTTCCGTCATGGCACCGACGATTCCCGGACTTCTGGCCCAGACCCCGCCCGCCGACGGCGGCTTGTGGTCGCTGTTCATGCAGTCCTTCGACGCGTTCACCATCCTGCTGCTCGTGGGTTCGGTGGTGGGCATCGCCCTGGTCTTCCTCTGCCTCTTCGAGATCCGCGAGCGGAACATCGTCCCTCGCGACGAGGCCGGCCGCCTCCAGGACCTCGCCCGCAGCGGCCGCTGGGAGGATCTCCACCACTCGGCACGCACCAGCGACTCGGTCCTGGGTCGCATCGTGGCGGCGGCCATGGACCGTTCCTACCGCATGGGCGCGTCGACCCAGCCCAAGGACGCCGCCGCCGCCATCCGCGACGCCGCCGAACTGGCCGCCAGCGAGGAGTCGGCCCGCTGGTTCCGCAAGATCGACCTCCTGAACATCATCGGGAACCTGGGCCCCTTGGTGGGCCTGGCCGGCACGGTCTGGGGCATGATCCTGGCCTTCACGTCGCTGGGGGCCTCGGGAGGCCAGGCGGGCCCCGCCGACCTCTCCCTGGGCATCAGCAAGGCCCTCTTCCACACGCTGCTGGGCCTGGTGCTGGCCATTCCGTGCCTGTTGGCCTACGGCGTGTACCGGGGCCTGGTCGATCGCCTGTGCACCCGGGCGGTCGTGATCGGCGGCGACATCGTCGAGGACATCATCGCCCGCATGGGTCGCGACAAGGCCCCATGAAGTTCCGCTCCCTCCAGCACCACTCGCCCACGGGCAAGATCAACGTCACCCCGCTCATCGACGTGGTGATGGTGCTGATCGTCTTTTACCTCATCGTCGGCAAGCTCGCCGCGGACCGCCGCGCCCGCGTCGACCTTCCCGCCACCGCCATCGGCGTGCAAGAAGAGGGCGCGTCCGCGAAGCGACCCATCGTGATCACGCTATCCGGCGAGGGAGGGATCGCGACCATCGATGTCGACGGCTCGCCCGTGGCCGACGCGCCGGCCTTGGCGACGCTTCTCAAAGGGCTCGACGCGTCCAACCGTCCGGTGCAGGTGCGAGCCGATCGGGGGCTCGAATACGGCTCGGTCGGCCCCTTGCTCGACGCCTGCCGCCAGGCGGGCGTGGCGAGCGTGAAACTCGCCACCCGACGCGCTCAAGGGGAGGGCCGCTGACATGGGCACGACCCGCCACGGCTTTCGCAACCGCAGCGCACGGGCCATGCACGAGAGCCACTACGGGCCCAACATGACCCCCATGGTCGACGTGGTCATGGTCATCCTCATCTTCTTCATGGCCTCGGCAGCGATCCTCGGCCCCGAGTGGTTCATCAAGTCGAACCTGCCGGTCATGGCCGCCGCCCCCGCCTCCGATCAGGCCCCTCCCACCCGACTCACCATCGAGGTGGACGTCGCCGGCTACGCCCTTCGAATCGACCAGCAACCCCCGCAGCCCGTGGGCGAGGCCGACCTCGTGAAGGCCCTGTCCGCCGCCCGCGCCGCCGCCAAGGGCGAGTGCATCGCCCTCGTGAAGCCGACGGACACGGCCCCGTACGAGAAGGTGATCCTCGCCCAGGAAGCCTGCCTTCGCGCCGGTCTGCCCAAGAGCGGCCTGGCATTGCCGGGCATGTGACGGGCGGCGACGGATCACGATCCGTCTCCCCGATCGCGAAGCGATTCCCGAACGTCGCCGTCCAGAGAGAAACGGCGGTTGCGGCGTTCCGTCCCAACCCCGGTCACGCGCAGGAAACGCCCCCGACCCCAAAGGGGTCGCCGTGGAACCTCGCATGACGTGCTTCGACGCGTCGACGTTGCATGCGATGGCGCCGGGCTCATCCATCGCAACCGCCTTCGACGTTGAAGGCCACGCTGCCTCACACCTTCCACGCCATGATCGCCACCAGCGACGCCGTCGCCAGCGTCACCCAGGTCACGGTGGCCTGCACCAGCACACGCCATCCCACGCTCCGCACCGCCGCCACCGACAGCCCCGCGCCGATCAGGAAGATCGCGCCGCCAAAGCCCCCCGTCGCCACCGTCTTGATGACGACCTCATGCGCCCCCACCGCCGGCACCAACGTCCGCGTGAGGCTCGCCAGCAGGAACCCGATCAGGAAAGGCTGGGCCGCCCGCCGCCACGCGCTCCCCGCGCCACCCGTCGCGGGCGTGCCGGTCAACCACACCGCGAACACCGTGCACGGCAGGATCCACACCACCCGCGACAACTTCACCACCATCGCCGTGTCGAGCGCCGCGCTGGTGCCGTACGCCGCACCCGCACCGGCGACCGACGCCATGTCGTGCACCGCCACGCCCACCCATGTGCCGTACTGCGAGTCCGTCAGGTTGATGGCCCGCCCGAGCAGCGGGAACACCGCCAACGCCACCGCGTTGAGGATGAAGATCGCCCCCGTCGCCACCGCCATCGACGTCGACGACGCCCTGATCGCCGACCCCACCGCCGCGATCGCCGACCCACCGCAGATCGCCGTGCCCGAACTCACGAGCAGCGTCTGCTCGCGGCCGATGCCGAGCAACCGCCCCAGCCCGAAGCCCACCACGAACGCCCCCACGATCGTCGCCGCGGCAAAGGCGAACCCGCTCGACGCCTCCTGCCACAACTCCCTCAGATCGATCCGCAATCCCAGCAGCACGATGCACGTCTGCATCACCAGCCGCGACACCCGCCTCGACGCCTCCGGGAACCGCGACAGGCCCGCCAACGCCGTCACGACGCCGACGGCCAACGCCATGGGCGGAGGCACCAACGTCGACATGCACGCCGCCAGCAGCAGGAGATAGAACGCGCCCGAGACCGTCACCCCGCCAGCATAGCGAAACTCCGCTCGCCGGCATGAGCACCCAACCCCCCGGCTCGTGCGAATCGACTCGCGGCATGCTCGTGGCCAACCCCCCCGACCATGCCGATAGAGTTGGTCCATTCCCATGCTGATCGTCGCCAGCCCATACCACCTGACAACCCGCGAACCGGCCGCCATGGCCGCGTTGCTGCTCGCCCGTCAGGTGGTCACGCTGCTCCCGACGCCCCTCGAAGGGGCGGGCAGCAGCCGCGAGGCCATGGCGGCGGCCCGGCGCGTGCCGACCTACCGAGCACTGGTCGAGAGCTGGTCGTGGACGCAGCCCCTGTGGGAGGCGCAGGTGCTGACCTCCCACATCGAAGGGGAGTCGCCCGCGCAGGACATGTTCGAGGTGGGCCAGAAGATCGCCGCGGAGGAGGCGCTGGGGCCGCTTCGCCAGTTCACCAACGACCAGTTCTTCGACGATGACCGCGAGTATCTGGGCGCGCTGGCGGCCGACCTGCTCAAGGGCGGGCCCGACCCCGGCATCAGCGTGCCGTTGGCCGCCGGGCTCGATCGGTTCGCCGCTCGCCACAACCTGTCCATCGCCCGTTCCGCGCCGCAGAGTCTGGCGCAGCGGGCCGAGGCGACGCTGGCGACCGACGTGCAGACGGTGATCGTGCCGATCCTGCTGCAGGCCTCGGCGTTGCGGCTGCTGCATGCCCGCGAGGTGATGGGCGATCTGCTCGAGCGACTCTGGGAAGGCGAGACGGTGCCCGGCCTTCGCGCCTTTGCCGAGGGTTTCGAGCATCGGCGCGAGGAGATCGTCGAGGGGTGTCGCGACGACGAGGTCCGCCTCATCGAGGGTGCCGCGAGCATCTCGATCATGACGCTGCCGGGCGACGCCGTGCTGCGTTCGAGCCTGACGGCCTTGGCGGCGATGGGCCCCAGGCGTCACCACGAGGTTCGCAACGCCGAGAACCTTCCCGCGCTCTTCGACGCGCTGGATCGCACGCCGATCGTCTCGATGGTGGTCAAGCCCTTGGGCGCGCCCTCACGACGCTGAGCCGGCGCTCGGCCTTGCGTTCTTGGCGGCCTGCTGGGACGCCCACTTCTTCTTCATGCCGTTGAGCCGCCAGTTGATGAAGGCGAAGATGGCCACGATGACGACGATGCTGCCGATCATCGTCACGGGGCTGTCGGACTTGAAGTACGGGCTCTTCTTGATGGTGGCGGCGAAGGCGTACACGGTGAACGTGCTGATCACCGATCCGATGACGACGCCGCTGAGCGTGGCCCAGCGGGTGAGACCGAGCAGTCGTCCGAGGATCGACCCGCCGACCGAACCCGTGGCGGCAAAGGGGAAGGTGACGAACGCGACCAACCCGGCCCAGGCGAACCGCCGCATCCACGGGTGCTGCGAGAGGAAGAAGTGGCCATCCTCCTGGAGGGCGAGCATGGCCGGGCCCACCTTGGGGATGCGGTAGATGAACGAGGCGTGGAAGACCATGATGAAGCCGGTGAGCGCGTCCATCCAGAGGATGAGGACGAGCAACTCCTCGGTGGTGAGACTGGCGAGGAACTGCTGCCATTGAGGCATGTCGGCGATGGCTTGGGCCTTGTCGCGGCCCAGAAGCAGCACGGCGCGGCCGAGGCCGAAGAAGATCATGCCCGCGGAGACCGCGAGGTTGATCATGAAGTCGATGCCGCGGGCGATGCCGGCCACGCCGAGCATGATGGCGGTGGTGCCGAGCGGGCCGACGAGGGTGGCCCACCAGACGAGCGGATGGTGGCGCTTGAGGTCCGCGCCGTAGCGGGCCTCCTCGCCGGCGAGGTTGATCTCGGCGAGGGTGGAGTCGGATGGAGATGTCCCTTGGGTCGGATCTGTCACGGCGAAGGGTAGCTGGAGTCAGCCGCCCGACCGGCCCCGGAAAGCCACGGGATGGAGCGCTGTGTCGGGCGCTGCGGCCGTACGCTTGCCCACGCCATGGCGGGCATCGTCCTGTACTTCCAGCTGCACCAGCCGCACCGGCTCCGCCGGTACAGCGTCTTCGACGCCGACCACCGATACTTCGACGAGCAGGCCAACGCGGAGATCTGCCGCAAGGTGGCGGACAAGTGCTACCGCCCGGCGACGCAGTTGCTGGTGGACTTGGCCCGCCGCTGGAACGGCCGGTTCAAGGTGGCGTTGTCGGTCACCGGCGTGCTGCTCGAACAGTTCGAGCGTCACGCGCCGGACGTGATCGTGCTGCTGCAGGAACTCGTGCGTTCGGGGTGTTGCGAGCTCCTGGGCGAGACGTACCACCACTCGCTGGCGTCGCTCTACTGGCCCGAGGAGTTCGTGCAGCAGGTGGAGCAGCACGGCGAGAAGGTGCGAGCGGTGTTCGGCGTCGAGCCGCGGTTCTTTCGCAACACCGAGCTCATCCATTCGGACGAGATCGCCGCGATGGTGGCCGCCCTGCGTCGGCCCGACGGGGCGGCACGCTTTCACGGGCTCTTCACCGAAGCGGCCACGCCCGACCTTGCCGCACCGGGCGCGTGCGGAAAGGTCTACGCACCCGCGGGTTCGCCCTCGCTGCGACTGCTGGTCCGCCACCCGGGACTGAGCGACGACGTGGCCTTCCGGTTCGGGGCACGGAACTGGGAGCACTGGCCGCTGACGGCGGAGAAGTACGCCTCGTGGCTCATCGACGCGTCGCGTCACGGGCCGGCGACGGTGTGCATGGACTTCGAGACCTTCGGCGAGCACCAATGGGCGGAGACGGGGATCTTCCGCTTCATGCACGACCTCCCGGGAGAGGTCTTTCGACAGTCGGACCAGGCTCGCTTCCTGACGCCTTCGGAGGCCATCGAGTCGCACCCCGCGACGGCCGTGGCCTCGGTGCCCCGCCCGACCTCGTGGGCCGACGCCTCGCGCGACCTCTCGGCATGGCGAGGCAACGCCATGCAGGCGCACGCCCTCGAGGAGGCCTTTCGCCTGGGTCGGCGTCTGCACGCCACGCTTGCGACCGAACCTCGCGAGAGCGCACGGGCCGAGACGCTGCGGGGCCTGATGCGAACGTGGCGACTGCTCACGACCTCCGACCACTTCTACTACATGAGCACCAAGGGCGACGCCGACGGCGCGGTGCACGCCTACTTCCGCTCCTTCGAGTCGCCCTACGACGCGTGCATCGCGTACATGAACGTGCTCAAGGACCTCGAGAAACGCGTCGAATCGGCGTGAAGGCGAGGGGCAGGACCCGAGATCGCGTGCAACGCGCGTCCCGCGAGTGACGCATCTCAACCGGCGCGCGACGCGACCCAGGCTCTCGCCCTGGCATCGGCGTCGAGGATCGACTCGACGCTCTCGACGATCGTCGTCGGAATCGCGTCGATCGCCTCCGCGCTCAGCGATGTGATCGCGGGGAACCGGATGCGACCGGCCATGAAGGCGTTGACCGCCTCCTCGTTGGCCGCGTTGAAGATCGCGCCCGCGGTGCCGCCGCGACGCATCACCTCCCGCGCGGTGGCCACCGCGGGGAACTTCGTCTCGTCCACCGGTTCGAAGGTAAGGGCCGACATCGCCGCGAGATCGAGCGCTCGCCCGACGCCCCCCACCTCGAAGGGCCACGCCAACGCCGCGTGGATGGGCGTGCGCATGTCGGGCGTCGCGAGTTGCGCCAGCGTGCTGCGATCGGCGAACTCGACGAAGGCGTGCACGATCGACTGCGGATGGATGACCGCGCCCAGTCGCTCGGGGCCGATGCCAAAGAGCCAGTGCGCCTCGATCAACTCCAAGGCCTTGTTGGTCAGCGAGGCCGAGTCGATCGTCACCTTGTCGCCCATGCTCCACGTGGGGTGACGACGCGCCTGCTCGGGCGTCGCGTTCATCATCTGCTCGCGCGTCCACGTGCGGAACGGCCCGCCGCTGGCCGTCAGCGTGATGCGACGCACGTGCGAGGCGGCCTCGAACGGGGGCGGCACGTTCCCGCAGCGGCCCGTCAGGCATTGCCACACCCCGCAGTGCTCGCTGTCGACCGGCAGCAGCCGCGCGCCCGTGCGCCGTGCCGCGGGCACCACCAGCGAACCCGCCGCCACCAATGTCTCCTTGTTGGCCAGGGCGATGTCGCGTCCCAGTTCCGCCGCCGCCAGCGTCGCCGGCACGCCCGAGGCCCCCACCATCGCCGCCAGCACGATGTCGCACTCGGTCTCTCGCACGAGCCGCTCGGCGGCATCCGGGCCGCTCCACCTGGCATCGAAGTCGCCATCGACCCCGCCCTCGCGGAGCGCCACCCGCCGAACCCCGAGCCGCCGCGCCTGCTCGGCCAGCAGCGCGCCGTTGCGGCCGGCCGCCAGCCCCGTCACCTCGAATCGCACCGGCGAGAGTCCACTCGCATGCAACGCGTTGACGTGCGCCACCACGTCGAGGGCCTGCGTGCCGATCGAACCGGTCGAGCCCAGGATGACCAGACGCCGCGTGGTTCCGCTCATCGCCGCTTGCTCACTCGGGCTTGGGCCGCTTGTTCAACTCGCTGGCCGACAGCTTGCGACGAATCGCGCCGTAGAGCGTGCGGGGCTTGGGTGCGCCAGGCGAGGCCGGAGCCGACGATGCCGGAGGCTGCGTCGACTCGCGTCCACCCTGCTCGCCACGCGGCTCGCCCCCGCGACCCTCACGCGGCTGGCGCCCGCCATCACGACCGCCTTCACGACGACCGTCACGGCGACCATCGCGACGGCCACCCTCGCGGCCACCCTCGCGACCACCTTCACGACGGCCTTCGCCGCGCGGGGCCCGACCGCCTTGGGGCTCGCCCTGCGACTCGGCTGCCGGCGCACGCTCCTGCTGCTGGCCGGCCCCATCGCTCGGAGCGCCACCCTCTTCGGGCCGACCCTCGCCGCCACGACCGCGACCGCGACGACGACGGCGGCGACGACGACGGCGTCCGCCGCCTTCGCCACCCTGCCCATCGCCTTCCGTCGCCGGCCGTCCGTCCTCTCGCGACGATTCCTCCGCAACGCCCTCGTCGCTCTCGCCTTCCTCTTCGTCCAGCGGTTCCAGCGGCGCCTCGGCGTCGACGATCGGCGCAGCGGCCTCCGACGCCCCCGTCAACTCGCCGTCGGCTTCCCCGACGGTCGACGGAGGCGCGCCGCCCACTTCCTCGTCATCCCAGTTGCCGCCGGCCGCCAGCGGCACGAACTCGCCGCTCGTCGGCGCGGACTCGCCCTGCGACGCTTCGCCCATG
Source organism: uncultured Phycisphaerales bacterium (assembly GCA_903929885.1). Lineage (GTDB taxonomy): Bacteria > Planctomycetota > Phycisphaerae > Phycisphaerales > UBA1924 > UBA2402. The sequence goes on from CAIYWI010000087.1 coordinate 47,759, forward strand.
GGAGCATCGCCCTGCGAGTCACCCTGCATGTCGCCGCCTGCCTCGCCCTGCATCGGCTGCTGCCCGCCACCTTCGCCGCCTCGACCGCGACCGCGACGGCGGCGACGGCGACGGCGACGGCCGCCCGTGCCTTCGCCGGCCTCGCCCGGCTGACCCCCGGGCGCCGCCCCCTCGCCCGAGGCGGGCGCTGGTCGCTGCTGCTGTTGCTGCTGACGCGGCTGCTCGCCCCGGCCCTGGCCATCACGGCCCTGACCATCACGACGAGACTGCTGCTGATCCCTGCGCTCGTCGCCGCCCCCGCGACCGCCACGGCCGCCGCGGCCGCCTCGACCGCCTCGTCGGCCCGAGCGATTGGCCTTGTTCGAACCCCCGTCCATCGAGGGCCAATCCTCGTCGATGATGTCCCCCTCGTCGATCTCGATGGGGTGAACGTCGACGTCTTCCTTGACGAGGCTCTCCTCCGCGGCGGAGTCGGCCTCGAGCAACTGGCGACGCTCCTCGTCGGGGTTGGCGGTCCAGTCCTCCTCGGTGGCCTTGACGGCCGCCTCGATCTCGACGAGGTCCTTGGGCTTCTTGGGCTGAGGCAGGTTCGTCAGGTCGATGTCCGCGCCGTGCTCGTCGTACGCGTAGAACGACACGCGATCGACCGGCAGCGACTCGCTCACTCGCACGTCGACATGCTTGCCGTAGTGGCGCTCGATGCGGCCCAGCAACTGGCGCTTGTGGCTGAGCAGGTCGCCGGCGACGCGCGCCGAGACCGCCAACTCCACCTTGTGCACGCGAGGCACGTCGAGCACCGCCGCGAGATCTCGCAGCGCATCGACCGCCACCGAATCGGGCTTCTGCACCAGCCCCCGCCCGCGACAGGTCGGACAGTCGGTGAAGTGCGTGCTCTCGTGGCTCGGACGCATCCGCTGACGCGTCATCTCGAGGATGCCGAACTCCGAGATCTGCAGGACCGTCGTCTTCGCGCGGTCGCGCTTCATCCGCTCCTTGAAGCGGTTCTCGATGTCCTTGCGGTGCTCCGAGCGGCGCATGTCGATCAGGTCGTTGATGACGATGCCGCCCATGTCGCGCAGCCGCAACTGGCGGCAGATCTCGTCCACCGCCTCGATGTTCGTCTGGTACGCGTTGGTCTCCGCGTCGCGACTCTCGCGGCTCTTGCCGCTGTTCACGTCGATGGCCACCAGCGCCTCGGTCTGGTCGATCACCAGCCGCCCGCCGCTGGGCAGGGGCACCTCGCGCGCATGAATCAGCGCGATCTCCCGCTCGATGTTGAAGGCGTGGAAGATGGGGCTCTTGCCCGGATACTGGAGCAGCTTGGTCGTGCCCCGCGGCGCGACGATCTTCATGAACCGCGAGGCGCGCTGAACCGCCACCTCGTGGTCGATGATCACCTCGCTGATGTCGTTGGTCAGCATGTCGCGGAGCGAACGCACCAGCAGGTCGCTCTCGCTGTAGAGCAGCCGCGGCTTGCCCCCCGCGCTCTTGCGACGCTCCATGTCCTTCCACAACCGCTGCAGGTACGCCAGGTCGCGCTTGAGGTCCGTCTTCGTGCGGTCCATCCCCGCCGTGCGGAGAATGAAGCCGAAACCCTCGGGCAGTTCCAGCTGATCGAGGATCTCCCGCATCTCGCGACGCTGCTCCTCGTCCTCCACCTTCCGCGACACCCCCACCTTGTCCATGTAGGGCATCATCACGAGGAACCGACCCGGGATCGACAGGTAGCTCGTCAGCGTCGGGCCCTTGGTGCCCACGCCCTCCTTGAGCACCTGCACGATCACCTCGTCGCCCCGACGCAGCGCCTGCTGGATCAGCGGCCGCTCGCGACGGGGCGTCTTGAGCCCCACGCGCTCGGTGGTCTCCTCGCCCTCGCCCGGGAAGTACCTGGGGTGCAGGTCCGTGATGTGCAGGAACCCGTTCTCGCCCAGCCCGAAATCGACGAACGCCGCCTGGATCGCCGGCTCCACGTTCATCACCTTGCCGACGTAGATGTTCCCCACCCGACTCGCCGACGCGAACTTCTCGTGGTACAGCTCCTCGAGCCGACCATCCTCCACGATCGCCACCCGGCACTCCTCGCCGGGGACGTAGTTGATCAACATCTGGGTTTCTGGCATCGCTGCTTCCTTCCGCGGCTCGACGCGCGAGCTCGCAACGCACCCCGCCCTTCGCGGAACGCGCTCTGCACCAGTGCCGGCATGGAAGGACTCGTTCCCGATCCCGCCCCGCTCCTCGAGCAAGGCCGAATCGCTCTTCGGGCTCCACCCCCTCGTTCGACGCGCTCGCGCGGCCCGAAGGCCTCACGCATCCAGCGCGCCGGGAGCTCGCCCGACGGGCCGCGACATGACCCTCGATTCGCCCGCGGGCATGACGCTCGGCGCCACGCACCCGCGGCTGCGGGGATCGGCCGTCGCGGCCGAGTTCTTCCGGTGCCCGGCGGGCCGACTGCGAAACGATCGACACCCTGAACACCAGGGGTCGACCACCTCGCGGGCAACATCGCCGCACCGATGATCTGCTGCCGCCTCGCCCCGCCACCCGGAAACCCCGGAGGTCGAAACGCCGCGGCGTCATTCACCAACAACCCGTCACCGTGTCCTGGCGAACACCTGACGAACACACGAATCCTTCCCCGCCCCCGACCGCCAAAGCATAGCCCTGTCACTCGTCTATCGGTCCTCGCCCCTCCGTTTCGGTACCGTCCATCGACCGAACTTCACCGAAGATTGTCCGCCATCATGCTGACAGCACCCGTACATCATCGCCCCTCGTCCGTCGTCGCCTCCCCGCCGCGGCCACTACGCTCCGCCTCCATGCGCGAGGTCTATTGGATCCGCCACGCCCAGAGCACCGCCAACGCCGGCGCGCGCACCGATGCCACCAAGGCCGTCGTCCTCTCGCCGCTCGGCGCGGAACAGGCCGCCGCCCTCGCCGCGTCGTGGTCCGTCCGACCGGGCATGATCGTCGTCTCGCCGTATGTCCGCACGCACCAGACCGCCCTGCCACTCAAGCGCAAGTTCGAGGCCGTGCCCGTCGAGGAGTGGCCCATCCATGAGTTCACCTTCCTCTCGAGGGGCCTGGGCGATGGCACCACGGCCGCCGAACGCCTCGAACTCGCCAAGCCCTATTGGCAACGCATGGACCCCTTCGAGGACCTCGGCGAGGGCAGCGAGAGCTACGCCTCGTTCCACACCCGCGTCGCCGCGTGCCTGAGTCGCGCCGCCGCCTTCCGAGGCACCGGCCCGCTCCTGGTGTTCACGCACAACCGCGTCCTCTGCCAACTCCTCACCATGATCGTCAACCCGCCCCGCGACGTGCACGAGGGCATGCGACGCATCCACGGCCTGTGCACGCTCGGCCGCTTCGAGATCCCCAACTGCGGCGTGCTCCGCATGACCGTTGCCGACGACGGAGCCCTGTCGCTCGGCCGCTTCGATCTCGCCGCGACGCCCGTCGCCGCCACGTGAGAACGCGAGGCGATACCCTTCGCCTCGCATGAGCACGCTCCAGGAAACCGCCGCCGCGTACGCCGCCATCGAGGAGAAGATCCGCCTTGGAGGCGGGCAGGCGGCCATCGACCGCCAGCACGAGAAAGGCCGCCTGACGGCCCGCGAGCGAATCGCGCTGCTCATCGACCCGGGCACGACCCTGCAGGAATGCGGCCTGTGGGCGGCCCACGGGATGTACAAGGAACAAGGCGGCGCGCCCGCCGCGGGCGTCGTCACCGGCATCGGCCGCGTCGAGGGCCGCCGCTGCATGATCATCGCCAACGACGCCACCGTGAAGGCCGGCGCGTTCTTCCCGATGACCTGCAAGAAGATC
>CAIYWI010000088.1 GCA_903929885.1 uncultured Phycisphaerales bacterium
ATTGCGGGCGGAAACACGCAATCGACCTTCATGGACGTCGCATGCCCGAACGGCGTGCGGCGACCGACGCAGTCTTGTCTCTCTCCTCCTCGTCGATTGCGGGCGGAAACACGCAATCGACACTTCAATCGCGAGTGCCTCCATCGCCCGGCGACCTTTCGTGGTCGGCGGGCATCGTCGTTTTGCGACCCGCCCGCGCCTGCCCGATCCGGCCGCGGGGGACCGCCGCCCCGGAAGTCCCGCATACGCTCGAAGGCCGGGCCTCTCGCGTTGCGCGTGACGCGAGCAGGCGCCGGGGTCTTCGCCCGTTTCGGGGCCCCTCGCCATGACGATCCTTCCCACCGTCGCGTCGCTGTTGGTCGTCCTTTCGCCCCTGGCCGCGGACGACCCCGCGCCGCTCGTCAATGACCCGCGGATCGACGCGGCGACCGGGCGCCAGTTGGCGGCGTGGCCGCCGGCCCGGCACTTCGACCACCTGTCGATGACGCTGGAACTCGACATTCCCGACATGGGCAAGGCCTCGCTCTCGGGTCGCCTGACCCTCGAGGCCGCGGCTGTCGCGTCGCCCCGCTCGACGCTGCGCCTTGATTGCAACGGCCCGGTCGTGAAGCGGATCACGTGCAACGGGAAACCCTGCGAGTTTCGCCTCGAGGAGCGCGAACTCCTCGTCGCGCTGCCCGCCCCGGTGCCGCCGGGCGGGCGCGTCGCCCTGGTGATCGACTACGACCTGGACTTCTCCCGCAACAAGGGCCAGGGATTGACGTATTCCTCCGGCAACGAAACCGCCAAGAGTCTCACGCGACAGGCGCCGCAACTGCACGCGCAGGGGCAGGCTCAACTCAACAGCAAGTGGTTCCCCTGCCACGACGCCCCCAACGAGAAGCTCTCGTCGCGGCTGATCGTCACGGTGGAAGAGGGCTTCGACGTGGTGTCGAACGGACGCCTCGTGTCGACGGCCAAGGCCTCGCCGGACGTGAACGGCAAGCCTCGCATGACGTGGGACTGGCTTCAGGAGAAGCCTCACAGCCCCTACCTCGTGACGCTCGCGGTCGCGAAGTTCGCCCGCATCGAGCTGGGCGGTCCCCGCAGCGCTCGCCCCGGCCTCGACATGCCAGTCTTCACGCCCCACGGGACCGAGGAGAGCGTCAAGGAGCTGTACTCCAAGACGGCCGCGATGATGGCGTTCTTCGAGGGCCGCTTCAGCGAGCCGTATCCGTGGGACAAGTACGCCCAGTGCATCGTGCGCGACTTCGCGGCCGGCGGCATGGAGAACACCTCCTGCACCCTGATGACCAACGCCTCCGCTCGCGGCGAGCCCGGCGCGTGGGACGACCTCATCTCGCACGAACTGGCGCACCAGTGGTTCGGCAACCTCGTCACCTGCGACTCGTGGCCCCACCTGTGGCTCAACGAGGGGTGGGCCTCCTTCTCGGAGGCGTTGTGGAAGGAGCACGAGGCCGCGAAGGACGGGCCCGAGAAGTCCCGCAACGCCTATCAGCGGACCATCCGCGGCTTCTACCAGAGCCAGCGCTTCCGCAACAAGACCTCGTGGCCCGAGTACACGCCGATGGTGAGCAATCGCTACGACGACCCCGACAACCTCTTCAGCCGCCCCGAGGATCCGTACGCCAAGGGCGCGATGCTGCTGCACATGCTGCGTCAGCGCGTGGGCGACGCGGCGTTCTTCGAGGGTTCCGCCGCGTACCTCGACCGCCACAAGTTCGGCACCGCGGTCACCGACGACTTCCGCCGCGCCATCGAGGCCAGCAGCGGCCAGAGTCTCGAGCGATTCTTCGATCAGTGGGCCTTCCGTCCCGGCCTGCCTCGCCTTTCGGTCGAGTTGGGATGGGATGAAGCGACCAAGGCGCTCACGGTCAAGCTCGAGCAGACGCAGACCATCGACGATCGCAATCCGCCGTTCCAGTTCACCCTGCCCATCCGCGCCAAGTTCGAGGACGGAGGCGTCTCCTGGATGCAACTCGACGTGACGGGCCGGACGGCGACGGGGTCGTTTCCGCTGCCGGCCAAGCCGACTCAGGTGACCACCGACCCGGGCATGACGGTGATGGCCCCCGCCGAGATCACCAAGGACATCGCGTGGTGGCTCGACGAGGCGAGCGATCCGGCCTCGCACCACGCCTTGGCCTGCGCGGTCGAGATGCTGGTGCAACTGCGGGCGGGAAAGGACCCTTCGGCGGCGTCAGCCGCCGCCGCCGGACTCGACCGGCTCGACGGAGCTGGACTCCTGCCCGCGGAACTCGCCTCGCTCGTCCGCAACGCCGTTCGTCCGGCCGTGGCGGGCTCCGCTCGGTAAGGGCCGATCCGCCCCGCACTCACGACCGTTGTCGCACGCCCGCCCGGCCCCTTGGGCCATCCACGCCCGCCATGCCGCGACGCCCTCGCGTCGCACGACCGCAAGGAACTCATTCATGCTCCGCCATCCTTTCGCCGGCTGTCTGCTTCCCCTGCTGCTGACCCTCGCGCCCTGCGCCATCGCCCAGCCGTCGGGCTCCGCGGCGACGCAGGACTCGCCGCAGGCCGTCTTTCCGCCCCACCGCCTCGTCGATCACAAGCACCTGCGGATCGAGCTGACGATCCCGGACATGAACGTGCCCAGGGCCTCGGCGGTGGCGACGCTTCGCATGGCGGCGATCCGGGGCGAGGTGCCGACGATCACGCTCGACGCCAAGTCGCTTGGGATCGACGCGGTGACGTGCCCGGATCGAGCGGTGACGCCCGTGTACGACGGCCGCAAGCTCGCTCTCACCTTCCATCCGCCGTTGGAGCAGGGCAAGGACGTCGAGGTGTCGATCAGGTACACCATCGACGATCCACGCCTGGGGCTGGTCTGGACGCCCGAATCGCCCGCGTGGCCGGGTCGGGCCGCCCAGCTGCACACGCAGGGCCAGCCGGAGACCAACAGCTACTGGTTCCCGTGTCACGACTTCCCCAACGAGCGACTGTCGACCGAGCTGGTGGTGACCGCGCCGGCGGCGTACGAGGTCAGTTCGAACGGGCGGCTCGTGTCGAAGGAGAATGTCATTCACGCGGCGGAGTCGCCCTCCAAGGGTCGCACGCTGGTGCCCTGTCGCCGCTGGCGGTTCCTGCAGGACAAGGAGCACGTCAACTACCTCGTGACGCTGGTGGTGGGCAAGTTCGACATCGTCGACGTGCGCGGCGCTTCGAAGCTGCCGATGCCGGTGTACGTCCCGCCGGGCCGCGGCGGCGACGTGAAGGGCACCTACGGCCGCACCGCCGCCATGATCGCCCGCTTCGAGTCGCTCCTCGACGAACCCTACCCGTGGGACAAGTACGCGCAGCTCGTGGTGTGGAACTTCGGCGCCGGCGGCATGGAGAACACCTCCGCCACGACCATGTACGACACCGCGCTGCACGATCGCGAGAGTCTCGACGACCACGACCTCGACGGCCTGATCTCGCACGAACTCGCCCACCAGTGGTTCGGCGACCTCATCACGTGCAACTCGTGGGAGCACATCTGGCTCAACGAGGGCTTCGCCACCTACCTCACCGCGCTGTGGCACGAGCACCGCGACGGATTCGAGGGGTATCAGCGGCTCATCCGCGGCAACTTCGACGGCACGGCGGGCGCGGACGCCGCCGACGCCCCGGCGCAGGTCGGCATGGTCAGCAAGATCTACACCCACCCCTGGGAGACCTTTCGCCGTCCGGCCAACCCCTACGGCAAGGGCAGCTCCATCCTGCACATGCTCCGGATGAAGCTGGGCGACGACCGCTTCTTCGCGGGCGTTCGCCTGTACGTCGATCGCCATCGCTTCACGACCGTCGAGACCATCGACTTCCGGCGCGCCCTCGAGGAGGCCTCGGGTGAGAGTCTCGAGCAGTTCTTCTCGCAGTGGTGCTCGCGGCCGGGCGTGCCGGCCGTCACCGTCACGCAGAACCACGACGCCGCGACAGGCATGCTGTCGATCGACGTCGAGCAGACGCAGAAGATCGACGGCGACAACCCCGCCTTCGAGTTCGACCTGCCGATCCTGGTGCACGCGGGCGGCGGAACGACACCGTGCGTGGTGTCGATGGCGGGCCGCAAGGCGACCCTGTCGATCTCCGTGCCCGCCGCGCCGACCTGCATCGAGGTCGATCCGAATCTCCACGTGCTGGCGGCCCTGAGCGTCCGCCAGCCCGAGGAGGCCATGCTGGCGCACCTCAAGGTCGCCTCGACTCCGGCGTCTCGCATGCTCGCGCTCCGCGGGCTGTCGGGAGGCACCGCCGCCGACGCCACGGCTCCGATCGCGGCCTGCGCCTCGGACTCGACGCAGCCCTCGTGGGTGAGGGCCCAGGCCGTGCGGACCCTCGCGGCCCGCGGCTCGTTCGATGCCCTCCACGCGTTGTGGAACGCCAAGCCCGACCACTGGGAGGTGCGAGAGGCCATCGTGGCGTCGATGCCGCTGGCGGTCAAGGCCTCGCCGGCCTCGCTCGATCACGTCGCCTCGTCGCTGGTCAGCATCGCCGGCGAGGACTCGAGCCTGAAGGTTCGTTGCACGGCCATCCGTGCCCTGGGCGATATCAAGGCGCCCGGGAGTGCGGCGGCGATCCTCGAAGCCCTGACTCGCGAGTCGCAGAGCGACGGCCTGCGAGTGGCGGCCCTCGAGGCGCTGGCGTCGCTCGATGACAAGTCGACCCTGCCCAGGGCGATCGCCTGCACGCAGGTCGGCTTCGACGCCCGCACTCGCGCGGTGGCCGTGAGCACCGCGGCTCGCCTCGCACACCACGACCCCGACGTCGCCTTCGCGGCCCTGACGCCGCTGCTCAAGGACAAGTCGCTTCGCGTCATGCGGGCGGCGGGCGACGCGCTCGTGCAGATGAAGCACCCCAAGTCCGCCGAGGCCATCACGGCGATGCTGGCCGACGAAAGGGCCGAGGAGATCGCGTGGATGGCGGGGCAGTGGCTCAAGGCCCTCCGCCGCTGACCGGCCGCCCCTCGCCCCGCCCCGCCCGACCGCCAACACTTCCGCGTGCTGCTCGCCACCTTCACCCTGTCGATCTTCCTCTCCGCCGCACTGCTCTTCATGGTGCAGCCGATGGCGGGGAAGATCCTCCTTCCTCTGCTGGGCGGCAGCCCCGCGGTCTGGAACACGTGCATGGTCTTCTTCCAGGGGGCCCTGCTCGCGGGGTACGGCTATTCGCACGTGCTGACGACGCGCCTTTCGGCCAAGCGTCAGGCGCTGGTGCACTGCGTGCTGCTCGCGTTGGCGGCGGCGACGCTGCCCATGCCCGTCGACGTGGGCGACCCGTCGGGCGCAGATCCGGTCCGATGGCTGCTCACCACGCTCCTGCTGACGGTGGGCCTGCCCTTCTTCGTGGTGTCGACGACGGGCCCGCTCCTTCAGCGGTGGTTCTCGACGACGGATCATGCGAAGGCCAAGGACCCCTACTTCCTGTACGCGGCGAGCAACGCGGGGAGTCTGACGGGCCTTCTGGCCTATCCGGCGATCGTCGAGCCCCTGCTGGGCCGAAAGGCGCAGACCTTCGCGTGGACGGTCGGGTTCATCGCGCTGGCGGCGTTGGTCGTGGCGTGCGCCGCGATGGCCCTGCGGCGTCGCGTCGACGAGCCGCAGCCGCGGGCGACCGCCCCGTCGCCCTCCGTCGCGATGCCGCCGGAGACGGTGGGCTGGCGACGGCGGCTTCACTGGCTCGCCTTGGCGTTCGTTCCCAGCAGCCTGATGCTGGGCGTGACGCAGTACATCACCACGGACGTGGCGCCGGTGCCGCTGCTGTGGATCGTGCCCTTGTCGCTGTATCTCGTGACGTTCATCATCGCCTTCAGCGGGCGGGTGAACGTCACGGCCGCGGGGTGGGGACGCGCGTTGCCGCTCTCGCTGGTGACTGTGATGATGGCGATGCTGGTTGGCGCAAGCAACCCGATGTCGGTGCTGGCGACGATCCACATCGCGTTCTTCTTCATCGCGGCGATGATGTGTCACAAGCAAATGGCCGAGACGCGTCCGCCCGCCGCGCGGCTCACCGAGTTCTACTTCATCATGTCGCTGGGCGGGGTGCTCGGCGGCTCGTTCAACGCCTTGCTCGCGCCGGTGGCCTTCGACCGACTGCTCGAGTATCCGCTGGCCATCGGGCTGGCCTGCCTGCTCAGGCCGCAGGTCGCGGCCGAGGGCGAGGGATTCTCGCCGTTGCGAATGGCGCGTCGATGGGCGGCGGCGGCGGCGGCGGCGGTCGCGCTGCTGGCGATCCTGCTCAACATCGACGCGGCCATGATGTCCGGCCACTACAAGAACATGGCGTTGGCGGGACCTTTCTCCTTCGTCGAGGGCGACCTGGTCGCGGGGAAGGAGGTGGTGATCCCCTACGTGCATGTCATCGGAATCCTGAGGGCGGGGCTGCCGGTGCTGCTGTGCGTGCTGCTCTTCTTCCGCCGGGGCAGCGCACGGTTCGCGCTGGGCTCGTGCGCGTTGCTGATCGGGAGCACCGTGATCGCCGAGGGGGGCACCACGCTCTACCAGGCCCGCACCTTCTTCGGCGTCAACACCGTCACGCTCTACCGAGACAAGATCTACGTGAAGCTCTCGCACGGCACGACCATCCACGGCCTGCAGACCCGCAACTACGTGCCCGCCCGCGACACCATCATCCCGCCGCCCGCCCTCGACGGCCCCGCGCGGTTCGAGTTGCTCTTCCGGACGCGGCGCGACGACGCGTGGCGCTGGGGCAATCTCACCAAGCTCCCGCTCATCCCCACCACCTATTACCACCCGTCGAGCCCCATCGGCGATCTCTTCGGCATGCTGGCCGAGCAGGGGCGCCTTCGCCGCGTCGGGCTGGTGGGCCTCGGCGCCGGCACGCTGGCGGCCTATGCGCAGCCCGGGTCGCGGTTCACCTTCTACGAGATCGATCCCGCGGTGGTCGAGATCGCCTCGCCCGTGCCCGGCGACTACGGGGCCAACCGATTCACGTACATCGCCGACGCGATGCGCGACAAGGACGTGACCATCGGCTACGAACTCGGCGACGGACGCCTGCTGATGCGCAACACCCCCGAGGGCCCCTTCGAGCTGATCGTGCTCGACGCCTTCAGCTCGGATTCGGTGCCGGTGCACCTGCTGACGAAGGAGGCGATCGCGATCTACCTCGACAAGCTCGCCCCCGACGGCCTGATCGCCTTCCACATCTCCAACCGATACTTCGACCTTCGTTCGCCGCTGCGACGCATCGCCCACGAGTTGGGGCTCAGGGTCTTCATCCGCAGCGACAGCGTGGTGACCAAGGAGCAATACGCCGAAGGGAAGAAGGAGTCGCTCTGGCTGGTCATGTGCCGCCGCCCGGAGGCCATGGGCCCGCTGGGACAACTCCCCACCTGGGACCGTCCCCCGCCGGAGCGCGACTTCCCGCTCTGGACCGACGACCACGCCAACGTGCTCAAGACGCTGATTCCGGCCTCCGGCCGCTGAGGATCGATCCGGACCCGTGCCGACCGCAGCGTCCGAAAACCGGTTGGTCCTCCCCCTGCCCGCACCCTAGCATTTGCCATGAATCGGACGGGGCGGATCGCCTTGCTGGTCATGGTCGGGGTCGCGTCGCTCGGACGGGGATCGAGCGCGGCATTGGCCGACACGCCCGCGCCCGAGGACGCGCGGACCAGATTGGCGGCGATCATCAGATCGTTCGACTCTCCCGATCTCGCAGAGCGACTGAACGCCTCCGATCGGATCGCGACCGATCCCGAGCTCACGCTGGCCGTGATCGAGGAGCCGCTGCACAGGGCCGCCGGCGATCTTTCGGCCGAGCAGTTGCTGCGGCTCGATCAGGCCGCCTTCGCCAGGTTCTGCCGCGAATCCCGGGCCGCGATGGGCGTGCAGTACAGCCAACTCGACACCCTGATCGACGGCGTCGAGATCAGCGCGCCGCTTGACGGCTTCGACGCCAAGCGCATCTTGCAGCCCGGCGACGTCATCCGTCGCATCGACGCGACCTCGGTTCGCCGCCAGAACGATCTTCGCTCGGCGATCCTCTCGTATTCGCCGGGCGACGAGGTGTCGCTCGAGGTGATGCGACGGGGAGAGCCGCTGACCGTTCGACTGCGGATGGGCAACTTCGACGACCTCGACGCCCGGAACGTCGCCGCGCCGCTGCCCGGCGGCGGGGCGAGAATCCGGCCGCAGGCCCTGGCCCGCGCCGGACTCGACGGCCGCACGCTCCAACGTGCGTGGACCGTTCGCTGCCAGCGTCTCGGCGGCGGGCTCGTCAACGCGGCTCAACCCCTGGCGATCGATCAGGCCCGCGCCAAGCCGGCCGCCAACCTGCTGGCTCGCGTGCAGGACGGGCGGCTGGTTCGACTCGAGGATGCAGGCGCGGACGCGGCGGGCGCGGCGGCCGGCGCGGCCCGCGTGGCCGCGGGCGGCGGCTCGGACCGGACGGTGTTCGAGTCGGCGCCGGGCCTCTTCGCCGCCGGCGTCCTCTCGCAGGAGCAGGGCGCCAGGGCCGTGCAACTGGCCCAGCAGATGGCCCGCACGCAGATGATGCTCGAGCGGCAGCAGCGGCTGGCGCAGCGTCCGGGCATTCCGGCCGACGCCAGGCAAGCGTTGGAGGCCGACGTGGCGCGTCTCAAGGCGCAGCTGTCCGAACTCTCGGAGTTGCAGCGGAAGATCACGCTCGAGCCCCAGCACGAGAACGTCGACCTGATCATGCCCTGAGCCGGGGCGGCCTGCGACGTCGCGCGAGCCGTGAGGCCGCCGGTCGAAGGCCATCGTCGCCGCGACGCTCGCCTCAGGACTGCATGACGAACTTGCACTTGGCCGGCGTGGCGCCATGCTCGTCGAAGAGCATGAGTTCGTTGGCGCCCGAGAGCAGCCACGGGCCCGGGATGGCGTAGCGATGCTGGGGAGGCACCGGCTTGCCGTCGGGCGTCGCGACCCAGTAGCGGCAGAGATGGCGACCGTTGAGGTAGATCTGCCCCTTGGTCATGCCGCCGAGATCGAGCATGAGTCCGTTGGCGTTCTTCTCGGCCTGGAAGGAAGCCTTCCACCAGCAGGGCCCCTCGTGCTTCTTGGGGGCGGGTCCGAACGCGGCCGCCGAGGGCGGCTCCCACTTGGCGAAGGAGAGATCGCAGTCCTCGGTCAGCGTCTCGACCCCCTCCCACACCTCGATGGAATCGGCGGCGAGTTCCTCGTACTCCTTCTCGGGATCGGCGGGATTGAGCAGCGCGACCTGGACCTGGAGCGAGCCCTTGTCGATCTGCTCGCCCTCCACGATGAACGTGGTGGGTCCGCTTCGATCCATGCAGCCCAGCGGGGAGTCGTTGAGGATGATGATGCCGGACGCCGCGGGACGGTTGAACCGGACGATCAGCGGCGTCTTGCGCTTGTGGCTGATGGTCCACGTCAACCGCTCGGCGACGGTGGTGTCGCCCTGTCGCATCTCCCAAAGGGGCGAGCGGATGGCCATGGCTTCGAGGGGCTTGCCCGCGACAAGCTTGGGCGCCGGCACCTTGACCGGCGACACCGCGAAGGCGTGCCCGTAGAGGCCCTTGGGCTCGCCGAGGTTCACGCCCTCGCAGAAGCGACCCATGTTGTCGGCAAGAACGACCACGGACTGACGCCCCTTGCGCAACGAGAGCGTGACTTCGGCGGCGGCGCCGGGGCCGACGCCCGCCACGCCGGCGGCCTTGCCGTCGCAGAAGACGTGCAGCCGATCGCGACTGAAGGGGAAGACGGCCTTGACCTTCTTCGTGCCGGGCGACTCGACGCTGAAGCGATACCAGCCGTATCCGAAGGGCACGCCGAGCTTGGCGAGGTCGGAGGGCTCCTGGATGGCGGCGAAGCGGGCGCTCTCGCCGGTGGCGTAGTCGTCGAGGGCCGCGCACGTGAAGGCCCCCAGCGACGGCGCCTGCACCTTGTCGCCCTTGCCCTTGGTCGACTCGACGGGCACGAGCTTGCGTTCGCCGTTCTGGCCGATGAGCATGGAGTGCTTCGCGCCCGGCGCGGGAATGGGCGTGCCCTCGGCGGTGAGCCCGAGCACGCCGATGGCCACCGCATCGTCGCGGAAGAACACGCGATCGACGTCATCCTGCGACACGACCACCAGGGTGAGCCCCTCGTGATCGATGATCGCGGGCTTGTCGGCCACGATGTCGAGCTCGATGGGAGAGCCGTTGACCGAGAGCATCGCCCGCGTGCCGGCGGGGCCGAAGCACACGAGCGTCTGGCCCACGAAGCCCAGGGCCGACACGTTGCAGTAGTCGAGCCGGGATCGCCCCGCGACATTCACGTCGAAGAGGCACCACGCCACGCCCTCGCGGGGCAGCCACACCGGGAGCGTCCAGCCGTCGCCGAGCATCATCTCGACGTGCTGCGCCTTGCCGTTGGTCGCCGTCTCGTCGCCGAAGAGGAAGACCACCCCGCCCTGCGACCCCACGCCGTGGATCACCGAGCACCCGCCCCGCTGCGTCTCGCCCTTGGCCTTGCGACCCTCGACCGCCTCGGGCGCCTCGTGCGACGGCGCGAGGCTCACCGGGCGATACTGGGGATCGAGGTTGGCAAAGACGCGACCGAAGCGGCTGGCGAACGTCGCGATGCGACGCACCGCCGAATACGCGTTGCGAGGGCGCCCCGATTCGTCGAGCAGCGACTGCGGCTCCGAAGCCGCCGTCACGAACGAGGCCGGATCCTGCGCGGTCCGCCCGCCCCCGAAGCCGAAGTTGATGCCCGCACAGAAAGACTGCACCGTGAACTGACCGCCCGCGGCGAGGATCTCCGCCGCTCGGCGGAGGGCGGTGCGCGACGAGACCGGCGCGGCCGAAGGGCGGCCCCACGTGTCGGGCTCGTAGCTCAGCAGGTCGACCACCATGCGGGGCTGTTCGGGCCGCACCACCGAGAGTTGACGCAACTGTTCAAGCGGATTCTCGGTGTCGGACCAGCCGTCGATCTGCCCCTCGACGTTGGCCCAGAGCTGGTTGTCGTTGATGATCGGGACGGTGAGGCCCGACTCGCGAAGGTAGCGGTTGATCTCGCCGAGATAGGCCGCGGCCAGGTCGTCGTCGCCGCAGGTCCACTCGCTCTCGACCTGCAACAGGACGATCGAGCCGCCCGAGCCGGCGGCGGTGACCTGCCAGCCGCGAATCTGGTCGGCCAGGGCGGTGATGAACTTCGACGCGGCGTCGAGGAACGCGCCCCCGGAGGTGCGGAGGCGACCCGAGGCGGGTTCCACGAGCCACGCCGGAATGCCGCCCAAGTCGGCCGAGGCGTTCACGTAGGGCCCGACGCCCAGCTTGCAGAACATGCCCGCCTTGCTGATCAGGTCGATGAAGTACCGCAGGTCGTTGTCGCCGGTGAAGTCGAGGCGGCCCGGTCGCGGCTCGTGCCGGTTCCAGAAGACGGGGGTCTCGATGAGGTTGAAGCCGGCGAGCTTGGCCGCATGGATGCGATCGGCCCACGTCTCGCGAGGCAGTCTCGCGTACGGCACCCTGGCGCCGACCAGCCAGATCCGGCGACCGTCGATCGAGAAACTGCGTGCATCGTGGGTTACCGAAGGCATCGGAGGTCAGGCTCCCCTGTGGGAGGAATGGAATCCGGCCGACGCATCGTCACGTCGCCGTGCCTGCCCGTTCCCGCGAGCCGCGACCGGGTCCCCCTACCTTCTTCCGAACCTCGCCAGAGGCCTGCGGAAGGCGAATCAGGAGCGACCGGTGGGTGCGAATACGCATGCAGCCGGGCGGCCTATTGCTGTGGGTCAAGCGTAGGTGCGGCATCCCGGAATCGCAAACAACGCGTCCGACGCGCCAACGATCATCGCCTTCCTCCGCCGCCCTTGCGGGCCGTCGCTCCTCCTCCTTCCGCCTCCGCCCCGATCGATTCGCCCACGCCATGCCACGCCGCGCCAAACCCTATTTTCTTGGTGTTTCCGCCGCATTCTCGGCGGCGGTGATCGCCCCGGGTTGTCGCGACGCGGGCCAGTCTCGGGTGGAGCAACGGGTCGAGCGGATCCTCCGCGAGGGAGGCGAAAAGATTCTTGCGGAACCGGTGGCTTCCACGCGGACGACGCCCGTCCAGTACCCCAAGGACCTCACAAACACCAAGCGGCCCGACTCGGCGCTGACGCTGCAGCCCCCCACCACGAACCCCGCGCCGGGCGACCTTCGATACAGCCCGGCGTCGGAGAAGCGCGACGTGGCCGAGCGTCTTCGCCGCTACGCCGCGGCCGAGGGCCTGCTCATCGCCGAGGGCATGGAGGGCATGGACGCGCCCGACGCCTCGATTCCGCGGCTGTCGCTGACGGACGCCTTGACGGCGGCGCAGCGGACGGGCCGCGAGTATCGCAACGCCGAGGAGGACTTCATCCTCGCCTCGATCCGGCTGCTGATCGAGCGGCACCTGTGGGGTCCGCGACTCTTCAACGACACCACGGTCGGCATCGGCGCCGACGGGGTGGAGGGCTCGTTCGACCACGCGCTCGACATCATCAACCAGCTCAAGGCCACCAGGCGCCTGCCCTACGGCGGGAGCGTGGAGGCGGCGTGGATCGTGAACGCCACCGACCAGCTTCGCGAGCAGGCGACCGAGGGATACCGCCAGTCATCGCGTCTGGCCCTGTCGGGCACGGTGCCGCTGCTTCGAGGCGCGGGCGAGGTCGCTCGCGAGGACCTCATCCAGGCCGAGCGGGACCTGATCTACCAGGCCCGCACCTTCGAACGGTTCCGTCGCGAGCTGCTCGTGAGCATCGCGTCGGACTACTTCGAGCTCATCCAGAGCCGCCAGGCCATCGAGAACCAGCAGCGTCAGTTGCAGAGCTTCCGCCTGCTCGAGAAGGAGACCGCGGCGAAGGTCGCCGCGGGACGACTCGACGCCTTCCAGGTGGGCAACGCGAGCAACCGCGTGCAGTCCGCGCTGTCGAAACTGGCCTCGCTGGTCGACCAGCACATCTTCCGCCTCGAGCGGTTCAAGATCCGCCTGGGCCTTGCGGTCGACGAGCCCATCTCCATCTCGGGCGAGCTGACGGAGCTGCCCGAGCCCGAGGTGGACGTCACCCGTGC
Source organism: uncultured Phycisphaerales bacterium (assembly GCA_903929885.1). Classification (GTDB taxonomy): domain Bacteria; phylum Planctomycetota; class Phycisphaerae; order Phycisphaerales; family UBA1924; genus UBA2402. The sequence continues at coordinate 13,022 of CAIYWI010000088.1, forward strand.
GGCCGAACTCGCGCTCGACTACCGGCTCGACCTGCAGAACGAGCGAGACCGGCTCGACGACGCGCGTCGCGCCGTGGCCAATGCCCGCAACGCCCTGCTCCCCGACCTGAACCTCCGCGGCGAACTGAGCATCCCCACCGATCCCGACGATCCGACTGGCGGACTGTCGATCAGCGCCGACGAACTCGACTATGCCGCGTCGGCGACGCTGAGCCTGCCGCTCGACCGCGAGCCCGAGCGGCTTCGCCTGCGAGCCTCGATGATCCAGCTCCAGCGGCAGGCCCGCGAGTACGAGCAGGATCGGGACAACGTGATCGTCGAGGTGCGGGACTCGCTGCGGCGGATCGACAACGCCCGCATCCAGCTGTCGATCGCCGAGCGTCAGGTGGAGATCAACCGCGAGCGACTGCGCGGCCTGCAGTTGCAGATCGACACCGTGGAGCCGCAGACGATCATCGACGCCGAGAACGACCTGCTCGATGCCGAGAACAGCCGCGACGCGGCGCGGACCGCCCTTCGCGACTCGGTGCTCAACTACCTGCTGGCCTCGGACCAGTTGCGCGTGGGCCGCGACGGTGCCTTCACGCCCCTTCCCGGCATGGAGTCGTCCGGGCTTCCCGGCTCCCCCGCGGCTCCGGCTGCGCCGTGACGCCGAGGGCCGCAGGGCGTGTACCCTGCTCCATGCGACACTTCGCGACCGCCGCACTCCTGGCCGTCATCGCTTCCTGCTCCGCCAGGGCCTTTGCGCAGGCCCCGGCCGACGTACCCGGCATGGCCGCCTTGCCCCGCAGCGAGATGGAGCCGGTGCTGCGCGGCTTCGACGCCGACCGCGGTGCGCTGATGCGTGCGTTTCCGGCCGCCGACTCGCCCGAGCACGCCGCCCGAATGAAGGCGTATTACGAGTCGACGCTCGCCGGACTCGACGCGATGGCCTTCGAGGCGATGACGCTCGAGGCCAAGGTCGACTGGGTGATGCTCCGCAACCACGTCCGTCACTCCCTGCACCAACTCGAGACCGCCGCGAAGGAGCGGGCCCTCACGACCGACCTGGTGCCATTCGCGCCCGAGCTGCTCGCCTTCGCCGAGGCGAGGCGACGCATCATCGCCGGCGACCCCCGTCGGGCCGCCGACGACCTTGAATCGCTTCGCGTGAAGGTCGATCAAGCCCGCTCGCACCTTGCCCGCCGGCTGGACGAGCGGAAGGCTCCGCCCACCGCCGCCGAGCGTTCGGATGCAAGGCGAAGCTGGCTGCTGCTCGAGCGGCTTCGCGGATCGCTCCGCGAATGGCACTCCTTCCGCGACGGGTACGACCCGCTCTTCTCGTGGTGGACGCGCGAACCCTTCAAGGCCGCGCAGCAGTCGCTCGACGCGCATGCGAATCTCGTGAAGGAACGCCTCATGGGCGTGACGCCCGAGACGCCCGACCCGATCATCGGCGTCCCCATCGGTCGCGAGGCCCTCGAGGCCGAGCTCCGCTTCGCGATGATTCCCTACACGCCCGAGGAGCTGCTCGCCATCGGCGAACGCGAGTTCGCGTGGTGCCAGGCCGAACTCAAGAAGGCCGCCGCCGCCATGAACTGCGGCGACGACTGGCGCAAGGCCCTCGAGCTCACCAAGCAATCCCACGTGGAACCCGGTGAGCAACCCGCCCTCATCCGCGAACTCGCCGACGACGCCGTCCGCTTCCTCAAGGCCAACGACCTCATCACCGTTCCTCCCATGGCCGAGGAGACCTGGCGCATGGAGATGATGTCGCCCGAGCGCCAGCGCGTCGCACCCTTCTTCCTCGGCGGCGAATCCATCATCGTCTCCTTCCCCACCGACACGATGTGCCACGCCGACAAGTGCATGAGCATGCGGGGCAACAACCGCCACTTCGCCCACGCCACCGTCTTTCACGAGCTCATCCCCGGCCACCATCTCCAGCAGTTCATGAACGCCCGAAGCATGGTGCACCGCGCCATCTTCGACACGCCCTTCTGGACCGAAGGATGGGCCCTGCACTGGGAGATGCTCATGTGGGACAAGGGCTATCACGCCACGCCCATGGACCGCATGGGCGCGCTCTTCTGGCGCACCCACCGATGCGCACGCATCGTCTTCTCCATCAAGTTCCACCTCGGCGAGATGACCCCGCAGGAATGCGTCGACCTGCTCGTCGATCGCGTCGGCCATGAACGCGCCAACGCCGAGGGCGAGGTGCGACGCTCGCTCTCGGGCGACTACGGCCCCACCTACCAACTGGCCTACATGGTCGGCGGCCTGCAGTTCCGCGCCTTGCACAAGGAACTCGTCGCGTCGGGCCGCATGACCGACCGCGACTTCCACGACGCCATCATCAAGGGCAACGCCATGCCCGTCGAGATGATCCGCGCCCTGCTCACCCGCCAGGCCCCGCCCCGCGACTTCGCGACCGCCTGGCGATTCGACGACGTGCTCCACCCCCCCGCTCCCGCCGCCTCGCCCCAGGCCGCCCAGGAACCCGCTCGATGATCCCCATCAAGGTCGTCGATTCGCACACCGAAGGCGAACCCACCCGCGTCGTCGTCAAGGGCGGGCCCGATCTGGGCGGCGGCGCCGTCGCCGCGCAGGCCGCCGTCTTCCGCGAACGATTCGACTGGTTCCGCTCCGCCGTCGTCAACGAGCCCCGCGGCTGCGACGCCCTCGTCGGCGCGCTGGTCGTGCCCGCCGCCGACCCCGCCGCGACCTGCGGCGTGATCTTCTTCAACAACGTGGGCCTGCTCAACGCCTGCGGCCACGGCACCATCGGCCTGGCCGCCACGCTCGTTCATCTTGGTCGCGCCGCGCCGGGCGACACGCTGACCTTCGAAACGCCCGTGGGACTCGTCCGGGCCACGCCCCTAGCCGACGGCGAGGTCGAGATCCGCAACGTGCCCTCCCGCCGCAGCCGCGCCGATGTCGCCGTCTCGTTCATGTTCGAGGGAGCGTCTTGCACCGTCCGGGGCGACATCGCCTGGGGTGGCAACTGGTTCTTCCTCGCCTCGGACCACGGGCTCGACCTTTCGCTCGCCAACCTCGATCGACTCACCGCCTTCTCGTGGGCCATCCGCCAGGCGCTCGAATCATCCGGCATCAGAGGCGACGACGGCGGCGTCATCGACCACGTCGAGCTCTTCGGGCCTCCCTCGCGCGATGACTGCGACAGCCGCAACTTCGTCCTCTGTCCGGGCAAGGCGTACGACCGCTCGCCCTGCGGCACCGGCACCAGCGCCAAGATGGCCTGCCTTCACGCCGCCGGACAACTCCGGATCGGCGAGCCCTGGCGACAGGAAAGCATCATCGGCAGCCGCTTCACCGGCACGATCGCCGCCGTCGAGCGAGGCAACGTCCTGCCGGTCATCCGCGGCAGCGCGTTCATCACCGCGCACGCAACCCTGCACCTCGACCCTCGCGATCCCTTCCGCCACGGCATCAAGCCCTGATGCCGCGAACCGGACGCGAGCGAGTCCCTCGATCGCACGCACCCCCACCCTCGAGAAAGTTCGCCCCGTGAATCAACGCCACTGGACCGGTGTCATCCCTGCCATCACCACCCCGTTCCACGCCGATCTCTCGATCGACGAGGACTTCCTGCGCCGTCACGCCGCGACGCTGATGGATGCGGGCTGCACGGGCATCGTCTCGCCCGGTTCGCTTGGCGAGGGTTCCGCGATCACCCCGCCCGAACGGATCGTGATCTGGCGGGCGCTTCGGGAAGCGGTGGGCACGAGGGGCCACCTTGTCGCGGCCATCGCCTCGGCATCCACCGCCGAGGCGGTCGCCGCGGCGCGTGACGCCGAGCGGTGCGGCTGCGACGGGCTGATGGTCCTGCCCCCCTACGTCTACAAGGGCACCTGGCGAGAGACCCGCGCCCACGTGGCCGCGGTCATGCGGGCCACGCCGCTGTCGTGCATGCTCTACAACAACCCGATCGCCTACGGCATCGACTTCACGCCGGCGCAGATCGCCGAACTGGCCGCCGACCACGGGAACCTCCATGCGGTGAAGGAATCGAGCGCGGACGTGCGACGGTTCGCGGCCATCCGCGAGCTTGTCGGCTCGCGACTGGCCCTGCTCGCCGGGGTCGACGACCTCATCGTCGAGGCCGTCGCCTCTGGCGCGGTCGGTTGGATCGCCGGACTCGTCAACGCATTGCCGGCAGAGTCGGTCCGACTCTTCGACCTCGCCAGGGCGGGCAAGGCACGGGAGGCCGACGAACTCCTGCTGTGGTTCCTGCCGCTGCTGCGGATGGACACCACCTTCGACTTCGTGCAGCTGATCAAGCTCGTGCAGGCGAGGGTGGGCCTCGTGAATGCCGCAGGGGCGCTGACCAGGCCGCCGCGGCTCATGCCCGAGGGAGAGCACCTCCGTCACGCGATGGCGACCATCGACCGCTGCCTGGCGTGCCGGCCGCGGACCTGAACGCCCCTGCCCCCTGTATCATCGCGAGTCCCGACGCCTCCACGGAGCACCACGCATGCCCACACCCGCCACGCCGCTCCCGCCCGTCTTCTCCTTCGGTGGCACGGACGTCGTCGTGCTGATCGGCGGCCGCCTGCTGCTCGCGGCGGCATTGGCCTTCATTCTGGGCATGACGCGAGAGCGGCTGCGCAAGACCGCGGGCCTTCGCACCCACATGATGGTCTGCATGGGGTCGGCGATCTTCGTGCTGGCGGCCCTGCTGACGCAACTGACGGCGGACGGGAGCAGCCGGGTGATTCAAGGCATCACGCAGGGCATCGGCTTTCTCGGGGCGGGCACCATCGTGAAGTTCAGCGACAAGGCGGAGGTCAAGGGGCTGACCACCGCCGCGGGCATCTGGCTGACGGCGGGCGTGGGCGTGGCCTGCGGCCTGGGCGAGTTCTGGCTGGCGATCATCGCCACCATCCTCGCGTGGCTCGTGCTCACGCCCCTGGGCATCATCGAGCGCCACTGGGAGGAGCGTCGCGACGCGGCTCATGCCGCCACCAACGACGCTCACCGAGCGGTCGACTCGAGGTGATCCAAGGCCGCGGCGACCACGGGGGCGTAGACGTACGCGGGCCCGCCGCCCATCAGCACCGCCACGCCGGTCGCTTCCATGATCTCCGCGCCCGTCGCGCCGGCCTTGAGCGACTTCTCGACGTGGGCGTAGATGCACGGCTGGCAGCGGGTCGCCACAGCGATGCCCAAAGCGATCAACTCCTTGTGCTTGACGCCCAGCGTGCCTTCCTTCATCAGCCCCTGAAAGAAGGGGCCGAAGGCCTTGCCGATCTCGGGCGCACGCTGCTTCATGGCGTTCATCTCGGTCGGCCAGTTCTCGTAGAACGTCGCGGCATTGTCGAGCGGGTGTGACATCGAGGCACTCCTTGAAGGGCGCTTGGTCGCCGAGGCGGACTGGGATGGACAACGCGGGTTCAGACGCGGCACGAGCCGCCGCCGCACCCGCAGGACTTCTTGGGTGGGGCGTTCCAGGGCATCTTCTCGAGCAGAAGGGCCAAGCCGCACGTGCCGCTCAGGCCCGCGAAGACCAGCCCCGCGCCCATGAACGCGCTGGCGAGGTAGCCCGCGGGGTGCACGAACCAACCGATGGCGAGCCCGGCGAGCACCATCAGCCCGATGGCGATCTGCGTCTGTCGCATCACGCCGATGGCGGGCCCCTTGACGCCGGCGGGGGCGACCACCGGCAGGCCTGCGGCCTTCCATGCCTCGATGCCGCCGATCATGCTCGCGACATGCACGCCCGAGGCGGCCAACACGCCGCAACGGGCGGCGGCATCGGCCGACCGACGTCCCGACTTGCAGTGCAACACGAGCGTCTGGCCGGGCGCCACCTTCAGGGAGGCGGGGTCGAATCGCGAGAGGGCGACGAGCGTCGCCCCGGCGATGCGCTCTCTCGCGTGCTCGTCGGGCTCTCGCACGTCCACGAGCACGCACGAGCCGGCGGCCAGCCAATCCCGAACCTCTCGGGGAGTTGCATCGGCCCTGGACGTGGCGGCGGAGGATTGGTCGATGGTGGCGATGGTCATGGGTGTCTCCTGACGTGTGGCCCGCGGCGTCGCGAGACCGTCGTCATGTTGGTGTCATCGAGGCCCCGGCAGGTTCCCAATGGTCGCGACATTTCCGATGCGACTCCTGGGCCGTCAGTTGCGTGCGGCGGCGCCGGCGTCGCGGGCGGGGCCGACATACACGATGAAGTCGCCCCGACCGGCATCCTCGCGGTGCAGACCACCGGCTTGGGGGGCGTCCCGATCGACGAACGTCACGGTCAGGATCCGGGCATCGGGTCGTTGCGACCGAAGCGCCTGCGTCAGGCCGCCGTCGTGGTCCACGTGGAATCGCCCCACGACGAGCAGCACGGGACGGCCTCGATCGAGCCCGCGGGCCACGCTCTCTGCCATGGTCCAGTCCCACATCGACTGACTGCGAAAAGTCGCGTCGAGCGCGACGCGGCGATCGGCGGCAAAGGCCTGGTCGGCGAGCTGTTCGGCGGTGATGCCCGCGTTGGCGTTCATCACCTCGTCGAATGCCTCCCGGTACGCCCCCTGCGGCAGCGAGTCGGGAATCCGGAACAGGCGTCGCTGCTCGTCGGTGAGGGCGCGAAGGCGGTCATACCCCTGGGCACGAGCGAGTCGCACGTATCGACGCGGCGCATTGGCCGCGATCACCGGGCGACCGCCGTCGCGAGCGAGCGAGATCATCCGCCGGTGCGCGGGCGGCAGCCCCTGCTCGTCGCGTCGCAGCGCGGCGGCCATGCCGTCGACATCGGTGATCCCGGCGATGCAATCATCGACGCGGGACTGCTCGTCTCGCTCGAGAAACTCCATGGCGAGCACGCCCTGCGGGCGGGCGGCGAGCAGGTCTCCCCATAACGTCGCGGCGGACGCAAGCCCGAGCGGGTGCCCGTGATTCTCGCCCACGAGCACCACATCGGCGGCGGCGGCGGTCTCGACCAACTCACCCCAGGTCGCAGCGGCCCCCTGAGCGCCGACGATGCGGACCTCGCGGGCCTGTTCCTCGACGACGGGCGTGGCGGGTCGTCCGGCTCGCGGGCCGTCGGGGGCGGCGCAACCGACCAGAAGCAGGCACAGGACGGATAGAATCAGGCTCGTCTTCATGGCGGGGTCCCAGGGTCGCGGCTGTCGCGGCCGACGACGAGCGATCGTACCCGTCGCGACCGTGCCGCCCTTGTCCGTTCCCCTGCCGCGTCGTTGGAGTCCGCAGGCATGCAGCATTCGCCCACTCACGGCTCGCTGGCCAAGTCCGATGCTGCCACGCAGGCACATCTGGACGCCATCGGCCGTCTGTCGTGCATGGTGGGCCGCACGCCCCTGCTGGAAGTGCGATACGAGTCTCGGGGACGTCCCCGGCGGATCTTCGCCAAGTACGAGCAGAAGAACATGACGGGGAGCACCAAGGACCGGATGGCCCTGTGCATCCTGCGCGACGCGGTGGTGCGGGGCGAACTTCGACCCGGCGACATGATCGCCGAGGCCACCAGCGGCAACACCGGCATCGCCTTCTCCGCCATCGGCGGCGCGCTCGGGCACAAGGTCCGCATCTTCATGCCCGACTGGATGAGCAAGGAACGCGTCGCGTTGATGCACTCCTTCGGCGCGGAGGTCGTGCCTGTCTCTCGCGAGCAGGGCGGCTTTCTGGGCAGCATCGCCATGGCCGACGACTTTGCCCGGCGACAAGGCAACGTCTTCCTTCCCCACCAGTTCGACAACCCCGCCAACGCGCTGGCCCACGAACGCAGCACCGGCCCCGAGATCATCTCGCAACTCGAGCGCCTGGGTCTCAAGGCCCACGCCTTCGTCGCGGGCGTCGGGACCGGCGGCACGGTGATGGGCGTGGGCAGGGCCCTTCGGGCCAAGTGGCCGGGCACACGGATTCACCCCCTCGAGCCGGCCAACTCCCCCACGCTTCGCGAGGGTCGCAAGGTGGGCAAGCATCGCATCCAGGGCATCTCAGACGAGTTCGTCCCCTCGATCGTCAAGCTCGATGAGCTCGACGCCATCGTCGACACCTGGGACGGCGACGCCATCCTGGCCGCGCAGGCCCTTGGCCGCATCGGGCTGGGCGTGGGCATCTCGTCGGGCGCGAACTTCATCGGCGCCGACATGCTCTTGGACGAACTGGGCGACGATGCCGTGGTCGTCACCGTCTTTGCCGACAGCAACAAGAAGTACCTGAGCACCGACTTGTGCTGCTGCGAGCCAGAACATGACTCGTTCCGGGCCCCCCACCTGGTCGTCAAGCGTTGGGAGGCCATGGGGTGCAGCCCATGCGCCATGGGCGGCTGCACGCCGCCGTCGCCCTGATCGGCTCCGCCCACCCCCGATCACCAATCCGGGCGTCGGGCGAGCCCGTATCATGCCTTGAGGGTTCCGCTCACCCGTTCCGACGCCTCTCGCGGACGGCGGCGACGAATTGTTGGCCGGCATTGTCAGGTTTGCGACGTCGGCTCCGTGTTCGTCATTGACCGCCCGCCGGACGTGCCAGGAACGACCGGGCGGCATCGACATGGATGCGAGGCATGAACATCCCGGCATGACGTCTCGCCCGCCGCGGGGCTTGGTCATCGCATGCGCGGAGGCCATCCGATGACCGGCAACGCGGCCATTCGGGCGGAGCGGCTGGCGGACCTGCTGGAAAGCCTGCGCGAGCTCGATGCGCAGTCGCAAGCCGCGGCGTTGGAGGACCTTCGTCGCAACGACGCATCGATCGCCGCCGAACTCGAGACGCTCCTGGCGGTCACGCCGGCGGGCGTCGAGGAACGGATCCGCGGCCTGGCCACGTCGATCGACGGCGAGACGGACGAGCGGATCGGCCCGTACAGGATCCTGGGCGTCATCGGCGAGGGCGGGTTCGGCATCGTTCACATCGCCGAGCAGATGGAACCGGTGCATCGCATCGTCGCACTCAAGGTGATCAAGCCCGGGATGGACACGCGCGAGGTGCTCACTCGATTCCGGCACGAGGTGCAGGCGCTGGGGGTGATGGATCATCCGAGCATTCCGGCGGTGCTCGACGCCGGCGAGACGCCCGACCATCGCCCCTTCGTCGTGATGCCTCTGATTCCGGGCAGTTCCATCACGCAGTACTGCCTCGAGCAGAAACTCGACGTCAACGGTCGCGTGCGGCTGCTGCTCGAGGCGTGCCGCGCCATTCAGCACGCCCACTCGCGAGGCGTGATCCACCGCGACCTCAAGCCGGACAACATCCTCGTGAGCCAGAGCGAGGGGACGGCACGACCGGCCATCATCGACTTCGGGCTTGCCAAGGCGCTGGCCCCGCTTTTCGACGGTCGCACGGCGGTGACGCTCTCGGGGCAGGTTGTGGGAACGCCCGAGTACATGGCGCCAGAGCAGGCGGAGGGGCCGGGCGACGTGGACGTGCGAGCCGACGTCTACTCGCTGGGAGCGATCCTTTTCGAGTTGCTGGCCGGGCGGCCGCCCTTCACCGCCGCCGAGTTGCGATCCGCCGGCGCGACGGGACTGCGCCGCGTGCTGGCCGAGCAGGAACCGCCGCCCCCGTCGCGGTTCGCGACGCTGCCCCGCGAACTCGACTGGATCTGCGGCAAGTGCCTCGAGAAGGCTCCCGAGCGTCGCTACCCCACGGCCGATGCTCTGGCGAGCGACCTCGAGCGGTTCCTGGAAGGCCGTGAAGTCGTCGCGGGCCCGGTGGGCGGCACGTATCGGCTCTGGCGTCGCGCCGTCCGTCACCGGGCGGTGGTGATCCCCGCGGCGGTCGCGCTCGGGGCGTTGATCATCGCCGCGTTCATCGCGGTGGCGTTCGCCCTCCGCGCCAACGCCGCCGCCGCGCGAGAGGCGACGGTGAGCCGACTGACACGAGAGATCCTCACGGGCGTCAATCCCCGCGTGGCGCAGGGCCGCGACCCCGAACTGCTGCTCATGATGCTCGACAAGGCCCGTCGAGTCTTCGACGACCCGAAGCTGACGCGAGAGGCCGAATGCGAGCTTCGCGAGACCTTCGCGCTGGCGTATTACGCCGTGGCGGCGTATCCGAGCATCACGGAGCACTCCCGCCGCGCCGACGACCTCATCATCGAACTGGAGGGGCGTGATTCGCTGCGGCGGATCCCGATGCTCGAAGCGACTTTCTGGGCGTGGCGCGACGAGCCGAATCCGGCCCCGAACCGTCCGACGCGAGAGGACCTGATGGCCGAGATCCTCCGGCTTGCCGCGCTGGACGACAAGCCCGACTCGACGCTGCTGCTGGAGAAGAAGATCATCTTCGCGAGATCGCAGTTCTACTCGCTGCCGGAGTGTCGCGAGCTGCTGGACGAGTTGACGAGGCGACTGGGCACCGCCGACCGCCGGACCATTTCGATGATGCGGGAGGTCGCCCGGATGATGGTGCACGCGGGAGTCGACGGCTACATCGATCTCTACGCCGAGGCGAGGAGGCTCGCGCTGGCAACCTACGGGCTGGATGACCCGCTGGTGCACGAGGCCATCGGGGCCGAGACGTACGCGCTGATCAAGCCGCCGTTCGGACTCGAGAAGTGCCGCGCGACCACCGCCTTCGGCGACGCGCATCTCGCCGATGCCGAGCGAGTGCTCGGGTGGCGACACCCCGGCGTGGCGACGGGACGACTGAACGTCGCGATGGCGATGATCGAGGGGGAACGTCTCGACGACGGGCTCCGCCTGCTCGAAACCGCGCTCGATCAGGAGATCCGCAGCCGCGGCAAGCGCTCGAACATGGGCGCGTGGATTCGCGGCGCGTTGGTCGCCGCGGCCATGAAGTTCGATCGCTTCGACATCGCCGACCGTCACGAAGCCGTGTTGTGGCAGGAGTTCCCAGAAGGCCCTCCGGTCGAGGGCGAGGCCGTGCGCATGATGGTGCGTGCGCTCCATGCCCGAGGCGACACGACCCGTCGCGATCGGTGGCTCGGTTGGCTCCGTCGTGTCGACCTGTCGGAGGCCCTCCCGCAACTGGAAGCCGAGCTGGGCATCACGCGGTGAGCCCCCCGCCGCGGGGAGCGGCTGCCGCCTCGCGTCGGCGCAAGTCCCCACCGTGCAAGCATCTCCCCCGGTCCGGCCGCTCGAGGCCGCGTCATGAACCTGTCGTCGGTAAACGTCGATGAAAGTGGCATCGAGCGTCCATTCGCTCCGCCGCCGTCTTGATCGAAATTCACCCGACCACTATCCTGACGCCATGACTCCACGCCTGTGCCTCAACATGCTCGTCCGCGACGACGCGGCCACCATCGAACGCTCGCTGGCGTCGATCGTCCCGCACGTCTCGTGCTGCGTCATCGCCGACGCGGGCTCGACCGACGGCACGCCGGACATCGCCAAGCGCGTGCTGGAGGCCGCGAAGGTGCCCTTCGAGATCGTGAAGGTCGCCTTCGAGAACTTCGGCCAGGCCCGCAACGCCGCACTCGAGGCGTGCCGCGCCAGTCGCATGGAGTTCGACTTCGTCCTGCTGGCCGACGCCGACATGGAACTCCACGTCGACGCGTCGACGCCGGTGGCTCGCCAGCTCGAGTATCCCGCGCATCAGATCCTGCAGCGCGTCGCGGGCGGCCTCGAGTTCGCGCACGTCCGCATCGTCCGTCGCGACCTGCCTGGCAAGTACGTGGGCGTGAGCCATGAGGTGCTTGACGTGGGCTACCGCGGCCGCCATCCACTCAAGGGCGTGCACATCACCCAGCACGCGGGCGCCAAGGACATGTCGGCCAAGCACCAGAAGGACGTCGAGCTCTTCACCGAGGAGGTGAAGAAGCGTCCCGACGACACCCGCTCGACCTTCTACCTCGCCAACGCGCTCTTCTGCCTGGGTCGCCACGAGGAGGCCATTCGCTGGTACCGTCGCCGCATCGAGCTCGGCGGCTGGCAGGAAGAGGTCTTCTACAGCCACTACCGCATCGCACGCTGCATGCTCGCGCTCGAGCGAGAGGCCGACTTCTTCCACCAGTGCCTGGTGGCCTTCGACGCCTTCCCGGACCGCGCCGAGCCGCTGCACCTGCTCGCGGCACGCTGCATGGAGACCAAGCGGTACCGCGTGGGCTATCACGTCGCCTCGATCGCCGCCGGCGTGCCCCGTCCGTCGACCAACGCGCTCTTCGTCGAGCCATCGGTCTACGACTGGCGGATCGCCGACGTCATGGCGGTGTGCGCCTACTACATCGATCGCAAGCGCGAAGCCCTCTCCCTCAACGAGAAGATCTTCGACATCGTGCCCGTCGACCAGAAGCAGCGCATCCTCGCCAACGTCAACGCCTGCAGGGCGTGAGCCCGCGAAGCCACCCCGCGACCGCGGTCCGCACCGGTTCCGGTCCCGCCTTCCTCGCGACTCCTCCCGGCCGACGTTCATCGCCGCCTACCCTTCGCTTCGGGTGGCTGGTCGCTTTGCCGTCCAGCGAGGGAGCGAACCATGGTTGTGATCGTTGCGCTTCGATCGGCTCGGATTCGCGCTGTTTCAGCGTTGTGGCGCGCCGCGATTCTCATCGCCTCGGTCGTCTCGATGCCCGCGGGGGCGCAGTGGACGGTCACGACGCTCCATCCGCCCGGGGCTGAAGAGTCGTTCGGCCGTGCCGCCTTCGGCGATCGGCAAGGCGGCGAGATTCGTCAGGGACCAGGGCGCGCGTGCATCTGGAACGACTCGGCCTACGGCTGGATCGACCTCACGCCCCCCGGCGGCGTCATCGGGACCGTCAACGCCATGAGCGACACCCATGAGGTCGGGTACGTCGTGATTCCGCCGCAGAGTTTCCGTGCCGCCCTGTGGAGCGGAACGGCTGCATCGCGGGTGGATCTCCATCCCGAGGGAGCCCGACAGTCGTTCGCACATGGCGTCCGGGGTTCGCAGCAGGTCGGCTATGCGGTCATCAACGACGTCAACCGCGCAGCGCTGTGGCACGGCACCGCCGCCTCGTTCGTCGATCTCAGTCCGCCAGGATCGACCAACTCCATCGCGTACGACACCGACGGCTCCCAACAGGTCGGCTACGCCCGCATCGGAGACACCACGCACGCTTCGCTGTGGACGGGGTCGGCCGCGTCGTGGATCTCGCTGAACCCGTCGAACGCGGAGGCGGGCCTTGCCTATGCCACCAATGGCAGCCGGCAGGTTGGTCACGTCTACATCCGCTGGCAGAACATCCGCCGCGCCGCCATGTGGAGCGGCACCGCCGCTTCATGGATCGACCTGCACCCAACGGGGTCCACGTTCTCGTCGGCCGTCGCCATCCATGGCGACTATCAGGCCGGAATCGCCAGGACATCGACCGCCGATCGTGCCGCGGTGTGGAAAGGCACGGCCTCGTCCTGGGTCGACCTTCACGCCTTCCTGCCGTCACGCTACACGTCATCCGAAGCCGCAGGGGTCTGGAGCGACGCCACGATGGTCCGCGTCGTGGGCACCGCCCGCAACGGCGACACCGGGCGGCGAGAGGCGGTGCTCTGGACCATGCGCCTTTGCCCCTCGGTCATTCGAGTCGACGCCGCCGCTCCCGACGGTGGCGACGGTCGTGCATGGGGCACCGCCTTCAACGACTTGCAGCATGCGCTCGACGCCGCACGTGCCGCGAACTGTCCCGTCGAACTCTGGATCGCCCGCGGCGCGTATCGCCCCGACCGCGGCACGCAGCGACGCGATCTCGCCTTCGATGTCCCGCCCGCCGTCTCGCTCATCGGCGGCTTCGCCGGCATCGAAACCGACGCCTCGCAGCGCGACCCGCTCGCCAACCCCACCATCCTCACGGGGGATTTGGGCAACTCGCCCCTCAACAGTTCCCGCGTCGTCACGGTCACGGCACGGGGCTCGCAACCCGCCGCGATCATCGGGTGCACCATCCGCGACGCCGTCGCCGACTTCGCCGCCAACGACATCGGCGGGGGCGTGCAGGCCTTCGCGGCGAGTCTCGACCTCACCGACTGCGTCATCGAGCACATGCTCGGCCGCCTGCCCCTCCAGTACGGCAGTCACCCAGCCGCGGGGCTCTTGGCCGCCGACGGCTCGAGCGTTCGCCTCACGCGGTGCAGACTTGCCCGCACCATCGGCGAAACGGCGCTCTACGGCACCGGCCCCATGGGGGAGCCCGGCGGCACGGGCTGGGGCATCATCAGCCGCGGCTCGACCCTCACGCTCACCGACTGCATCATCGCCGAGAACGTCGGCGGCAACGGCGGCAACGGCAGCTGCACGGCGGGCTTCGGATGGGACGGCGGCAACGGCGGCAACGGCGGGGGCATCTCCCTCGAAGCGGGATCCAACGCCACGATCACCAACAGCACGTTCATCGGCAACGGCCCGGGCGGGGGCGGATCCGGCGGCTTTTGCAACGTGCATTCGGGACGCTCCGGTTCGCCCGGTTCCGGCGGCGGCATCGCCGTGTCGGGCTCCACCTTCACGCTCATCAACTGCACGCTGGCCGGCAACACGACCTCCTTCGCAGGCCCCCTGACCGGCAGCGTCATTCGCAACAGCATCGTGTGGAACGACCGCTGGTCGGGCCCGGCGATCGACGCCGGCGCGTCGATCGAGCACTCGTCGCTCCCTTCGGCATTCCCGGGCGTCGGCAACCGGGTTGGCTCGCCGATGTTCATCGACACCGCCGGCGCCGACGGCGTCTCGGGCACCGAGGACGACGACCTTCGCCTCGATCGTCGCTCGGCCTGCATCGACGCCGGCGACAACACGTCGCTCCCGCCGGGAATCGTCGCCGACCTCGACGGCCTGCCTCGCTTCGTCGACGCACCCGACTCGCCCGACACCGGCGTTGCCGGCGGCGATGGCGGGATGGCCGTCGTGGACATGGGGGCGCACGAATGGCGAATCCCGCCATGTCCGGGCGATCACAATCGCGACGGAGGCATCGATGGGGCCGACATCGCGGCGTTCTTCGAGGACTGGGAAACCGGACACGCCGCGGCCGACCTGAACCATGACGGAGGCGTCGACGGCGGCGACGCTTCGCTCTTCTTCCTGCACTGGGAGCAGGGGTGCTGATCGCGGGGGCTCAAGCCGGGTCTCGCCTCGCCGCCAGCAACGCGTCGCACACCTCTCGCACCGCCCCCTTCCCGCCCGGCTTGACCGTGACCATCTTGGCCGCGGCGAGCACCGGCGGGTAGGCGTCGGCCACCGCGATGGGGAGCCCCGCCTCCCGCATGCACGCCAGGTCGTTGATGTCGTTGCCCACGTAGGCGATGTCGGCCATCGTCATGCCACGGGAGGCCAGCAGGTCGCGCAGTTTGGTCAACTTGTCGTCGATGCCCTGGTGGCACTCGAGGCCGAGCTTGCGGCACCTCGCCCCCACCACCGGGTTCTGCTCCTTGCTCAGCACCAGCATCGGCATGCCCGCGGCCTTGAGCATGCCCACGCCCAGGCCGTCGGATCGGTCGCACGACGCACCCTCCGTGCCGTCCTGGAGCACCAGCACGCGGTTGTCGGTCATCACGCCGTCGAAGTCGAAGACGACCAGACGCACGCGAGCCAAGGCCGGCCCGCACAGCCCGGAACGACGCGACGCGCCGATGGACTCGAGCGTCGACCAATCATCGGACGACTCGAGCCGCATGCCCAGCCACGCGGGCATCTCGTGCATCGCCACCCGTCCGAACACGCGGCTGCGGTGACGCTCGAATCCCTCGGCCGTGAAGACATGAAGCGAGCCGTTCTCGCGGAACCTCGCGGGCCCGTCGTCGCGTCGCAACGTGCCGAGCCCGGCCTCGCCTTCCGACACCCACATCGGGTCTCGCGCTGCACAGACGGCCACCAGCGAATCGGCTCGCGAACGCTCGAAGGCGGCGAGCGCAAGGTCCACTTCATCGGCGCGACGCAGCGGAGAGGCAGGATCGAGCACGACCACGCGATCGAATCGCTCGCCGCGTTGATTGCGCATGACGCCGATGGCGTGCGCCAGTGTCGAGTCGAAGTCGGCCAGATCGGTCATGGGGCCGGCGGCAGGGCCGGCAGCGAGGTCGATCACCTCGACGCCCAGTTCGCGGGCCACGCGGGCGATGGCGGCATCGTCGGTGGAGACCACGGTGCTCGCAACCCCCTGGGCATGGCGAGCGTGATCGATGCTGTGAACCAAGAGCGGCCGGCCGAGGAAGGGGCGAAGGTGCTTGCCGGGAATGCCCTTGCTCTCCCCGAGGGCGGGAATGATCGCGAGCGTCGGAATCATGGGCCCATGGTAGGAACAGGCGACCGTTTCGCCGGACGCTCACCGCAACAGCACGGCCGACACGGCGAGCATGGCGCCCGTGAGATTCCAAAGGACAGGTTCAAGGGGGAGGCCATCGACGCCCTTGGTTCGACCTCGCGGTCGGTGAACGGGGCTGCAAGCCTCAATGCCGAGGGTGGGACTCGAACCCACGACCTCCGGGTTATGAATCCAGCGCTCTAAACCAGCTGAGCTACCTCGGCGATCAGGGGGCAAGTATAGCCCCTGCCCCGCCCGCCGTCAGCCCCGACTGCTCACGCGACTCAGGACCCGCTGCTCGCCCGGACCACCAGTTCGGTCGCCAGCCGCACGCGGCGGGGCTTGAGGTCGGCGTCCTCGATCCGGGTGGCCAGGAGATCGATGGCGGCGGCTCCGACGTCGGCCAGCGGCACCCGCACGCTCGACAGGCGCGGCCGCACCAGCGACGCGAGTCTGGTGTCGTCGAACCCCACCACCTTGACGTCGCCGGGCACCTCGAGCGAGAGATCCTCCGCTGCCTGAAGCACGCCCAGCGCAATCTCGTCATTGCCGGCCAGGACGCCGATAGGCCCGCGGCGGCCGCCGCCACGGCGCGACTTCATCCACGTCGCTCCCCACGACACGTCGTAGCGGCCAAAGGCCACCTGATCCTCGCGCAGCTCGTGCCCGGCCTTCGCGAGCGACTCGCGAAAGGCGGCCGCGCGGGCAGCAGTGTCGAAGTTGGCCGCCGGCCCGCCCACGAAGTACAGCCGCGAGGCCGGCACGCGTTCGAGCAGGTGCGACACGGCCTGCGCGGTGCCCGTGGCGTTGTCCACCAGCACGCAGTCGAGCCCGTCGACCTCGACATCGATGAGCACCACCGGCGTCTGGTCGTCGCCCGTGCCCCGCCAGGCCAGCGCCTGCGGCTCGGTGATCATGATGGCCAACCCATCGGCCAGCCCGAGGCCCGGCCCACGCGTGGCTTCTTCCGCGGATCGCGGGGTTCCTCTCGCCTCGCTGCTCACCAGCAGGTGGTAACCGAGTTGGTGGGCCTTGGCGTCCGCGCCGCGGATGAGCTCGCTGTAGAACTCGCCCGACATGTCGGGCAGGGCGAAGCACAACACGCGGCTCGAGCGAGTGATCAACCCCTGGGCGAACGGATTGGGCTTGTACTTCAGCCGCTCGATCACCTCGCGGACCTTCTTGGCCGTTCCCTCGGCCACCAACTCGGGGTTGTTCAGCACCCGCGACACGGTCGCGATCGACACCTTGGCGGCATCGGCCACGTCCTGGATCGAGAAGGGCCCCTCCGACGATTTGCCACGCGGCTTCACGCCCGCATGATACCCACGCGGGGCCCGCCGCCTCGTACAGTCCGCGCGAACCAGGAGTCGTCGCCATGACCAGAAGCCGCCCGCCTCGCCACCGCGTGCTTCCCCTCACTGTCGGGGGCGTTCTCGCTTCCGTCGCGTTGGCGCTCGTCGGCTGTGCGACCACTGCTTCGCCCCGGGCCTCGACACCGGCCGTCACCTCGCCGCCGGAACAACCCCGACCACCGTTTGCCTTCAGCCCATCCGACGAGGCGTTCCTCGACTCGGTTCAACGCGGCTCGTTCCGGTTCCTCTGGGAAGGGGCCAACCCCGCCACCGGCCTCGTGCCCGACCGGGCGAGCAACCCGTCCATCGCGAGCGTCGCGGGCGTGGGCTTCCAACTCAGCGCCTTGCCCATCGGCGTCGAACGCGGCTGGATCACGCGAGAGCAAGGCCTCTTGCGGGCCTCGCTCATCCTCAGGTCCCTGGCCGCCGACCCGGCCATCCGCAAGGCAGGCTTCTTCCAGCACTTCATCGACGCCCCCACCGGCGGCGTCCACAAGGGTTCGCTCGAGCACGTCGTGAGCACCATCGATTCGGCGTTGCTGTTCTGCGGCGTGCTGACCGCGTCGGCCTACTTCGGGCCGGAACTGGCCCCGCAGGCCGACGCCTTGTTCGCGGCCGCGGACTTCACCTTCTTTCGCTCGGGCGACGAGGCGGGCAACGTGTGGCAACGCAAGTTCATTTCGCTCGGTTGGAAGCCGGCATCGCTCGAGGATGCATCCGGCGCGGGCTCGCTCCTCCCGTACTCGTGGGTCGATTCGGGGTGCGAACATCGGTTGGTGGCGTTCCTGGGCGCGTGCGCCCCGGACCCTGCCAAGCGGCTCGAGGCCGCCGACTACTACCGCCTTCGACGCACGCTGGGGCGAACCGGCAACGACCCGGTGGTATGGTTTCCGTACTCGGGCGCGCTGTTCGTGAACCAGTTCAGCCACTGCTGGATCAACTACGCGGCGATGGGACCCGACAACCCCGCCGTCGCCGGGTTCACTCCGGAACGGCGGGCCCGCGTCGACTGGTGGGAGAACTCGCGGCGGATGACGCTCCTGCACCAGCGCAAGGCGATGGACTACGCCCCGTCGCTTCGCACGCTCGGGCCTGACGCGTGGGGGTTCACGGCCTCGGATTGTCCTGGGGGCTATTGCGTGCCGGGCGTGTTTCCGGAACCGCTGGCGATGCCCGGGGCCACGCCGCTGATCGATTACGCCGTCGAGCGGCCCAAGGACGACCCGGGCGACGGCACGGTGGCTCCGTACGCCGCGGGCACCTCGATCATGTTCGATCCGGCCCGGTCGGTGGCGGCGCTGAGGCACTTGGCATCGCTTGCGGGGCCTGACGGTCGGCCGTTGATCTGGCATGACCCGGCGACCGGCGGCTACGGCTTCGCGGACGCGATCAATCTCGACCGCGGCTGGGCCTCGGACGACTTCGTGGCGATCGATCAGGGCCCGATGCTGGTGGCGATCGAGAACGCGCGGTCGGGGTTGGTGTGGCGGCTGTTCCACTCGCACCCGTACGTGAGGGCGGGAACAGAGCGACTGGGACTCCCCCGGCCGTGACGGCGCGTCCGAGAACCAGAGGGCCGAGAAAAGGTCTCGAATCACGCCCTTAAGGTCTTGACAAGAAACCGATAACCGTTCAGAATGAAACCGTTTCCACCGGGTGATCGGACCCGTGTTGGCACCAGCTCGCCTGTGGTGGCGAGTTGCGTTCAATCCAAGGGGTGTCGCGTGTTTCCGCACGTGGGGCCTTCAGGCAGCGAGAGAAGAGGAGACAGGCATGAAGAACGTGTGCGTGATGGGCGTGGCTGTCATGGCGTTTGCCGGCAGCGCGATGGCGATCGACATGTCGACCGTCAACAGCTTCAACTACCAGAAGTTGTGGAACGACTTCCCGACCGCCGTGAGCCATGTCACCAACGCGTTCCCGAGTTTCGGGGTTCGCGAGGAGTTCGCGGCGGGCACGGTGGGCGGCTTCGCCAACAAGCACGTGGGCTGGCTGAGCAACGACGGCGGCGCGAGCCCCCTCACCAACAACTACAACCAGAGTTGGACGCTGTCGTTCAACGTCACGATCAACACGGCCTTCGGCGTGGGCCAGCCCCGTCGCGAGGCGGGCATCGAGGTGCACAACCCCCG
>CAIYWI010000089.1 GCA_903929885.1 uncultured Phycisphaerales bacterium
CGGGGGTTGCCGCGTTTCGCGGCTACCCCCGGTTGAGAGCCGCACCCATCGCGAACCGACCGTGCGTCATCGCGTCACCCACGACACCACGGCGCGAACAGTCGGCCCCGCGAGCACGCAGGCGACCAAGGCCGCGACGAAGGCGATGCCCCATTGGCGGAGCCACTCGTGAAGAAGTCCCGCGCCAAAGCCAAGGCGAGTGAAGACCAAGGCGAACGCGGCCGCGCCGGTGCCCACCAGCAGCATCAGGAGCAGGAAGAGAAAATCGCCTCGCTTGGGTGCTGCCATCGTGCGGTCCTCACGTCGCAGGTTCGACGTTGAGCAGGGCGTCGATGAACGCGCCGGGGTCGAAGGGCTGCACGTCGTCGGGCGTTTCGCCCACGCCGATGTACTTGACGGGGATGGAGGTGGTCTCGCGGATGGCGATGACGATGCCTCCCTTGGCGGTGCCGTCGAGTTTGCTGAGGAAGATGCCCGTGACACCCGCGGCCTTGTGAAACTCCTCGGCCTGCCGCAGCGCGTTCTGTCCGCTGGTGGCGTCGAGCACCAGCAGCGTCTCATGCGGCGCACCCTCGATCTGTCGGGCCGCCACCGCCCGGATCTTCGAAAGCTGGCGCATCAGCGGATCCTGCGTTTGCAGCCGCCCGGCGGTGTCGAGGATGAGCACATCCACCTTGCGTGCCTTGGCGGCGGCACAGGCGTCGAAGGCCACCGCCGCGGGGTCGCCGCCTTGCTGTCCCTTGACGACTTCGACCCCCAGTCGCTGGGCCCACACTTCAAGCTGGTGCACGGCGCCGGCGCGGAAGGTGTCGCACGCGCCCAGCAGCACCGTCTTGCCCTCGCCGGTCAGGGCGCGGCAGAGCTTGGCGATGCTGGTGGTCTTGCCGACGCCATTGACGCCCGTCATGAGGATGACGGTGGGTCCCGTTCCCGGCGCGGCGAACCGCAACGCCCGATCCTCGGGGGGCCAGAGCGCCTTGAGTTCGGCGCGGAGGTAATCAAGCACCTGATCGCCGCTCTTGATCGTGCCGGCCTTGAAGTCGGCGCGGATGCGATCGATCAGTCGAGTCGTGGTGGCCAGCCCCACGTCGGCTCGCAGGAGCGTGGCTTGCAGTTGATCGATGAGGGCGTCGTCGAGGGCCCTGCCCAGCAGAAGGTTGCGAAGCCCCTGCGCGCCGCTGATGAAGGCCTCGCGCGTCTTCTCGAGTCCCTTGTCGAACCCCTGTCGGATCTTGTCGACCAGCGACTTGAAGAAGGCCATCAGCCCCCCTCCCCGGCCGCGGCCGTGCCCTTGGCGATCTTGTCGAGCAGCGCGTTGATGAACGCCGGCGAGCGGTCGGTGCTGAAGTGCCTGGCGAGTTCCACGGCCTCGTTGAGAACGATGGCCGCGGGGTTGGCGCCCGCGGTCAACTCGTGGTGGCACAGCCGCAGGATGGCGCGGTCGACGCCGGCGAGCCGGTGCGTGGGCCACTCGGGGGCGAGGGTGCGGAAGGCCTCGTCGGCGGTCTTGCGTCCGGCCAGCGCGCCTTTCACGAGCGATACGGCGAGGGCGGCCGCGTTGGGACCCAGTCCCTCCACCCGCGACACCGTGTCGGTGATGAACGCTTCATCCTCGATGCCGCGAGCGTCCATCTCGAAGAGAATCTGGAACGCGAGGCGACGCAGGGCCATGCGCATGACGCGTTCGCGGTCGACGGGGGCCAGGGCCTCGAGTTCGGCCTCGATGTCAACGGTGGACTCGCCGCGTTCCTGCGTGCCGGGCAGCAGGTACAACTCGTCGAAAGCCAGGCGGCGGAGGGATTCGCCCTTGGAGTCCTTGCGGTCGTTCATCGCCGCTTTCCTCCGCCGGCGGCCTTGTCGGGTCGGGGCGCGAGGCCGCCTTCGGCGGCGATCTCCGCGGCGAGTTCCGGATGATGGATGATGCGGGTGGAGACGATGGTGTCGAGCAGGGCCGACATGGCCTCGTGTCCCTTGTTGGACGACGGGTCCTTGCCCAGCCCGGCCCGTTCGCGGGCCTGCTTGGCGTTGTTGGTGGTGAGGACGCCGAAGGCCACCGGCACGTCGGTGAGCAGCGTGACGTTGGTCAGGCCGTGAGCGACGGCTTGGGCGATGTGCTGATCGTGGCTGGTCTCGCCCTTGATGATGCAGCCGAGGGCGACGATGCCGTCGAAGCGGCCGGTGCGAGCCGCGGCCATGCACAGGGCGGTCAGTTCATACGACCCGGGGGCCTCGAAGACGGCGGGGGTGTAGCCGGTGCGTTCGGCGCACGTCTCGACGGCGGCCAGGACCAGCGATTCGGTGATCGAGTGGTTGTAGCGGCTGTAGACCACCGCGATGCGTGGGGAGGGGAACGAACGCTTCTTGCGAGGGCGTGATGCCATGGGCTCCAGTGTAGGAAGCTTGGCGAGGGCTCCCGTCCCGGACCGCGTCAAACGAGCTTGAGGGCGTAGAAGACGGCGGTGAAGGCCAGGTCGGCGATGACGATGGCGAGCACGGACTGCACGACGGTGTAGGTGGTGGCCCGGCCGACGCCCGCCGCTCCGCCCTGCACCGAAAGCCCGTTGACGCAGGCGATGATGCCGATGAGCGCACCGAAGACCGTCCCCTTGGCCACGCCGGTGACGAAGTCGACCAGTTTGGCCTGATCGAAGAGATTGGCGAGGAAGGTGGCTTGCGGGATGTCGAGCACCAGCATGGAGATGCCCAGGGCCGAGACGATGGCCACGACATCGGCGATCACCGCGAGGATGGTCATGCTGATGATGGAGGCCACCACGCGAGGCACCACCAGGAACCGCACCGGGTCGAGCGCGAGCGATTCGAGGGCCTCGATCTCCTCGCTGACGACCATCGTGCCGATCTCCGCCGCAATCGACGCCCCGGCGAAGCCGGTGAGCACGATGGCGCCGATGAGCGGGCCCAGTTCGCGCAGGATCGCCACGCCGATGATGCGGGCGACATTCTCCTTTTGGCCGAAGTCCTCGAGGGGCGGCGCGAGTTGGAAGGCGAGAATGAGCCCCACGCACGCCGAGACCAGCGAGACGATGAAGACGCTCCGGACGCCGATCCGCACGATTTGCGCGACGATGCCCCCCACGCCCAGTCGCACCCGTCGGAGAGCGATGCCTCGGCCGAGCCACGCCAGCGTGTCGATGGCGAGCCACGTGGCCGCGCCGACATGCCGCAACGCGCCCAGCGTCATCGCGCCCAGCGACTCGACGGGCAGCAGGAGGAGTCTGGCGATCGAGGAGTCCATCGAGATGATCAGAGAGTGGTGGCCGCGTCCACGTCGGGGGCGATGCGGAAGACGGTCTGGAGGCGGGCGATCTCGAAGACGGCGCGCACGCGGTCGGTCAGGCCGCAGAGCACCAGCACCACGTTGGTGCGCTTGGAGATCTGCAACGCCTCGATGAGCGTGGCGAGGCCGGGCGTGGCCATGTAGTGGATGCCCGTCAGGTCGACGATGAGGCGCGAGGGTTTGCGATCGAGCGATTCGCGGAGGGCGGATCGGAGGGCGGGGGCCTCGTGGTAGCCCACCTCGCCCGCAGGCGCGACCACCGACGCCTCGCCCCGCGTCTCCACCCGAATCGTGAGGGAACTCTTGTCAGCCAACACAGCCTCCAGTCGTCGAAGGGTCGCGGGCACCCCGGTCAAGACGCTTGAAGAGCGTCAGTCGCATCCCCTTGCCGTCGCGGCATTCGTACCGCACGTCGTCCATGATCTCGCGGATGATGTGCACCCCCAGCCCTCCCGGACGGATGTCCTCGAGGTCGCGGCTCTTGATGTCGCACGGGTCGACCTGCCTGCCTTCATCCTCGATCACCACCCGGATCCCCTCGCCCGTCTCTCGCGTCTCGCGTGCGGCCCGCAGCCAGATTCGTCCATCCAGTCGCCGCTCGTACCCGTGCTTCATCACGTTCGCCAACGCTTCGTCCACGGCCAACACCACCTTGGAGGTCGCCGCGTCGCCAAATCCGATGCGGCGACAGACGACCCCCATCATGGAACGCACCGAGCAGAGATAGGCGGGATTGCTCGCCAACTCGATGCACACCGCCGCGCCGTCCGGGGCGGTGGTCGCTCGCGGGGATTGAAAGGCGGAACCCATGGAACCTGCCAAAGGGTATGAAGGCCCGGGCGGCTCGGTCTGTTGATCGAGGGTCTGGCGGGCGAGGGTCACCGGGCCCCGGCATCCTGGCCGAGTTCCTGTCTCCAGCGGGTCACGGCTTCATCGCGTCGCTGCGGCGTCTCCCACGCTTCATAGCCGTGCGTGCGGCCGGTCAGCCGCTCCAAGGCCGAGATGGCCAGCGACCGCGTCGCCGGGTCGTCGCTCTCGAGCATCCGGACCAGGTTCGGGATGGCGGCCCGGTCGTTGCGGGCGGCGGCATCGACGATCGCCGCGTTTCTGGCGGCAGGTTCGGCCGACTCGAAGTCCGCCCGGATGGTCGAGCCGCAGCCGCCCAGCAGCGGCACGACCAGGCACGCCGCCAAGACGGTCGCGTGCGTGTGGGAGGGGTGGGAGTGGAGAGGGATGGCCATGATGCTCAGATTCCAGCCGTTGCGGCAGAGGCATCGCGGGGTTCGACCACGGGCTAGCGACCCCCCATCGCCTCGATGATCCGTTCCAGACCCGTGCCTCGCGATGCCTTGAGCAACACGATGTCGTTGGGCTGCAGCAGGGCCGCGATCGTGGCTGCATGCGAAGGCCCTGCGTCGGGGTGGCACGACACCTGCACGCGTCCGCCGGCGGCGATGGGTGAGGCGGCATTGAGGGCGAGGGAACCCACCAGCACCACCAGATCGAAGCAGCCCGCGCGGGCGACGGCCTCGCCCATCTCGCGGTGGAGGTCGGGCGCGGCGCGGCCCAACTCGAGCATGTCGCCCAGGATCAGCACCCGGCGCCCGTCCGTCGCCGCGGGGGCGAAGGCGAGGCGAAACGTGTCGATGGCGGCAAGCGTCGAGTCGGGGTTGGCGTTGTAGGCGTCGTTGATGAAGTGCACGCCCCCGACCACCGATCGCTGCATCCGCATGTCGGGCCCCTTGGCGGTGGCCAAGCCCGCTTGGATCGCTTCGGGGCCGAGCTTGAGGCGGCGGGCCACGGCGATGACCGCCGCAGCGTTGCAGGCGTTGTGCGCTCCGGGCATGGGCACCGAGTGACGCTCGCGTCCGTTGAGCAGGAACGCGGTCGACTCGGGCGTGACCTCGATGTCGGTGGCGCGAAGGTCGGCCGAGGCGGCACGGCCGAAGGTGAGCAGCGTGCGAGGGGCGCCCATGGACGCGGGCTGCTTGGCGGCAAAGAGCGGTGCGATGGCGTCGAGCAGGGCGGGGCAATCGGCGGTGACCACCGCCATGCCGCCGGGCCTGAGGGCATGCAGCAGGCGAGCCTCCTCGGCGATGACGCCCTCGAGACTGCCCAGCCCCTCGAGATGCTCGCGACCGATGCTGGTGATGACGGCGATGTCGGGCTCGATGACGGCGGCCAGCGGGGCGATCTCGCCGGGCGCGTTGGTGCCCACCTCGCAGATGAGGAATTGGTCTGTTTTCTTGGCCCCGAGGATGGTGAGGGGCACGCCCACGGCGTTGTTGAAGCTCTTGGGGCTGGCCGTGCCTCGGAGGGAGCCGCCCAGCACGGCCTGCAGCAGGCGGCAGGTCGTGGTCTTGCCGTTGCTGCCGCCCACGGCGATCACCTGCGTGCCGTCGAGCGTCTTGCGGTGGGCGGCGGCCAGGCGAAGCAGTGCCGCCGCGGTGTTGGGCACCTGCAGCACGGTGACGCCCCTCCCCAGCGACGCGGCGGGGGGGACGGCGGCAGGATCGTGGACCACGAGCACGCAGGCCCCGCCGGTGACGGCCTGTTGAAGGTAGAGGTGGCCGTCGGTGCGATCGCCCTTGATGGCGATGAAGACGCTTCCGGGCGACACGGCGCGGGAGTCGATGCTCACCTGCCCCGTGAGGGACGCGGGCGCGGCGGCACGCACCAGCACGGACGCGCCAAGGGCGGACTTGAGGGAATCGATGGAGCGAAAGACCATGGCGTTGCTTCGGGAGATCGGCCGCCGCGAAAGCGTAGCGACCGACGCCCGTCCTTATCGGCGGCCGGGCCGACGAGAGTCGAGAATCGATCGGTCCGGATGGACAGGAAGCCCGGGCGAAGTCGCCCGGGCTTCCATATCGCAAAGGAGTGGTGCGTGTGTGTGGCGGGCCGGCTCAGAAGAGCACGATGAGCTGCAGCCGCACCGCGACCTGATCGCCCTCGGTGTCGGGCAGCAGGTTGAGGTTGGTGCTGGTGGGCACCAGCGCCGACTCGGACTCGGCATCGAGGTACCAGACCACGTCGCCGGTCAGCTTGGCGGCGTGGCTCTGCGGGGAGAGGTAGTAGTTGGAACCCGCGGTGACCACGTTGAAGTTGTCCGGGCCGCTGGCGTCATCGGGGAAGATGCCGTCGTAGCGGGCGAAGAGCTCGGTCTGGTCGGTCACGAAGACGCCGGCCTGGGCCAGAAGGCCGTAGTCGGTGACATCCTCGCCCGCGTCGGGCGAGGTGTTGCGGTAGATGAACGCGGCGAAGGCGTTCCAGCCGTCGCCTTCCATCGAGGCGTCGATGGTGGCGCCGAGGACTTCCTTGTCGGCCGCGCCGCCGCCCGTGTCGCCGAAGGTCTCCCAGTCGAGGGCGGCGCCGATCATGCCCGTGTAGGAGGCGCCGCGCCACGAGGTGAAGTCGTCGTATCGCTTGAAGTTGTCGCCCGCGTACATCCAGTCGGCGCGGGCGGTGATGGCGAAGTCGGCTTCCTTGCTGCTGTCGAACTCGGTGTTGAGGGCCTTTCCGCCGTCGTGGATGTCCGCGGCGGCGCGGAACTGCGAGCCGCTCCAGCCCACGCCCGCGCCCTGCGTGCGGGTGAGCGAGAAGACCGAGTTGGTCGTGGACCGCTCGGCCGTCAGCTGGTAGACGTCGCTGATGAGCTCCTCGCGGTTGAACATGGGCTTGAACTGCCCGGCGCGGACGTACACCTTGTTCTCGAAGGTGTACTTGGCCTCTGCGTCAAGCAGCGTGGCCGAGCCGCTGGAGGAGACCAGTTCGGTGAGGATGTTGTAGGTGAAGGCCTTGTCCCACACCGAGCCGTTGAACTTCAGGCGGGCGCGGTTGATCTGGAACCCGCCCGTGTAGTCGCTGTCGCTCGACGCGGTGTCGCGGAAGTTGGCCTGATAGCGGCTCTGGATGAAGCCGCCGATCATCAGCGTGTTGGGGCCGCCGTCGCTGAGCGTGAACTTGCCCTTGACGAACCCGCTCGAGCCCTCGTCGGCGAGCAGGGAAGTCCGACCCGCGGCATCGCCGGCCAGTTCGGCCGCGTACGCCTTGCGAGCGTCGACGCCGGGAGTCGCACCGAGGTCGACATGGGCGTTGGCGGGGGTGATCGAGGTGAAGGCCGCGAGCGTCAAGAGGGCAAGAGGGGTCATGAGATCTGGGCTCCGTTGGGGTTCGACGCGGGGTTCAACCCGATTCGTGGTCGCCGGTTCGTCGTCGGAGGATGGCCGCACCGAGCGGATCACCGAATGAACGACGAACGTATCGTGAAGAAGCGAACATGGTAGTGTGAAGGCGCTGCCTTTCCGTGAAGATCGTGTTCAGAATGGGCCGCGCGGGATGCGCCTGTTCGAACGAAGTTCGGTCTTGCGGCCCGCCGAGCGTTGCTCGGTCGGCCAACATTGGCCATCCGTCGAGATTCAGGCAACCGCTCCCCAAGGCCTGTCAGTACACTCAGGAAACCCCGAGGCTGGCGGCCCAGGGCCCGCCCTCGGGGTCTGCGTGCGTGCCCGCGTGGACCGTCCCAAACAGCTCAGGAGTTCGTCGCCCATGCTTTCGAGTCGCCCGTTCACCTCCGTCTGCGTGCTCGCCTTGGTCGCCGGGTTGGCGGCTTCCGCCGCCAGCGGCCAGTCCGATTCGTGCGCCGCCGCCCCGCTGATCGGCCTGGGCACGCATTCAGGCACCACCATCGGCGCCACCAATGACGGCAACAGCGGTTGCGGCAGCAGCGCTTCCTCGCCCGACGTCTGGTACAAGTACGTCGCCACCGGCAACGACGCGCTCGTGGTCGAGACGTGCGGCGGCGCAGCGTGGGACACCGTGCTGAGCATCCACTCGGGCTGTCCGGGATCGCTCGGCAACGCCCTGGCCTGCAACGACGACCAGTGCGGGATGCAGTCGCGGGTGACGGCGTCCATGGTCGCGGGCCGCACGTACTACATCCGCGTGTCGGGCTTCGGCAACTCGGCTGGCGCGTACTCGATCAACGTGTCGCTCGAGACCGCGCCGCCGCCTCCCTCCCTCGGGCCCGACGTGTGGGTCGCCGAGCTGATCGACATCGCGTACTACGCCACCGTCGGCAACACCGCGGCCTATGCGGTGGGCACCGATGCCTGCAACAAGGGCGACGCCGACGCCATGTGGGTGTCGAGCACCAATCGCCACCCCGTCATCGCCCAGAATCTCTACCGGCTCAAGGACGGCCGCTTCGAGCAGGTCGGCCAGTCGTGGCTCAAGCACGGGTTCGCCTCCACCAACAGCGCGACCTGCGGCACCTGCCAGATGCCCTCCGCCGGCGGCGCGGCGCTGGGTCCCAACTGCTCCGATGCCTACGGCGCGGGCCTCAACGGCAGCCAGGGCTTGCTCGGTCCCCGCTCGCAGGTGAATCCCGCCACGGGCGTCTTCCCGTACCCCTTCAGCGCCGCCCCCTTCACCGGCGATATCGCGCGCCGCCTGCAGGTGAACACCGCCGACGTGCTGCCCGCGCAGAACGCCAACGCGCAGTACTACGCCGAGTGCCACTACATCACGCAGGACGACGCGCAGTGGGGCAACGGCCTCAACAACGCCTCGTAC
>CAIYWI010000090.1 GCA_903929885.1 uncultured Phycisphaerales bacterium
AAGTCGGCGAGTTCCTCGGCGGGGATGTTGAGGTCCTTGGCCAGTTCGCCCAGCCGCGTGGGCATGTACGCCTCGTGCTTGAGGTGCGTGAGGAGGCGCGACTTGTAACGAAGGGACATTCGAGGGAGGGTAGGGGACCGTTGGGAGGGGCGGGTGCGGGATGGGTGAGGATGGGATGGGTGATGGCAGCCGGTGACGCGGCACGATCGCTGCCGGATCAGTCACCTTGCCGCTGCTGGCGGTGAACGACCGCAAGAACAGCTTGTTCGTGGACAACGAACGCGGCAGCGAGGCGGCAGCGATCCTGTTGAGCCTGACGGCGACATGCAAGCGTCACGGCGTCGACCCCCAACGTTCTTTGACGCAGGCGTTGACGCACGTGCCGCACGAGAGCGGCCCCGACCTCAGGCGATGGCTCCCGGACCGGTGGGCGGCCGTGACGTGCCTGGGTTGGCTGAGCCATCTCGAGTGAGAGGTTGAACTCTCTTCCTCGACGACCGCTTCGGCGGTCGTGGTCTCGTGGGGAGTAGGGCGGTGGCGCGAGTCGGCGCTCGTGTACTTAGGGCTTGCCCGCAGAGCCGGGCCGCGCCCACGGCTCAACGAGGGGACGCCCGAGGCGGGCTGGCGGAGGGCGCGGCTCAAGCGATGGCATTGGAGCGGGCGACGATCGGCGTCGGTCCAACGCCGCGGCTTGTGCCGCGAGGTGTCGCACCAGGTCGCGGCGGGCCGGATCATCCTGCGGATGCTGTCCAACAGGCGTTCGTTGGGCTTGTCTCATCCTTGCAATCGTGGTATTGTTCTCCATGATTGCAAGGATGAAGCCCAGAATCGCCCAGCCAATGATCGAGGAGCTGCTTGGGCAGTTCCCGGCGGTGGCAATTCTCGGACCACGCCAAGTGGGCAAGACCACGCTCGCCAAGGCGATCGCGGCGAGCCGCGGCGGGGGCGAAACGACCTATCTCGATCTGGAGCTGCCCAGCGACCAGGAGAAGCTCGCCGACCCCGAGCTCTACCTTGCGGGCCAAACCGGGCGGCTCGTGATCCTCGACGAGGTGCAGCGTGTGCCGCGGCTCTTCCAGGTGCTGCGAGGGATCATCGACCAGCGCCGTGCCGCCGGCCACAGGGCCGGGCAGTTCCTCCTGTTGGGCTCGGCCTCGATCGACCTCCTTCAGCAGAGCAGCGAGAGCCTGGCCGGGCGCATCGCCTACGTCGAGCTCGGCCCATTGAATGTGCTGGAGGTCGAGCCCGCCGAGCAGGAGGCCCTCTGGCTTCGGGGCGGGTTCCCCGACAGCGTTCTGGCCGAGAGCGACCGAGCGAGCGCGGTCTGGCGCGAGAACTTCATCCGCACGTACCTGGAACGCGACATCCCGCAACTGGGGCCGCGGGTGCCGGCCGAGACGCTGCGGCGGTTCTGGACGATGCTCTGCCATGTCCAAGGCGGCCTGCTCAATGCGGCCGAGCTGGCACGCGGGCTCGCGGTCGATGGGAAGACCGTCGCTGCGTACCTGGATCTGCTCGTGGATCTCCTGCTCGTGCGCCGCTTGCAGCCGTTCCACGCCAACGTCGGCAAGCGGCTGGTCAAGTCCCCCAAGGTCTACGTTCGCGACCCCGGGCTCGTCCACGCCCTGCTCGGTCTCACCACCCGCGACGAGGTCTTCGGCCATCCGATCGCGGGACGGAGCTGGGAGGGGTTCGCCATCGAGAACCTGCTGTCGGTGCTGCCCGGGCAGGCTCGGCCGTGGTTCTACCGCACGTCGGCGGGCGCCGAGGTGGATCTCCTCATCGAGATGCCCGGCGGCGAGCGTTGGGTCATCGAGATCAAGCGTGGCCTGGCTCCAACACTGGAGAAGGGATTCCACCACGCGCGTGAGGACCTCAAGCCGTCGCGCTCGTTCATCGTGTACGGCGGCAGCGAGCGGTACCCAAGGAGCGAGCGCGTCGAGGCGATCGGACTCCGTGAGCTCACGGCGATGATCGCGGAGTACGGGCGGTAGCCGGCGGAAGGCGCGGCCAGAACGCTGAAGCCGGCTTACGGGTGCGGCGTGATCGCGATGATCATGATCTCGCCCTTCTCAGGCCCGTAGCACCAGAAGAGCCGGTACGCCCCCGGCGTTCGATTCTGGACGCACGCCTCGAAGACCCTGGCGCCCGCGGCAGAGGGGTGCTCGATCAAGGAGAACTCGTGGGTCTTGAGTCCTGGGTGCTTGGGCGTCAGTACAACGCCGCGGTGCGCGCGGCCAGGTCGCGAACGAGGTCGCGGAGGGCGGGCGGCTCGACGACGCGGCAGTTGGGGCCGTGCGAGAGGATCCACCAGCTGATTTCATCGAAGCCCGCGACGCGGCAGCGGAAGAGGGCCGAGCCGTCCTCGCGGTATTCGAGCGATTGCGTGCGATGCCAGAGGGTGTCGCCGACGGTTTGGGCAAAAGAGGGCGTG
>CAIYWI010000091.1 GCA_903929885.1 uncultured Phycisphaerales bacterium
GCGCCGCTCACCGTGCTGGTGCAGAACCGACTGCAGACCGAGCAGGTGCTGCTGTCGGTCGACGAGCGGACGGGCGTAACGACGGCGATGATGACCGAGCGTGACGCGGCGTGGCTGAACATCGAGAAGGGCACGCCCAAGTGGCTCGAGGACGGCAGCGGCTTCCTGTGGGTGACCGAGTCGTACGAGGGGGGCGTGCCGGGGTCGGACTTCCCGCGGCTTGAACTTCGCAACCGCGGCGGGACGCTGCGCCACGTGGTGACGCCGGCGGGCTTCCCGATGCAGGAACTGCTGGCGGTCGATGCGGCGAGGAACGTCGCGTACGTGACGGTGTCGCCGGTGCCCACGCGGACCGGGGTGGCGAGGATCGGGCTTGCGCCGGGATCGGCGCCCGAGATGGTGATTGACGTGCCCGGCTTGCACGGGGCGACGTTCAGCGACGACTGCTCGGTGCGGGTGGAGAGCCGCAACCCGGCGGAGGGTGCGATGGAGTGGCAGGTGCGTCGCGTGGACGGCACGTTGGCGGGTCGGGTGGAGTCGAAGGCGGAATCGCCGGGCTTCGTGCCGCGATTGGAAGTGACGCGGGTGGGGAACCTGGTGGGCGAGGAGCGGGCGTTCTACGCGGCGATCGTTCGTCCCCGCACCTTCGACGCGAGCAAGCGCTATCCGGTGATCGTGTCGGTGTATGGCGGTCCGACGTCGAACACGGTGAACGATGCGCTGATGGGGTACTTGCTGCAGCAGTGGTACGCGGATCAGGGGTTCATCGTGGTGAGCGTGGACGGGCGGGGCACGCCGCGGCGGGGGCGGGCGTGGGAGCGTTCGGTGCACTTGGACTTGATGACGCTGCCGTTGGAGGATCAGGCGCGGGCGGTGAAGTTGCTCGGCGAGCGGTACAAGGAGATGGACCTGTCGCGGGTGGGGATCACGGGGTGGAGTTTCGGCGGGTACTTCTCGGCGATGGCGACGATGCGTCGACCGGACGTCTTCAAGGCGGGCGTGGCGGGCGCGCCGGTGTGCTCGTGGGAGGATTACGACACGCACTACACCGAGCGGTACATGGGGCTGCCGAGCGAGAACCAGAAGGGGTACCGCGCGGCGGACGTGCTGACCTATTGCAAGGACCTGAAGGTGCCGCTCTTGATCGTGCACGGCACGGCCGACGACAACGTCTACTTCATGCACGCGCTGAAGATGGCGAGGGAGTTGTTCAAGCACGGGCGGGAGTTCGAGTTCCTGCCCCTGGCGGGTCACACGCACGTGGTGGCGGACCCGGCGACGGTGAAGATGATGCAGGGGCGGATGATCGGGTTCCTCAAGCGGCACCTGGGAGGGGCGACGGGGCGGTGAGGCGGATCAGCGGCGCGGGTGGCGTTGTTCAATCGCGAAGCGATTTCCGAACGTAGCCGGTGGCGGCGACGCTTCGTCGCCACCACCGGACAGCGCGATGCATTACGCACGACCCCGAAGGGGTCGCCGCGGGAACGGCCGATGCCTGCGCGTCGATGTCGGATGAGATGACCGCGTTCCACGGAAACCGCTTCGCGGTTGGGGCGTTGGCCGGCGTCGTTCCGGGGGTGTCGGCGGAGCGCCTCCACCTCCGGCTACTCTCGGGAATCGCTCCGCGATGGGTGCGAGCCAAGGCCGCGTTGCGCGTCACCCCCTTCCACCCATTGCTCAGCACCCTGCCTGTAACGCCACGAAGAACGTTTGGATATCTGAGCCGTCGACACCGCCGTCCTGGTTGACGTCGGCCTCGACGAGGCCGTTCTGCCAATCGATGAAAAAGGCCTCGACGTCGGCGCCGTCGACGCCGCCGTCCTGGTTGTAATCGCCGATGCACACCAGCCTGAGTTGAGCAGGTTGGCTTTCGCGAGATTCGCATGGATTGGTGACGATGCAGGAGTACAACCCCTGATCGGCATTCGAGACGCCCATGAGCGTGAGGGTGGCGGTCGAGGTGCCCGACAGGCGCGAGTCATCGAACAAGTCGACGCCGTTGCGCCGCCAGCGGTACGACAGTTCGCTCCCCGACGCCTGAACCCTGAATGCGGCAACCCCACCGGGGATCGGCGAGGCGTCGGTCGGCTGCGAGGTGATGGACACCAGACCCGTGAGCGACAGCACGGCGACGTTGGAGGGAGAGGACCACCCGACGGCGATGGTGCGGTGGTCGAGCACCTCGAGGGCGTAGACCGTGTCGTTCATGCCCGTCCCCAGCGCCGACCACGCCGTGCCGTTCCATCGCGCGATGCGGTTCGCCGTCACCCCGCCCGCGGTGGTGAACTCACCACCCGCGATCAGGTCGCCGGTGGGGAGCACGGCGAGGGCGAGGACGTATGCAGAGTAACCGTCCGTCCGGCCCATCCCCGTCCCCAGCGCCGACCACGTCGAGC
>CAIYWI010000092.1 GCA_903929885.1 uncultured Phycisphaerales bacterium
ATGGTGGAAGGCGACTTCATCCGCGTCGCGGCGATGAGCGGCACCGACCGCGTCGATCGCACCGCCGCGGCCATCGGCCCCCTCGAGGCCGTGATGGAGGAATGTGCCGCCCAGGACGCGGAGGTGATCTTCCCGCAGGCGGCCGACATCGAACCGGCGCTTCGCCGCGTGACCCGCGAGCACGAGCGTTTCTCTTCACAACTCGGCCCGTGTGCGATGCTGAGTCTGCCGCTGCGGGTCGAAGGTGGCATCGTCGGCGTGGTGGTGCTCGAGCGAGAGCCGGCCGACCCATTGCCGCTGCCCGCGGCGGCGTTGCTGCGGCTCATCGCCGAGACGATCGGCCCCGCCCTCTGGACGCGGCGGATGGCCGACCGCGGCGTCTGGGCGGTGGCCCGCGACCGCGCGGGCGACACGGCCCGGTCGCTGGTGGGCCCGAGCCACACAGGCCTGAAACTGCTGGGCATCGCGATCCTGGCCGTGCTGGTGCTCAGCGCGGTGGTGCCGGTGCCGGCCCGCGTGAGCGCGCCGGCAGGCGTGAAGGCCGCCGCGGCTCGCACGGTGTCGCCTCCGTTCTCCGGGTACCTCGCGAAGGTGCTCGTCCGCCCCGGCGACCGAGTGACGGCGGGACAGCCCGTGGCGGAGATGGACACGACCGACCTGCGGCTCCAACTCGCGCAGGCGCAGGGCGAGCTCGGATCCTCGCGCACGCAGCGCGACGAGGCGTTGGGCCGGGGCGACCTGGCGAAGGTGGCGCAGTACGACGCCGAAAGCCGCAAGGCCGAGGCGACCATCGACCTGCTCGAGGCGCATCTCCGCCGCGCCGCCATCGCCTCGCCCGTCGACGGCGTGGTGGGACGGGGCGATCTCGAGCAGTTCGTGCGGGCTCGCGTCGAGCCCAATCAGCCCCTCTTCGAGATCATCACCGACCGCAACGTGACGGTGGCGTACGTCGACGAGCGCGACATTCAGCGCGTGCGAGTCGGCCAATCCGGACGTTTCGTGAGCAAGGCGCTCCCGGGCGAGGCCCTCGACGTGAACGTGGCGAGGATCACGCCCGTCGCCGAGCCCCACGAGGGGACCAACGCCTATCAGGTCGAACTCACACTCGGCGAGGGCGGCGACGCCTCGGTCCTCGGCTCGCTTCGCCCCGGCATGACCGGCAAGGTGCGGCTCGATGACGGCTGGACGACGCCTCTGGCCTCCTTCGCCCGTCCGCTGGTCGACGAGGCCCGCCTGCGGCTGTGGTGGTGAAGGTCGCGATGACGCAGCTTCCCTCCATCCTCCGCCCCGACGTCTCCTCGTCGTTCAGCGACCTGTGGTATCGCGTGGGACCGACCCGCCCGCGTCTGGCCTCGCACGCGCAGCTCACGCCGCAGGTCTTCGGCGAGCGCCGCGTCCATGTCGTGGAAGATCCCGCGGGCGGGGGCTTCTATCGCGTCAGCGAAGCGGCGTACGCCTTCATCGGCCTGCTCGACGGGCGTTGCACGGTCGACGAGGCGTGGAAAGCCTGCTGCGTGCAACTCGGCGACGATGCCCCGACGCAGAAAGAGTGCATCGACGTGCTCAGCCGCCTGCAGTACTACGGGCTGCTCAGCGGCGACCAACCCCTCGCGGCCGACATGATCGGCCGCCGCATGGAGGAGATCGATCGACGCCGTCGCCAGCGTCGCTGGGGCGGAGGCTTGTCGGTGACGCTTCCCTTGTTCAACCCCGACCGGGTGCTGGGCCGCATCGCCTACCTGTTGCGACCGCTGTTCGGCGTGTGGGGACTGGCGATCTACCTGCTGACGCTCGCCATCGCGTTGCTGCATCTCGTGCCTCGCCATGCCGCGTTGGCGGATCAGTTCGCGGGCGTGCTCGATCCGACGAATCTCGTGTGGATGGGGGTCATCTTCATCCTGCTGCGGGCGTGGCACGAGTTCGGGCACGCAGCGGCATGCAAGGCGCTGGGCGGCCGCTGCACCGAGGTGGGCCTGATGCTCGTGGCCTTCCTCTTTCCCTTTCCGTATTGCGACGCCTCGAGCGCGTGGCGTTTCCCCTCGGTGCGAAGCCGCGTCATCGTCTCGGCGGCCGGCATGCTCTTCGAGACATTCGTCGCCGCGCTCGCGGCGATCTTGTGGTCGCACCTGTCGAACGAAGCCGCGAGCGCCAAGGCGCTGCTCTTCAACGTGATGCTCATCTCGGGCGTGACGACGATCGTCTTCAACGCCAACCCGCTGCTGCGGTACGACGGGTACTACATCCTTTCGGACCTCACCGGCCTCGCCAACCTCGCGCAACGCTCGATGGAACTCTCGCGGTTCCTGCTACTGCGGCGCGTCTTCAAGGTCGCCAGCGTGCGACCTCCCGCCATCGACGGCATGGGCCAGTTCTGGCTGCTGACGGGCTATCACCTCTTGGCGACGCCCTATCGCCTGCTCGTCACCGCCACCATCGTGCTGGCGCTGTGGACCGACGATCGTTACCTCACGGTGGGCGCGGTCATCGCCGTCGTGGCGGCGTGCGTCTGGCTGGTGTGGCCCGCGCTCAAGGGATTGGGATTCCTCATCGGTTCGCCGACGCTGCTGGGTCGCCGCGCCCGTGCCGCCACCATCTCCGCAGCCGCCATCGGCGCGGTGCTTGTGGTGCTGCTGATGGTGCCGCTGCCAAGCCCGACCTACGCGACGGGCACGCTCGAGCCCGTGACAGTCGAGCCCATCCGTCCTCGCGAGGACGGTTTCGTCGAGCGAATCTTCGTCACGGAAGGGCAGGCGGTGCGGGCGGGCGACGCGATCCTGCAGCTTCGCAACGACGAAGCGCACGCGGAGTCGCTTCGGGCGCAGGCGGACCTCGATCGAGCCCGCGCCGCCAGCGATGCGGCGGCGGAGCGAAGCGGCGCTGAACAGACCATCGCACGCTTCCGCGTGACGCAGGCAACCGAGACCCTCGCTCGCGCCACGCAGCGCGTCGAGGCGTTGATGATCCGCGCCGAGCGCGACGGACGCATCTGTCCACCACCCTCGGCCACGACGCGACTGGCCGATCTCGAGGGTCGATTTGTCGCCAAGGGCACGCTGATCGGGCTCGTCAGCGCGACCGATCGGCTCGTGGTCCGTTGCCTCGTAAGCGATCGCGACCATGCGTACATCTTCGGCGATCAGCCCTTGGACCGCGTGCCCACCACCTTCCGCGTGAAGGGCGCGGCGGGCGACGAGCGTGTCGCCGTCGTGACCCGGGCCACGCCGGCCGCCACCGTCGAGGTGGCGCAGGCCTCGCTCACCACCCTCGCCGGCGGCGAGGTGCAACTCGATCCGTCCGATCCCGACAAGCGGACGTCGCTCACGCCTCAGTTCACGGTCGAACTGGCCCCCACGGAGGCCAACGCATCGTGGCAGGCGGGGCTTCGCACACGCGTTCGCTTCGAAACGCCCTCGCAACCGCTGGCGGCCACGTGGTGGCGCAAGGCGCGGCAGTACCTTTCCGACCGCACCCGAACCTGACCCAGCGCGTGAACCCGCGGCCCTCCCAACTCCCCGAAGGCGTTCCCGAGCGTGCCGCCGCCTTGGACGCGGCTGATCACGCCATGCTCGCCACCGGCACTCGCCTGTGGCGAGGGCTCGGTCGACCCCTCGCTCGAACTGCTCCCACCAAGGGACTCGACGTATTGGGCGAGCGACTGCTGGGTCGCCTTCGCCAACGTCACCTGCGAGGGCTGCCATGGGCACGGGCACGGGCCATCATCGCGGCGGCCCAGGGCTTGGCCTCGCACTCGGAGGCGGCCTTCGACGAGCGCATCCAGGCCGCGAGGGCGATGGCGATGATGCGCCGCGACGACGCGGAGACGGTCGATCTGGCCTTTGCCGTGGCCTATGAGGCGATCCGCCGCGAGATCGGCCTGAAACTGCACGAGGAACAGGTGCTCGGAGCGCTCGCGTTGGCGTCTGGATGCTGCGCCGAACTGGCCACCGGCGAAGGCAAGACCGTCACGGCGATCCTGCCCGCCGCCCTCGAGGGGTGGACAGGCCGCGGCGTGCACGTCATCACCGTCAACGACTACCTGGCGCGTCGCGATGCGCAAACCACCTCGCCCGCGTATCACCGGCTGGGCATCTCGGTGGGCGTGGTGCAGGAGTCGACGACCCCCGACGGACGCATCAAGGCGTATGCCGCGGACGTGACCTATGCGTCGGACAAGCAGGTGATTTTCGATCACCTGCGCGACCGTCTGGCCGCGCCGGCCTCGCCTCGCCTGAGCGGCCTGCTGCTCGACGGCCTGCTCGGCACGGGCGGCCAGTGGGCCGGACGCGTGGTGCAGCGGGGCCAGAACGCGGCGATCATCGACGAGGCCGACTCGGTGCTCATCGACGAAGCCGTGACGCCCGCCATCATCAGTCTGCCGGGCGAGGCGGGCGAGTTGACGGCGGGCCTGCGCATCGCCTCGGCCATCGCCGCATCGTGGCAGGAAGGCCGCGAGTACGTCTCGGACCAGCGCCTTCGCACCATCACGCTGACGCCCGAAGGGCACGCATCGTTGGCCGAACACGCCTCCGACCTGCCCCCTTTCTGGGCAGGGCCGCGGCGTAGCGAGGAACTGCTCGTGCAGGCCCTCACGGCCCGCGTGCTGCACCGACTCGGCGAGGACTACGTCGTCACCGACGGCAAGGTGATGATCGTGGATCGCTCGACCGGACGCATCCTCCCCGGCCGCCAGTGGCAACTCGGGCTGCACCAGGCCGTCGAGGTGAAGGAGGGCCTTGAGCCCACCGCCCCCACGCACGTGGCGGCACGAAGCAGCTATCAGGGCTTCTTCCAACGCTACGCGCGACTCGCGGGCATGTCGGGCACCGCCCGCGAGGTGGCCGACGAGTTGTGGCGCTGGTATCGCCTTCCCGTCGTCGCCGTCCCCACCCATAAGCCCGTGGCGAGGAGGGTGACGCCCGATCGCTTCTTCGCGACCCAGGCGGAGAAACTCGAGGCAGCGGCCTCGCGTGCGGCTGAACACCATCGGGCCGGTCGTCCCGTGCTGCTGGGCGCATGGAGCGTGACGACGTCGGAGTCGGTCTCGGACCTGCTGACGCGAGCGGGCGTCGATCATCGCGTGCTCAACGCCGTTCGCGAGGACGAGGAAGCCGCCATCGTCGAGCGTGCCGGCGACGAGGGCGCGGTGACGGTGGCGACCAACATGGCCGGCCGCGGCACCGACATCCGGCTCTCGGCCAAGGCCCGCGACGCGGGCGGCCTGGTCGTCATCGCCACCGAACGTCACGACGAGGCCCGCGTCGATCGTCAGTTGGCCGGTCGCGCCGGCCGCCAGGGCGACCCGGGCGTGGTTGAGGTCTTCGCCTCGCTGGAAGACCGATTGGTGACCCAGAACGGCCTTTCGCCCCTCCGCTGGCTGGCGCGTCACACCCGAGGGTCCATCCGCACGTTGGTCTGCCGCGTGCTCTGGTGGCAATCGCAGGCGGCGGCGACCCGCAAGTGGGCGACGATTCGCGACCAGGTGGCCCAGGCCGACGCGTGGCTGTCGATGGCGATGCACGACACGTCGAGGTGATGGCCGAGGCCCCTTCGCCCATCCGGGGCGAACCAGGCGTAGCCGTGGTGCGCTGCCCGGCTCTGCGGGCGAGCCCACGGCCGCGCGCCGCATCGCGGCGGCGATCGACGAATCTCGACGCACGCCCTGCACGCCAACGCCGATGCCGCACGGATTGATCGACACGCGTTCGAACGCACCGGTCCGTGGGCTTGCTCGCAAAGCCTCGCGGCGCACCACGGCTACGGCTGGCATGCCCTTGCGGGCGGCAGGAGGGATGCGCGCCGCCCTTCGCTCACTTCACCCCGAGGATCTTCCGCAGGTACCGCCCGGTGTGGCTCTCGGCGCACGTGGCGACCTGTTCCGGCGTGCCGGTGGCCATGATGCGGCCGCCGCCGTCGCCGCCTTCGGGGCCAAGGTCGATGAGCCAGTCGGCGCACTTGATGACGTCGAGGTTGTGCTCGATGACGATGAGCGTGTTGCCGGCGTCGGCGAGGCGGTTCATCACGCCCACGAGCTTGCGGATGTCCTCGAAGTGCAGGCCCGTCGTCGGTTCGTCGAGCACGTAGAGCGTGTGGCCGCCGGGCGCGGAACGCACCGGCGCGGGACGCTCCTCGTCGTCGTCGCTCGATGACGCCGGCTCGGGGCTGGAGCCCTTGCCCAGCTCCGTGGCCAGCTTGATGCGTTGGGCCTCGCCGCCCGAGAGTTGCGTGCTGGGCTGGCCGAGCTGGATGTAGTCGAGACCGACCT
This sequence comes from uncultured Phycisphaerales bacterium, assembly GCA_903929885.1. GTDB lineage: Bacteria > Planctomycetota > Phycisphaerae > Phycisphaerales > UBA1924 > UBA2402. Next base: position 6,263 of record CAIYWI010000092.1, read on the forward strand.
CGTGAAGGCAGCTGAGGTACCGGTGGATCTTCGGGTGGTTCTCGAAGAAGGCCACCGCGTCCTCGACGGTCATGGACAGCACGTCGGCGATGCTCTTGCCCCGGTAGTGCACCTCGAGGGTCTCGCGGTTGTACCGCTTGCCGCGGCAGACCTCGCACTCGACGTACACGTCGGGCAGGAAGTGCATCTCGATCTTCTTGAGTCCCTGACCCTGGCAGGCCTCGCAGCGCCCGCCGCCGGCTTCGGCGCGGACGTTGAAGGAGAAGCGCCCGGGCTTGTACCCGCGGATCTTGGCCTCCTTGGTCTGCACGAAGACCTTGCGGATCTCGTCGAAGAAGCCGACGTAGGTGGCGGGGTTGCTGCGGGGCGTGCGGCCGATGGGGCTCTGGTCGACCTCGATGATGCGGTCGAGCGCGGCGGGCCACTTGATCGAGCCGTGCGCTCCGGGCTTGACCCTCGCGCCGGTCAGGTGCACGCGGGCGGCGTTGAGCAGGATGTCGTTCACGAGCGTCGACTTGCCCGACCCCGACACGCCCGTGACGCACACAAGGCCGCCGAGGGGAATGGAGACGTCGACCTTCTTGAGGTTGTTCTCCGCCGCGCCCTTGATGACGATCGCGTTCTTCGCGTTGAGGCGACGCCGCGTCTTGGGCGTGGCGATCGCCTTGCGCCCGGAGAGGTAGTCGCCGGTCACGGACGCCGGCACGCGGCAGATCTCCTCCACCGTTCCCTGCGCGACGATCGTGCCGCCGTGCACGCCCGGTCCCGGCCCCACGTCGACCACGTGGTCCGCACTGCGGATCACGTCCTCGTCGTGTTCCACGACGATCACCGTGTTGCCGATGTCGGTGAGGTGGCGGAGCGTCGCGATGAGGCGGTCGTTGTCGCGCTGGTGCAGGCCGATGGTCGGCTCGTCGAGCACGTAGCACGCGCCCACGAGGCCGCTGCCCACCTGCGAGGCCAGGCGGATGCGCTGGGCCTCGCCGCCCGAGAGCGTGGCGGTCTTGCGGTTGAGGGAGAGATACTCGAGCCCCACGCCCGCGAGGAACCGCAGGCGGTTGTTGATCTCCTTGAGGATGGGCTCGGCGATGACGGTCTGTTCGCGGGTGAGTCGAAGGCCGGTCACGAAGGCCACGGCCTCGGTGATGGTGAGCCGCGAGAACTCGGCGATGTTGAGCATCGAGCCGTCGTGCTTCGGGCGGCCGATGACGCTGGTCGAGGCGCAGCGGGCGAGGTCGACGGGCGTGTCGCTCTCGACGAGCACGTGCAGGGCCTCGACGCGAAGCCGGTCGCCGTTGCAGGCCGGGCACGGCGTGTCGCTCATGAAGCCGCCGAGCCACTCCTTGACGCCGGGGTTGTCGGTGGTCTTCCACCACGACGTGAGTTCGGGCAGGACGCCCGGCCAGCGGATGCCCGCCTTCTTCTGCTCCTCGGGGGTGGGCCCGTCGAGGACGATTCGCTGCTGCTCGGCCGTGAGCGCGTTGAAGGGCAGGTGGACGTCGATCTTGAGCTTGGCGCACACCTTGCGGAGCTGCTTGGTGAACCACGAGCGGACGGAGATGTTCTTGCCGTAGGCCGCGATGGCGTGGTCGGCGAGCGCCTTGGTCTCGTCGGGCACCACCAGGTCGCGGTCGAGTTCGAGGAGCGTGCCCAGCCCGTTGCAGTCGGGGCACGCGCCGAAGGGGGAGTTGAAGCTGAAGGTGCGGGGGGCGAGCTCCTCGAGGGCGATCTCGGGGTGCTCGGGGTCGGCGAACTTCGTGGAGAAGGACGTGTCCTTCCACGTGCCCGGCTCGGTCTCCTGCGTCACGACGACGAGGCCTTCGGCCAGCCGGATCGCGGCCTCGATGCTCTCGGCGAGCCGCTGGCGGCCGTCGGCGGCGAGCACCACGCGATCGACCACGGCCTCGATGGCGTGCTTCTCGTAGCGACCGAGCTTGAGGGGGTTCTCACCGGGCTCCTTGAGCGCGTCGCGAAGGTCGACGATGTTGCCGTTCACGCGGGCGCGGTTCCACCCTTGGCTCGAGAGGTCCTCGAGCACGTCGCGGTGGAAGCCCTTCTGGCCCCGAACGACGGGCGCGAGGATCATGAGCCGCGAACCCGCGGGGCGGGTCATCACGGCGTCGACGATCTGCGTGCTGCTGGTAGCGCTGATGGGCACGCCGCTGCGGGCGGCGGGCGTGCCGTCCTTGCGCGTCTTGGTGACGGCCCAGGAGTAGGGCTTGCCGCAGCGGGCGAAGAGCAGTCGCAGGTAGTCGTAGATCTCGGTGGTGGTGGCGACGGTCGATCGCGGGTTGCTGCCCGAGGATCGCTGCTCGATGGCGATGGTGGGCGGGATGCCCTCGATCTCGTCGACGTCGGGCTTCTTGAGCTGGTCGAGGAACTGGCGGGCGTACGCGGAGAGGGACTCCATGTACTTGCGTTGCCCCTCGGCGAAGATGGTGTCGAAGGCCAGCGAGCTCTTGCCCGAGCCCGAGAGCCCGGTCATGATGACGAGCTGGTCGCGGGGAATCTCGAGGGAGATGTCCTTGAGGTTGTGCTCGCGTGCGCCGCGGACCTTGATGGTGCGGTGGTCGGCGCGGGGACGTGGGCTCGAAGGGGCTGGAGGCATCGGGACGGCGATGGTATCAGCCGCCCCCGCCAAGACCGCCTCCGCCGTGGTGGCGGCGGCGTCGGCCGCGGGCTTGGAGCGTCGAGACTTTGGAGCAACGGGCATGTCGCCCGCTTCGAGACTCGGCCGTCGCCCGATTCACCCTGCGTCGTTGCACGAGCGAATCAGCGTGTCGGCCCGGGCCTCGAAGGTGCCAACCTCGGCCAGCCGAGCCAGGCAGCGGTCGGCATGAGACTGATAGGCCGCCGGATCGCGAAGGAGCTCTCGCACATGCCCCGCCGGATCGCGTTCCGAGAGGGCGATCACCGGATCGAAGCCGAAGAGGTCTCGAAGTTCGGCCGGCGACTGCCCCACCGCCAAGGCACCGCAGCCGATGGTCTCGAGGTAGCGCTGGGTCATCGTCTCGACGCGTTCGGACGCCGCGGCGTGATGCGTCACCGATCTGGGATGGCAGATCGACACCACGGTGTCGCCCATGGCCCGGTACAGGTCGTCAAGCCCCGCGAAGATGGGCGTCGAGGAGTCCTTGGCGGAAAAGACGTGTCGGAACCCCGAGAGGCCGGCCCGAAGGGCTTCGTGCACGGGCGCGTGCTTGCGGCCCATCTCCATCACGTGGATGGCTCGCGCGGCCAGCGGCTTGCCCGGGTGAAACTTGGAGGGATCGCACGCCTCGGGCAGCCAGCGGGCGTCGAGCGAGGGGATGCGTCGCTGGAGGGCGGCCATGGCATCGCGGGCGCTGAAGAAGGCGAGCCGCACGCGGTGGCGTTCGAGGAGTCTCGCCCAGCGGTCGAACTGCTCAGGCCAACAGTCGAAGATGAAGGGCACCACCTCGTGGAAGCACGACACCGGGAACAGCGTGGCTTCGCTGGCCCAGGTCACCGTGACAACCACGCGCGGCCCCGTGCGGCGCCAGAGCGGGCGAGCAAGCCCCAGCTTGCCGGCGAGCCGGGCCACGCGCCGGGCTGCTGCCGACCGCTGGAAGTGCACGGGCACGACGCCCCGGGCCACCAGCGCCCGCTGGAGGCCCTTTTGGAGCAGGTTGAGCCCCGTTTCGGGCTCGTCGTTCATCGCCACCAGAAGCTCGCCCCGCACGCCTGTCATGGTTGGGCCTTGGATCGGCGTTTGGGGGCGTGCTCCTGCACGGCAGGGCATCCTCAGCGGGCCCGGCGACGAACCACATGCCCTCGCCTCCGCCTGCGACCTATCATCTCAGCCCCGTAGCTCACGATCCGATCACAACCCGAACAGGTGTTCACCATGCCCGCCCTTGTCACCGAGCTGCCCGACTTCACCAAGCCCCTGCCCTCTCGCGAGGGCGACCGCGTCATCCAGTTCCGCGAAGCGCTCCGTGAAGCGATGACCGAGGAGATGCGCCGCGACAAGCGGATGTTCCTCATGGGCGAGGAAGTGGCTCAGTACAACGGCGCGTACAAGGTGTCGCAGGGCATGCTCGACGAGTTCGGGCCCAAGCGAATCATCGACGCCCCCATCTCGGAGAACGGCTTTGCGGGTCTGGCCGTCGGTGCGGCGATGTACGGCCTTCGCCCCATCATCGAGTTCATGAGCTGGTCCTTCAGCCTCGTGGCGGCGGACCAGATCCTCAACAACGTCCCCAAGATGCTCTACATGTCCGGCGGCCAGTGGGGCTGCCCGGTCGTCTTCCGCGGCAACGACGGCGCGGGCGGCCAGCTCGGCTCCACGCACTCCTGGTGCGTCGAGGGTCTCTACAGCAACGTGCCGGGCATGAAGATCGCCATCCCCAGCTGCCCCTACGACGCCAAGGGCCTGCTCAAGACCGCCCTCCGCGAGCTTGATCCCGTCTTCTTCCTCGAGAGCGAGCGCATGCTGGGCGACAAGGCCCACGTGCCCGCCGAGGAGTACTACATCCCCTTCGGTCAGGCCGCCCTGCGTCGCGAGGGAGACGCCTGCACGGTGGTGAGCTTCGGTCGCCCGGTGAACTTCTGCATCGAGGCCGCGGATGAACTCGCCAAGGAGGGCATCGCCGTCGATGTCCTCGACATGCGAACGATCAAGCCCCTCGACATCGACTCGATCATCGCCAGCGTGCAGAAGACCGGCCGGGTGGTCGTCGTCGACCAGTGCTGGCCCTTCGCCAGCGTGGCCAGCGAAGTCGTGACGCAGGTGTGCGAGCGGTGCTTCGACTTCCTCGATCACCAGCCCGTCCGCGTCAACACCGACGACGTGCCCACGCCGTACGCCAAGAACCTCGAGATGGCCTACTTGCCCAACAAGGACAAGATCATCGCCGCGGTCCGCGGCACGCTGGCCTGATCCCCTCCCCGACGCACGCCCACGCACGAGAGAACTTCCCATGCCCGTCAAGATCGAAATGCCCCGCCTCTCCGACACGATGCAGGCCGGGACGGTCGTCAAGTGGAACGTCAAGGAAGGCGACAAGGTCAAGAGCGGCCAGGCCCTCGCCGACATCGAGACCGACAAGGCCACGATGGAGCTCCCCTGCTACGACGACGGCGTCGTCGCAGCGGTGCCCGTGCCTGCGGGCCAGAACGTGCCCATCGGCACCGTGATCCTCGTGCTCGCACAGCCCGGCGAAGACCCCGCCGCGGTGAAGGCGCAGCTCGCCTCCGGTGGCGCGACCGCTCCGGCCAAGGCCGCGGCCGCTCCCGCCAAGGTCGCGGCCCCTGCGGCCGCCCCGGTGGCGGTCGGCACCGGCGCGTCGTCGCACGCTCCGGCCCACGCCAACGGACACTCGCACGCCCCCTCGCGTGTCTTTGCGTCGCCCTTGGCCCGCAAGATCGCCGCGGACTCGGGCGTTGATCTGGGCGCCCTGCAGGGCAGCGGCCCCAGCGGCCGCATCATCCGTCGCGATGTGGAAGCCGCCCTCGCCGGCGGGGCCCCCGCGGCCGTCGCCACGCCCACCACGTACGTCGCTCCGCAGCTGAGCCCCAGCGGCACCAAGCTCGCGGGCAAGGTCGTGACCCTCTCGAACATGCGTCGCGTCATCGCGACCCGCCTGGTCGAGAGCAAGACCACCGTCCCCCACTACCAGGTCTCGGTCGACGTCGACATGGACGCGCTCATCAAGCTCCGCGGCGACCTCAACGAGCAACTCGCCTCGCAGGGCGTCAAGCTCAGCGTCAACGACTTCATCGTTCGCGCGTGCGCCTTGGCGATGCACCAGCACCCGTACGTCAACTCCCGCTGGGTGCCCACGCCCGGTCAGGAGGCCATCGAGTTGCTCGCCGACGTGAACATCGGCGTGGCGATCTCTCTCCCCGAGGATCGCGGCGGCGGCCTCGTTGTCGCCACGCTCCGAAACGCCGACCAGACGGGCCTTCGCCAGATCTCCTCGCAGTCCAAGGCGCTCGCCGACAAGGCCCGCGCCAAGGGCCTCTCGCCCCAGGAGATGAGCGACTCGACCTTCACCATCTCCAACCTCGGGATGTTCGGCGTCTCGCACTTCACGGCGATCATCAACCCGCCCAACGCGGCCATCCTCGCGGTGGGCGCGGCGATCCAGAAGCCGGTCGTTCGCAACGGCCAGCTCGCCGTGGGTCATGTCATGAGCATGACGATGTCGAGCGATCACCGCATCATCGACGGCGCGATGGCCGCGGCCTATCTCGCGACGGTCAAGGGCCTGCTCGAGAAGCCCGCGACGTTGCTGGTGTGATCGACACGGCTCACGACGCTGCGTGGCAGGCCTCGATGAAGGCCTCGCACGCTCGTTCATCGAGCGGCGCGTTCCACACGCCTCCCACCTTGAGCGACGACCCCACGATCACGCCGTGGGCGTGACGCAGCATGGCCTTGACGTTGGCGGGCGTGACGCCCGAACCCACCAGCACGGGCAAGGGCCCCGCCTTGCGTGCGGCTTCCACGTCGTCGAGCGATGCGCTGCGGCCCGTCGCGCTGCCCGTGATGACCACGCCGTCGGCGCCGAAGAACTCCGCGCCGTGCACCACGTCGGCCAGCGACACGTCCTGCGTGATGGCGTGCGAGGCGTGCTTCTTCTTGATGTCGGCGAAGATGCGGACCCCTTCGGCGCCGATCTCGCGGCGGTACCGCAGCAACGGCCCCGCCGAGGCTTCCACCATGAGCCCTTCGTCGGCGACGTGCGAGAAGACGAAGTTCTCGCAGCGTACAAACCTGGCATCGCAGGCGAGCGCAACGGCCAAGGCGATCCGTTCGCCCCTCGCCAAGACCTGCAGGCCGATGGTCGCATCGGGTGCGGCGTCGCGGACGGCGAGGGCCGCCGCCGTGATGGCCGCCGTGATTTCCGGGCCATGCGGCCCGGCGACGTACGGGGCGTCGTGCATGTTCTCGATCAGCAGCGACCGAAACCCCGCCTTGACGAGGGTCTTGGCCTGCGAGGCCGCGTCGGCGGCGATCTGCATGACGGACTTGCGACTGCGGGGCGTGCCCGGCAGCGCCTGCAGGTGCACCATCCCGATGACGGCCGGACGGTCGTTGAAACACCAAATCGTCGCGTCGCTCTTCATGATCCGCGAGTATAACAACCCCGCCGCGACGATCGTCGTACCCTCACCGACGCATGCCCAGCGACTACGAACTGGCGATCTCGCGATACCAGACCTTCCTCCGCGACTGCCTTGAACCGGCCGTCTTCCCGCGATGGGCTCCGCTCCGCGTGGCGGCTTCCGCCTGCGCCGACCCCAAGGGCGAACCGCCCAAGCCGGCCGAGGCCGCATCGGGAGCGTTCACGCCCGTCGACGTCGGCTGGACCTGGGGCCCCAAGTGGTCCACGTGCTGGTTCCGCGTCGAGGGCGAGGTGCCCGCCGCCTTCGAGGGCCTGCCGGTGTGCCTCCGCTTCTCCAGCGGCACCGAAGCGCAGGTCTGGTCGCGTCGAGGCGAGACGTGGGTGCCCGTGCAGGGTCTCGACGTCAACCGCGATGCGTTGCCCATCGCCGATCGTGCCGTGGCGGGGACCCGCGTGGAGGCCCTGATTGAAGCCGCGTGCAATCACCCCTTCGGCGTGCTCGGCTTCGAGTGGGATCCGTCGGAAGTGCACGCCCGCTGGAACTCGGCGACGCCCGGTCGCCTCGAACGCGCCGAAGTGGCGCAACTCGACCCCAAGGCCCGCGAACTCCGTCATCTCTACGCCTTCGCGCTCGGCCTGCTCAAGGAACATCCCGAGACGTCGAACCGCGCTCAAGAACTCTTCGGCGCGTTGCGGCGTGCCACCAACGCCGTGATCGCCCGTCCTCGCGTCCTCCCCGCCGACGTGGCGGCCTTGGGCGTCAAGGGCTCCATGCTCGAACTCGACCCGGCGGAGGTCGAGCAGGCCATCGCCATCCTCGCGGCAAGTCTTTCGCTGCCCGCCGCGGGCTCCACGACGATTTGCCACGCCACCGGTCACGCGCACATCGACACCGCATGGCTATGGCCCCTGCGAGAGACCAAGCGCAAGTGCCTTCGCTCGTTCAGCAATCAGTTGCGGCTGATGGAGCAGGTCCCCGAGTACAAGTTCCTGTGCAGCCAGGCGCAGCAGTACGCATGGGTTGAGGAGTCGAGCCCCGACCTCTTCTCGCAGATCGCCGCCCGCGTGGCGGAGGGACGCTGGGAGCCGGGCGGCGCGATGTGGATCGAGCCCGACGCCAACTGCCCCAGCGGCGAGAGTCTGGTGAGGCAGATCCAGCACGGCGCTCGCTACTGGCGAGAGAAGTTCGGCGACGCCGCCTCGCAGCACTTCCTGTACCTGCCCGACACCTTCGGCTTTCCCGCGACGCTGCCCCAGATCATGGCGCAGGCGGGGCTCACGACCTTCGTGACCAACAAGATGATCTGGAGCCGCAGCAACGTCTTCCCGCACACGACGTTCGCGTGGCGAGGACTCGACGGCACCGAGGTGCTGGCGCACAACACCCCCGGCCACGACTACAACGCCGTCAATACGCCCAAGGAACTGCACAAGGGCGAAGTGAACCACCGAACCCGCACCACCGCGCCGGCGATCTGGCTCCAGCCCTTCGGCTACGGCGACGGCGGCGGCGGCCCCACCGATTGGTCGATCCGATTCGCGCAGCTCGCCGCCGATTGCGACGGCATGCCCCGCGTGCGACTTTCGACCCCGCGCGACTTCTGCCGCGAGCTGCACGCCCAGCACGAACGCACCAAGGGGACGCCCGAGGCCTTCCCCACGTGGAGCGGCGAGCTCTACCTCGAAATCCACCGCGGCACGCTGACGTCGCAGGCGTGGATCAAGGCCGCCAACCGCCGCGCCGAGGAGGATCTTCGCTTTGCCGAACTGCTCGCCTTCGCGGGCCCGGCGGGCACGCCGTCTCCCACCCCCGAAGCACTCGTGAAACTCGACAAGGCGTGGAAGACGCTCTTGCTCCAGCAGTTCCACGACATCCTGCCGGGCTCGTCGATTGGCTGGGTGTACGAGGATTCCCGCCGCGACTTCGCCCGCATCGCGAAGGTCACGGATGCGATGATCGACAAGGGCACGACGGCGTGGCTGTCGGGGCTTTCCACCTCGCAGGCCAAGGAGCCGGTGGGCGTCTTCAACCCCTGCTCCACGCCCTCGACGGCGGTGATCGAACTTCCTGACGGGGCCTTGGCCTTCGCTCGCAACGTGCCCGCGCTCGGCGTGGCCGTCGTCGATCGGGCCGCCCCGCACGGCGCGGTGCCGGTGCGGCTCGAGGACCGGCTCGAGACCGACGGCGTGATCGTGATGACCAACGGCGTCGTGCGCGTCGAGATCACCGAGACCGGCGAGATCGTCTCCCTGCGTCGCGAGGGCGAGGGGGACGAGACGGTGATGCGGGGCGAGAACGGCGAGATAGAGCCCATGAACCAACTGGTGCTCTACGAGGACGTGCCGCACATGTGGGACGCGTGGGACATCGATCCCTTCTACGAGCACAAGCCGATGCCGGTGGAGACCCAACCCACGAGCGTCGAGATCGTGAGCGAAGATCCGCTGCGGTGCGCGGTGCGGATCACGCGGCCCTTGGGAACGGCGTCGACCATCGAGCAGACCATCTCGCTCGACGCGGCCTCGCCCCGCGTCGACATCCACTCCAAGGTGGAGTGGAAGGAGCATCGCACGCTGCTGCGGGCGCTCTTCCCCACCGCCGTCGTCGCCCAGGAAGCCACGTACGAGGTGCAGTTCGGCGCGGTGCGCCGCCCGACGCACCGGAGCACGACGTGGGACGCCGCCAAGTTCGAGGTGTGCGGCCACCGCTGGTCGGACCTCTCCGAGCGAGGTCGGGGCGTGGCGATCCTCAACGACGGCAAGTACGGCCACTCCTGCCACGATTCGACCCTTGGGCTCTCGCTGCTGCGAGCCCCCAAGCACCCCGACCCCGACGCCGACATCGGCACCCATGAGTTCTCGTACGCCATCGTGCCCCACGGGGGCTCGTGGCAGGACGCGGGCATTCCCGCCTTGGCCGAGGCCTTCAACACCCCGCCGGTGGCCTACGCCCTCAACGTGGGCGAGGAGGGGCCGCTGGGAACGTCCTGGTCGCCCTGCACCATCGAAGCCGGCGGCGGCGCGGGCGTGCTCGTCTCGGCCCTCACCACCTCGGAGGACGGCAAGGGACGACTCGTGCGGTTCTGGGAATGTCACGGCGGCCGGGGCGAGGTGGTCATCCGCTGGAACATGCCCGCGGGTTGGGCCCGACGCGTCGACCTGCTGGATCGACCCCTCCCAGGCGACTGTCGGCACGACGGAAGCGTCACGCGACTGCGGGTTCGGCCCTGGGAACTGGTCACGATCCGCGTGGATTGAGCGGCCTTTCCGCGAGGCCCCCTGCGGGTCCCCCGCGGGCTTATACTCGGCTCCATGCAGGACGCACGCGTTCGCCTCACGCTTCTGGCTGTCGCCTCGCTGCTCTTGGCCTGCGGCGGCTGCCAGTTCGCCGACATGAAGCCCGGTGCCAAGAGCATCCTCGAGGTCTTCAAGCAGCCCACGCCCGCCGAAGCCGCGGCGTGGTCGATCGACCCCTACGACCCCGACAAGCGCTACCAGGGCACGCTCCTGCTCGCCAACGCCCCCTTCGCCAACGAACCGGTGTACATCAAGGTCTTCACCGACAACAGCCGCGACGTCGACCCCGGCGTGCGTGCGGCGGCCATCCGAGGCATCGCCAACCACGGCAGCCCCGATCTGGTCCCGCTGCTGGTGGAGCACATGAAGGACGCCGACGTCTCGGTGCGGATCGAGGCCGCACGCGGCCTGCAGCGTCTGCACAACCCTGTCGCCGTGCCCGCCCTGATCGACGCGATCGACGAGTCGAAGGAACCCGAGGTGCAGGTGCGGGCGCAAGCCGCCGAGGCCTTGGGGCAATACGCCCAGACCCGCGTGGTCGATGTGTTGATCGAGGCCCTCGACGACGCCAACCTCTCGATGAACCAGGCGACCCTCTCGTCGCTTCGCACGCTGACGGGACAGGACTTCGGCTTCGACCGCGCGGCGTGGGCGGCGTGGAACACGAGCACAAAGGACACGTTTGCTGCTCGCAGCGTGTACATGTATCCTGTCTTCAGCCGCGACAAGGACTGGTACGAATACCTCCCCTTCGTGTCCGGCCCGCCGAACGAAACCGCCAGCACGCCCGCCGGTCTCCAGCCCACCGCCCAGTGAGGCGGTTTCACGCCCGCACGGTCGCCGGCCCGCCCCGTGTCGGGGAGGGTGACGAGGCTGCCGCCGGGGGTGGATCAACGCGGCCCAAGCGGCGGTGAATCCCCGGCCGATACCACTGGTTGGCATGGCCGTCGAGCTAGGACACCTTGAATCGCTGCGCTTCCGAGGCACGAGCGCGGAGGTGACGCCTGTCGCCCCGCCGCCGCCACCGGGGCCCGGCGAGGTGCTGCTCCGACCGACACACCTCGTGCTCGGCTCGCTCGACAGGCGGATCCTCCGCGGCGAGGTGCCCTTCGCCGGCACGCTGGGTCGAGACGGACTCTTCATCGTGCATGATGCCGGTCCGGGTGTCGACGCGTCGCTCATCGGCAAGCGCGTCGTGATCGAGGCCTTCGTGTCGTGCATGTCATGCGACGTGTGCCGGGGCGGACTCCGCCACTTGTGTCTTGCTCGCACCGCCCACGGACTGCTTCGCGTCGACGGTCTGGGCTCCACGCTCGCCCTTGCGAAGGCGACAAGCCTCGTCGAGGTGCCCGCGACGCTCGGCACCGACCAGGCGCTGGTCGCGCAGTCGCTCGCCGGTGCGTTGCATGCGGTTCGAACCGCGTCGCTGGATTCCCGCGGCTTCGTGACGATTCTGGGCGACGGGCTCATCGCCCTGCTCGCGGCACAGGTCGCCGCGACGATCAACCCGACGGTGCGCGTCCTCGGCCGCCATCCGGACCGCTTCACGCTGTGCGAGCGTCTGGGAATCAAGCATCGACACGTGGTCGAGGTCGGACGCCGCCACGATCAGGCCGTCGTGCTTGACTGCACGGGCGACGGATCGACCGACGACCTCCTGCTGGCGGCCGATCTCGCCACCCCCAAGGCCCGCATCGTCGTCAAGGCGCCGCCGGTTCGACTGCCGCTGGCCTCCTCGCGTGGGCGAGCCGATGCGCTGGCGGCCTTCGCATCGCTCGAGGCCTCGATTCACGGGGCGGGGGCCGGCATGGTGCGCGACGCGATCAACTTCATGCTGCGGACACGCGTGAACACCGACGTGGTCTTGACGCGAAGGTTCCCGTGGGATCGGTGCATGGATGCCCTCGACGCGTTGCACGATCGCCGATCGCTCGCCGTGGTGATCGAACTCCCGCGGGCGGCATGACGTTCGCCGCTGCTACCCTTGCCCCATGCGCATCGCGGTGATTCTCCCCGCGGCGGGCTCCTCCCGCCGCTTCGGCCAGGGCCTTCGCTCCAAGCTCGACGAGGACATGGGCGGCAAGCCCGTCCTGCAACGCACCGTCGAGGCCTTCACCAAGCACGACAAGGTCTCGAGCATCATCGTCGCCGGCCCCGCCGACGACGAGTCGCTCGCCGAGTTCCGCCTGCGACACGGCGATCGTCTCGCCCTGCTCGGCGCGTCGCTGGTGAAGGGGGGCGTGACGCACCGCTACGAGACCGTCCGCAACGCGCTCGAACACGCCAAGGACTGCACCCACGTCGCCGTGCACGATGCCGCACGGCCGTGCGTCTCGCAGGAACTGCTCGACCGCCTCTTCGACGCGGCGGAACAGCACGACGCCGTGATCCCGGTGCTGCCCGTGCCCGACACGATCAAGCGCGTCCGCGACACCGGCGAGCGTCTGGGCAAGGCCGACGCCATCGCGTCGATTCTCGGTGTCGACGAGAGCCAACTCCCGCCGCTGCGCGAGGTCGTCGAGACGGTGGACCGCGCCGGGCTCTTCCTCGTGCAGACCCCGCAGGTCTTCTCGCTCGACACCATCCGTGCGGCGTATGCCCAGGCGGACCTCACCAGCACCGACGACGCCTCGCTCGTGGAGCGACTCGGGCGGCGAGTGGTGGCGGTCGAGGGCGACCCTCGGAACATCAAGATCACATGGCCGTCGGACGCGGACCTCGCGAGGGCGATGATGGGTTGGAAGTCGCCCGAGGGTCGGGCATCGCACAAGAAGTTCTGACCGCGCCGCTCAGCGCCCGGCCTCGAGCTCCTGCCAGCGTCCGTAGAGCCGAGCGACCTCGGCCTCGGCCTTGGCGAGCGCGTCGCACGTGACCTGAAGGCGGCGCGGGTCGGCGAGCACGCCCGGATCGTTCATCTCGCCCTGAAGGCGAGCAACCTCGGTCTCGGAGCGTTCGATGGCCTGCTCCATGCCCGCCAACTCCCGCTGCTCGTTGTAGCTGAGCTTGCGCTTCGAGGGCTGCGACTTGGGCTGCTCGGCGGCCTTGGGAGTCTCGACGGGCTTGGATGGCGCGGGCTTCGACGCGGCGAGACTGGCGGCTTCCCACTGGTCGTAGTCGGTGAACATCCTCGCGCCGCCCTTGCCGTCGAGCGCGAGGATCGACGTCGAGAGTCCCGCCAGCATCGCCCGGTCGTGCGTCACGAGCACCACCGCGCCGGGGAACTCCTCGATGCTCTCCTCGAGCACCTCGAGCGAGGGGATGTCGAGGTCGTTGGTGGGTTCGTCGAGGACGAGCACGTCGGCGGGCTCGAGCATGAGTCGCGCGACGTGCACGCGGGCGAGTTCGCCGCCCGAGAGGGCCCGCAGCGGCTGCTTGAGTTGTTCGGCGTTGAAGAGGAACTTGCGGGCCCACGTCACGACGTGGATGCTGCGTCCCTGATGGATCACCGAGTCGGTCTGCGGACTGAGGGCCTCCTTGAGCGTCTGGCCCAGGTCGATGCCGTCGCGAATCTGCGAGAAGACGACCACGCGCAGGCGATCGGCACGGCGGATGGTGCCCGGAGGGGGCGTGCCCGGGGGCACGTCGACGGCCCTCGCGGCGGCCTCAAGGGCCTCGGGCGTGGGCGCATCTGGCTCGAGTTCGCCCGTCAGCACGCGAATGAGCGTCGACTTGCCGCTGCCATTGGGGCCGAGCAAGCCGAGCACCGAGCCGGGCGAGAGGACGAGATCAACATCGGTGAAGAGCCGCTTTCCGCCGAGCGACTTGGTGATGGCCCGGGCCACGAGAAGCTTGTGCGTCAATCGTCCCGTCGCGGCCCAGTCGAACTCGGCCGAACGCTCGACGGTGTTGCGCGAGCGAAGGTCGGCGAGTTCGTCGATCCGCTCGTGCGAGGCATCGATGCGGCTCTTGCTCTTGGTGCGACGTGCCTTGGCGCCCCGCGACAGCCAGCGAAGGTCCTCTCGCACCTGGTTGGCCAGCGCCTGCTCCTGCTTGGCCTGCCCGTCGAGGAACTCCTGCTTGCGTCGCAGGAACTCGCTGTAGTTGCCCTCGACGCCGAAGGTGCCCTTGGGGTAGGCCCGGCTGAGCTCGACGATGCGCGTGGCCACCGACTCGAGGAAGGCGCGATCGTGCGTCACCACCACGCTCGCGAAGGGACCGGCTCGCAGGAAGGCCTCGAGCCAGCGGATGCCGTCGAGGTCGAGGTGGTTGGTGGGTTCGTCGAGCAGCAGGATGTCGGGCTGACGCACCGCCTGCCTTGCGATGCTCAGCCGCTTCTTCTGGCCGCCCGAGAGCACGTCGACGCTTCGGTCCGCCGCGTCGAAGCCCATGCGATCAAGGAGCAGTTGGGCCTCCACCATCGCCTCGTGCTCGTCGTGCACGGACGAGAGTCCGGCCTCGAGCGCGGACTTGGCCACGATGTCGATGGCCTTCACGCCCGCGGGAAAGTCGTCCTGCTGCGCGACATAGGCCACGCGAACGCCCTTGCGGCCCGCGACCTCTCCCTCGTCGGCGTGTTCCATCCCCGCCAGCAGTTTCAGCAGCGTCGACTTGCCCGAGCCGTTGGGCCCGATGAGCGCGAGCCGCTCCCGGTCCTCGATGCTCAGCGAGACGCCCGAGAAGAGCGTGCGGGTGCCGAACGTCTTGGCGAGTCCGCGAGCGGAAAGGGCGACGGGCATGGGGGTCAAGTATTGCACGCCCGCCGGGGTCTTTCAGGGGCGGGCCCTACCATCGTGCCCGATGGCCACCGTGCACCCCTTCCGAGCGATCCAGTACCATGGCGGCCGAGGCGATGTCAGCACGCTGGTCGCCCCCCCCTACGACGTGCTCGACGAAGCCGCCAAGCAGGCCTTGCTCGCCCGCGACCCCGCCAACGTCGTCGCCGTCGACCTCCCCCACACGCCCCCCAAGACCCTCGGCCCCGCCGCCTCGTACGAAACGGCCGCCGCGACGCTCTGCCACTGGCTTTCGAACGGAACCCTCACCCGGTCCGACGCCCCCGCGATGTTCGCCTATCGCCAGACTACCCGCGGGCCCGGTGGCGGCACGTCGGTCCGCTGCGGCATGGCCGCGTGCGTCGAGGCCCTCCCTTTCGGCCCTCGCCCCGGCGGAGGCATCCTGCCCCACGAGGAGACCTTCAGCGGCCCCAAGGAAGACCGTCTGGCCCTCATGAAGGCCACCGCCACGCAACTCTCGCCCATCTTCGGTCTCCACGCCGACGAGTCGGGCGAGGCCACCCGCATCATCCGCGCCGTCATCGCCGCTCGACCGGCCGACCTCCGGGCCGACATGGGCGACGGCGTGCTGCACGAGGTGTGGCGAGTCGACGACGTCCCCACCATCAACGCCTACCGGCGGGCCCTGGAAGGCCAGGACATCTTCATCGCCGACGGCCACCACCGCTACACCACGGGCCTCACCTACCTCGCGTGGCTCGAATCACGTGGCCCGGTGCCCGCCGACCACCCCGCTCGCCAGAGCATGATGGTGCTCGTGGGCATGTCCGATCCGGGCCTCGTGATCTGGCCGACGCACCGCGTGCTCGGCGGGATGCGCGACTACTCCCTCGACGCGCTCGTGACTGCCTGCGAGGGTCACCTGCGACTCGAACCCTTCGTGGGTGAGCTTGCCTCCCTGGAGCGAGCCCTCGAGGCTCGAGCCGACCTGGGGCCGATGCGTCTTGCCCTCCACGACGCGGCGACGCGCCGCTCGATGCTCGCGGCGCCTGCCCAGAACGATCCGCTCGCCGCTCGGTTCGCCGACAAGCCCCGCGCATGGCGCGAGTTGGTCGTGGCCTTCATCCAGTACGTGCTGGTCGAGAAGATCGCCCAGCCGCGGCTCAACCGCGACCAGCCCGTGACATGGGCCTTCCCTCACACCATCGAGGAAGTCGAGCGGATCATCGCCGGCTCCGAAACGGGCGCAGGCGGCGGCAAGGGCTTTGCGCAGCTCGCGGTCATCGTCCGGCCCACGCCTCTCGAGGCCGTCCGCGACGTCAGCCGTGCAGGACAGGTGATGCCCCAGAAGAGCACCTTCTTCTTCCCCAAGCTCGCCACCGGACTGTTCATGCACGCCCTTCACACCTGAGGCCCTCCACCCGTGGCACTGCTCCTCGCAGGCATCGACGAAGCCGGCTACGGCCCCACGCTGGGTCCGCTGTGCGTCGCCATGTCGCTGTTCCGTGTCGAGGAGCATGAGGCCAATGCGGCCCCCGACCTCTGGAAGGTGCTCGAGCAGGGCGTCTGCCGCGAGCCGGGACGCGGAGGCCGCCCCGACGCCAAGGGTCGCATCGCCGTGGGCGACAGCAAGTCGCTCAAGCTCTCGAACAGCGTGAAGTCGACGCATCCGCTGATCCACCTCGAGCGTGGCGTGCTGTGCTTCTCGCGACTCTTGGGGGAGATGCCCGCGACCGACGCCGACCTGCTGGATCGCCTCGGCGCCCGCCTCGATCGCGACCGAGCACACCACCCGTGCTACGGCACGGGCCCCGCGCGAGCGTTGCCCGTGGCGCAGACCGCCGGCGAGCTGGCCATCGCCTCGTCGCTCCTGCGATCCGCGATGGAGCGTCGCAAGGTGTCGCTCGAGTCGCTGCGGGTGCGGGCCATCTCGGAGCGCGACATCAACAGCATCATCACCGAGACTCGCAACAAGGGCGAAACGGCCATCTTCGGCGTCGGCACGCACCTTCGCTTCCTGTGGGAGCATCACGCCTGCGGGGGCGAGGCGTGCCGGCTGGGCGTCGTGTGCGATCGTCTGGGCGGAAGGGCCTCCTACGCCCCGATGCTCGAACGCGAGCTGCCGGGCTCGAAGGTCGAGGTCATCGAGGAATCGCCCGCTCGAAGCCGCTACGTCGTCACCGCCCCCGGTCGCCGCATGGGCGTGGCGTTCATCACCGAGAGCGAAGTGGCGCACTTGCCCGTCGCGCTGGCGAGCATGGCCGCCAAGTTTGTGCGAGAGTTGGCGATGATGCGGTTCAACGACCACTGGAACGCCCTGTACCGCGAGGTGCACGGCCGCGACATCGCCCCCACCGCGGGCTACGCCACCGACGCCCGTCGCTGGCTCGACGAGATCGGCGACGACGTGCTCGGCCGGGCCGACCGAACCTCGCTGGTGCGCATGGCATGAACGACGACCGCCGCCATCTCGATCTCGCGGCACGCCTGGCCCTTCGGGGCCTGGGTCGCGTCGAGCCCAACCCCCTCGTCGGCTGCGTCATTGTCCGCGACGGCCGCATCATCGGCATGGGCCACCACCGCCGCTTCGGCGGCGTCCACGCCGAGATCGACGCGGCCGAGGATTGCTGGCGTCGAGGCGAGGATCCGCGAGGCGCCACCGTCTACGTCACGCTCGAACCCTGCAACGGCACGGGCCGCAACCCGCCCTGCTCGCAGCGCCTGATCTCGCTGGGCGTGCGGGAGGTCGTGTTCGCCTGCGACGATCCCAACCCCTTGAAGGCCGGCGGCGCGAAGGCCCTTCGCGAGGCGGGCATCGCGGCCCGTCGCAGCGACGCCAGCCCGGCGGCCTCGGGCCTGGCCGCCCCTTTCCTGCTGCGACTGCGCGAGGGCCGGCCGTGGGTGATCGCCAAGTGGGCGCAGACCATCGACGGTCGCATCGCGACCCGAACCGGCGAGAGCAAGTGGATCAGCAACGAGGGCTCGCGTCGTCGCGTGCACCAGTGGCGGGCCCGCGTCGACGCCGTGCTCACCGGCATCGGCACCGTCATCGCCGACGACCCGATGCTCACCGCCCGCGGCGTGCGACTCCGCCGCACGGCCTCGCGCGTGGTCGTCGATTCCGACCTCGACTTGGCCCCCGAGAGTCTGCTGGCCCGCTCGGCCCGCGAGGTGCCCACCATCGTGGCGTGCGATCGCGACCTCGCGTCGTCGGGCTTCACGGGCGGCGCACGGGCCCGGCTCGAGGACGCGGGCGTCTGCGTGCTGGGCATCGCCCCCGACCCCGCGGGCCGGGGCATCGACCTGCGGGCCATGCTCGAGCAACTCTGGCGCGTCCGCGGCATCGCCACCGTGATGGTCGAGGCCGGCCCCGGCCTGCTGGGCTCCCTCTGCGACGCCGACCTCATCGACGAGGCCGTCGTCTACGTGGCGCCGATGCTGCTCGGGGACGAGCTTGCCAAGGGCGTGGCGGCCGGCCGCCTCGCCGAATCCCTGTCGCAGGCGAGGCGATTCGACCTGCTCCGCACCCGGCGAGTCGGCCACGACGTCGAACTGACCTACCGCCGCCGCCGCGAGACGCCCTGAAGCACGCCGGCCCAGCGGCTCCGCCACCTACCCTCCGGATCGATGGCACGCCAGAGCCCCCTGCTCGCAGCCCACCAACGGGCGCACGCTTCGATGATCGCCTACGGCCCGGCCGGTCCCGACGGACACGCCGTGTCGGTGGTGGCCACGTTCGGCGATCTTGGGCTGGAGTATGCCGCGATCCGCACGGGGTGCGTCCTGATCGACATGCCCCACCGCGCGGCCCTGGAGCTTCGCGGCCCGGAACGTATCGAGTTCCTCAATCGCATGATCACGCAGGAACTCAAGGGGCTCGCTCCGCGCTCCTTGCGGCGAGGCTTCTGGCTCAACATCAAGGGCCGCATCGAGGCCGATCTTCGCATCCTGCACCTTGGGGATCGAACGCTGCTCGAACTCGATGTGCTTGCCGCCCAGGGCACGGCCGCCTCGCTGGCCAAGTACATCATCACCGAGGATGTCACGATCGACGATCGGTCCGAAGGCACGCACCGGCTGTCGCTCCACGGTCCGGCAGCCGCCTCGCTTCTCGGCGCGGTCGCCGAGGCGTCGGTTCCGGGTTCGGGCGACTCGCTTCGCGGCCTTGCGCCGGGCGGCGTCTGCGAGTGCACGCTGGCCGGGGCGGCGTGCGTGGCCTGGCGAGAGGACATCGCGGGGGTGCCCGGGCTGGAGCTGCTCGTTCCCGCCGACCATGCCGCCGCGGTGCATCGGGCACTGCTGGAAGCGTCGGGCGCGGGGCTTGTCGCGACGCCCGCGGGCTGGCATGCGTTGAACATCGCCCGGATCGAAGCGGGCACGCCGATCTTCAACCTCGACTTTGGCACCAACTCGCTCCCCGCCGAGACAAGTCTTCTCGACGATCGGGTGAGTTTCACCAAGGGTTGCTACCTCGGGCAGGAGATCGTCGCCCGCATGCACGCGCGGGGGCACCCCAAGCAGGTCCTGGTGGCCATCGCCTTCGCCGGCGTGATGGAGCAGGGGACCGGCCTTCCCCGCCTGCCAGAAACGGGCGCTCCCCTGACGCTCGCGGGCTCGACGGAGGTCATCGGCCAGGTCACCAGTTCGACCCTTTCGCCCCTGCGTTCATCGTCGCCCATCGCCTTCGCGATGGTCCGCCACGCGCATCGGGCTCCGGGCACCGTGCTCTCGACCGTCGTGGACGGGGTCGAGGTCAAGGGCGTGATTCAGGAGGGGCTCAGCTTCCGAGCGGGGGCGAGTCACGGGGGATGAGGGGCGCAGATTCGCACACGCCAGCCCGCTTCGGGCGTCCCTTCGTTGAGCCGGGGTGCGCAGCCCGGCTTTGCGGGCAAGCCCCCGGCGGGGCGCCCGATCCGGCGACGTGGCGTGGCGTCACGCATGCCATCGACGCGTCACGCCGATGACGTTCGGCGTGGTCGCGTCCGCGATGATGTCACGTGGTGGCGAATGCCCTCGACGTGGCATCGCGATCGTGTTCGGCGTGGCGGCGTCACGCCGCGTCTGGCGCCGCCGGGGGCTTGCCCGAAGACTCGCCGCGCCCACGGCTCAACGAAGGGACGCCCTGCCGGGCTGGCGAAGGCACGCTTGAACCGAGTGCACGCCCCCCCACGCCTCCCCTACCCTTCCGGCCCGCGAGGTCCCGGCGGTCCGGCGACGCTCGGCGGGGCTTGACTCCTTCCTGGCGACTCATCCATGGCTTCATCCGGCTCCGTGCTCAAGACCGTCATCATCGGCTCCGGCCCCGCCGGCTGGACCGCCGCCATCTATGCCGCCCGGGCGCAACTTGATCCGGTCGTCTACACCGGCGTTCCCAAGCAGGATCCGGGCCCGATCCTCCCCGGCGGACAGCTCATGCTGACCACCGAGGTCGAGAACTACCCCGGCTTCGAGCACGGCGTGATGGGCCCCGAGATGATGGGCAAGTTCCGCGCCCAGGCCGAACGCTTCGGCACCAAGGTCATCGAGGAGGACGTCAACCGCTGCGACTTCTCCAAGCGGCCCTTCGAACTGCACACCGACGGAGGCATCGTCAAGGCCCATTCCGTCATCATCGCCACCGGCGCGACGGCCAACTGGCTCGGACTCGAGAACGAGATGCGACTGGCCACCACCGGCGGCGGCGTCTCGGCGTGCGCCGTGTGCGACGGCGCGCTCCCGGTTTTCCGCAATCAGCCCCTCGCCGTCGTCGGCGGCGGCGACACTGCGATGGAAGAGGCCTCGTACCTCACGAAGTTCGCCAGCACCGTCTACGTGATCCACCGCCGCGAGTCGCTGCGGGCCAGCAAGATCATGCAGAGGCGCTTCCTCGACCGTCCCAACGCCAAGGTGCTCTTCAACAAGGTCGTCGTCGACGTGCTGGGCGCCGAGAAGATCGAGGGCGTGCTGCTCGAGGACACCGTGACGAAGGAACGCTCGCGGCTCGACGTCAAGGGCCTCTTCATCGCCATCGGCCACACCCCCACCACCAAGTTCCTCAAGGAGACGGGGCTGGAGTTCAACGAGGCGGGGTACATCCACCTCAAGAGTCGCGGCAGCCGCACGAACATCCCGGGCGTCTTCGCGGCCGGCGACGTGGCCGACGCCGAGTATCGCCAGGCCGTGACGGCGGCGGGCATGGGATGCCAAGCCGCGCTCGATTGCGAGCGGTGGCTGGCGGCTGAGGGCATTCACTGAACCCCGCGACGCCCGCGGGCCTCAATCTTGGCTGCCGGCGTCCGGAAACCTCGAACTCGCGGCGGATGCTTCCGCCGCCGGAACCGGGCTGGAGGCATTCAGGGCGACGTGCACGACGGGCTTGCCGCCCCGGGTGTGCGGCTGGGGCATATCGGAGCCATCAGCGCCATCATCGTCCGCCATTGCGCGGGCGTGATCGGCATCTTCCCTGGCGATGATCCGGATCGAACCCGTCCGCCCGTCGTGAAAGATCCTCATGACGCCGCTCCAATGGGTTGACGGGGCGGCACGCCGCACCGGGGAAGCCGCCGGCGACCAAGCCGAGGGCCCAAGCCGGAGCATACCCGGGCTGGCGGGACGACGCGGGCCGGCCATCGGGGAAAAACCCCTGCGGATGAGAGCCGCCATCCGATAGACTTATGCGGGAGGCGTTCGGCCGCAATCCGTCGCCGCCGTCCCCGTTGGGCCTTTCGACTCGATTCTTCTTGCTTGTGCGAGCACCGCGTCGCGGGTCGCACTTTCTGAGGTACTCGCCATGCTCGACCAGACGATGCAGCCAGCCGGCACCGAGGCCTCAACCCAGCCCGCGTCGATCGACGCGGCTGAGGAAGCCCGCCTCACGTCGTCGCTCAAGCCTTTGGCGAAGGGCGCGTTCACCGAGGCCCACGCCCGTCACCTGCTGTGGCGGACCGGGTTCGGAGGCAGCGCGGAGCAGGTGGCCCTGCTCGCCGAGTGGGGCCTCGAGAAGTCGGTCGATCACATCCTCGACTTCGAGAAGGTGCCCGGCGAGCCGGTGCAGGCCGACGACTTCGACAAGGACATCATGCGGCCGCCGACCGCCGACGAGCGAGAGATGTACCGCATGGCGCAGCGGTCGCGGGACGAAGACAAGCTGGCGCAGATCCGCGAGGCCCGGCAACGCCGCGAGCAGACCGACCGCGTCCAGGTCGGCGCGATGCAGCGGTGGTGGCTCAAGCGGATGATCGAGACGCCCCGGCCGCTCGAGGAGAAGATGACCCTCTTCTGGCACGGGCTCTTCGCCACCAACTACCGGACGATCGAGAACAGCTACCACATGTTCCTGCAGAACCAGCTCTTCCGCAAGCACGCGGTGGGCAGCTACGCGGACCTTCTCAAGGGGATCATCCGCGATCCGGCGATGCTGGCGTACCTCGACAACAACGACAGCAAGAAGGGCAAGCCCAACGAGAACCTCGCCCGCGAGATCATGGAACTCTTCTCGCTGGGCGTGGGCAACTACACCGAGCGAGACATCAAGGAAGGGGCGCGGGCCTTGACCGGCTACACCTTCGAGGATGACGGCTTCGTCTTCCAGGCCCGCAACCACGACAACGGCGTGAAGACGATCCTGGGCCGAACCGGCCCGATGAACGGCGAGGGCTTCGTCGACGCCATCCTCGCCCAGCCCGCGTGCTCCCGCTACATCGCCCGCCGGCTGTACCACCACTTCGTGGGCGACGTGCCTCCCGACGAACGGGGCGGCGACGCCGACCTCGAGCCGGCGCAGCGGTCTGTGCTCCGGCTCATGGCCTCGCAACTGACGACCAGCAACTACGAACTCAAGCCGGTGCTGCGGCGGCTCTTCATGAGCGCCCACTTCTACGAACCACGCTTCCGCCTGCAGCGGATCAAGAGCCCGACGGAACTCATCGTCGGGGCCATTCGCTCGCTCAACACGCCCCCGCGCGATCTCTCCATCCTCAACGACGCCACCGACCTGATGGGGCAGCGGCTCTTCTTCCCGCCCAGCGTCAAGGGCTGGGAGGGCGGGCGCTCGTGGATCAACACCTCCACGTACTTCGTGCGCCAGAACGTGCTGGCCTTCCTGATCAGCGGCAAGAAGCCCCAGGGGTACGACGCCACCGCCGACACTCAGCCCTTCGACGCGATGGCCGTGATCGGCTCGGAGGCATCATCGCCCGCAACCGCGGTTGCCCGCGTGCTCGACGTGACGCTGGGACAGCGCCCTGAGACGGCCATCGGCGCGCTCCGCGAGTACCTCAAGTCCAACGGCGACCGCATCGATCAATCGACCGTTCAGGGCATGCTGCTGCTCGTGACCGCCATGCCGGAATACCAACTCTGCTGATCGAACTCGCCACCGACGCACGCCGCCAGTCCGTTCAAGGGAGCGCCTCCATGACCGACGCCAACCGACCCGATCCTTTCTCTCGCCGCGAGTTCCTGTCCAGCGGCCTGCTGCTGGCCTCCGCCGCCGCGAGCATCCCCGCCTTCCTCAATCGCTCGGCCCTCGCGATGCACGCCCAGGCGGCGGGCCTCTCGAGCGTGCCCGGCGTGCCGGAAGACCACGTGCTCGTGGTCGTGCAGCTCGGCGGCGGCAACGACGGACTCAACACCGTCGTGCCCTTCGGCGACCCGCTCTACCACAAGGCTCGACCGGGCATCGGCATCAAGGAGAACGAAGCGTTGCGGCTCTCCGGCGTCGAGGGCATCGGCCTGCACCCGCAGATGGGTGCCATGAAAGACCTCTACGACGATGGCATGCTCGGCATCGTCCAGGGCGTCGGCTATCCCAACCCCAACCGCTCCCACTTCAAGTCGATGGATATCTGGCACACGGCCGACACCTCCGCCACCGGCGACGGCTGGCTGGGACGGTACTTCGACGCCGAGTGCTGCGGCTACGGCAAGGGCGAGAGCGGCACCGCTCCCTCCCCGGCAAGTTCCTCGCCCCCGGGCATCGCCATCGGGCGAGCGGCCCCGCTCTCGATGCAGGGCCGGGCGATCAAGCCCGTGTCGTTCGAGTCGGCGGAACTCTTCAAGTGGTCTGCCGCGGAGATGCACAAGACGCTCCGCTCGGGCTACGAGGACCTCAATCGTCGCGGTGCGGACGCCAACGCCAAGGGCGATCGCAACTCCGACTTCCTGCTCCGCACCGCGCTCGACGCCCAGATCTCGAGCGACGCCATCCGCAAGGCCGTCGCGCAAAGGCCGTTGGTGTCCTACCCCGCCAGCGAGTTGGCCCGGCAACTCTCGATGGTGGCGCTCATGATCCGCGCCGGGCTCCGCACGCGGGTCTTCTACGTGACCCACGGCTCCTTCGACACGCACTCGGGGCAGGGCGGTGCGCAGGGGCGTCACGGCCAGTTGCTCAACCAGTTCGCCGCCGCGATGAAGGCCTTCTACGCCGACCTTCGCCAGCAGCGCAACGACGGCCGCGTGATGACGCTGGCCTTCTCGGAGTTCGGACGTCGCGTGGGCCAGAACGCCAGCGGCGGCACCGACCACGGAACCGCAGCCCCGGTCTTCCTCGCGGGCCCGATGGTCCGTCGCGGCGTGATCGGCGATCACCCCTCCCTCAAGGACCTCGACGACGGCGACCTCAAGTACCGCATCGACTTCCGCTCGGTCTACGCGGGCATCCTCGGCGGCTGGCTCAAGGCCGACGCGGGCAAGATCCTCGAGGGTTCCTTCGACGCCCTTCCCGTGCTCGGCAAGGCCACTCGCGACGTCGGACGCTGACTCCGACACTCCGGGTCGTCAGGTGATCCAGCGGCCGCCGTCGACGCGGATGATCTCGCCCGTCACGTAGGTCGCGTCGAGGGCCAGCCATCGGACCGCCTCGGCCGCCTCCTCGGGCGTGCCGGCCCTGCCCAACGGGACCCGCCTGAGGTATCGCTCCTGCGCCTCGGGCGAGGACTCGTCTCCCGACTCGGGCCACGCCACCACGCCCGGCGCGACTCCGTTCACGCGAACATGCGGGGCCAACTCGCGAGCGGACGACCGCACCAACTCCACGAGGGCGGCCTTCGACATGGAGTAGGCAGCAAAGTCGCGCCTGGGCTTGCCCATCGCGAGAATGTCCACCATCGCGACGACGGCCCCGCCGCCTGGCCGCTCGCTCTCGCGAAGCAGCGGAGCGAGTCTCGCCGTGAGCACGAGAGGCGTCAAGGCATTGATGCTGAACTGCTGCAGCGCCTCCTGCATCGACAGGTCGTGCAGCGGCGTCGGCGAATAGATCGATGCATTGTGCACCAGCACATCGAGCCGAGGCAGGGAATCCGCGAGGAACGTCGCGAACATCTCGGCGGCGTTGAGATCGAGCAGGTTGACCTCGTGCGTCACCGCCGCCACCCCCATCGCTCGCAGTTCCTCCGCGAGCGTCATCGCCTCCTCGCGGCTGGCGTGGTAGGTCAGCACGATGTCGCACCCGGCCTTGGCGAGGGCCAGACACGTGGCCCGCCCCACTCTCCTGGCTCCCCCGGTCACCAACGCGACGGGGCGGGCGCCTGAAATCGCGTCCACCTTGGCCGTGTCCGCCTTGGTCCCCGGGGCGGGCGTTTCGAGCCGCCTGGCGGATTCGGCCCAGGCATCAACCGATGCGTCGACGGCCGAAGGCCGCGGTCGACGGAATCGCTCGAGTCGGCGTCGCCGCAGCATGACGCTGAGCATGGCCATGATGCCCAGCAACAGGACGATGATCAGCACGAGCATCCAGAGGGCCCACCAGCCCAGCGCCGACGCCCGCGGATCCGACGTCGGCACGTGTGCGGCGACATCCTGCGCGAGGAAGATCGGGGCCCTGAAGTTCACCATGGGCTGCATGATACGGGACGTGAGCGGCCTCGCCCCCGGGGCGCCCCGGGCGAGTCTGGGCCCGCCTCGACGGCATCGCCAACCGTATGATTGCACATGCCGTACTACACCAAGCTCGGGCTGCTCCCCCACAAGCGTCACGTGCAGTTCCGTCGTCCAGACGGCGCGCTGTACTCCGAGGAGGTGTTCGGCACCGAAGGGTTCGTCGGCCCCACCACCACGATGTACCACATTCATCCGCCGACGCAGGTCGCCGGCTGGAAGCCCATCGCGTCGACCAAGGTCGAGTACGTCGAGACCGAGATCATGCGGATGCGTCACGTCATGACCGGCGGCCAGCGCATGGACCCCAAGGGGGACTTCATCACCGGCCGCGTGGTGCTCTTCGGCAACTCCGACTGCGAGATGGCCGTCTGCAACCCCGCCGAGCAGATGAAGTACCATTTCAAGAACGGTCAGGGCGACGAGTGCATCTTCATCCACTTCGGCAGCGGCACTTGCCACACGATGTTGGGCACCCTCAAGTTCGGCCCCCTCGACTACCTCGTCATCCCCAAGGGTGTCATCTACACGATCATCTGGGACGAGCGCCGCAACGGCCCGGACGGCAAGCCCACCGACGGCGGTCCCTCGATCGAGAACACGCCCTTGGGCCGCTATCTGCTCATCGAGACCGTCAACGGAAGCCATATCGGCCCGCCGCCTCGCTACGTGAGCAAGGCCAACGGTCAGTTCCTCGAGCACTCGCCCTACTGCGAGCGCGACATCCGCCTGCCCGAGATGCCCATGACGTGGCACGAGAAGGGCGACTTCCCCGTCCGCATCAAGGCCCGCGACTGCATCCACGAGTACGTGTACCACTACCACCCGCTCGACATCGTCGGCTGGGACGGCTGCTACTACCCCTTCATCTTCAACGTGCGCGACTTCTCGCCCATCACCGGGCAGCTCCACATGCCCCCGCCGATCCACCAGACTTTCGAGGCGCACAACTTCGTGATCTGCTCCTTCTGCCCCCGCATGCTCGACTATCACCCGCATGCCATCAAGGTGCCGTACAATCACAGCAACCTCGACAGCGACGAGGTGCTCTATTACGTCGAGGGCAACTTCGGCAGCCGCAAGGGCATCGAGGTCGGGTCGCTCACCGCGCACCCGCAGGGCATTCCGCACGGACCGCACCCGGGCACCGTGGAGGCCTCCCTCACGGCCACCTTCACCGCCGAACTCGCCGTGATGTGCGACACCTTCCGCCCGCTCTTCCCCACCAAGGCGGCCCTCGCCTTCGATGATCCCAAGTATCCCGCCAGTTGGCAGGGAGAGCACTTCCCCGGCATCGCCAGCGGCAAGATCGCCATCGCCGGCGACCAGCAGCATGGCGTTCCCGTCCGCGACCACCGCACGGTCGCCAACGTGTGGGCTCCCTGACCGGGAACGACCTCATGACCGGTGCGGATGATGCCGATCCCGGCCCGTCGTGGCGACTGGTCACGCCGGCGACCTCCGCGGGCGCGGTGGCGTGCCTGGAACTCGTCGGGGATGTGGAGGAGGCCTTCCGGCGTCTGGGGCTCGCTCCGGTCGCGGTGGGCGAACTTCGCCTCCGCGCGTTGCACGGGCTTGATCACGCGTTGATTGCGAGGATGACACCGAATCTCGCGCACGTGATGCCGCACGGCGGCATTGCGGCTGTTCGCGTCGCGGAAGCCGCCCTGCATGCTGCCGGCATCCGCCGCCTCGGTTCGGTGTCGCCTCGGATCGCATTTCCCGAGGCGAGAACGTGGCTCGAGGCGTGCTCGCTCGCTTGGCTGGCGATTGCCGCCAGCCCCGATGCCGTCGACGTGCTGTTGGACCAGCCGCGTCGATGGCGGTCGGCGGGCTGGGATCCCGATGCGCCCCCGCCGCGTGCTCGCAACCAGCAGGATCGCCTGCTCGACCGACTGCTCGCTCCTCCGTTGATCGTCGCCCTCGGGCCGCCGAACGTCGGGAAATCGACCCTGCTCAACGCCTTGGCCCGCCGGCGCGTCTCGATCGTCGCCGACCGGCCGGGGACCACGCGTGATCATGTCGGCGCGATGCTCGACCTCGACGGCTTGACCGTGCGATACGTCGATGCGCCGGGCATTCGCGAGCACGGCGTCGATCCGATCGAAGCACGCGCCATCGCGACGTCGCTGGTCATCGCCCGCTCCGCCGACCTCATCCTCCACGTCAGCGACCACGTCACGCCGTGGCGCCTTCCAGCCGAACTGGCGGCGCTTCCGACGCTCCGCGTGCAGACCCGCACCGACCTCCATGGCGGCGACACCGATGCCGACATCGCGGTCGGAAGAATGCATGTCGCGGCCGAATCGTCCGCCACGAAACTCGCCCTGGCGATCCGGCAACGGCTCGTGCCTCGCGAGGCGGCGCTCGATCCGTCGCCCTGGGTGCTGCCGGCCATCGCCGAGTGACACGCGACCTCTCGCAACGACGACGGGCCCGGCAGAGCCGGGCCCGTCGGTCTTCAACGCTCGGGAGACCGCTGCACGCGGCTCACTTCTTCTTGTCGGCCAAGGCCTTCTCGACCGCCGCGACGAGTTTCTCGCCACGGAGGTTGGCGCCGATCACCTTGCCGGTGTCGCCGTCGACCAGGAAGGTCGCGGGGATCGAGCTGATGCCGTACAGCTGGGCGATGCGGGCCTTCCAGTAGCCGCCGTCGTAGACCTGCGGCCAGTCCATCTCCTGCTTCTCGGCCACCGACTTGATCTTCGACTCGGACTCGGGACGGTCGAGGCTGATGCCGAGCACCTCGAAGCCCTGATCGCGGAACTTCTTGTGGGCCGCGACCACGTTGGGCATCTCGACCATGCAGGGGCCGCACCACGTGGCCCAGAAGTCGATCAGGACGATCTTGCCCTTGTAATCGCCGGGGAACTTGAGGGTCTTGCCGTCCATCGTCTGGGCCTCGAAGGCGGTGATGGGCTTGCCCACGCCGTGATCCGGCGGCGGCAGGATCTCCTCGACCTCCTTGTCGGACTTGGCGATGGAGAAGGATGCGCCTTCGCGGGTCAGGTCCTTGAGCTCGTAGGCCACGCCCGCGATCTTGAACGGCTTGCGCACGTCGTACTGCTCGCCGCGACGATCGAACGAGCCGCTGCCGTTCACGTCGATGTAGAGCGACACGCCCGAACCGGTCTTGCCATCGGCCGACGGCTCGACACCCCGGAAGTCGCCGGTGCATCCGTCGTCGGAGAGCATGATCTTGTAGGTCTTGTCGCCCAGTCTCGCCTCGCCCTGCATCGCGTAGTCGCGATAGACGAACAGGAAGTCCTTGGCGCTGGCCCGCCCCGGATCCTTGGGGTCAAACCGATACATCCGGAAGTGGCCGTCGAAGGCCTTGTCCCCCTCGCCGATCCGCAGCATCGCGCCGCCATTGCAGATCTTGTGCCGGTCGCCCTGCGCCGAGGGCCGCAACTCGCTGCGCCATTGCGGGGCGGCATCGTCGGTGTAGTCGCCGTTGCCGTTGGCATCGATGAACATCTTGGGGTCGCCCGACTCGGGCTCGAAGATCGCCACGCCGACGGCCTGGCCCGACGCCGTCTTCAGCGGCATCACGCCGAACAGGAGACCTTCCAAGCCCTCGGGAAGTTTCATCTCGCCGGCGGGACGCTCCGTCGAGAGCTTCACTTGAACCGGCCGGTAGCCGCCGAGAAGGGCCGTGGCGTCGGTGGTGACCGCCGTCATACTGACCACGTCGGTCCCGGAAGCGGTCGAGGCCGCGAGGGCGAGGGGAAGAACGGTCACGAGCCGATGGATACCTGCCATGAAGTCACTCCTGATGAGGGTGTCCCTGAATCGAGACATGCCGGCGTCTTGCACCGAAGGATGGTACGGTCGGGATCGGCGACGATCCTCACCTATGTTTCCCCGCACCCCCACCCCCGTTCGGAGCCAACCCGATGTCCGTCCGCATTCGACCCGCCACGCCGCAGGATGTTCCACTGCTGTGCCAACTCATCCGGGATCTGGCGGTCTACGAGAAGCTTGAACATGAATGCCGCGTCTCCCCCGAGGGGCTTCATGCCGCCCTTTTCGGACCACGCCCTTCCGCCAAGGCGCTCGTCGGGGAACTGTCAGGCACCGCCGAGGGCTTCGCCCTCTACTTCACCAACTTCTCCACCTTCCTCGCCAAGCCGGGGATCTACCTCGAGGATCTCTTCGTGCGCCCGCACGCTCGGGGCAGCGGGCTGGGCAAGGCCCTGCTCTCAACGCTCGCGAGGATCGCCGTCGATGAAGGGTGCGGACGCGTCGAATGGTCCGTGCTCGACTGGAACGAACCTGCCATCGGCTTCTACAGGCGGCTCGGCGCGGTGCCCATGAGCGAATGGACCGTCTTCCGGTTGACGGGCGACTCGCTTCGCGATGTCGCCGCCCTCGCCCCACGCTGACACGCCGTGCCCAGATACAAGCTCACCATCGCCTACGACGGCACCGACTTCTGCGGCTGGCAGAAGCAGGAACCCCTCGCCCCCCCTGCCGATTCCCCGCTGCCCGCCGTGCCCGCGGCGATGATCGCCGGCACGCTC
The DNA here is from genome assembly GCA_903929885.1 of uncultured Phycisphaerales bacterium. Classification (GTDB taxonomy): domain Bacteria; phylum Planctomycetota; class Phycisphaerae; order Phycisphaerales; family UBA1924; genus UBA2402. The sequence continues at coordinate 36,701 of CAIYWI010000092.1, forward strand.
CACGACGCCGAAGCGGGAGCCGACCGCCTTCAACTTCGAACCGTGCAGCACGTGGTGGAGCGTGCGGTGGTTCAGATCGTGCGTGAGCGAGTCGTCCTCCACGGCGCGAGCCGCACCGACTCGGGCGTGCACGCGCTGGGTCAGGTCGCCGCCTTCACCTGCTCGGGCGACGACGAGGGCCCCGAGGCGCCGCGAGGGTCGGGGTGGCCGCTGTCCCGCGGCACCGAGCGACTCCGCCGCGCGCTCAACGGGCGCCTGCCCGAGGACGTGCTCGTCACGGCGGTGGAGGCGGTGCATGCCGAGTTCAATCCCATCCGCGACGCGACCTCCAAGGCCTACAGCTACACGCTCCACGTGGGGCACGAGCGTCCGCTGTGGGATCGCCGCTTCGTGCACCAGGTGCACGATCGACTCGACCTCGACGCGATGAGGCGGGCGGCAACGCTGCTCATCGGCACGCACGACTTCGCCGCCTTCGCCGCGGCCGGTCACGGACGCCAAAGCACGGTGCGGACGATCTTCGGATGCGACATCACGCCCGCGTCGCCCGACCGACTGCGGATCGACGTGAGCGGCAACGGCTTCCTGTGGAACATGGTGCGGATCATCGCGGGCACGCTCGTGGAGGTCGGCCGCGGACGAATGGCGGCCGAGTCGATCCCCGGCATCATCGCGTCGGGAAGACGCGATCGGGCCGGGCCCACGCTGCCCCCGACGGGACTGCGGCTCGAGTGGATCCGCCACGGCGAGGCGTGAGCCGACGATTCAGGACTCGGCCCTTCGCATCCACTCGAACTCGTAGGGTTCGAGGTCGGCCACGAGCTTCTGGCGTTCCGCGCCGAGTTGATCGCACTTGCGAGGATCTTTCCAGATGTCGGCGCCGGCCATGTCCTGATCGATCTGGCGGATTCTCGCCTGCATCTGCTCGATCTTCTGCTCGAGTTGCTCGGTGGTCATCCGCTCGAGCTTGCTTGCGCCCGCCTTGGGGGCGGGGGCGGGTCGCGACTGGGCCTGACGCTTGCGTTCCTCGGCCGCCCGTCGCTGGCGTTCGGCCTCCTCCGCCTTGGCCTTGGCTTCCTCGTCGGCCCTGGCGGCGGCCTTGCGTCGAGCCACATCCTTCTCGTGCCATTCGGTGTAGGTGCCCGCGAAGATCTCCGCGCCGCCCTTGCCGTCGAGGACGATCAGGTGATCGCACGTGTTGTCGATCAGGGCTCGATCGTGGCTGATGAGGATCATCGTGCCCTCGTAGCCCCCCTCCATGCCCAAGGCGTCCTCGAGTCGTTCAGCGCTGTTGATGTCGAGGTGATTGGTCGGCTCGTCGAGCACGATGAGGTTCTTCGCGCTGGCGAGCAAGCCGGCGAGCACCGCTCGGCTGCGTTCGCCTCCTGACAGGCTCCGCAGCATCTTCTCCTGCTCGCTGCCGCTGAAGAGGAATGCGCCGGCGAGATCCCGGGCCTGCTGCTCGCTCATGGCCTGCGCCGGCGCCTCCTTCAGGATGACGCCCTGAAGGTACCGATAGACGGCCTGATCGAGATCGAGACCGTCGTGCGTCTGCCGGTAGTACCCGACCTTCACGTTGCTCCCCAGCCGCACGGATCCCGCATCCGGGAGGATCTCGCCGAGCAGCGTGCGCACCAGGGTCGTCTTGCCCGCGCCGTTGGGCCCGATGATGCCCCATCGTTCGCCTCGCTCGATCTTGACCTCGAGGCCGCGGAAGAGGACCTTCATCGCGCCTTCGTCGTTGCGGTACTGCTTGGAAAGTTCGCGGGCCGAGACGACGATGTCGCCCGTCCGCTCGGCCTTGGGGGAGTTGAAGCTCGAAGGTGGCCATCTCCATCGGCTTTTCGAGGAGGTTGTTGGCCTTCTCTCGCTCGAGACGCGTCTCGCGTCCCTTGGCCTGCCTCGCCCGCTGGCCGGCCTTGTAGCGACGGATGTAGGCCTCCTCCTTGCGGATCTTGTCCTGCTGCGACTCATAGGCGCGGAGCATGACCGTGCGTCGCTCGACGCGGAGTTCGCGGAACTTCTCGTAGTTGCCGGGGTAGTCGATGATCCGCCCCTGCTCGACCTCGATGATCCGCCCCACCACCGCGTCGAGGAGATAGCGGTCGTGGCTCACCATGAGCACCGCCCCACGGAACTCGCGGGTGAGGAAGTCCTCGAGCCACAAGCGGCCCTCGATGTCGAGGTGGTTGGTGGGCTCGTCGAGCAGCAGGATGTCGGGGCTCTCGAGCAGCAGCGTGGCGAGCGCGAGTCGTCCCCGCTGCCCGCCGCTGAGCTTGCCGACGGGGAGCGAGAACTGGGCGTCGGTGAAGCCAAGTCCGTGAAGCACCTCGGCGATGCGATGTTCGACCGCATAGCCCCCCGCGGCCTCGATCTGCGTCTCGAGTTTCTCCTGCTGTCGAAGCAGCTTGTCGAGAGCGTCGCCCTTGGCGGTCGCCATGTCCTCGAAGACCTGATGCAACTCGGCGTGCAACGCGTGCAGCGTCGCGAAGGCGCGTTCGGCCGAGTCCTTGAGCGTCTCGTTCGGATCAAGATCCGGATCCTGGCGCAGGTAGCCGACGCGACAGCCCCGCTGCACGACGACCTCGCCCTGATCGGGCGGCATCAGGCCGCAGAGGATCTTCATCAGCGTCGACTTGCCGCAGCCGTTGCGGCCCACCATGCCGATGCGATCGCCGGGCTCGATCGTCAGCGAAACGCCGTCGAGAATGATGTCGGTCCCGTAGCGATGGGCGATGTTGGTCGCGGCGATCAGCGGCATGGACCCGGAGGGTACCCGCCGCCGCCGCCCTCGCCGCCACCGCCGCACGCAAACACAATCCGAACGCGACCGCCCCGACCGACTGGAGCATCCGCCGCAACGCGAGTGCGAACCTTCCGGCATGACCTCACCATCCGGGCGATCGGCCTCCGGCCCCCTATCATCTCCACCTATGGCCACCGCGACCGCCCCCGACCACGCTTCCGCCTCCAAGGCCGCCAAGCGGCCCGCCGATCAACTGCCCGACGCCACGCTCATCGGTTGGCTCAAGGACATGCTTCTGATCCGCGAGTTCGAGAACCGAACCGCCCAAGCCTACCAGCAGGCCAAGATCGGCGGCTTCTGCCACCTGTACACCGGACAGGAAGCGCTCGCGGTCGGCACCATCGCCGCGCTGAACCACGACGACCCGATCGTGACGGCCTACCGCGACCACGGCCACGCGTTGGCCCGCGGCATGTCTCCCGAGGCCTGCATGGCCGAGATGTTCGGGAAGAGCACTGGGTGCGCCAAGGGCAAGGGCGGGTCGATGCACATGTTCGATCGACCCAACTGGCTCTTCGGCGGCCACGGCATCGTGAGCGCCCAGAACGCCCTGGGCACCGGCCTTGCCTTCGCCGCCCGCTACGAGTGGGAGGTCCTCGGCCAGTCGGTCGAGGGGGGCGAGGCCAAGAAGAAGGTCGCCTTGACGTACATGGGCGACGGCGCGCTCAACCAGGGCGTGCTGCACGAGTCGATGAACCTCGCGGGCCTCTGGTCGATCCCCGTCATCTACATCGTCGAGAACAACGGCTATTCGATGGGCACCGCCATCGAGCGAGGCACCACCATGGCCAGCGACCTTCGCAAGAAGGCCGAGGCCTACGGCATGCGCGGCGAGATCATCGACGGCCTCGACATCGTCGACCTTTACAATCAGTTCAAGCCGCTGGTCGACTGGTGCCGCCAGGAGCAGCGCCCGGCGTTCGTCGACCTCAAGACCTACCGCTACCTCGGCCACTCCATGTCCGATCCGCAGAAGTACCGGACCAAGGAGGAGGTCGACCAGTACAAGGCGAAGGACTCGATCGATCGCCTCGCATCGCAACTGATGGACACGAGCACCGATCGGGCGAAGGCCAACGGCGGACGTCCCGTGCTCACCGAGCAGGCGTTCATGGACATCCAGTCGCAGGTCAAGGCGGCAGTGCAGCGGTCGCTCGAGTTCGCCGAGAACAGCCCAGCCCCCGATGTCGCCTCGGAACTCTACAGCGACGTGTACCTCAACCCGATGAAGAACCTCAGTCCGATCGCCGACTACACCATCGGCGCCAAGAACCCTCTCCTCTGATCCCTCTCGGGTTCGACCGGATCGCATCGTGATCGAACCGTGATCGCGCCGTGATCACGCGGGTTCCGCGCCGCCCACCACGAACTCGCCCTCCGCGACCTGTCGCACCACGCCCAGCTCACGCAGTGCGATCAACGCGGCGTCCTGCTCGGCCTTCTTCTTGGTCTGCCCCCACGCCGGCTCGAAGCGACGCCCTCCGATCTCGACGCAAATCTTGAAGCACTTGGCGTGATCGGGCCCCTTCTCGTCGAGGATCCGGTACACGGGAGAATGTCCAAGGGTCTGCTGCGCATGCTGCTGCAGCACGCTCTTGAAGTTCTGCTGGTGTCCGCTCTGGGCAGTGCGATCGATCATCTCCGCCAGGTAGGGCCGAATGAACGCGGCCGCGGCCTCGAAGCCGCCGTCGATGTAGACCGCACCGATCACCGCCTCGAGCGCAGACGAGGTGAGGCTCGCCGGCAGAGGACCAGCGTTCTGCATTCCCTTGCCCAAGACCAGGTGGTCCTCGAGCCGAAGGCGGGCGGCGATGGCCGCGCACGACTCTCGCGACACCACGTGGCTCTTGATCTTCGTCAGGTCGCCCTCGAGCAGCAGCGGGAACCGTCGGTAGGTCAGTTCGACCGTGACCAGTCCCAGCACGGCATCGCCGAGATACTCCAGCCGTTCGTTGCTGGCGATCCGACTCTCGGCCATGCTTGCGTGGGTCAACGCCAAGTCAAGGAGGCCCGGGTCCCTGAACCGGTACCCGATGAGATCCTCAAGGGATGTCGGCGCTCGCTCACTCATGGCTCATCGATCGTGCCACCCTCCCGACCACTCTTTCTATCGGACATCCCGCGGCCCCCTCCCCAACCGCCCCGATGCCAATCAAAACTCGAACGCAGGAAGCGCCTCGTGCGGTGGCAGCCCATCAGACCGGGTGCTATCATCTAGACCGCGGCCGACTTTCCGGAGGCCGGGGCTCGGCAGCACAGTGACCTCGTTCCACCGTCGCCACGGGCGACTTTTCGTCAGGAGACTCGTTCATGCATTATCCCCACCGCATCAGCCGCATCAAGCGCAAGCGAGCCATCGGCTTCCGCGCCCGGATGAAGTCGACGAACGGCCGCAAGATGATGAACCGCAAGCGTCGCGCCGGTCGTTCGCTGAATGTCGCCGACAAGTGATCCGGGCCCCATCCGGTTGTCCCCTCCACGCCGCGCCGTTCGCGGCGTTTTTCGTGCGCCCGCTGCGGGGCCGCCCGCCGGCGCGGTATGCTCGTCGCATGGACCGACGCCGCGGCTTCACCCTGATCGAACTGCTCGTCGTGATCGCGGTGATCGCGCTTCTGGTGGGTCTCGCCCTGCCGGCGCTCGCGCGGGCGAGGGAGGCGGGCCGGGCGACCGTGTGCCTGTCCAATCAGCGGCAGATCGGGATGGCGTTGGCGATGTACGCCTCCACGTTCAAGGAGTGGATTCCGCGTGAATCGGGGAGCAGCGAAGCGGGACGCGCGGTCGCCCCGATGCATCCGGGGTCGGGCTACAACGTGGCCTGGGCCTTCTCGCTTCGGCCGCTGCTCGACCCGCTCGCGCAGTGGAACGCCCCGGACGGCGGACTTCGCGACCAGTACGCCCGGGCCAAGTATTACCGCGACCCTTCGCGTCCGCCGGACCCGCACAACATTCACTACGTCAACAACGGCCTGACGTTTCGCTATCTGGGACCGACGACGCCGCCGACGTGCCTGTCGCAGGGCAAGCCCCCCACTCCGCTCCATCGCTACACCCGTCCCGCCTCGGCGATCCTCTATCTCACGTGCTTCACCGACGATCCCGGCGGCGCCAGATTCGGGGCGTGGTACGGCTCCAACACCGAGGCGACCATCGCGATCTACTACGACATGTGGAACCCGGGCAATGTCAATCGCCCGTCGTCTACTGATCCGACGACTTCACAACGCACCGCGCCCGAGCGACACACCAAGGGCTCCAACTGCCTGTGGTTCGACGGTCATGCCGCGACGGTGAGCCGCCAGCACGTGCTGGACGTGGCGAACTGGGACGACGGCGACTACGTCCGCTGACGGCCCGGCTCGCGAGGCCTCACGAGTTCGGCGGCGTCTCCTCGGGCGAGGAGGCCAGTTCTCGCATGGCGGCCAGCGCCTGTCGCAACGTCGCGGGTTCGGCCTTCACCGGCTTGAGCACGGTGCGTCCCCGCTTCGCGGAGGAGGCAGGTTCGCCGACGCCCGCGGCCTCGGAGGCTTGAGCGGGCACGATCACCACCGGGGCGGCCGTCAGCCCGGTGTTGAGGATGTTGTCGCCGCCGGCACCCTCGAGCCGGGGCGGCGTGGTGCCTTCCCGCGTCCCGCCCGAGGCCTGGATCTCGCCGTTCTTGCCCACCTGATCGAATCGCACCGAGACCCGCGTGCTGACGCCCCGCTCCTGCATCGTCACGCCATAGAGGCGATCGGCCGACTGCATCGTCCGCTTGTTGTGCGTGATGACGATGAAGCTCGAGCGATCGGTGTACTCCCGAACGACGCTGTTGAACCGCCCGACGTTGCCCTCGTCGAGGGCGGCATCGACCTCGTCGAGCACGCAGAAGCAACTGGGCTTGCTGCGGAAGATGCTCATGAGGAGCGCGACGGCCGTCAGCGTCTTCTCGCCGCCCGAGAGCTGGCTGATGCTTCGGGGCTCCTTGCCCGGCGGCTTGGCGATGACCTCGATGCCGCTCTCGAGCAGGTCGGTCTGGTCGGTCTCGACCTTGCGCACCGTGCCGTCGGCGTCCTCGACCTCGCGGATCAGCGGCATCAGGCGAACCTCGGCCTTGCCGCCGTTGAACAGCTTGCGGAACATGCCGGTGTCGCCGCCGAAGTTGGCTTGGATGCGGGTGAAGACCTCGCCGAAGAGGGTGCGGCTCACCTCGTTGAGGCGCTCGATCAACTCGCTGAGCTGGCGGCACGCGGCGTCGATGTCGGCGACCTGCCTGACGAGATCGTCGTTCTGCTGCTCGAGGTTCGACTCTTCCTCGATCGACTCGAGATTCACGCTCCCGAGCTTCTTGATCGCGTCTCGAGCGGCATCGATGCGCAGGGCGGCCTGGGCGGTGTCGATCCTCGCGACGTCCCCACCCGCCATCATCTGCTGATACTCGGGGTACTCGGCCTGCAGGTCGAGCTGCAGGTCGTCGTGCGAGCGTTCCTGCAGGTTTTCCCGCTTGACCTCGAGCTCTCGCTTCTGGAGTTCGAGCGAGTGCCACTCCCGCTCCACCGCGCTGAAGTCGTTGCGGGCCGAGTTGACGAGCAGGCCGATCTCCTGGACCTGCTGCTCGGCCCCGACGATCGCCTCGTGGGCGGCCTGCGACTCGGCGGTGAGCTGGATGACCCGGGCCTGGGCCGCGGCGATCTGCTCGACGGCCTCGTCGATGGTCTGACGATGCTCGGCGATCCGGGCGTCGAGACGCTGCACCTGCGTATCGAGTTCGCGGGCCTGCCTGGCCAACTCGTCGCGGGAGATCTGCAACCGCGACAGCTCGCGGCGGGCCGCGCTGAGCTGCTCGGTGAAGCGGCTCACCTCGACCTTGGCCGCCGTCGCCTGCTCCACGGCCGCGTCGGCGCGGATCTGAATGGTCTTGACCTCCGCCTCGAGCGAAGTCGCTGCGGCCTGCTCCTCCTCCTGCAGCCTGCCGAGACTGTCGGCTCGCTCCCTGAGCTTGGCGCGGTCCTCCTCGAGCTTGCCCAGACGCTCCCCGAGCTGCGCGGACTCCTGCTCGAGCGACTGACGTTCGCGGCCGACGCGGGCGGCATCGGCCTCGAGCCGCTCGGCCCGGTTCTGCTCGGTCAGCGCCTGACGCTGCGTCTGGGCGAGCTCGTTGCGAGTCCGCCCGGCCTCCGCCGACGCTGCGCCCGCTTCCGCATCGAGCGCCCGCAGCTGCTCGCGCTGGGCGTGAAGCTGGGCGGAAAGGTCGGCAACGACACGCTGAAGCGTCTCGAGCTCGATGCGACGTCGCAGGATGCCCGTCGACTCGTCGGCCGCGCCCGCACTTCCCGCGTGCACCCTTCCATCGGCGTCGATCAGGCTGCCGCCTTGCCGCGTGATGAAGCGGCATCGCCGACCCGCCAGCGGCCCCGCAGCCAGCAGCATTGCCGCATCCACGTCGTCGACCAGGAAGGTGCGTCCCAGCAGTCGATCGAGAAGATCGTGAAGGCCTGCGTCGTCGAGGTGGCCCGCCCGCGGACGCACCACGCTCCGCAGCGGCAGCACTCGCGACGATCCCCCTTCTCCCGCGACGCCCGCCAAGGCCTCGCCCGGTTTCTCCTGCTCCGTGCGCGACACGCCGGCCTTGGGAAGGAAGGCCACTCGCCCCTTGACCTGCGCGAAGTCCTCGCGAGGCGGCAGCGTCGCCATCGATTCGATCACGAGGGCTTGCAGATCGGCCCCCAACGCGGCCTCGACCGCCGCCGCGGCGTCGGCATCGACGTCCGCCCTGGTCTCGATGAGATCGGCCAGCGGAGCCACGACGCCGGCAAACCCCTTGCCTGCGTCGCGAGCCGCGAGCACCTGTCGCACGGCCTGCGCGAAGCCCGCCCTGCTCTCGACCATCTCCTGGAGCGTGGCACGGCGGCTGTCGTTGCGCACCAGATCCTGATCGAGGCGAGCCACCCTGTCCGCCAGTTCGCGACGGTCGGCGCTGAGCGTGCCGAAGCGGGATTCCACCAGCTTGAGACTCGCCTCGAGCGTCGCCACCCGCTCCGTGACGGTCGCGACGGCCGCTCTCGCCAGGGTCACCTGGCCTTGGAGCGACTCTTGATCCTTGGACACCCTGCCCGCCTTGTCGGCCAGGTGGGCGATCTGCTCCCGCACCGCGTCGGCGCGTTTGGCGTCGGAGGCGATCGACGCCAGGAGCCCGATTCGCTCGCGGTCGATGCGGGCTGCGGCCGCGCCTCGCGACTGAGCCGCCTGTCGCTTCTCGTTGAGCTCCTCCAACACGGCGGCTCGCTGCTCGCCCGACTGCGCAAGACGCCCTTCGGCGGCGGCGACCTGCGCGGCCATCTCGGCCGTCGATCGCTCGTACTGCTCGATGGAACGCTCGGTTTCCTGCCGCCGCTGCTCCACCGCGACGAAGCGATCGCGGTCGAGCGCGGCCTGCCGCGTCGATTCGCCGATGGCTCGCTCAAGCATGGTGCGGCGTTGGGTCGCCTGCTGCTCGGCGTGCACCGCCGACAGCCGCTCTTGCTCCAACGCCTTGTGACTGGCCCCCGCCTCCTGCCTCGCCAGTTCTGCGCCCTGCCGGCCCGCCTCGAGCTCGGCGAGCTTGGTTCCGGCCGCCTCGCGAACGCCGCCGAGCTCGTTGTGGCGCGAGGCGATCGAGACGATCCGCTGCTCGAGTTCGTCGTACTGATCGAAGGCGAGCGCCAATCGCCAGGCCTTGAACTCGGCATCAAGCTCCTTGAACTTGCGGGCCTTGGCGGCCTGCCCTCTCACGAGGCGAAGTCGCCGCTCGGTCGAATCGAGCTCCTCCCTCGCCGTCGAGAGGTTGGCCTGGGCGCGGTCGAGCTTTCGCTGGGCCTCGATGCGCCGCTGCTTGTACTTGGCGATGCCCGCCGCCTCCTCGAAGATCACGCGGCGCTCCTGCGGGCTCGCCAGCAGCATGGCATCGACCTTGCCCTGCTCGATGATCGAGTACGCGTCGGCGCCCACGCCCGTGTCGAGGAAGAGTTCCCGAATGTCCTTGAGTCGCGCCTTGCGGCCGTTGATCAGGTACGCGCTTTCGCCGTCGCGGTAGAGGCGCCGCTCCACTTCCACGATGTCGGCGTCGATGGGAAGCAAGCGACGGCGCCGGACCGACGCGTCGACCACCGATTCCTCGCCCCCCGCGTGCGGCTGCTTCGCGGCCTCGTCGGCGGCGTCCGCTTCGCCTTGCTGCGACGCGTCGTCGAGCGAAGCCGCGGCTTGTGTCGCGCCCTCCGCAGCCGTCGCGATGTCGGGATCGCCGCCGGGGACGGCGATGGACACGGGCTGCGCCAGTTCGTCGACTGGCCGTTCGACGATCGGGTTCTCGAAGGTGAGCGACACGCTCGCCATCCCGCCGGGCTTGCGACCCGCCGAACCGGCGAAAATGACGTCGAGCATCTCCGTGCCGCGAAGACTCTTGCTGGATCGCTCGCCCAGCACCCACTTGATCGCGTCGACGATGTTCGACTTGCCGCAGCCGTTGGGACCGACCACGCCGGTGATGGGATGATCGAAGGAGAACTCGGTGCGATCGGCGAAGCTCTTGAAACCGCTGACGGTGAGTTTGGCAAGCCGCATCGCGGAGCCTCCTTGCGTTGGAGTGGCGGCGATCCATCGCCGCCGGTGATTCCCTGACAAGAAGGTATGGGGGCTGCCCCCCGACGCCAAACCCCGGCGTGGCCCGCAGTTGCAAACGACAGTTGCTCCACACCGCTGCAGAGGCGAAGCCGATCACGAACGAACCGCGAACCGGCAACGGGCATCGAGCCGCGGGCGGCTGTTCACTTGGGGGCGGGCTTCACGATGGGCACGACCTGCGGCCGCTCGCCATCCTGGCCCTGAGGGGTGGTGGCGGGTTCGATCGCCGCGGGCTGGTCGAGCACGATCACATCCTTGTCGTCGGGGGTCTCGGGGCGTTCACGGACCGAGAGGGAGGATGCGGCGGCGAGGAGTTGGCTCTTGAGCTTGTCGGTTTCGGTGGCGAAGGCCGCGGGGGTGGCTCCCGCCTTGAACATGGCATGGAGCGCCCCCACCACGTCGGAATAGGACATGTCGAGTCCGGGGCGGGGATCGCCCGGGGCTCGCCGCTTGGCGAAGAAGGCGATCATCTCCGGGAGCGTTTCTCTCGACTGCTGGATCAAGGGGCGATCCGCGTTGACGGGCCTGTAGTACACCCTGATGGTGTTGTCGCCCTCCTCGGCGCTCATCATGAGGCGATCGCCCCAGGCGGTGACGACGCTGGGACGCCTCACCGCGAGATCGGAGCCGAAGAGCACGACACGAGGGCGACCCTGCTGGGCGATGTAGATGAGGGGCTCGCCGATGGGGACGAGATCGACCAGGAACTTGTCCTCGATCAGGCGACGCTCGACCCCGGCGAGCGCGCTGGGCGGGAAGGCCATCTCGGAGAGGATCTCGAGTTGCGTGGGCGAATAGCGCGGCTCGCCACGGTCGCGATCGGCCCGTTGCAGCGTGGACAGGCGATTGAACTGCATGCGTTCGGCCCGCCGGGCCAAGGCCTCGTACGCCGCCACCCGCGTCACGAGATCCTTCTCGCGGAGCAGGTCCTTGAGCACGCCGTCGACCGTCGGGCCCGCATCGATGCGGCCGAGCAGTTCGATGGCTCGCGTGCGGACCGGGCCTTGGCTGCTGAGGGCGAGGGCCTTGAGCGGCTCGGCCGCCCTCGCGTCGCCGAGCCGGGCGCCGGCCCGGAGTCCGGCCATCTGGGGCGCCAGCTCGGGGAAGTCGTACAACTCGCGGATGAACGGGAGCGCCTTTTGCCCGAGCGACTCGAGACACCAGGCCATGTTGTTGGCCATGATCGGCTCGGCCTTGACGCCCTCGACGTAGCGACGGGCGTATTGCTCGGGAACGTTCTGATCGATCCGCAGGTGCCTCACCAGTTCGAGAAACTCGTCGGGAGTCTTGCGGAATCGAGCGGGCACGCGCAGGGCGATGCTTCCTCCGATCCCCGTCTGCTCGCTGGGCCCGCTGCGACCGCGGGCCGTCGGCCCGTCGTCGCCCGGACCTTCCGGAAAGCGGCTGTTGATTGCCGAGGTGATCGATCGCACGAGTTGGAAACTCGGCGTGTTCACCACCATCTCGATCTGGAGCGGGTTGGTGACAAGGCCGCCGTCGAGCACGCGGCCCGCCGTGCGAGTCACGCCCGAGTCCTCCTTGCCCGGATCCGCGAAGGGGTTGATGAAGATCGGTCCGCGGCATCGAGCGATGGTTCTGGCCTGCACCTCGCCGAATGTCCCGACATCGCCGAGTCGAAGGTCGGTGGTCCAGAGCGTCCCGCCGTCGAGACTGCTGGCGTTGATCGCCCGCACGTAGACATCAAACGTGGCGTTGAGCGGCGCCCCCGGCGGAATGGCCGCCTGAACCAGCACGACCGCCACGTTCTTGTCGCGGAGCATCTGACTGGGCGTGAGCCCCTCGATGGCCGTCCCCTTGAAGTCGTTGGACTTGCCGATGCCCATCAGGGCCATCTGCCGTTCCATCGTGACGCGAATCGTCTCCGGAAGCACATCGCCGCCAGTGCCGTTGAGCCCCACGACCAGGCCGTAGCCGGACACGAGCGTGGGCTCGACGCCCAGAAAGGTCACCTCGGCGCCGATGGTCCCGCGGAGCAGCGATGGAACGTCGCGCGCGGGTTGGACGGCCACGGGCAGCGGCTTGGGCGCTGACGAAGAACACCCCGGCATCGCGGCGGCGGCGAATGAGGCGAGCACAACTCCAACGCGGCATGCACGGGTCACGGGGTTCATTCGGCGGTTGCTCCGCAAGTGACGGGCTCTCGATGGGCGAACCCTGAGCCGGAATGTACGGGGGCCCCGCGACGCTGGGTGCGAATCCCGCGACCTTGCACCATCGCCGAACCTAACCGACAGCCTCGCCACGGTCCATCCCCACTGCCTCCCGGGGATGAGCAATCCACCCGGGATGGCGGCAAGGCGTTGATTCTTCGAGACTTACCCGCAACTGACAGCCCACGCACAAAAAACCCCCATCATTTTGTGTAAGTGCGTCTTGAAGCCACCATGGGTTGTGGTATGCTGTACCCGCTCGAACTGAACGTCCCAGTTGTGAGGGTGTGAGGTCATGACTGGCGGGGATGGATGGGCTGCTCGGGCAACCGCTGTTTTGCCATCTCGAGTTGGATACGACGATCGGATTCTGATCGCATGCTGTTCGGATTGCGAACATTGTGGATCCGGGGTCTTGTCGCCTCTTCGACGTGCGTGTCGGTTGGTTTCTTCGGAAAGTCGACCAACGCCGAGTGCGTGCTTCGGATGCCGAAGGGGCGGCAGATGGTGAGGCGAGGCTCGGAAGTGGCTGCGGCCGCGGCGAGGTCGAGCCGTGAGTGATGGCGGGATTGAAGTGGGATCGAGTGGTCGGCGGATGAGTTTCGCTGACAAGCAAGAGTGGCTGAAGAGGTGGCTTCGTGGGCGTTTTGAGCGACGGACAAATTCGGGATCACGTCAGGATCGAACCCTTCGAGCGAGTGGTGAAGCGGCCGGGCCGCATCAGCTTCGGGGTGTCGAGCTATGGCTACGACGTGCGGGTGGGCACCCGGTTCAAGATCTTCTCCGCCGCGACCCGGAGCGGGGACGCCGCTGTGGTGGATCCCAAGGCCTTCAGCGACGACATGATGGTCGAGGTGGATGTGGCGTCGCGTCCCTCGGACAAGCAGTACGTCATCATCCCGCCCAACTCGTTCGCCTTGTGCGAGACTGTCGAATACCTCGAGATTCCGCGTGATGTCCTGGCGATCTGCGTGGGCAAGAGCACATATGCCCGCTGCGGATTGATCGTCAACGTGACGCCGCTGGAACCCGAATGGCGGGGCAAAGTGACGCTGGAGATCAGCAACACGACGCCCCTGCCCGCACGCGTGTACGCGAACGAAGGGGTGGCGCAGCTGATATTCCTGAAAGCCGATCGAGTCTGCGACGTGAGTTACGCGGACAAGGGGGGCAAGTATCAGGACCAATCGGGCCTGACGCTCCCCCGGGTCGACTGACCGGTCGTCCGCCCCTCGCCCGCCCCGCGTTCTCGTCAACCACCCTGAGCTTCCGGCCTCGTCTTTCACTCTCCCCGTCCACGTTCACCGTCCACGTTCGTCAACACGCCGCATCGGCCAAGTTCGGCATCGTGGTTGCAGGTTCGCTTCGAGCAGTTTCGGCACTTCACGATTCGCCTCGGCATGCGTTTCGGACAACAGGCACGCTCGCATGTGTGAGCGGCGTGCAGCGGCTCCTTCGATCCATGTCGCCGACGGCAACCGTCCCATCGTCTGTTTCAACCCCGTTTCATTCACGCCCGTACGCAGGATGCCCATGAAGATCGCACGCAAGTTCACCGCCGCAGGACGCGACCCCTTCGCCTCTGTCGCTTGGGTCAAGCGTCAATCGAAGATCACGAACCCGGACGGCTCGGTGGTCTTCCAGATGGACGATGCCGAGGTGCCCGAGAGCTGGTCGCAGCTCGCCACCGACATCATGGTGAGCAAGTACTTCCGCAAGGCGGGCATCCCGCAGCCCGACGGCTCGACGGGCCCCGAGAAGTCGGCCCGGCAGGTGATTCACCGCCTGGCGGGTTGCTGGCGGCACTGGGGCGAGAAGCACGGATACTTCGACACCAAGGAGGACGCGCAGGCCTTCTACGACGAGCTGGCGTACATGATGGTGCACCAGATGTGCGCCCCCAACAGCCCGCAGTGGTTCAACACGGGCCTGAACTTCGCGTACGGCATCACGGGTCCGGCGCAGGGGCACTGGATCGTCGATCCCAAGACCGGCGAGCCCACCCTGGCGTCGGACGCGTACACGCACCCGCAGCCGCACGCGTGCTTCATCCAGAGCGTCAGCGATGACTTGGTGAACGAAGGCGGCATCATGGACCTGTGGGTCCGCGAGGCGCGACTGTTCAAGTACGGCAGTGGCACGGGGACGAACTTCTCCAACCTTCGAGCCGAGGGCGAGAAGCTCTCCGGGGGCGGGCGGAGCTCGGGGCTCATGTCCTGGCTCAAGATCGGCGACCGTGCGGCGTCGGCGATCAAGAGCGGCGGCACGACGCGTCGCGCCGCCAAGATGGTCTGCCTCGACATGGACCACCCCGACATCTCCGACTTCGTCAACTGGAAGGTCCGGGAGGAGATCAAGGTGCAGGCGCTGGTCGAGGGTCTCAAGCTGCTCAAGAAGCACGACTCCAAGCTTGCGGGCCAGTGCAAGGAGCTCAAGCTCGAACTCGATTACGACTACAACGGCGAGGCCTACCAGACCGTCAGCGGCCAGAACAGCAACAACTCGGTGCGGATCCCCGACGCCTTTTTCGACGCGTTGGACGCCAACGAGGACTGGAAGACCATCAACCGCGTGAGCGGGAAGGTCGCGCGGACCTTCGCGGCGGGCAAGCTCTGGGACGACATCGGCTACGCCGCGTGGCGTTGCGCCGACCCGGGCGTGCAGTATGACACGACGATCAACGCGTGGCACACGTGCCCCTCCGGCGGCCGCATCAACGCCAGCAACCCGTGCAGCGAGTACATGTTCCTCGACAACACGGCCTGCAATCTGGCGTCGCTCAACGTGCTGAAGTTCTACGACTCGCAGTCGCGGACCTTCGACCTCGCGTCGTACGAGCACGGGATCGACCTGTGGACGATGGTGCTCGAGATCAGCGTGCTGATGGCTGCCTTCCCGAGCCGCGAGATCGCGGAACTGTCCTTCAAGTATCGCACGCTGGGTCTGGGCTATGCCAACCTTGGCGCGATGCTGATGCAGGCGGGCATCGCCTACGACAGCGACGAGGCCCGCGCGGTGTGCGCCTGCCTCACCGCCATCCTCACCGGTCGCTCGTACCGCATGTCGGCTGAACTGGCCCGCGAGCACGGCGCGTTCGCGGGATACGCGGCCGACAAGGAGAACATGCTGCGGGTCGTCCGCAACCACCGTCGCGCCGCCCAAGGCGTCGCACGGGATGCCGCGGAGTACGAGCAACTGCGGATCCGCCCGGTGCCCATCGATCATGGCCTCATCAAGGCCGGCCGCGTGCGCATCTCGAACGCCAACGCCATGCTCGGCCGCGCCGTCAAGGCCTGGGACGAGGCGCTGGCGCTGGGCGAGAAACACGGCTATCGCAACGCCCAGACGACGGTGATCGCCCCCACCGGCACCATCGGCCTGCTGATGGATTGCGACACCACGGGCGTCGAGCCTGACTTCGCGCTGGTGAAGTTCAAGAAACTCGCCGGCGGCGGCTACTTCAAGATCGCCAACGAATCGGTCCGCCCCTCGCTCAAGGCGTTGGGTTACTCCGAGTCGCAGATCGGCGACATCATGCGGTACATCCTGGGGACCCTTTCCTTCGACGTGCCGTGCCCCGCCTCGCTGGGCGGCGTTGCCGGCGAATCGCTCAGGAACTTCCTGATCCGCAAGGGCATGTCGGCCGCGGAAGTGGCGAAGATGGAGGAGGGACTTCCGGGCGTCTTCGACATCTCCTTCGCCTTCTCGGCGTGGGCGGTCTCGCCCGAGGCGATCACGGCGTGCGGCTTCGATCCCGCGGCGGCGACCTCCGATCCGTCGTTCAACTTGCTCTCCCGCCTGGGCCTCTCCGAGGGCGACATGGACGCCCTCAACCTGCTGGTCTGCGGCACCTCGACGATCGAGGGCGCTCCGCACCTCAAGGCCGAGCACCTTTCCGTCTTCGATTGCGCCAACAAGTGCGGCAAACTCGGCAAGCGATTCATCGCTCCGGGCGGCCACATCCGCATGATGGCCGCGGCCCAGCCCTTCATCAGCGGCGCCATCTCCAAGACGATCAACCTGCCCAACGACGCCAGCGTCGACGACATCAAGGCCTGCTACCGCCAGTCTTGGGAGCTTGGGCTCAAGGCCAACGCGCTGTACCGCGACGGCTGCAAGTTGAGCCAACCCCTTTCGGCCACCGCCGACGAGGCGAAGAAGGAGGCGGGCAAGGAAGATGCGTCCAAGGAGACCATCGCCGCTTCCCCTACTCCGGCCGAGACGATCTCGGCCGTGCCTGCGGGATCGTTGGCGGCTGCGGTGATTGAACTCCCCGTCAATCCCGCCCCGGCCAAGGCGGCTCGTCGTCGTCTCGCCGACACGCGGCGATCGCTGACTCACAAGTTCAACGTCGCCGGTCACGAGGGCTATCTCACCGTCGGCCTCTACGACGACGGGCAGCCCGGCGAACTGTTCATCACGATGAGCAAGGAGGGCTCGACCATCGGCGGCCTGATGGATTCGCTGGGCACGGCCACGAGCGTGTCGCTGCAGTACGGCGTGCCGGTCAAGAGTCTGGTCGACAAGTTCAGTCACCAGCGGTTCGAGCCGGCCGGCATGACGGAAAACCCCGACATTCCGATCGCCAAGAGTCTCGTCGACTACATCTTCCGCTGGATGGGCATGCAGTTCATCCCGGGCTACCGCGAGACCAACGCGCCCCGTCGAGGCGAGTCGATGCAGGCCGAGCAGTCCCCGCCCCTCTGGGAGGGAACCTCGAGGCTGTCGTCCCCGGTCTCGGACCTTCCCGCCACGCCCTCCGCGACGACCCGAACCACGATGGTCTCGCACGAGGTCAAGATCCTGAACACCGCGGGCGTCGCCACCGAGACCGTCACGGCGATGTCGAGCACGCTCTCGGAGTACATGAACAGCGTGGGCGACGCGCCCGCCTGCGACGTGTGCGGCACCATCACCGTTCGCAGCGGCACCTGCTACAAGTGCGTCAACTGCGGCAACAGCATGGGATGCAGTTGAGCCTTCGACGTCGAGCGGTCGACGTTGACGCCTTCTGCCGAAATCACTCCGTCCTCCAGGTTCTTCAACTCAACACAAGGGCCACTCCCACAGCATGACCACCACAGCCTAGAGGCTCTGCCCTCTGGTGAAGAAGGCTGGGAAATCGGTTGAACGCAACGTCGAGGGTTGCCGCGTCCGGGTGGATAAAGCCGCCGGGAAGCAGGAAGCCCGGCGGGGCGGAGAATCGAGGACCGATGCCGACCCACCGCTGAGCATCGATCACGACCAATCGGCGACGCTGCCGATGCCTTCCGCGGAGGGCACCGGCGACGAGGCTCGACCAAGGCGTCCCGCGGCCGCGGGACGAACGAACGCCACGGAGCGTCGTGATCGATGAACGAGACCGGGCAGGCCGCCGACGACGACGCTCGCCGACGTACCAGCCTTCTTCACCAAGGTCACCAGAGTCCACCACTCGCAGGGCACAAGACAAAGGCGGTCCACCCCCGCTGGTCTCACCAGACACTGGGCCCTGCACCCACACGAGCCCCCGGGTTCCACCACCCGGGGGTTCCTTTTGCGCTGGTGGCAGTCCGCCGTGCCTCAGCCCGGGCCCTTCAGTCCGTGCCGAGGATCAGCACGCCCGCGACACAAGAGCGGAGCGTCCATGCGACGGTCCTGATCCAGTTCGAGCGGACGAGACGGACCATGGCCTCTCTCGAACCCGTCGCCTCCAGCGCCGCATGCAACGGCACCTGAACGAAAAAGGTGCTCAGCCATATCAGCGTCAGCAGCGCCATGCCCAGCCAAGACCACCACGGCGAGGTCGTTGCCGCCAACGGGGTGACCAACAGGGTTGCGGTCGCGGCCTCGATCAACATGACGGGAGCGACCACCAACGTCGTTCGTCGCTGGTGAGCGTGTTCGTAGTCCTTGAAGGCGTCGACGCCGACCTTTTGGAACAGCGGGTAATGCACCACCTGCACGAACCAGATGAGGCCGGTCATGAACCAGGTGGCTGCCGCATGAACCAGAAGCAGCGACACGATCACCCCCGCCCCTTCACTCGCCCAAGCCCCCCATCGACTCCGATCGTCTGACCGGTCACCCAGGAGGACTGCCCGCCGAGCAGCCACGCGACGGCGGCGGCCACGTCCTCGGGCTCGCCGATGCGTCCGAGCGGATGCATCGCCGTCGAGGCCTTGAGCGAGGCCTCGTTGGAGGTGAGTCTTCCGGTCAGCGGAGTGCGAGTGAGACCGGGAGCCACCGCATTGACGCGGATTCGACGCGGCGCGTAGGTGGCGGCCGCCGACCTGGTCAAGCCTTCCACGCCCGCCTTGGCCGCTGCCACGGCTTCGTGGTTGGACAGGCCGATCGCGGCCGCGACGGACGACATCAGCACGATGCTGCCGCCGCCCTCGCCAAAGGCCTTGACGGCACCTCGAAGGACGCAGAACGCCGTCACGAGATTGGCGTGAAGTTGTGCCGCGAACTCGTCGTCCGTGGTGAGGTGCGCCGGCTTGAGGAGGAACGCACCGGCGAGGTTGGCCACGCCGTCGATCTTCCCGAACTCCGAGACCGCGCGTGCCATGACGGAATCGACCTCTGAAGCCACCGCGGGGTCGGCGGTCATGGTCGAAATCGAGCCCGAGGTCGGGAGGTTGGCCAACCGATCGGGGCTCCGTGACACCGCCAGCACGCGATGGCCCTCCGCGGCGAGGAGCCGACACAACGCGGTGCCGATGCCGCCCGCGCCGCCGAAGATCACGTGAACGCCGCCGGAAGAATCACTCATGAAGCACGTCCGTCGCGTGTCGAGGGGCTGAACGTCACCGGCTGGGGGAGACGATCGCTCGCCGGGCGGACACGTGCGCGCGACGGGCATGGATCAGGATGAGAGAGAAAGGGATCCACCAGAGCAGGTCGTTGGTGAGGATCGTCCATCCCATGGACCACGGCAGCCGCTGCTTGATGGCAGCGTCGAGGAACCCGATGGGACCGAGCACCTTGCCGATCAACCCGACGAGCGTGATGGGCCAGTGACGGAGCGGAGCAGCGGCGGCGACGATGTACCCGACGCCATACACGCCGACGATCATGCCGATGCACCCCCACAGTTCGGGCCACACCTCCGTGGAGGCGGGACGGACGCCAAGAATGGCCAGCGACCACACCGGGGCGAGAATCATGACCGCTCCCCATGCCACGTTGTAGACGCCCGCGGCGCGGAGCCACCATCCCATCCATCGGGGAACGGCGACATCGGGCGAGTCAGGCGAGGAAGCGGCGTGTGACGACGTGGTGGACAAGAAGCGACTCCCCGCCGGCTGCGGCGGAAAGCAAGGGTTTCGTCCGTTCTGCGGCCGCCGGATGCACCTCAAGGCCACGACCGGCCGATAATGGGAGACGAGCCCTCGGGGCTCGCAATCCGAACCCTCATCGAGATCAGAAGGCCATGACTGCCGACCTGACCCCGAGAATCTCGCGTCCAGCCGCGCATCATTTTCCGTCCGAGGCGAGGCTTCGCGCGGTGGGCGAGGAACTGATCGCCGCTCTGCGCGTGCTGCTGAAGTCCATTCCGGGCGCTTCCGCCAGTCCGACCCGCCTGGGCGCGCGTCTGGGCCTGAGTCGCGTCATCGCCAGCAGGATGCTCGGCTCGCTTGCACGCGACGACGCGCTCGAATCGATGCGACGCATCCCCGGTCCGGAATCGCTTCGCGTCGCGGCGACCGGGGCGGCAGCGGCAGGCGCCGACGTCGCGGCCGTCGCACGGGCCATGGCAGCCATCGAAGGGTTCGCCGTGCTGATCCGGGAGGAGTACGGCACCCGCGGCCTGCTTCACGCCGCGCTCGCGGAACTGGAGCCGTCGCTGCGAGCCCCGGTCGAGGCGGCGAATCGGGCGCAGATTCATCGAAGCGTGCGCGACCTGCTGGGCATCTCGGCCGAGGCGTGGGTGATGACGGCGATGCTCGCTCCGTCTCGCTCCCGCGAGGGCGAGCTCGAACTGGCGCGAGTCGACGGAGCCCTTGGCATCGAGCGGATCAGCCGACACGCCAACGTGCACGTGAGGTCGTCCGCGGGCGAGGCTCGATCCTCACTGGCGGCGGACATCGGTCTCCGCGAAGGGGGACCGAACGCGGCGGCCGCATCCGAGTCGATCACGCTGGGCGCCATCACCATCCGCCGCCTCGAGAGCGAGCGGGCGACGGAGGAGGCGCGGACGGACCTGCTCGCCGCCTCGCACGAACGCATCGATCCCACACGGCGTGCGAGCGAAGCCCGCGGGAGACTCCGGCTGACCACCTGCCCGGACATTCCGGTTCGCGAACTGCTGATCGACGTGTTGCTGCACGACACGCTCGTCGCCGACATGGCGGTGCGTGCGTTCGGCCACGGCCGTCGCTCACTCGACGCCATGTTCGAGCACGAGCCGGCGCCGACCACGCGCCTCACCGACCCGACCATGGTGGCAGAACGCCTGCGAGCGGACGAATCGTCGACGGAATGGACGCCGTGGCCGCAACAGAGGGGCCTGATCCGTCGACTCGCCGCCCGCCTCGGCCACGAATCGGAGCGGTTCGTGAACCACCGGATGCGCCTGACCCACCCGCTCCCGGGGTTCCGGCTCGACGTGACGGTGTCGAACGATCTCGCCTCCGCGTGAAATCCCCCCAAACGGATGAAACGCCGCGAGCGAAGGTCGACGAGCGACTCAGATGCGATCGTTGTCGCGACGATGAAACCCCCGGGCGAGCGATCGGCGGCGTCTCGCGCGAGACCGCCCGTCGACCGCCTCGCACACGACTCCAGAGGTGCCACTTGATCTCACGCCTGAGCATCCGTCAGCGACTGCTGCTGTTGATCATCCTGCCGCTGATCGGCGCGGGCATCGTCGACTGGCAGTTGCTTCGCGCCATCGACTCGGTGCGGATCGGCGGAACGATGGCGACGAGGGTGACGGAGAAGTCGAGCCTGATCGCCGAACTCGGTTCGCCCTCGCTGTTCGTCGTCGAGTTCTATGCGACGGCGCAGCGGCTGTGCGCCGAGCCCGAAGCCGCACGACGGGATGCACTGGTGAAGCAACTCGACCGTCTCGCGACCGGGTTCCGGATGCGGCGCGATCACTGGGCTCGGCACGGGCTGGAGCGTGACGTCCACGCCTCGATCTTCGACGGGGCGATCCCCCGCGCCGAGGCGGTGATCGCGACGGTGACGGACGAGGTGGTTCCGGCGGCGGTGCGGGGCGACCTGGCGGCCGCGGCGTCGACGATGCGGTCGAAGGTGGACGCCAAGTTCATCGAGCACGCCGAGGCGGTGCAGCAGGCCTTGATGGTGACGAACGCCGCGGCCCAGCAGGTCAGCCTGACAGCCACCGCGGACGTGGGCCGCTGGAGACTCAGCGCGCTGATGATCGCCGCCGGCATGCTGTGCGTGGTGGTGCCGATGGGCTGGCTGCTCATGAGAAGCGTCGTGCTGCCCATCGAGCGCCTGAGCATGGCGATGCACGACGTGGCACGCGGCTCGGGCAACCTCCGAACGCGAATGCACGTGGGCAACGACCGCTCCGAGATCGGCCGGCTGGCCGAGAACTTCAACGCCTTCATCCAGTGCGTGGCGGCGATGGTGCTCGAGATCGACCGCATGGCGGCCGGGCTTCAGGCGAGCGCCGACCACATCTCGGCGAGCTTCGACGAGAGTCGTCGCGCCACGCAGCACCAGACGGAGAACCTGCGGCGCATGATCGAGAGCGTCGACCAACTGAGCGTCGCCTCCTCGAACATCGCGACCACGTCCACGCGGGCGACCGAGGCCTCTCGCCTCGCGGGGCAGGTCGCCACCGAAGGCGACCGCGCGGTCCGCGCCACCATCGAGGTGATGAGCCGGATCGACCACACGGTCTCGGCGGGCGCCTCTCGCGTGAGCGAACTCGGGGAGCGGAGCAACGAGATCGGCAAGATCATCCTCGTGATCAACGACATCGCCGACCAGACCAACCTGCTCGCGCTCAACGCCGCCATCGAGGCGGCACGGGCGGGCGAGCACGGCCGCGGCTTCGCGGTCGTCGCCGACGAGGTCCGCAAGCTCGCCGAGCGGACCACCGCCGCCACCAAGCAGGTCAGCGACTCGATCCGCGAGATCCAGGCCATGACCGCCGAGAGCGTGCGGAGCATCAGCGATGGCTCC
Source organism: uncultured Phycisphaerales bacterium (assembly GCA_903929885.1). Classification (GTDB taxonomy): domain Bacteria; phylum Planctomycetota; class Phycisphaerae; order Phycisphaerales; family UBA1924; genus UBA2402. The sequence goes on from CAIYWI010000092.1 coordinate 59,456, forward strand.
GAGGAGGTCAAGCAGGGCATCGTCGCCGCCAGAGGCACCACCGAAAACCTGCGTCGAATCGTCGAGCAGTCGAGCGCGACCGGCCAGTTGATCGCCCACATCTCCACCAGCGCGGCGGATCAGTCGCGTCTGAGCGAATCGATCCGCGACGGCGTGCGACAGGTCAGCGCGGCGGCGGAGGAGCTCGAGCAGAGCAGCGAGGTGACGGTGCAGAACACCGCCGAACTCTCCTTCCGCAGCCGCCAGTTGATGGAGATGGTCGCCCGCTTCCAACTCGACTGCCGCGCACCCGAGCGGGCTCGCCATCACCTCGACCGCCCGCTCGAGTCGTCGCTCGGCCGGATCATCGAGTTGGGTCCGTCGGGCGCGTGCATCGCCCCCAACGCCGCGTTCACCGCCGAAAAGGGCCGCCGAATCGAGATCGAGTTCCTGGTCGGCGGAGACGTGCGCCGAATCCCCGCCGTCGTGCGATGGGTCCGGCAGACCGGCGACGGTCCTCGGGCCGGCCTCGAGTTCACGCCCCGCGTCGACGAGTTCATGCACGGCGTGCGCTCATGACGCGGGCGGACGGGCTCACGCCCGCTCGACGGCCACCTCAAGGTGCCAGAGGCGACCGAGCACGTCCATCACGCCGACTCGCACGGTTGTCGCCGGCTCCGACGCCTCGGCATCCGGAACGCCCGCGCTCGACTCCACGCGTGGGCATCGCCACGTCCGTCTGCTTTGCCACGCGGGCGTGAAGGGCCCGCCGTCGATGCCGAGCCGATCGATCCCCCACCATTCCACCGCCGCGAGCGGGTCCGGGGCATCGTTCGCATGAAGCCCACGCCACGAGCACCGACGCAAGTCCACCCGGATGCGACCCGCGTCGGCGCGGGCGACGACGTCGATGTGAGGCAACTCGCTCCATGGCGAACGATCGGCGCATCTCGCGTGGAGGACATGCCACGGAATCGGAACGAGCCTCACGGACACACCGCCGATCGCAAGGCCCGCCGGACCGATCCGATGCAGCGCCGGATCAAAGCGGTCGGCCAGGCAGTGCAGCCCCTGGAATCCGGCCCGGGCCGCGGCTCGGGCCGCGGTCTCGACCGTCGACGCCTCGAGACGGCCGGGCGCAACGCTGACGTGCACGGCGTCGTCGACGAGCACGCCGTGAAGGAGCGGATCGAGGGAATCTCGCACGCAAGCGCCGAAGGCCTCGAGGACCCGGCGTCGATGCGGCGTCGCGTCGTTGCCTCCCGGTTCGGTGGCGGCATGCACCCGGCCAGGGTCGGGATGGAACACGTCGAACGTCCGCACGATGTCGGTCGCCCCTTCGACCTTTTCGGCCTCCGCGAGCAATCGACTTCTGGCGATGCGGATGGCCAGGGGGCTGGCATCAGCCATGATCCAGCGGCGTCCGAGCTTCGCGGCCACGACTCCCGTGGTCCCCGAACCGCAGAACAAGTCGGCAACGAGTCCGCCAGGGGGCGAACCCCATGAGATGATCCGGCGGAGGAGCCCCTCGGGCTTCTGGGTGGCGTATCCGACCGCCAGTTCCTCGCGGCTGCAGTGACGGAGCGGTCTCACGTCGGGGTCGTCCCAGATGGTGTCGACGGGATGGTCCTTGTACCACCGACCGTCGTCCCCTTTTCGCAGGAAGTACTTGACGTACACGTTGCCCGAGGCGGTGTCGTGGATGCGTCCCTGGGCCCGCAGGCGTGCGACACTCTCGTCGGTGTAGTCGCCGCGGGGCGCGGTGGTGAAGTACCCCTTTCGCTCGTCGTCCCACTGGGTGCCGCGGGGACGACCGTTGGCATCCTCGGGCACCACTTGGCTGCGGGTGGGTGCGACGCCCGCGAAGCGCGTGCCCGGACGGGCGGAATAGACCAGGATCGACTCGGCGACTCGACCGAGTTGATTGGAGGCCGCCTGCCGGCCGAGGTTGGGAGCCCTTCGCCAGACGATCTCGTTGCGGAAGCAGGCCGGGCCGAAGATCTCGTCGAGGATCAGTCGCATCACCGCGCTCGATCGCCAGTCGCAATGCAGGAAGAGGCACCCCGAGGGCTTGAGCAGGCCTCGCATCAGGTGCAGGCGCTCCCACATCATGTGGGCGTGGGAGCCGGCGCCGGCGGTCCAACGATCGCTGTACGCGGTCGTCTCGATCGGAGTCCCGTCGCCCATCGGCACTCGCACGCCGAAGTCGAGGCCGATGTCAAAAGGAGGATCGATGTAGATGAGATCCACGGCCCCGGCCAGTTCGGCGCCGATGAAGCGCAGGACATCGAGGTTGTCGCCGTGAAAGAGGCGATCACGCCACGAGGCGCGATCCGCGGCGGCGTCGCACCCGAGTCGCTCGATGCACCGAAAGGCGGTTCTCGCGACGGGACCGTCTCCGGTTGAGAGGATGGCGGCAGGGTCGCCCTTGCCAGGCCAGGTCAGTTCCAGGCCCGAACCGCGACCGCCGGTGCCGGACCCGCCTCGACGCCTCACGGCGGGACGTTTGGGCACGCGGGAATCGGAGGTGTCCGCCATGTCGTCGATGGTATCGAAGGCCGCCCGCTCGCTCCGCGGCACACGATGGTGCGAACGCATGCAGAACATCGGATCACCCGCGGGGGTGTCGGGGCGGTTCGTCAAGGTCCGATGAAAAAACCCTTGCGGCCCCGCCGACAAACGGTATACTGGGGCTTGCCCGGGCGAGATGTTCTCCGGGTCGAGGCCCGCTTCCTCGGTACGCGAGGGAGGGCCGCTCCTCGAGCCCCGTGATCTCACACGGCGGGTCCGAGACAGTGCGGAACGGTGACCGGTGCGGAATGGTGGCTGGGCGGAATCGTGGCAGGATCGAGAAGCCCCTGAGCTTCCCGGCGACAACTCGTGGAACCTCGCAGCAGACCGCATTCGGCAGCGTGGCCGCGTGTGGCTGATGTCTGCTTGCATCCGATGACGACCCGAAGGAATCGTGTCAGGATTCAAGGGCGTCGACTCAGAGGAGAAGCATCGTGAACAAGTGTGCGCGTCTGGCGTTGATCGCCGGTGCGGCCCTTTCGGGGACCGCCCTGGCGCAGGAGATGGTGTACGTCGGAGAGATCACCCAGCGGCACCACGTGTCGCCGGTGGGCTTCCCGGGGCGTGATGCCGGGGGCTACGAGCAGCGTGACATTCTGCCCGTGTATGACACCTTGACGGGCGGCGGCTACTACCTGGGCAACTGCGCCCACATGCTCGACGACATCGGATTCGCGAATGGACCGTGGGATCGCGGGACGCTGCCGCAGTTGGTCACGGGACTGACCTACAGCGTCTACATCCAGAACACGAACGTCGTGGACGAGCAGAACCTGGTGATCCTCTGGGATCAAGACGACGTGAACTTCAGCGGGTTCGGGGGCGCGGGCACGAACATGATTCGTCCCGGCGCCACGCCCTTGGCGGTCCTCCGCATCGACGTGCCGCCGGGTGAACCGACGCTGGCGACGGACATCGATGTGGATTTGACTGGCCTCCCCGGCGGCGGCGTGCTGATCCCGGCCGACGACACCGGATGCTACATCGACGTGGCATGGGTCACCAACGGCTTCGTGCCCAGTCCCTCGGCCTCATCGGGCGGCCAGCCCGACTGGAGCAACCTCGCCTCCAACGCCAGCGGCGGCCTGTGGGGCGGCCGGGATCCGGTCACGGGCCTCCCGCTGCCCTCGTGTCCGTTCCCCGACAGCGACCGCTCGGTGCTCTTCGGCAACAAGTCGGGCGCGGCGCTGGGCGGCAATCCCGCCGTGCCGGGCTTCAACCGAAACAGCTATGGCCGCGACATCGCCAGCCCCGCGCTCGACTCGAGCGCCGCCGTGTGCAACCACATCGGCCAGTTCATCGGCAATGGCGCGGGCCCGGCCGGCGGCGGCGCGGTGGAGCACCGCCTCATCAATGACGGCAGCGACGCGTACGCGTATCGCTGCCAGCTCCGAGGCGACGTCCCTGTCACGCCTCCCGTCAACCCGCAGGACCTCGGCTGCCTCGCCGACGCCCTCACGACCACCAACAGCTCGGTGACCACCGGCGGCGTGAAGTGGTTCACCTTCTGCATCAACGGCGACGTCGAGGACGCCTTCCTCCAGTTCCTCGACATCGACACCGAAGGTTCTGCCACCGATGTCGACATCGCCCTCTATCGCTCCAACGGTTCGATCGTCACCATCGACCGCGAAGATGGTTCGGGCGACAACGCCCAGATCACCTGCGGCGTCGGGCTCCGCGCCGCCGTGGGCGACGGCCGCCAGTACAACGGCCGCGACGGCGAGTTCCTCGCCGGAAACTTCTTCCTCGCCGTGGCCCCTGAGGGCAGCCAGTTCAACTTCGGTTTCGACGTGACCTCGGCCGGAACCGGCGGCAACTTCCGTCTGCGGACCCAGACCAACGTCAACAGCGGAACGCTTGCCCCGTCGGTCACTCCCGCAGGCACCGACTTGGGCGACGTCTCCAACGGCACCACCACCGGGGCGATCGACGTGCCGCAGGGTGACTTCCTCTGGTTCAGCTTCACCACCAACTTCGACACGGCGACCACGCTCGATCGCTACGTCGACATCGCCTTCGACAACGATCCCGCGGCGGGCGGCGATACCGAGGCCTTCATCTTCAACAGCAGCGGCGTCATGATCGCCACCAACGACGACGACGGTCCCCCGGCCGGCGCCGGCTCGCTCAGCCAGTTCTCCTTCAGCCACCCCTCGGCCGACGGCGGCCCGGCCGATCGCGCCTCCACCGGCGATCGTCCCTTCGGCGGGCAGGACGGCGAGCTCCCCGCAGGCACCTACTACCTTGCCGTGGGCGTCTGGGACGTGCTCACCCTCACGGCCAACGATCGCTTCCACCTTCGCGCGACGAACAACACGGATGAAGCGACCTTCGCCTTCCGGTTCTCGACGGGCGCTGCCCCGGCGTGCCCGCCCTGCGCAGCCGACTTCAACCAGGACGGCGGCGTCGACGGCGGCGACATCGAGTCCTTCTTCGGCGCATGGGAGGGCGGCGACACCTGCGGCGACGTCAACCAGGACGGCGGCGTCGACGGCGGCGACATCGAGTCCTTCTTCGTGCTCTGGGAGGCGGGCGGCTGCTGATCGCCCGCAATCTCGACACTCGGCTTGAAGCACACACACGGCGTCGCGGCGGGGACTCCCGCCGCGACGTTTTTCATTCACTTCGCCGCCGTCGCCACCACTTCCATGCCTCGTCGGCCAACAACACCGTGAGCGAGAGGGCGAGGCACGCCGCCCAGGTCGTCGCCGACACGGGGGCGACGCCAAGCACCCGTTGCAGCGGCGGCAGGTGCATCGCCGTCACGTGCACCGCCAGCGCTGCCGTCGTGCCCGCCAGCAAGACCGGCGACCGAAGGGGCGACACGGCGAAGGCGGATCGGTGCTCGGAGCGGCAGTTGGCGAGCAAGATGTTCTCGAACAGCACCATCAGGAGCAGCAGGCCGTTGCGAGCCTGGGCGTCCGCCCATCCCGATCGCAGCATCCACGAATACGCCCCGAGCGCCACCAGCGTCATGACGGTCGCCGAGACAGCCACCCGCTCGATCATCACTCGGTCCAGCAGTCGCTCGCCCGCGGGACGCGGCGCACGTCGCAGTTCGTCACCCTCGCCGGGTTCGAAGGCCAGGGCCACGTCTTGGATGCCGTTGGTGACCAGGTTCAGCCAGAGCAACTGCACCGGCAAGAGGGGCAGCGGCAGGCCTCCGACGACCGCGAGGGTCGCCAGCAACACCTCGGCGGCGCCCGTCGACATCAGCAGGAACACCACCTTCCTGATGTTGGCTATGACGATGATAAATGCGAGTGTTGAAACGCTGGATCAGATACAGGAAACATCGGATCAGGAAGTGATCAACCTGAACGATTCATGCGCCTCTGATGCCCCAAATCACACAG
>CAIYWI010000093.1 GCA_903929885.1 uncultured Phycisphaerales bacterium
CCACGCCCCGAAGCGTGGCCTGCGCGGGTTCGGGGACGCGACCTTGGGCGTCTGGCCCGATGTTGAGCAGCAGGTTGCCCCCCTTGGAGACGATATCGCACAGGAGACGCACGACCGTCGGCGTGTCCTTCCACTTCGCGTCGTGCGAGCTGAATCCGTACGACTCGTTGAGCGTGTGATTCACCTCCCAGTCCATGCCGGGCAGGCCGGTGGGCGGGACGTACTTCTCAGGCGTGCCGTAGTCGCCGTTGCGATTCTCGAGGCCCTCGAAGAGGCGGTTGTTGACGAGGATGTCGGGCTGCTTGAGGCGGAGGTCCTCGAGCAGTTGCACCGCGCCCCACGCCGGTCCCTGATGCTGACGGTCGGAGTAATCGAACCAGATCGTGCACAGGGGGCCGTAGCCGGTCAGCAGTTCATCGACGTGCGCGCGGACATAGGCGACGTACGCGTCGTGACGTCGCGTGTGCGAGGGCTTGGGGTAGGCGGGGAGGGCCATCTCGTAGGCGTCGGGGTGCTGCCAATCGAGGAGCGAGTAGTAGAACCCGGGCTTGATGCCGCGCGAGCGCATGGAGTCGGCGAACTCGCGGGCCATGTCGCGGCCTTCGGGCGAGATGTTGGTGCCGCCGGTGACGGGGTTCGAGACTGAGTACTCCTGCTTCGAGTTGAAGAGGGTGAACCCGTCGTGATGCTTGGCGGTCATCACGGCGTACCGCATGCCCGCCTCCTTGGCGAGGTCGGCCCATGTGTCGGTGACGCCGGGGTCGGGTCGAAACAAGGGCCTCATGGCGCGGGCATAGTCGGCGCACGGCACGGCCGCCCAGTGCTGGATCCACTCGGCGTAGTGCTGGGGATAGACCTTGCCTTCCCACACGCCCCCGGCGCCCGAGTAGAGCCCCCAGTGGATGAACATGCCGAAACGGGCTTCTCGCCACCATCCCATCCGCCGGTCGCGCGTCTCGCTCCATCGAGCGAGTTCCGCGGCTTGGTCGGGCGGCTCGGCTGCGGTCGTCGCGAGGCCCGTTGCACAACTGGCAAGCAGCACGAGCGTCATGGCACGCATGTGGTATGGCATGAAGCGATGGTATTGGCCGCACCCGCACGTCGCACGCGGGCGCGTACGCTCACGCCGTGACTCCTTCGACGCCACGCACGCCGCCGGCACGGCAGGCCACGCCCCCACGCCGCATCGAGGCGGGCACGCCCGCCTCGACCGCGGTGGCCGCGCTCGCCGACGTCTACGGCGCCCGCATCCGCGGGCTTGCCACGCGGCTGTGCGCCAACCGATCGGATGCCGACGACTTGGTGCAGGAGGTCTTCCTCCAGGCCTTCCGCTCGTGGCCGACCTTCCGGGGCGAGGCCGACCCCGGCACCTGGCTGCACGCCATCGCCGCTCGCACGTGCCGCCGTCGCTTCAGCCGCGCCGCGGCTCGGCGCATGCCGGCCGCGTCGCAACTCATGCCCTGGTCGGAGACGACCGTGATGCAGGTCGCCGCCGCCCCGGAGGACGAGGAGAGCGAGAGCGAACGACGCGAAGCGGTGGCCCGGGTACAGAGGGAGATCGCGCGGCTCCCCTCGTTCCTGCGCGTGCCGCTGGTGCTCAAGGAGGTGCTGGAGCTCTCGGTCGAAGAGACGGGCTCGGCGCTCGGACTGGCGACGAACACGGTGAAGACGCGATTGCACCGGGCCCGCCTCGCGCTGCGCAAGGCGATGACGGCGAAGGCCGCGGCGGTCGAGGCACCCGCGCCGATCTACGAGAAGCAGGTCTGCCTCGACCTGCTCAAGGCCAAGATGGAGGCGATGGATCGAGGCGGGCGGGCGGCGGAGTTCACGGTGCCCCAGGCCGAAGTCTGCGAGCGATGCCGCGCCGTCTTCCGCGAGCTTGATCTGGTGCAGGACGCCTGCGCGCGGATGGACGAGGGCACCATGCCCGCCTCGCTCCGCGCCACGATCATTCGAGCCATCGAGCAGCGCGACCGTGCCGAGCGGGCGTCGGAGGCTCGTCCGAGGCGAGGCCGTCGGCCGACTCAGGGGCGATCGAGGCGATAGATCAGGCGCGGGCTCATCACGCCGCCGACGGGCACGTCCTGTGCGTGGTCGAACCCGGCGCCGATCCGCTCCAGCGCCCGTTGCGAACGGATGTTGCCGGGACTGACATGAAAGTAGACGATCGCGGCGTGGCGGAAGGCGTGGTCGAGCATGAGCCGCTTGAGTTCGCCGTTGATCCTGCCGCCCCACGCCGCTCGCTCGAGGAAGGTGTAGCCGATGACGACGCTGCGGTCGGCCGGATTCCAGTCGTAGTAGCGGCTCGAGCCGATGATGCGACCGGTGGCGGCGTCGAGCACGGCCAACGCGCCGCCGCTGGCCATGGCGCCGGCGAAGAAACGTTCGAAGACGGGGCGCTCGTGGCGGTCTTTTTCGGAGTGCTGGGCCCAGACGAGCGGATCGGCGGCGGCGGCGTGAAGGGCGTCGAGGTCATCGTCGCGAAGCGGCCGCAGGTGCACGAGGTCGCCCCGAAGGGTGGGTTGCCAATCGGGGGAGGGTTCGGCGTTCATGGGTTCGGGCTCGAGAGCGGTGCGGGCGCGGGGTACACCCAGCGGACATCGGCGACGATCGGTCGGTGATCGGATCCGACGGAGGGCCCGACCTCGAAAGCGATCGGCGTGAAGTGGCGAGACGCGAAGACGTGATCGATGGGAATGGCGATCAGGGGCGAGAGGTCGATGTCCTGCCATCGCGCCGGCCACGTGCCCACGGGATAGGCGACGGCTGCCAGCGGCTGGAGCAGCGAGGCATCGACGAACGACGCGAAGGTGCGGCCGAAGGGCGTTTCGTTGAAGTCGCCCGCGACGATGACGGGCAGGTCGGACGCGGCGACCTGCGAGGCGAGCCATCGCATCTCCGTGTTTCGCGCGGCCGTGAGTTGGCGGCCCATGGGGGGCGGGGGGTGAACCGCGAAGACGCGAACCTCGCCGCCGGGCGCGATGACGACGGCCTCGGCATGACGGAAGTAGGCGTCGGGAGCGGTGCGAACGGCGCCGTCCCGCAGCGGGAAGCGGCTGTAGAGCGCGATCCCGCCGGGTCCGGTGTCATCGACGCCGACGACGGCGTGGGGCCAGCGGCCGAGTTGGCGAATCCCCTCGTCCCATCGCGTCGTGCACTCGGGCACGGCGAGGATGTCGGCATCCGAGGCGCGCAGCCATTCGATCGCCTCTCGCGTCGGCTCGTTGCCCACCAGCACGTTGAACGAGACGATCCGCAGGCGGGATTCGGGGCCGCTGTCCTTCGCCGCCGGAGCGTCGGGCATGACGATGGGAAGCGCGACGGCCATCCCCCACGCGGCGGCGACGATCGCGAGAAACGAACCCAGGCGAGGGTACAGGACCAGGCGACCGATGGCGGTGAGGGCCATGACGACGGCGGCGTGCCATGTCCACGGACTGGCGAGCGCCTCGACGGGTTCGGGACCGAATCGCCCAAGCAGGAAGATCATGAACGCGTTGAAGTGCAGGAAACCGACGAACCACACGAGGCCGAGCGTCGAGATCGACTTGCGAGATCCGACCGCGCGGGAATCGAAGAACTCTCGCACCCGCTGCTGCCGGAGAATGGCCGGGAGAAACACGCCGTCGTGGATCCACCAGCACAACACGATCGCGTAGCCGAGGATGCCCACCATCACGATCATCAGCACCATCGACACGACCGAGAGCCCGAGCATCAGCATCGCGCTGCCGGGGCGGCCCAGATAGAAGCGGTGCGCGCCCGTCCAGCCGAGGAAGGCCCACAACACGTACGCCATGAGAAGGGACTTGCGGCCGGCGTCCATCGTGGATTCATCGGGAAGACAGTGCAAGGAACCCACAGCGAGGCAAGAGTTCTCTCGCTCGCGACTCGTCCGGGGGTGTATCGTCCAAGCGGTCGGCCCCCTTCAGGCACGCCCGGGAGGGATGCCCCCTCGTTCACGGGGGCGACCCTTCCGCGACGTGCACCACACCCGCTGTCGGGGGCGTCGCGGGATGGACCCGGCTCATCGCCTCACTGCAGCCGCCCGATCAGCCGCACGTTGCACTGGGTGACCATCGACGGGATCAGCAGGGCGTCGATGAGCCACCAGACTCCGAGCACGACGTACCCGAACCATCCGATGACGAGGAGCAAGAGGACCGACGAGATCATGAAGATCATGAGCATCGCAATGGCCGAGCCCGTCTGTCCGAGGTAGAAGCGGTGCCCTCCGGCCCAGCCGAGGAACCACCAGAGGAGGTACGCCACCAGAAGCGACTTCTTGTGGGCGTCGTACATCAGTTGCTGGTTGACGTTCGGATCCATGATCGCGTGCTCCATCTGCGTCCGGCCCCGCCTGCCGAGGCGGGTCCGGACGTGATTGATCGGTTTTATCGTCCGGCGGTTGCATCGGGCTTCACCGATCTCTCCGCCCGACAGCCGCTTCCGATCCCGAAACGAGCGGCGTACGGTACCTTCGTCGTGCCGGACGCTCCCGCGCGACGACAAGGAGTCCCGCCATGCCCAACGTTTCGAGTTCGCGTCGAGACTTCATCAAGCAGGCCGCGGCGGCTGGCGTGCTCCTGGCGGGAATGCCCCGACCGGCGAGAGCCCGCGTCGACTCCAAGCTGCGGGTGCTCTCGATCGGCGTCACCGGCACCATCGGCGGGACGGACCGCAAGATCATCGCCTCGCACCCCCGGGTCGAGATCGCCGGCCTGTGCGACATCGATGCGGGCGTGCTGGCCCAGGCCGCGACCGAGCATCCCGGCGCGTTCACATGCGCCGACTATCGCGAGGCCTTCGACACGCATGGCGGGAAGTTCGACGCGGCGATCGTCGCCACGCCTGACCACTCGCACTGCGCCATCATGACCATGGCGCTGGCCCGCGGCAAGCACGTCTACGGCCAGAAGCCCCTCGTGCAGCAACTCGAGGAACTCGAGATCCCCCGCCGGGCGGCCGCGGCGAAGCCGGACCTCGCGACGCAGACCGGAGCCCAACGCATCGAGCACGCGGCGCGTCGCGCGGCGGTCGACATCCTGCGGTCGGGCGGCCTGGGCAAGGTCGTCGAGGTGCACGTGACCTTCGGCGGCGGCGCGAGGGCCGGGGGCTTCTACTTCAGCGACGGCATGCTGGGCGACCCCATCGAGCCGCCCGCGGGGTTCAACTACGACCTGTGGCTCAACGGCGCGGCGCACGAACCGTGCCGCCCGGGCATGGTGCAGCGACAGTGGCGGAGCTGGTGGAACTTCGGCGGCGGACAGATCGCCGACTGGTCGGTGCATCTTACGGACGTGCTCTTCTACGCCTTCCCCGAGCTGACCAGTCCCGTGCGCGTGTGCACGCGGACGCCCTCCCGCGACCTCTCGCACTTCCACGCCCAGCGGGTCCTCTCGACGCTCACGTACGAGGTGACGGGCGATCGCTTCGCGGGCCCCACCTGCAACTTCCACTTTTACGACAGCGGGATGATGCCCGATCGGGCGCAGCTCGGGCTTGGCGAGGGCAAGTGGCCCGGCGGGATCTTGACCATCGTGGTGTGCGAGGGGGGCGTGCTCGTGCTGGCGCCCGAAGGACCGCTGGAAATCTGGCGCGACGGCGTGATGACCGACGGACTCCAGTGGCCGGGACTGCCCGCCTACGAGAAGTTCAACCACTGGCACGCCTGGGTCGACGCCGCGATGGGCGTCAAGACCCCCCACCTCTGGGCCCCCTTCAACGTCGGACTGCGATGCACCGAGCCGGGGCTCCTCGCGGTCAAGGCGGCGAAGTTTCCCGGACAGTCGCTCGACTGGGACCGCCAATCGCTCACGTTCACCAACCATGCCCAAGCCACCCGCACGCTCGTGCGACGCGACTATCGCGCCGGCTTTGAGCCCGTGCGGCTGGCGTGAACTGCCGTCGAGCGCTCGTCAGGGAGATGGCTCGGCCGGTTCCGGAGCGGACTTGGCCTTCCGATCCACATCGTCGGGCAACATGATGCACCGAAAGCCGAGGTGCATCAAGCCGGTGTCCGGTGGACAGGCCATTCGGGCCGCCGGACGGTACGACGCGCAGTAAGAGTCGTTGCACAGGAATGATCCCCCCCGGTGCACGCGACTTTCGGGGGCGTCGGGGTTGCGGGGGTCGAGCGACTTGGCCGGGCCCGCGGGGTTGACGATGACCACCCCCTTGCCCGCCTCGAGCACCTGCCTGGCATAGGTGTCCGGTCGGTAGAGGTCGGAGCACCACTCCCAGACGTTGCCCGCCATGTCGAAGAGCCCGTATCCGTTGGCCGGATAGCTCCCGACGGGGGCCGCGCCCGTAAAGCCGTCCTCCTTGGTGTTCTCCGAGGGGAATCGCCCTTGCCAGATGTTGGCCCGCGTGGCGTCGACGGGAGCGTCGCCCCAGGCGTTGACCTTGCCGTCGAGCCCGCCTCGAGCGGCGAACTCCCACTGGGCCTCGGTGGGCAGCCGCTTGCCCGCCCAGCGGCAGTACGCCTCTGCGTCCTCGAAGGCGACCTGCACGACGGGGTGTCGCTCCTTGCCGCTCAGGTCGCTGCCGGGCCCCTCAGGGTGTCGCCACGACGCGCCCGTGGTCCACCGCCACCACGCTGTGTGGTCCTCGAGACTCATCGGCTCGGAGGGCGCCTTGAAGACCAGCGACCCGGGCTGGAGCATCGACTCGTCGGGCTTGGGCGTGCCCGGCGGCACCTGCTTGCGGAGTTCCTCCCAATCGATGGGCCGCTCAGCCACCGTGACATAGCCGGTGGCCTTCACGAAGGCCTCGAACTGGGCGTTGGTGACTTCGGTGGCGTCCATCCAGAAGCCGTCGACCCGGACGCGGTGGATCGGCCGCTCGTCGGGGCGGGCCAAGGGATCGACGCTTCCCATCGAGAACTCGCCGCCGGGAATCCACACCATGCCCTCAGGCGCGGGGCCGGGCGGCGGCTCGGCGTGCGTCGCCGCCAGAGCGAGCCAGGCAAGGCATGTGGCGGCGATGACCATCGAGTCGACTCCTGCCGATCAAGGTGCGTGCGGACGTATGACCGGACGACCGGGGCAACGGTCCGCGAGTGAGTTCACTCGGGTCGAACGGGCTCGAGATCACCGGGTTGGATCTCGACGCCTTCGACCAGATTGAACGATAGCAAGGCCATGCCGCCGAGCGGTCCCTGGAGCTGAATCGACGCGGCCGTGATGACGCCGTCGCGCTTGCGGGCGATGAACTCTGCGGCGACGGGCTGCTCGTTCGTCCCCTCGCGACGACGAGCGACGACTCGCCAGTGATCCCGATCGCGGGAACGGGCCTCGAGGTGCAACTGGCTTCGGCACCTCGCGACGAGGGTGTCGAGGCGCAAGAGCCGATCGTCGAACCCGCCGAGCATGGCCGAGACCACCGGCGAGTCGGCGGTCGCATCGATCACGCCCCGAGGGGTCTCCAGCCACGCGCCTTGGCGACCCGTGCCGAGGCGAACGGGGCGTCGGAGCGGGCCCACGAGCAGCGTGGCGACCAGTCGAGGCGCGTCGCCCCCGAAGAGAAAGACCCGGCCATCGAGTTCGGCGAACCCGGGGCGATCGCCCACGATGCGAAGACTCACGTCGTACACGCGCAGACTGGACTGCGTGATCGCGTCGGCGGCGGCCTCGAGAATGGCATCGGCCCTGGCGGCGGGCGGAACGAGCAGCGTGGCCGCGACGACCAGGGCGGCGGCCGACGCGAGCGCGGCGGTCACGACACGCCGGCGTGTCACCGGCCGCGACGCCGGCGTTGCGGTCGGCGCGGGGACTGCCGTCGCCAGCGAGGCGCCGCGCCGAGCGGCCGCGACCAGCAGGCCGTGAACGACCGCATCAGCAACCGCATCATCGACCGGCTTCGTCGCCGGATCGTCGCCCGTTTGCCCGGATGACCCGCTCATGACGTCACCTCCCTGCCTGACCCCTCCGGCCCGACCATCACGCCCTTTCGCTCGAGGCACCTCGCCAGTCTCGCCCGCGCCCGTTGCAGTCGCTTGTGCACGGCGGCCGCCTCGACCTTCAGCACGCCGGCGATGTCCGCGACCGCGAGTCCTCCCCAGTAATGCAGCCGGATCGCGACCGACGAGTCCCGCTCGAGCGATTGCACGCACTCGACGAGCGACCGCATCACCTCCGCTCGCTGCGTCGCCTGCGGGGGATCGAAGGCGTCGAAGCGTCTCGACACGGCCTCGGCAAACGCCCGCTCCATCGTTCCTTCCCCGCGAATCCTCGCCCGACGCGACTCGCGGCGGACGTGCGCCCGGACGACCTTGAAGGCGATTCCCCGGAGCCACGGTCCGAACGGTCTCGATGCGTCGTGGCGCTCGAATCGTCGCACCGCGACGCTCATGGTCTGGTTCACCAACTCGTCGATCATCTCCGCGCCGCCCCGACCACGGGTCAGGGCGGCGACATAGGCCTCGAGCAGGAACTGCTGCTCGGCCGCCAACTGCGCGAAACGTTCGCGGTCGTTCACCGCGGCCACCCCGCGGCGATTCGAGTCGTTCGAGGCGTGAGTCGAACCAGGGCGTCACGATGGACCATCAGCATCCTTGCTCCCATGCCTCGAAGAAGGCGGCCACGTCGACGCCGTCGATGCCTCCGTCCTGACTGACGTCCGCCGCCTCGTCTCCCGCCTCCCAAGCGACGAAGAAGTCGACCACGTCGCCGCCATCCACGCCGCCGTCCTGATTGAAGTCCGCCGAACATTCGGTGAGGACGGGCGAACCGACCGCCTCGGAGACGAGGGACCCGATGATGGAAGCGCTGATCTCGTCGAGCACGAGCGTAGCCGCCACGTCGGCCGTGACGCCGTTGGTCGTCGTCGGCAGCGACAGCGGAATCTCCGGCAGCGCCTGCGCAGGCGCCTGCGACTGCTCGAAGTCGAGCGGCGTCTGCGCCGCATACTCGGCGCCGGCATCGGTGAAGCTCACCGTGCCGTTGAAGGGCAGCGGGATGATCGTTCCCTGATCGATCTCGATCACCTGATCGAGGACGCGACCCGTCAACGCGAAGGTGACCGGAACCGTCACGGAGAGCTGGTAGCCCCCGTCGGCGGCGGTGATGGTGCCGACCGAGGGCCCCGCCTGCGTGAAGGCCAGTCGGGTGACGCTCACCGAACCGAGCGGGATCTGCAGCGGAATCGAGGGGTACGTCGCGGTCGGATTGCGAGTCCGGAACGCGTCGGTCAGCAGCGTGACGGAGAAGGGAACGTCGATGGTGTCGCCGGCGACGGTTTCGATCGCGAGCGCCTCGATGCTCGCCAACCCCGCGGCGACATCAAGGCGAAGGTCGAACGACCCGGCCGTGCTCGCCTCGACCGGCCCTTGCGCGAGCACGCCCAGCTCGCGCACCGGCACGGCCACGTTCTCGGTCGAGCCGAATGTGCCGAAGATGCCCGGCTTGGTGCGGGTGCCCGTGGGATTGTCCACCGCGTCGTAGACGCCGATCAGCGAGCCGGAGGTCGACACCGTCGCTGCCAGCGAAGCGTCGATGCCGCTGCTCGCGGACACATACGAGAAGCGATACCGATCCGAGACCTGCGCCTGAGCGTTGGCGGCCAGGACCGTCAGCCCGCAGGCCAGCATCGTCGAGTGTCGAATGAACGATCGAGTCGTGATCATGGAAGTGCTCCTTTCGAGGAAGTGGTCGCCCGTCCGGTCGGGCTGCGGGGTCGCGGGCATCAGCAGCCGCCCACCACGCATCTGTTGAACGCCCGGAGGTCCGCCCTGTCCTGCGCGCCGTCGCCGTTGAAGTCGGCGGCGCCCGTGGACCAGCGGGCGAGGAACGCGGCGAGATCCTGCAGATCGGCGTCGAAGTCGCCGTCGAGATCGCAGTCGCACGGCGGCGGGGGCACGATGGCGAACATCGCGGCGCGCAGTTGCTCGAGCGATGCCCGCTGCTCGGGGCTCAGCGAATCGACTCCCGACGCGAGCAGGTCGTTCGATTCCTGCGGATCGGACAGGAGGTCGTAGAGCTCGAAGCTCGTTCCCGTGCGGATCAGCTTGTGCCGCGGGTCGCGCACCGCGCTCTGCCCGTTCGCCCAGGGATCGCCCTGGAACTGCTCGGAGTACACGGTCGTCCGGGCGGGCGGGGCCACCGCGCGCCGCAGACCGCCGATGAAGCTGACGCCG
>CAIYWI010000094.1 GCA_903929885.1 uncultured Phycisphaerales bacterium
CATCGAGGGACCCCGCAACCTCGCCATGCGGCTGTGGCTCGATCCGGCCCGCATGAACGCGCTCAATGTCACCAGCGAACAGGTCGATGCCGCCCTGCGACGAAACAACTTCCTGTCCGCCGTCGGCCGCACCAAGGGCGAGGCGGTTCAGATCGACCTGCTCGCCAACACCGACCTCCGCTCCGTGCCCGAGTTCGAGCAGCTCATCGTCCGCGAGTTCGAGGGCACCATCGTCCGCCTCAAGGACATCGCCCGCGTCGAACTCGGCAGCGAGGAGCCCACCGGCGAGGCCGGCCTCGACGGCAAGCCCGCCATCTACCTCTCCGTATGGCCCCTCCCCCGCGCCAACGAACTCGAGGTCGCCTCGCGCCTGCGAGATCGCATGGAGCGACTGCGTCCCGCCCTGCCCGCCGGCGTCTCCATGCAGCTTGCCTACGACGGCACCTACTACATGGACAACGCCCTCAAGGAGATCACCAAGACGCTCGCCGAGACCATCGCGATCGTCGGGTTCGTGGTCTTCCTCTTCATGGGCTCCATCCGCTCCGTGCTCGTGCCCCTGGTGGCCATGCCCGTCTCGCTCGTCGGCGCGGCGGTCTTCATGCTGCTGATGGGCTTCTCGCTCAACCTGCTCACCATCCTCGCCATCGTGCTGGCCGTGGGCCTCGTCGTCGATGACGCCATCGTCATGGTCGAGAACGTCGAACGCCACATCCGTGAGGGCAAGCCCAAGATCGCCGCCGCGATCATGGCGGCACGGGAGCTCTTCGCGCCGGTGGTCTCCATGACCATCACCCTCGCCGCGGTCTACGCGCCCATCGGCTTCCAGGGCGGCCTCACCGGCGTCCTCTTCCGCGAGTTCGCCTTCACGCTCGCCGCCGCCGTCGTCGTCTCGGGCGTCGTCGCCCTCACCCTCTCGCCCATCATGAGCGCGAAGCTGGTCGCGGCCTCCGGACGCGAAGGATGGCTCACGCGATTCGTCAACCATCGCTTCGACGGCATCCGCCGACTCTACGGCCGCACGCTCGACTGGACGCTCGACCTTCGCTGGATCTTCGCCCTCGCGGCCGTGCTCATCACCGCCGCCGCCGCACCCCTCTACATGATGTCCTCGAAGGAACTCGCGCCTACCGAGGACGAAGGCGGGCTCTTCTTCGTGCTCTCCGCCCCGCCCGACGCCACGCTCGACTACACCAAGAACGCGGCCGCCGATCTCTCCCGGATCATGAAGCAGTTCCCCGAGACTCGCTTCGTCTGGCAGGTGCTCCAGACCAACAACGGCTTCGGGGGCATGCAGGCCATCGATTGGAAGGCACGCGACCGCTCCATGAGCGAGCTCCTGCCCGTGGCGTACGGCGCCATCTCGCAGATCGCCGGACTCCAGGCCTTCCCGGTCCTCCCGCCCGCGCTTCCCGGGGCCGGTCAGTTCGATGTCGAACTCGTCATCTCCGGCAGCGGCGACGAGAACGAGATGGCCGGCATCGCCGGTCGCCTCGTGGGCGCGGCCTTCGCCAGCGGCAAGTTCCTCTATGCCGACACCGATCTCAAGATCGACCTGCCTCAGGCACGCCTCATGATCGACAAGGAAAAGGTCGCCGACCTCGGGCTCGACCTCGCCTCGATCGGACGGGAACTGGGCGTCATGCTCGCCGGCGGCCACGTCAACCGATTCAACCTCGAAGGCCGCAGCTACAAGGTCATTCCGCAGGTCGGCGACGTCAGCCGCCTCACCCCCGATTCGCTCATGGACCTCAAGGTCCAGACCCGCGACGGTGGCCTGGTCTCCGTTTCCAGTTTCGTCACGATCCAGATGGAGACGGCGCCCCGCGCCCTCAATCGCTTCCAGCAACGCAACAGCATCAAGGTCTATGGCGGCGTGGTGCCCGGGGTCACCAAGGAAGATGGCCTTCGCACGCTCGAAGCCGCCGCACGCGACATCCTCCCGCCCGGCTACGCGCTCGATTATGCCGGCGAGAGTCGCCAACTCCGCACCGAGGGCTCCTCCCTCGCCGTCACGCTGGGCTTTGCCATCGGTCTCATCTATCTCGTCCTCGCGGCCCAGTTCGGCAGCTTCCGCGACCCGCTCATCGTCCTGCTCGGCAGCGTGCCCCTGGCCATCTCCGGCGCGCTCGTCTTCACCTTCCTCGGCTGGACCACCATCAACATCTACTCGCAGGTGGGCCTCATCACCCTCGTGGGCCTGGTCGCCAAGAACGGCATTCTCATCGTCGAGTTCGCCAATCACCTGCAGGAACAGGGCCGCTCCAAGCTCGAGGCGGTTCGCGAGGCCTCGATCACCCGCCTGCGGCCCATCCTCATGACCAGCGCGGCCACCGTCTTCGGACACTTCCCCCTCGTGCTCGTCACCGGCGCCGGCGCGGAAGCCCGCAACAGCATCGGGATCGTCCTCGTCACCGGCATGACCATCAGCACCCTCTTCACGCTCCTGGTCGTCCCCTCGATCTACATGCTGGTCGCAGCGACTCACACGCCCGTCGAGCATCACGACGAGACCGTCGACGCCCCCCGCGCCGTGCCCAGCGCCATCGCCTGACCGGTCGCTCCCCGGGCATCCCTACGCTCTGCTCCATGACGGCCATCGACGCCACCGAGGCACGGCTCTGCGACCTTCTCGCGTCGCGCCGCTCCGCCCTGCTCGACGACCTTCGCCACGCCGTCGACACGCCCACCGGCCCCGGCTCGGGCCCGGGTCTCGACGACCTTCGCCAGTGGTTCCGCGAGCGATTCGAACGCCTCGGTGCCGTCTGCGACCTCGTGCCCGGCGATGCCCGCGAGTCATGGCTCGATGGCGATGCCCCGCCGGGCCCCGTGCCGCCCACCCTCGTCGCTCGCCGCGTCCTGTCGGGCCCCTCGCTGCTCCTGTGCGGCCACCTCGATACCGTCCATCACGCGTCCTCGTCGTTCCGCTCCTTCGCGATCAGCAGCGACGGCCGAACCATCACCGGTCCCGGGTGCGTCGACATGAAGGGCGGCCTCGTCGTCGCCCTCCACGCCCTCGAAGCCCTTGAAGCAAGCGGCATCCGCCTCTCGTGGACATTCGTCCTCAACAGCGACGAGGAGACCGGCTCGTTCCACTCCGCCTCCACGCTCGCCCGCGAAGCCGCCCGCGGCCACCTCGCCGGCCTCGTGTTCGAGCCCGCCATGGCCGACGGCGGCCTCGTGGTCTCCCGCCCGGGCAGCGGCCAGTTCATGATCGAGACCTTCGGCAAGGCCGGGCACGTCGGCCGCGACTTTGCCTCCTGCGTCTCGGCCGTCACCGCCCTCGCCAAGATGCTCGTGGCGGTGGGGACGTGGTCCGACCCGGCCCGGGGCGTGATCGCCAGCGTGGGGCCACTCAAGGGCGGTCAGGCCACCAACGTCGTCCCCGATCACGCCGCTGCGTGGGGCAACCTTCGCTTCGTCGATCAAGCCGCGGCCGATGAACTCGCCTCGCGCCTTGACGCCCTGGCCACCGACGCTTCAGCCATGCCCCGCGTGACGGTGCGCCGCTGCTTCAACCGTCCTTCGAAGCCGCCCACGCCCGCCACCGAGCGGCTCGCCCTGGCCGCACGCGACGCGGCTGCTTCCCTCGGCCAGCCGCTGCCATTCGGGACCACCGGGGGCGTGTGCGACGGCAACAACCTCCAAGCCGCGGGGCTTCCCACCATCGACACGCTGGGCGTGCGAGGCGGGGGGCTGCACACCACCTCCGAGTGGGTGGAGGCCGCGAGTCTGGTCGAACGGGCGCAACTGGCGGCGGTGCTGATGGGCCGTCTGGGACGCGGCGGCATCACGCTTGCATAATGTTGCGCCATGCGGGACACCGTCTTGCCGCGTGTGGCGGGACGGCCCCGATCCTCTCGTCGCAGGAACGCTCCATGAGCATGCTCTCGTCTTCTCCCGCCTCGCCCGCACACCCCGCCGCCGCGACCGTCGGCGCGGGGCTTCACGCGAGCCCGGCGGTGCGACGCGCCATCGACACCATCGTCGACGAGATCGCCGCCCATTCGGCCAAGGTCACGGACACGCGCGGGCCGCTGCCCGGCCTCAAGGAGGAGTACGACGCGCTGATGGCCCGGGCCGCTGCGGTTCGCGGCCGCGCCCTGCTCTACCCGTACCTTGGCTCGGGCGTGGGCAACCGCGGCCTGGTCGAACTCGCCGACGGCAGCGTGAAGTGGGACATGATCTGCGGCATCGGCGTCAACTTCTTCGGCCACTCCGACGCCGATCTCGCCCGCGCCTCGCTCGAGGCCGGCCTCGACGACGTCAACAAGCACGGCAACCTCTCGAGCAATTTCGAGGCCTATGCCTTCGTCGAGACCCTCCTCAAGGAGGCCGCTCGCCACAGCCGCCTCAAGCACGGCTACGTCGCCACCAGCGGCGCGATGGCCAACGAGAACGCCCTCAAGGTGTGCATGCAGAAGACCGGCGGCACCCGCGTGCTGGCCTTCAAGGACTGCTTCATGGGCCGCAGTCTCACCATGCTCGCCGTGGGCGACAATCACGTTGGCCGCGAAGGCCTGCCCATCAACACGCACGTCGACTACATGCCCTTCTTCGACCCCATCGCCGCCGATCGCATGGGCAAGTCCCGCTTCATCGACATGTGCCTCTGGCACCTCGACCAGTACGTGACCCGCTACCCCGGCCAGCACGCCTGCTTCATCTTCGAGTTGGTGCAAGGCGAGGGCGGCTTCAACGTCGGCGATCGCGATTACTTCAAGACCCTGATGGACTACTGCCGCTCGAAGAAGATCGCCATCTGGGACGACGAGATCCAGACCTTCGGCCGCCTGCCTCGCATGTTCGCCTACGAGCAGTACGACCTGGGCGACTATGTCGACGTCTTCTGCGTCGGCAAGATGACGCAGGGGTGCGTCACGGCCTTCACCGAGGAATACGCCCCCAAGGCGGGCCTGCTGTCGGGCACCTTCACCGGCGAGGGCTCGTCGTTCCGCATCGGCCGCCGCGTGATCGAGCGCCTGCGCGACGGCGACTTCTACGGCGATCAGGGGGCGTTCGCCCGTCATCACGCGATCTTCCGCGAGCAGGCCAAGGCGCTCATCGCCAAGCGCCCCGAGTGGTTTCCGGCCGTGCCCGCGGTGGGCGATCTGGTGGGCGGCATGATGCGGTTCACGCCCTACGGGGGCGACAAGGCCAAGATCACCGCCGCGGCCCGCGCCATCTTCGATGAAGGCGTCATCCTCTTCTCCTGCGGCCACGGTCCCTATCACGTGCGGATGCTCCCGCCGCTGCCTGTGATGCACGAGTCGGACTGGCCCCGCGTCTTCGCCTGCATCGAGCGAGGCATGGCCAAGGTCTGAGTCTGGCTCGCGTCAGCCCCCCGACGCCTTGGCGGCAAACCCCTTGCCCTTCAGCACCGTCACCAACGCGTCGCGGTGGTCGCCCTGCAGCTCCAGTTCGGAGGCATCTCCCAGCGTGCCTCCGGTCGAGAACTTCTTCTTGAGGGTCTGCAGCAGGTCCTTCAGGTCGTTGGCGACAGGGTCGAGGCCTGCCGCGACGGTGACCCACTTGCCGTTGCGGCGTTCCCGACGCACGCGCACCTGCTGCTCGCTCGGCGGCAGCACCTTCCCGGCGGCGTTGCGAGGGCACTTGCACGCCGCGAGGGGCCGGCTGCAGCGTTCGCACGTCACCGGCCGCTGGAGAGGCGTGCCGTCGAAGAGTCCGGGGGTCGCCATGGGATCAGGGTACCCGCCACCGCCTCCAGCAGGCAAAGGGACGCGAATCTTGCATCAAGGTTCGGTTCATCGCGGCACGCCCCGGACCCCCTAGGCGTACAACGATACCGCTCCCCGACAAGGACTTTCGCCATGGCTTTCTCCCCCTTCTCCCGTCGTCACCTCCTCGCTCGCGGCGCGGCCTTCTCGGCCGGCTTCGCCGGTTTCCGCACGCTGATGGGCTCCTCGGGTTCGTCCATGGCTGTCGCCGCCGAGCGACTGCGTGACGGCGTTGCCGCGGACGGCGTCGGGTATGGCCCGCTCGTCGAGGATCCGCACCGCATCATCGATCTGCCCGCGGGCTTCACCTACCGCGTCATCGGCAAGCGGGGCGACGTGATGTCCGACGGCCTGTTCCTGCCGGGGCACCCCGATGCCATGGCTGCCTTTCCCGGCCCCGATGCCGACACGACCATCATCATCCGCAATCACGAGTTGCCCATCGACGCCAATCGGTTGAGCGCGTTCGGGCCCAAGCTTGAACTGCTCGCCAAGGTCGCTCCCGAACGCATGTACGACCGAGGCGAGGGCAAGACCCCTGCCTGTGGCGGCACCACCACCCTGGTCTACGACACGCGTGGACAACGCGTCGTCAAGCAGTTTCTCAGTCTCGCGGGCACCACGCAGAACTGTGCCGGGGGCATGACGCCCTGGGGCACATGGCTCAGCTGCGAAGAGGACACCACCACCCCGGGCAAGGGCGCCGAGAAGCTCCATGGCTACGTGTTCGAGGTGCCCGCCTCGACCGCGATGGAAGTCACCATCCCCAAGCCCATCAAGGCGATGGGACGCTTCCGCCACGAGGCCTGCGCCATCGATCCGGCCTCCGGCGTCGTCTTCCTCACCGAGGATCGCGAGGACGGCCTGCTCTACCGCTACATCCCCGTCGATCGCACCAACCTCCACGCCGGCGGCCGCCTTCAGGCCCTCAAGGTCAAGGATCGCTCCTCGCTCGACACCTCCAATTTCGGGAACGCGCCGACCATCGCTCGCGGCGAGCGTTTGGCCGTCGAGTGGATCGACGTCGACGACATCGACGCCCCCAACGACGATCTTCGCCATCGCGGCTTTGCGCAAGGCGCGGCCAAGTTCGCCAGGAACGAAGGCATGTGGTACGGCCACGGCGCTGTCTTCTTCGCCGCCACGACCGGCGGCAAGGTCCTCAAGGGCCAGGTGTGGCGGTACACGCCCTCGGCCGCCGAAGGCGTTAAGGCCGAACTCGACGCCCCCGGCATGCTTGAGCTCTTCATCGAGCCCAACGACGGCTCGGCCGTCGAGAACGCCGACAATGTCACCGTCGCACCCTGGGGCGATCTGCTCCTGTGCGAGGACGAGGCCGGTCCCGGCGACGACGCCAACCGCATCGTCGGCGTCACCCCCGGCGGGCAGCTCTATCACTTTGCCCGCAATGCGGGATCCGCCTCCGAACTCGCCGGCGCGTGCTTCTCGCCCGACGGCTCCACGCTCTTTGTCAACATCCAGACCGACGGGCTCACCCTCGCCATCAACGGTCCGTGGCGGACCTGATCGCCTTGGCTGTCGCGGCAACGCCGGCCATCGCAAGGAAGTTCGCGAGCAGCCGCGGGCCGTGCACGGTCATGAAGCTCTCGGGGTGGAACTGCACGCCCTCGCACGGCGCTCGCGAGGCGTCGGCGAAGGTCCTGCGCAATCCCATCACCACGCGTCGCGGGCGGCCGTGCTCGTCGCGTTCCTCGCACCACGCGCTCACGCGCCATCCGTCGCGACCCGGCTGCGACGGCGGCACCGTCGTTTCGTCGACCGCGAGCGAGTGGTAGCGGGCCGCCTCGAACGGGTTCGGCATGCCCGCGAAGACGCCCAGGCCGTCGTGATGCACCATGCTGGTCTTGCCGTGCACCGGCGAGGCGTGGCGAGCCACCCGCATGCCTGCGCCCGCCGCCATGCACTGATGCCCGAGGCAGACGCCCAGCAGGGGCATGCGGCCCATGAACTTGGCGATGACGTCGCTCGAGATGCCGGCTTCGGCGGGCGTGCACGGCCCGGGAGAGATGATGATGCCGGCGGGCGGGCGGCCTCCGTCGATCGTCTCGATGGCGACGGCGGGGAGTTCATCGTTTCGGACCACGCGCAGGTCGTGACCTTCACGCAGCGAAGGCGAGAGCGCACCGAGACCTTGCACGATGTTCCACGTGAAACTGTCGTAGTTGTCGATCAGGAGGATCATCGAACGGCCTCCCGTTGCCGCGAGGTTTCGGACCTTCGCGAGGGCCTCAGGCACGCACGACTTGGCCGCTGCCCTTGGCGATGTGGCCGATGACGCTGACCGTCTCGCCGAGGTCGCGCAGGTGTTCGGCCACCGAGTCGGCGAAGGCCGGCCGCACGATGAGGCAGTAGCCGACGCCGAGATTGAAGATGCGGTACATCTCCTCGTCGGTCACGTTGCCGTGCTTCTGCAGGAAGGGGAAGATGGGCGGGCGGGGCCAACTGTCCATTCGGATCACGGCATCGAGGTTGGAGGGCAGGGCGCGGCAGAGGTTGCCGCCGATGCCCGAGCCCGTGATGTGGGCCATGCCGGAAATGACGTTCTTGACCTTGTAGTGGCGCAGCAGCCGCACGATCGGATCGGCGTACAGGCGGGTGGGGGTGAGGAGCACCTGCCCGAGGGTCCGGGGCTTCTCCTGCGACTTGCGGGGCTTGCCCGAGCGGGTGAGTTGGGGCGGATTGAGTTCGGGGAAGACCTCCGAAAGGTCGAGCCCGGCCTCCTTCACGATGTGACGCACGAGGGAGTAGCCGTTGCTGTGCACGCCGTCGCTGGCGAGGCCGAGCACGACGTCGCCTGCTCGGACGCGGGTGGGGCTCTTGACGCGGGCGAGTTCCACGACGCCGACGCAGAAGCCGGCGAGATCGAAGTCGCCCTTGGCGTAGAGGTCGGGCATGTTGGCGGTCTCGCCCCCGATGAGCGCGCACCCGGACTTCACGCACGCGTCGGCGATGCCCTTGACGAGCGAATGGAGGAACTTCTTGTCGACCACGGGCGTGGCGATGTAGTCGAGGAAGAAGAGGGGCTCGGCGCCCTGCACCACCAGGTCGTTGACGTTCATCGCCACCAGGTCGATGCCGATGGTGTCGAAGACGCCCAGTTCGGCCGCGAGCTTGATCTTGGTGCCCACGCCGTCGCAGCAGGCCACGAGGACCGGGTCCTTGTAGTTGCGGCTGAAGAGACTCTTCTTGTAATCGAGCCGGAAGAGGCCCGCGAAGCCGCCTGGGTTGGCGATGACGCGATCGGAGAACGTCCGGCGCATCGTCGTCTCGAGCGATTCGGTGAAGGCGTCCTTCTGGTCGATGTCGACGCCGGCGGAGGCGTACGTCAGGTTGGTCGAGGGTTTGCGTGCCATGGGCGTTCGCGACCGATTGTGCTGCGAGCGGTCACAGGGTGAGAATTTCCTTGCTCTTCTCCTCGACGCGCTTGTCGACCTCCCCCTCGTACTTCTCGAGCAGGGCCTGGATCTCCTCCTTGAGCGTCTTGACGTCGTCCTCGGGAACGGTCGACGCCGCCTTGAGGGCGTCGGCGTGCTTGTTGGCGTCGCGGCGAGCGTTGCGGATGACGATCTTGGCCTCTTCGCCCATCTTCTTCACGCGGGCGGCGTCCTTCTGGCGACGCTCCTGGCTCATGGGCGGGAGCTGCAGGCGGATCTGCTTGCCCTCGACCATGGGGTTGATGCCCAGGCCGCTCTTCTCGATGGCCGACTTGATCGCCGAGATGATCGACGCGTCGAAGGGCTTGATGAGCAGCTGGGTGGGCTCGGGCACGCTGATGCCCGCGAGCGCCTTGAGGTCGGTGAAGCTGCCGTAGGCCTCGACCTTGAGGAACTCGACCAAGGCCGGAGAGGCGCGGCCGGTGCGGACGCCTCGGAGCTCCTGCTTGAGGTAGTCGACGGCCTTCTCCATCGATTCCTCGGCGGAGAGCAGGATGGTGTCAGGGTCGTTCATGCGGGATAGTACCTTGCTGGGGCGGCAAGACGAGGTCGCGCTCGATTCGACCCACGATCAGTCGAACTTGCCCTTGACCTCGAGGGGGAAGTCGTACAGGCGGGCCACCTGCTGGGCCGAACGGGTCTCGAGCGAGAGCAGATTGGCGACGATGGGCGCGGGGGTGTCGAAGGCCAGGGCCCCCAGTCGGTCGAACTTGTGATTGAGGATGTCCCGGAGGTCGACCTTGTCGGGGCCCAGCGCGTTGCGGGCGTGGCCGCCGGGGTACATCACCAGGCCCGAGTCGAAGGAGCGGCCCTGGTCGTCGGTGATGACCATGCTGGTGGGGATGCCGTCGGGATACTTGCGGTCGTAGTCGACGCCGCCGTGCTCGAAGGACATCTTGGCCATCAGCGAGCGGGTGAGCGGGTCCTGCAGGGCGGCGGGGCTGAAGTCGTGGGGGAGGAGCATGAGGTCCTTCCAGCCCAGCTTCCGCTTGTTCGCCGCGTGGAGCTCGAGGGCCTTGCGGAGCATCGTGCAGACGAGGAAGAGCATCGAGTGATCCGCGCTCTGGCGGGTCTTGGGATCGCGCTTGGCGGGGTCGCCGATGATGCCGAAGGCGGGCTCATAGGCCCGCACGACGATCTTGGCGATGGCATCGCCCGACTGGTCGTCGAGCAGGTGGGGGTTGGCGGCCAGCAGGTTGATCAGGCCCTGCAGCGCGCCGGCCGACTGGTGCTCGTACAGACCGAGCTTGAAGTGCATGCCCATGACGGCAAAGTCGGCGCCCGCGCGGCCGAGCACGAGTTGGAAGGGGCTGGCGTAGGCCTTGCCCGCCTTGGCCTCGGGGATGCCCGTGCCCGCGCTCTCGACCTTGCGGAAGAGCTGGCCGGGGCCCTCGAAGAGGCGGAAGATCGCCTCGGGGTTGCGGAAGATGTCGCGCGGGCCCAGGAAGCCCGCCATGCTCCGCTTGACGCTGAGCACGGCCGCTTCGGTGCTGATGGCCGCCGACGCACCCTTGCTGTCGGAGAGCTGCTTGCCGGCGCGGATGGCGCGGAAGGGGATGTAGTGGGCGATGACCATGCCGATGGCGCTCTCGATCTGCTCGGCGGTGGCGCCCATCATCGCGCCGAAGGTGGCGGCGGAGGCCACCGCGCCGTGCACCACGTGGTCGATCTTGTAGCTCTTGAGACTGAAGACTTCGGCCAGACGGCCGCGGATCTCGTCGAGGAGGATCATGCCCTTGAGGGCGTACGCGCCGTCGCGGCCGCGGAGTTGGGCCGCGGCGGTGGCGACGGAGTAGAAGTCGTTGTGGCCGAACTCGCCGGCGATGTGGCCCAGTTCGGGGTTGAAGCCGAAGTTGGTGCCGTTGCTGTCCCACTCGCGGACGGCGGAGCAGTTGGCGACGACGGCCTTCTCGACGGCGACGTCGGCGGTCGATCCGAAGATGGGCACGCCCGCGCGGACGCTGTGGCGAGCCCAGGGGACCGTCGAGCCGGCGGTGCGGTACTGCAGGGCTTCGTCGCGGAGGAGGACGGGGGCGTTGGTGCCCAGGGCGATGGCGGAGACGCCGCAGAGCACGGCGTCGGTGTGGAAGAGGTTGGTCTTCTCGACGACCGACGCGTCGGGCTCGCCCCGCTTGCCGGGGGCGTCGGACATGAAGTCGATGGCGTACTCGGCGATGCCCAGGGCCTGATTGGAGTCGGCGGGGAGGGTGACGTGGGTGTCGGGGGAGATCGGCATGGGGTCCTCGGAAGGTGGTCCTGCGGCGCGGGCGGCGTCGGTCGATCGCCTCGCCGCGACGGGGCCTCGATTCTAGCGGGAGCGGCGGGGGGATCATCCGGTCGCGGGACTATCCTCACGGGAGCCCCGGGCGGGTAGCTCAACGGCTAGAGCATTCGCCTTACACGCGAAGGGTTCGGGGTTCGAATCCCCGCCCGCCCATTGA
>CAIYWI010000095.1 GCA_903929885.1 uncultured Phycisphaerales bacterium
CAGGCGTCCCGGCTGGTTCACCGCCCAGTCCTTCTGCGGCGCCAGGCGGATGCGTGCCCCGTTCGCGCCGCCACGCTTGTCGGAGCCCCGGAACGTCGAAGCCGACGACCACGCGACGAAGACCAAATCCGAGACGGTCAGCCCCGACGCGAGCACGCGTTGCTTGAGCGACGCGACGTCGGACGAATCGACCAGCGGATGGTCCACCTTGGGCACCGGATCTTGCCACACGAGTTCCTCGGCGGGCACCTCCGGGCCGAGATAGCGGGCCTTGGGGCCCATGTCGCGGTGCGTGAGCTTGAACCACGCGCGGGCGAAGGCGTCGGCGAACTGCTCCGGGTGCGCGAGGAAGCGGCGCGAGATCTTCTCGTACGCCGGATCGAACCGCAGCGAGAGATCGGTGGTCAGCATCGTCGGCACGTGACGCTTTGAGGCGTCGTGCGCATCGGGAATGGTCGCGGCCGCGCCCTTGGCCGTCCACTGGTGCGCGCCCGCCGGGCTCTTGGTGAGCTCCCACTCGTAGGCGAAGAGGTTCTCGAAGTAGTTGTTGCTCCACTTGGTGGGCGTGGTCGTCCACGTCACCTCGAGACCGCTGGTGATGGTGTCCGCGCCCTTGCCGCTGCGGAACGACGACGTCCAGCCGAAGCCCTGCTCCTCGATGGTCGCCGCCTCGGGCTCGGGGCCCAGCAGCTTGGCGTCGCCCGCGCCGTGGCACTTGCCGAAGGTGTGGCCGCCCGCGATGAGCGCGACGGTCTCCTCGTCGTTCATCGCCATGCGGGCGAAGGTCTCGCGGATGTCCTTGGCCGCCGCGAGCGGGTCGGGATTGCCGTCGGGGCCTTCGGGGTTCACGTAGATCAGGCCCATCTGCACCGCGGCGAGCGGGTTCTCGAGGTCGCGATCGCCCGAGTAGCGGCGGTTCTCGAGCCACTTGTTCTCCTGGCCCCAGTAGATGTCCTCCTCGGGCTCCCAGATGTCCGGACGACCGCCGCCGAATCCGAAGGTCTTGAAGCCCATCGTCTCGAGCGCGACGTTGCCCGCGAGGATGAAGAGGTCGGCCCACGAGATCTTGCGGCCGTACTTGGCCTTGATCGGCCACAAGAGGCGCCGGGCCTTGTCGAGGTTCACGTTGTCGGGCCAGCTGTTGAGGGGCGCGAAGCGCTGGCTGCCGTTGCCGCCGCCGCCGCGACCGTCACCCGTGCGATAGGTGCCCGCCGCGTGCCACGCCATGCGGATGAAGAAGGGCCCGTAGTGCCCGAAGTCCGCCGGCCACCACGGCTGCGAGGCGGTCATCGCCGCCGTCAGGTCACGCTTGAGCGCGCCGTAGTCGATCGTGCGAAACTCCTTCGCGTAGTCGAACTCCCTGCCCATCGGGTCCGACAGCGACGAACGCTGGTGCAGGATCTTCAGGTTCAGTTGTTGGGGCCACCACTGGTGATTCCCGGCGGCCGGGGCGGGCGAGGGGGCCGGCGTCTGGCCGTGGCCGAACGGACACTTGGACATGGTCGACATGCGGAACTCCTTCCTGGAACCTGCGAGATCAGTCCGCTCGCGACTCGGGATGCGGACCGGGCCTCAACGCTAGGCCGCGGCATCGCCGATCCGCAACGTCGCGGCCAAACCTTCGCGACGCGGTCAACTCGCCCAGCCCCTAGAATCCCATTGGATCACGCCCATTCGGGGAGGTGCCGATGAGTCGCTGTCGGTATTGCAACGCCTCGTCCTTCGGCGGCTGCCCAGTCAGCCCGCACAAGAAGCACGAACATGTCACCGACGAGAAGTCCTGCGTCTTCTGCGGCTCCGCCGCCTACGGAGGCTGCGCCTACGCCCCGGACAGGAAGCACCGCCACGGCCACGGCGCGAACAAGTGCGTCTGGTGCGGCTCCACCGCCATCGGCGGCTGCGCGTACAGCCCCAATCGCGTCCACGAGAAGTGAGCGTCGCAACCCGCTCTTGCCTGGGTGCCCCGACTTCTTCCATCGTGGACGGGGGCTCGTCCTCGCGATCGGCGGCCGGCACCGGGTTTTTTCGAGCCCCCTGCATCGACGCGGCGCGAGCGATGCTCCCATCGGCCACGCCGGCACGGCCGCACTTGCCCGACGACGACGGATTTCCTCGGAACCGAGCAAGGGCGTTCCCGCGGGCTCGACTATCCTGCCCGGCAAGGAGGCCTGACGTGACACCCGATGCCATCAGCTCGAGTTCGACCGCCGCCAAGTCCCGCATGATCATGCGCTGGATCGCACGAGCCCTGCTCGCGATCTGGACCGCCTTTTGGCTTTGGTTCAACGTCGCCTCGATGATCGGCGAGGCCGACGGACACATCCATCACCTGCGGATGGCCCTCATCACGCTCTGCGTCGCCATCGCGGCGTGGCGATGGCCGCGTGCCGGCGGCGCGGTCCTGATTCTTGCGGGAGTGCTCGCGGCGTTGGCGTTCCCGAATGTCGCAGCGATCTCCCTGCTCGCCCTTCCCGCCGTCGTCGTCGGCGCGTTGCTCATGCTCAGCCGATGATGCCGGTGCTCGCGAGCCGCTGCTGCCGCACGACGCGTCCGAGAACCTGCCGACGAGACGCGGCCTGGCCTGATAACCGGCGTCGGGGAGTCCCCTGCGGGGTTCGCTGATCGATTTTCCCGGACGACCCTCCCGGATCCGCTTGTTTCCGGTCGTGCTTTGCTGTACAAACGGGTCACATGCGCCGGTCGGCGGCGCATGGACGGTGGAGCGGTCGGAAGGCCGCGGAGAGAAGGAGAGAGACATCATGCGAACGACTTCGTGCCTGGTTGCCGCCCTCGTCGCGGCTGCGTCCGGTTCCGCGCTCGCCGACATCGTCATCGACGGCGGCGCTTCGTGGAGCGGGTGGTCTTCCGTCTCGTCCTCGCAGACCTCCGGCGTCTGGATCAAGGGCGCGACGAACCGCACCTACGACATCTATCGCACCTCCTTCACGCTGTCGGCGACGCAAGGCGTCAGCGGCACGCGTTTGGCCGACGGCGCGCCCGGCGACGGCTCGGGCTACACCGGCGACAACGCGGCGAGTCTGACGAGCGGCTCGTGGCAGGTCGGCGACCGCATCATCGGCATGGGCATCGCCTACACGGGTTCCACCCGCGGCGCGACGTGGTTCTTCCACACCGATCGAAACGGCGATTCCAAGTCTGCCGCGTCGAGCTTCGGCGCCTCCGACGGAGTTTCCACCTCCAACGCGGGCGACACCTCGTCGTACATCTCGAACGTCTTCTTCCCGCGCGGACAGGTGAGCCAGTACTCGATCTTCACGTCCTTCAGCGGCGACGGATCCAACAACTTCATCTTCCCCTACGGCCAACTGCCCTCCCTCGCCATGCCCGTTCGCAGCTTCAGCATCCTCGAGGCCGGTTCGGCCGTGCGAGCCCAGAGCGTGCAGTTCTTCATCAATCTCGATGCGGTGCTCCGCTCCAACGGCGGCGCGACTCACGGCGAGGGGACCATCGCCCCGCCCGATCGCATCGGCTTCTGGGAAGGCGACAACACCGCCGGCTGGAACGGCACTCAGTTCACCCAGCAGATCTTCGAGATCCCCGCTCCTTCCGGACTCGCGATGGTCGGACTCGCTGTGGCGGTCGCCGCTCGTCGTCAACGCCGCTGAGCGATCAAGTTCGTCCCCGAGTCCGCGGCGGAATTCACTCAATCTGAAGCGCGAGCCCGGCCCACGGCCCGTGGCTTCGGGTACGGTTGTCCCGCGAGGCCGCGCTGTCGCTCGACATCGGCCTCGCTCGGTCTCCGGAGCCCGAACGATGATGTCAATCGCCCTCTTCGCCGCGATCGTCGCATTCGCCCAACCGTCCCTTGCGGCGGCGGCCGATACGGTGAAAGCCTCGATGACGGTGCCCCCCAAGGACCCTCGCGACTATCGCATCTCGGTGCTGGGCTGCCTGCGACAGAACCGACCGGCCCCCGCCCTCGCGAGGTACGTCGAGCATCGCGCCGACCTGGCGCTGTGGGTGGGCGACAACATCTACGCCGACTCGAAGGACGATCCCGCCCTCATCCAGCGTTGCTACGACCAGCTCGGCGCGAATGTCGACTTTCAGAGACTCCGCGCCGCGGCGCCGACCATGGCGACGTGGGACGATCACGACTACGGCGACAACAACGAGGACAAGCGCTACAAGCTCAAGAACCAGGCCCGCGCGATGTTCGTGCGCTTCTGGGGCCTCGAGCAGGAAATCCCCGCGTCGCAGCCTGGCATCTGGTGGGCTCGCGTCATCGAGCGCTCCGGGCGGCGCCTGCAGATCGTCATGCTCGACAACCGCTGGCACCGCGACCCGCCGGGGCCCGACGCCGACATGCTCGGCGAGGATCAGTGGGCGTGGCTGGGCGAGCGACTCTCGGAGCCCGCCGCCCTGCGGCTCATCGTCTCGGGCTCGCAGGTGCTGCTCCCGAAGGAGGCCGGATCCGAGACGTGGGACGAGTATCCCAAGGCCCGCGATCGCCTCTTCTCGCTGATCCGCGACCGCAAGGCGAGCGGCGTGATCTTCGTGACCGGCGACCAGCATTATGCCGAGGTGTGTCGCCGTCGCGACGCCCTTGGCTACGACGCCGTCGAGTTCCAGTTCGCGGGCATCAACCAGACGGAAAAGCCCGAGTTCAACCCCTTCCGCGTCTCGCCCTGCGCCATGGCCCTTCACAGCGACGCGATGATCGACATCCGCTGGCAGGCCGACGAGTTCGAGCCCGCCCACGTGCTCTTCCGCGTCTTTGACAGCGTCACCGGCCAGGTCGAGATCGCCTATCGCGTCAATCTCGACGAACTTTCGCCCCCCGTCTCGGCCGAATGAGCCCCTCGGCTCATGGCTTCGCGTCCGGCGTCGTTGGCGGCCGACGCTGATGCCTCGAGAAGAACTCCCACACCTTGGCCGCGCCGTCGAAGGCGGCGATGGGCTTGTTGTCGCCGCGTCTGGCGGGCGTGCCGGGCCAACCGTGGCCGCCCGCCTCGTCGAGCACGAAGACCGTCTCGGCGCCGCCCTCGGTCGCCTCGTGCGTCGTCGTCGTCACGGTGCCGACCTTCTCGAGCGTCGCTTTCGGGTTCGAACGGTTGGCCGTCACCCAGAAGTCCACCACCTCGCTCAGCGGCTTGAAGGGCGTGGCCTGGGCGCTGCGCACCAGCGCGTTGCGGCTCATTCCGCCCTCGAGGGGGACTTCGTCGTCCTTGGCCCCGTTGATCAGCAGGATCGGCAGCGGCGCGTCGGGCACGCGGTCGAAGGTGAACATGGTCGCCACCACGGGGGCGATGGCCGCGAGACGCTCGGGCCTCGCCAC
Organism: uncultured Phycisphaerales bacterium; assembly: GCA_903929885.1. Lineage (GTDB taxonomy): Bacteria > Planctomycetota > Phycisphaerae > Phycisphaerales > UBA1924 > UBA2402. The sequence goes on from CAIYWI010000095.1 coordinate 5,300, forward strand.
CGCGTAGGTCAGCGTCATCATGCCGCCGTTCGAGCCGCCCGTCATCGCGACCCGCGCGGGGTCCGCGCCGTGGTCGCGAATCAGCGCGTCGATGAGGGCGTCGAGATAGGCGATGTCGTCGGCGTCCTTCACCTGCCGCCGCAGCAGGTGGCCCGTGTTCCAGCCGTGGCGCTCGCCGCCGAAGTTCGTGCCCTGGCCGTAGGCCACGATGAAACCCTTGGACTTCGCCAGCGCGTCGAAGCCCGACGACTGTCGCATGCGGTCCGCGCTGCCCATGCCGCCGTGCAGCACGATCACCACCGGTCGCTTCGCGCCGTCGGCGGGCGCGTTGACGATGACGGCCCTGCGATCGACGCCCTTGACCTTCAGCGCGATGTCGCGGTCGGGCGAAGGTGCGGCCTTCGCGGCGCCGCTGAAGGCCTCGCGATAAAAGGCCCACTGATCGTCGCCCAGCGCTTCGATCACGCCATCGGGATCGTGTCCCACCCCGGGCACCACCCGCCATGAGTGCGGGATCTTCAGTCGCTCGAGATGCTCGTGGAAGGCCTTGTTGTTGTCGAGCGTGTTGTCGCGATCGCCGATCACCATGCGAATGAGCGAACCGCTCCGCAGCTCCGCGGCGTGCTCCTCCGCCATGCGGCGGGGGCTGACGGCCAGGAAGAACGCGGGATCGTTGCCGTAGACCGTCCGCAACACCTCCTCCGCTCGCCTCGCCCCGGCACGAGGTGCCTGCAGCAGGTCCTCCTGCATCGGCCCCGCGCCCATGATCGACACGGCGCGGAAGAGGTTGGCGTGCTTGAAGCCCAGCCGAGCCGCCCCGTAGCCGCCCATGCTGAAGCCGTCGAGCATCCGACCCTCGCGGGTCGCGATCGTCCGCCATGTGGCGTCGATGTGAGGCACCAAGTCCTTCACGATCATGCTCTCCACCGGCGTCGAGCCGTCCTTCCAGTCGACGTACATGCCGCTGGGGAGCCCGTTCACGAAGACGACCAGGCACGCGGGCGCCGCGCCCGCCTCGATCGCGTCGTCCACGCGTTTGGCCAGCTGCGCGACGCCCGGGAGCCCGCCCCCCGAGCCGTGCAGCCAGTACACCACCGGGAACCGCCGCTGCGGCTCGCGGTCGTACGCCGCCGGGCGATAGAGGTGATAACTGACGCGGCCGCCCACCGCCTTGCTTTCGAAGATCTGCTGCGAGAGGCCCTTGGCTTGCACCGCGGGCGTCACCCAGCGCGACGCCACCTCGGCGGGGGGCTGGTGCGCAGTCGCCTGGGTGCCGAAGCCAGGGAGCCACGCGATCAGGATGCGGATCAGCAGGAGCAGTGGGTGCATGGAAGGGCTCAACGAGAGGCGGCGGGTCGGCATTGCGTGCGGCGGCCTACGGTGCGATCGATGACTTCGACGCGCGCCATCATCGAGGACTTTACGTCCAAGTTCGCCGAGGTCCGGCGTGAATCCGAGGCCGCCATCGCCCAACTCGACGCGGCGCAGATCCGCCGGTCGCTCGATGGCGACGTCAACGCCGTCGCCGTCATCATGAAGCACGTCGGAGGCAACCTTCGTTCGCGGTTTGCCGACCTCCTCACCACCGACGGCGAGAAACCCTCGAGAGACCGCGAGGCCGAGTTCGTCGACGACTTCCCGGAAGGCGAGGCGGGACGTGCGGCGGCCTTGGCCGCGTGGAGCCAAGGGTGGGGCGTGCTCGAAGCCACCCTCGCTTCCCTGAACGACGCCGATCTCGGTCGCACCGTCACGATCCGCGGCGTGCCCCACACCGTCGCCAAGGCCCTCGCCCGCTCTCTCGCCCACATCGCGTATCACCAAGGCCAGATCACGCTCCTGGCCCGCCTGCTCGTCGGCCCCGCCGCGTGGAAGACCATCACCATCCCCCGCGGCGGCACCGCCAAGCGACATGCCGAGATGGGCTTTGATCCGAGCCGTCAGGCGCACTAAGAGCCTGTCATCAAGCGAGTTGATGCGTCGACGAGTTTCTCTGTTGCCGGGTTATCGGCCGATGGACTGAAAAAGTCATTTCGAAAGTCGCCGCGGGGCTTGACCGATACGCCATCTTAGTGTATTACTACACTAATACACAATGTCATGCTGATCACACTCGAACGCAACTCCGGAGTCCCCGTCTTTCGCCAGATCTGCGAGCAGGTGCGCTTTCAGGTGGCGGCGGGGGTGCTGGGAGCGGGGGCCGAGGTGCCCTCGACCCGCGACCTTGCCGCCACTTTGGGGATCAACCCCATGACGGTGAGCAAGGCGTACGCCCTGCTGGAGCAGGAGGGGGTGCTCGAGCGTCGGCCCGGGTTGTCGCTCATGGTGCGGGGGCGGTCGGGCTCGGTGGCCAGCGACGTGAGGCATGAGGAACTTTCCCGCCTGCTCCGCCCCGCGGCGGCCGCGGCTCGGCAACTGGGCATCGAGCCCCAGCAGGCGTTGGAGCTCTATCGCAAGGCGCTCGAAGCGCCGGGAGATGATCGATGACCGCGACGAATGCCATCTCGACCGAATCGCTCACCAAGACCTTCGGCACCCGCATCGCGCTCGACGGCGTCACGTTCGCCATGCCCCGCGGACGCGTGGTCGGGCTGGTGGGCCGCAACGGCTGCGGCAAGACGACGCTCTTGCGATGCCTTCAAGGGCTCGCGCTGCCTACCTCGGGCCGCGCGTCGCTCTTTGGCGTCGACGGCGGGCGGCTTGGCGACGCCAACCTCGCGCGACTGGGCGTCGTGCACCAGGAGAATCGCTTCCTGCCGTGGATGACCGGCAAGGCCCACCTCGACTTCGTGCGATCCTTCTACGAGCGGTGGGACACGTCGCGCGAGCGGCGACTTGTCGACGCGTTCGAACTCGACCTGACGCAGCGGATCGGCACGATGTCGCCGGGCTCGATGCAGAAGCTCGCGGTGATCACGGCGACGTGCCACCACCCCGAGGTGCTGCTGCTCGACGAACCGGCCTCCGCGCTCGACCCGCCGAGCCGCGAAGCCCTGTTCAGCACGCTCTTCGACCTCTTGCGCGAGGACGAGCCGGCGATCCTGATCTCGTCGCACCTGCTCGACGACATCGAGCGGAGCGTCGACTGGATTCTCTGCCTCGACCGCGGGCGGGTGGTTCGCGACGAGGCGCTCGATTCGCTTCAGGAGCGCTACCAGCAGTGGCGGGTGCTGCCCGCCGCGAGCGAGCGGAGGGGCGACGCCTTCGCCAAGGGGTTCGTCGAGCCGTGGATCCGTCACGCCTCGGTGGAATCGGCGGGCGCGGTGCTCATCGTCGAGGATGCGCACGCCGAGCGAGACTCGTTCGCGAGCCGCCACGGCGTCATGGTCGATGCCCAGCCGGTGCGACTCTCGCAGATGTTCAAGGTGTGGACGGCCTCGTCTCGCGACCATGCGAAGGTCGGCGTTGTCGTCAACGGAGGTGGGCGATGACTGCGTTCGTGACGATGCGGGCGACATTGGGCTGGAGACCGGCCTTTCGAGCGTTCGTGCTGTGGGCGATGCTCGTGGGCGTCGCCGGGACCGGGCTGATGGCGCGGCGATGGCTGGCTCCTTTCACGCCCGAGGACTTTCAGAGCGCGATCGTGCCCGCATCGATCGCCGCGTGCATCGCTGCGTGCCTGGGCGCGATGATGGCGACCGCCTGCTGGGAGGTTCGGTCGTGCACGTATTCGTGGGCCGTGCCCGGGCTGCTTCGGAGCCTGAACCGCGAGTTGCTCGTCGGCGGGTTCGCGATCGGGGTGTTCGGGGCTGCGCTGGGTGCGGCGGTGCACGGCGCCTTGGTCAATGCCTCGTGGGGACCGGCCGTCGCGGCCATGCTCGGCTACGCGGCGGGCGCGAGTTTCATGATGCCTCGGGGCCGGGTGTCCGGGTCGTTCGCGCTCATCGCGATCGCCGCAATCTTCTTCGCGATCCCCGAGATCGTCGCGATCGTCGCCCGCATCGGCCCGCCGGGCGCGTTGGCCGCGATGGGCATCATGTTGGCCGTGCTGAGGCGCCACGACGCGACTCGCATCGGTCGCGAACGGCTCGACGCCGGCGCGAGTTGGCTCGAGGCCGCGGGACCCGACGCGAGGCTCTACGGTCGAAAGGACCCCTTCAAGGCCGTCGCATCGCACGGGGCCGGCGAGTTCCAAGGCGTGCGTCGCGGCGATCTCGATTGGCTGCGGGCGCTGATCCACGAGGTTCACGGCGAGCAGCGAGGCGGGTTGACCGCCAACGGAGCCCGGTGGGCCTGGGCGATGCTGGTCATTGGCGGCCTCACCCACGCGTACCTGCACGCCCTGAGGGAGCAACTCCCGGCGGACTTCTCCTCGACGTTCTTCCCGGTCGCCATCGTCATGTCGCTGATGGTGGTGTCTGCGCCGGTGCTGCCGCTGCTGGGCGTCAATCGACCACTCTCGCGACGGCGCCTGGCGTGGCTGCTCTGGCTTCGCACGCAGGTCGAGGAGGCCGTGGTGTTGGGCGCGGTGTTGACCGCCTTTGTCGCCGTCGCGATCGTCATCGAACTCTTCGTGGCCGTGGACGCGTGGGCGGCGCTTGGTTGGTGGACGCAGACGCTGCTGGCAGCATTCGCCCTGCTGCCCTTCGCGCGTTGGATTCGCCTGCACACGATCGATGGCGATCCTCGGGTCGCGAGAAGCACGGGGTCGGCAATCTTTCCCGGCTACATCGCGGGACAGGCGGCCACCATGTGCCTGCTGCTGTTCGGGTCCTGGGGCGTGGTTGTCGGGTGGCATGATCTCACGGAGCGTCTTGAGGCGTTCGCGCCGGTCTGGACCTTCGGGGCGTGGGGAGGCGCGCTGCTCGTCGCCGCCGCGTGTCGGTGGTGGTGGCTGCTGGCGCTCCGTCGGTTCCTCGAGCGGCGAGATCTCGTCGCGGCGTGAGGCGGTCGGGCCGTTCGTCGCATCGACGCTGCCGTGTGACAAGCCCGTGACGACACCTGGGCGCTCCCCGCGGGTATAGCACCGCAGGAAGGAGCATCATCATGTGCGCTCGAAGCAAGCTCGCCGCGGCGGCATCTCTCGTGACTCTCTCCCTCTTCGGTCCGATCCCCCTCGCGCAGGCGGTCGACCCCGATCCGGCTCGTCAGGTCGCTGGCGAGGCCGAACGGGCTTGCAACCCTGTCATTCAGGTCGCCATCCTCCTCGACACCTCGGGCTCCATGGAGGGCCTCATCCACCAGGCCAGGTCTCGCCTCTGGGCGGTGGTCAACGACCTTGGCCGGGCCCGAAAGGAGGGGCGGCGGCCCACGCTCCAGTTGGCCCTGTACCAATACGGCAGCGACGACATCCCGGACTCCGAGGGCTTCTTGCGGTGCGTGTTGCCCTTCACGTCCGATCTCGACGCCGTCTCGGAACGGCTCTTTGCGCTCCGCGTCGAGGGCAGCAACGAGTACTGCGGCATGGTCCTCGACGCCGCGCTTCGCCAACTCTTGTGGGACCAAACCCCGCCGTCGGCCCCGACGAGCGCCCTTCCCCTGCGGGTCCTGATCATCGCGGGCAACGAGGAGTTCACCCAAGGCCCGACCGACTACGGGCCCGTCGCCGGGCGATTCAAGGAGCGGGGCATCTTCCTCAATACGGTGCACTGCGGCCCCGAGGACGTCGGCGCCCGAACCGGGTGGCTTGCCGCGGCACATCTGGGCGGGGGCCACTATTCGTCGATGGATCATGCCGCCCCGCTGCGGGAAGTCTCTACGCCCTTCGACAAGGACTTGCTCCTTCTCAACGAGGAGTTGAACGGCACTTACGTCTTCACCTACGGGGCGGCGGGCCGGGAGCATCTCGCGCGTCAGGCGGCGCAGGACCGGAGCAATCTTGCGTCGAGCCGATCCGGCATGATGAGTCGCGTGGCGAGCAAGGTGAGCGGTCAGTACCGCAACGAAGAGTGGGACCTCGTCGATCTCGCCGATTCCGGCAGGGACATCTCCGCGGTGCCGGTCGACGAGTTGCCCGAGGATCTCCGCTCGCTGACGGTCGCGGAGCGCAAGGCCAAGGTCGACGAAGCCAGATCGCGACGGGCGTCGATTCGACAGAGGATCGAGGAGTGCGATCGCCGCCGGCGGGATTGGCTCCGCGAGCACGACCGGCACCCTGACCGCGCGGAGACGTTCGACTCGGCCATCCGCAAGGCCGTTCGCGAGCAGGGTGTCCGGTGCGGCTTCACGTTCGAGCCCGATTGACGCCCGGGACATCCTCTGGCGGAGTATCATTGATGGCGGCGGCGCTGGTGCCGCCCGCTCGGAGGATCCATGCCATGTTCGATCGATTCCGTCGTTCGTGGGCGCTGGTGAAGCAGTCGTGGGGCATTCTCAGGGTGGAAAAGGGCCTCGTGCTCTTCCCCATCTTCTCCGCCACCGCTTCGCTGGCGGTGCTCGCCTCCTTCGCCGTTCCCATCGTGACATCGATCGACTGGGAGAAGCTCAGCCGCGAGGACCACAAGATCGAGGATCAACTGCAGCCGTGGCACTACGCCGCGATGTTCGGCTTCTATCTCGTCAGCTTCTTCATCACCACCTTCTTCAACACCGGCCTGATCGCATGCGCGAACGAGCGGCTCGAGGGGCGTGACACCAGCGTGAGCTTCGGGCTTCGGGCCGCGGGCAGGCGGATGCCGCAGATCTTGGGCTGGACGCTGCTGAACGCGACGGTGGGGGTGCTGCTCAACATGCTGGCCGAGCGTCTGGGCTGGTTGGGACAACTCGTCGTCCGGCTGATCGGCATGGCGTGGGCCATCGCCACCTACTTCGTGGTGCCCGTGCTCGCCGTCGAGGGCGTGGGGCCGGTCGACGCGGTGAAGCGGTCGGTGGGCGTGCTCCGCAAGACGTGGGGCGAGGCGGCCATCACCACGCTTGGCTTCGGCGCGGTCACGACGCCCTTGGTCTTCCTCCTGCTGCTCTGCACGCTGCTTCCGGGCGGCGTGCTCTCGATCATGAGCGAATCGGCGCTGCCCATCATTGTGGCCGGCGGGGCCTTCGTGCTGGTTGCCGTCGTGCTTGCCGTCGTCATGAGCACCTTGGGCGTCATCGTGCAGGCGGCCCTCTACAAGTACGCCGTCACCGGCGCCGCCTCCGGCGGGTTCGACGAAGCTCAGTTTCGCGGGGCGTTTGCCCCGAAGAAGTGAGCTCGAGCAGCGACAGAATCGTTCGCTGCCGGCCGAGCGGGTATCGGCCGACGCGCAGGCGATGCGGCGACGACCATCGATGATCGCGGCGAGCGGCGACTCGATCGACGATCAGAGCGACCGCTCGCAGGCCCTGCGCCCCGAGAAGAGCAGGCGGACCTGCGGGTCGACGACGACGCGGGCGGGACGGAAGCCCGTGGGCACCTTCACCTCCACCGACTTCCCCGGCCCGACGCGAACGACGACATCGGCGTGCGGCGGTGCGGGCTTCTGAGTGCCCGGCGACGCCGTTGCGTCGGCGGCCTCCTTCGGCGCGGCCCCGAGCACTCGCACCACGACTTCGGCCGTGCCGGTGCCCGTGTTCTGCAGCACGGTCGTGGTCGTGAAGTCGCCGCCGGCGCCCGCCTCCACCTTCGGCGCTTCGAGCTCGAGGATCGGCAGGACCTTGCCCAAGATCCAGTCGTTGACGAAGGCGTCGAACCTCGCGACGTCCGGCGCGTGGGGCCGGAGATCGGCGATCATGTCCTCGATGAGCGGGAAGTCGAGGCCCTCAGGGGTCTGGACGCCGTCCTTCCAGCGGGCCACGAAGGCTCGCAGGCCCGCCACCATCGCCTCCTCGCCCATCAGGTCGCGGAGCATCCAGAAGACCAGGCCCGCACGTTGATACGTCACGACCTGATCGCCCGGGCGAGAGCCGTCGGTGCGGTTGATGGAGCGTTCGTTGTCGGCGCGACGGCCCTCGACGTACTGCTTCTCCCATCGGCGACGCATCGCGGTGGCCTGCGACTCGCCGAGTTCGTGGTGCAGGAGCATGGCCGCGCTGAACTCCGCCAGTCCTTCGCTGACGATGTTGCCGCCCGGTCCTCGCCCAGGCGTCAGGATGTTGCCCCACCATTGGTGTCCGGTTTCGTGGGCGACGATGTAGAACGCGATATCGACGGAGTCGCCATCCGCCGCCTCCTGCCCGGACACGGGGCGAGAGAGGAAGCCGATGCCTTCCGAGAAGGAGATGTTGCCCGGAAAGCCCTGCGCATAGCCCGCAAGGCCTGGGAACTGCGTGACGCGGAGGTTCGTCCACGGATAGTCGCCAAACCATGCCGCGTATCGATGCCGCGCGGCGGAGAGGGCCTTGGTCATCGTCTCGACATTGTGGGGCGTTCGCGAGGAATAGAAGACGTCGGCCGCATCGCCGTGCGCGACCATGAGCGGACCGCCGACGATGTTGAAGAAGCGGACGGGATGCTCGGTCTCCCACACCGTTCGCTTGCGGCCATCGATGGTCGTCGACTCCTTCTCGACGCCCACGACGTTCATCGTCCAGTCGGCCGGGCCCTCGACGGTCAGCCGCACGTGGGTGGCCCAGGCGGGACCGAACGCCGGGTCGACGCGAGACTTCCAGTGGTCGATCGGGTAGTCCTTGGCGTCGCGTTGATTGTCGTCGGTGACGCCGACACCCTCGGCGAATCCCACGACCGGCAGGAAACTCGGGCTGAACGACGTGAGCACGACGCCCGAAGGCAGCAGGAACTCGCCCGCGCCCGCCCTCGAGCGGGACCACCCCTTTGGCAGTGCGCCCTTGAGACGGAACGACACCGTGACGGTCTGGTCGCGAGTGAGCGGACGGGCCGGGCGGATGACGTACAGCCCGCCGCGGTTCTCGATGCCCGGCGCGGCCTGTTCCTTGCTCTCGGGATCGGCCGCCACGCCGTCGACGGTCCAGTCGCTCGTCGACAGGTGCGAACCGACGGTGATGGGCACCTCGGCCATGGGCGCGCGGTGCGGATTGCGGAGCACGTAGGTGGCGGCGACCTCGATCGAGCGAGTCTCGGGATGGAGCTTGACCTCGCCCTCGACGCGATCGAGCGCGGGCACCGGCACGCCTTCCCACGTCGCGGAGTTGCGACGCCAATAGGCCTTCTGGGCGTCGCGGTTCGGAGCACCCTCGAAGCCGTGTCGCACCTCGAGGCCCGCATAGGTGGCCAGGGCCGCCACGGGCATCGCCGCCAGCAACGGGAACGCCGCCGCCTTCAGCAGGCGCCACGCCCCGAAGCGATCGGCCATGGCTCGAAGGTCCGGCGTGCGTCGTGGCCAGATGCGGAGCGTCGCGACGACGAGGAAGGTCGCCAGCGCCAGCACCAGCAGGCGGTTGGTCGCGATCGCGGGCCACATGAAGGCCAGACGGTCCAGTTCGCTCCACTGCACCGCACCCCACAGGTGCCACTTGGTCACCCAGTTGAGGCGATCGAACTGCGTGGCGAAGCCCGTGGCGACCAGCACGCCCAGCGCGACGCCGTACACGGCGAAGCGGTGGCGGATCGCCGCGTGCAGGAAGGCCACGAACGAGCCCCACACGACGAGCGTGGGAGCCAGCAGCACGCCGAAGATCATCACCAGCGTCGGGAGCTCGAAGTTGATCGCGATGCCCGTGTCGAAGGATTGCTTGGCGAGCACGATCACGATGGCGAGCGCGGCGCAGGCCACGATCACCAGCGCCATCACCGCGTTGGCGAGCACCTTGCCCGCCAGCACCGCGGCGGTGGGCACGGGCGAGGCGCGGAACATCGCGTCGAGTCCGCACCGCTGCTCGCGCACCAGGCTCTCGACGGTGTAGAAGAGGATGAGCAGGCACAGCAGGAGCGTGAGCGTGTTGAAAGCGCCCGCCGCCGCCGCCCCGGTGGTCATGAGCAGTTCGGTGTCGAGCGGGCCCTGACGGAAGGTCGTCGTCGCCCACGTCTGCAGCAGGATCAGCGGCCCGAAGAGCCACACGCCCGGCGAACGCAGCAGCGAGCGAGTCTCGCTCCGCAGCACGTGCAGGGTGCTCGCGAGGAGGCGCGGCACGGTCGTCGTCGAGGGAGGGAGTTGGCCGCGAGCCGCGATGGCGCCGTGGAGCGAGGTCGACGGATCCATCGCGGCTGTCCTCGCCGCCTCTGCCAGCAGCGGTCCCGTGTCGCCGACGCGACGATCTCGACGCTCGGTCGTCGCGAGGCGGCGGCCGGCCGCCCAGACGGCCAGCAGACCCGCCGCCGCCACGGCGACGCGACTCGCGATGAAGGCCGCGTCCGGCTTCAGCGCCGCCGTGTTGTAGAAGGCGACACCCCTGTCCTCGGTCACGAACGTGCGGAGGAACCACCGCAGGCCCGTGGGGTCGAGCCACTGCAGGAGAAGGTCGACGCGCCGGGGCATCCATTCGGGGTTGAAGCTCCAGACGCCGAAGAGGCCTGTCACGACCACCACGACGGGAAGCGAGAAGACGAGCACCGGGCGGCGGGTGCGAACGCCCAGCCACATCGAGACGCCGCCCACCAGGAGCGTCAGCGGGAGTCCGAAGAGCACGAGGGGCAGCAGGTAGTTCCACGCCGCGAACTCGCCGCGGACTCGCTCGTTCACGTCGAGCGGATACAACTCGTAGAGCGCGACCTGCACGCCCACCCAGGCGATGATGACGACCGCGATGACCGAGCACGCGCCCAGGAACCGCGAGAAGGCGTATTGCAGGTGCGAGAGAGGCGTGGCGGCGATGAGTCGGTCGAACCGGCGGTCTGCGTCGGAGAGCACGGGCATGCCGCAGGCGACGGCGACGAAGAAGGGGAGGAAGAGGGCGAAGATCGCGACATCGGTGAAGGCGAGATTGAAGGCCGAGTTGATCGAGACCTTCGCGCCACCGGTGTCGGCCGAGCCCGTGCTCACCTGTGCGCCGCCGGTGACGAATCCCAGCATCATCAGGCTCAGCACCAGGAACATGATGATGTTCAGCGGTCGTCGCCAGCAGGTCCGCAGGTCGAGCCGCGGGAATGTCAGGAGCGGGGCGATCATGCCGCACCCCCGACCGTCGTCGTCTCGGCCGACCGCGACAGGGCGGCGGGAACTTCGCTCGGGGCGCATCGCATCAGCACGAGGTACGCGTCCTCGAGCGTGCCGGCGACCGGCGAGAAGCCCTCGGGGGCCGCGCGGTCGACGGGCACGAAGACGCGCACCCTGTTGTTGCGTCCTTCATCAAGGACCGCCGAGAGCACCCGGTGGCGCTTGGCGAAGTCGGGCATCGCCGCGTCGGCGACGAACCCTTCGTGGATCAGGCCGTCCACCGCGCGTCGCGCCGTCGAGGGCGTGGTGTCGGCCACGACCTGCCCCGACCGGATCACAGCCAGTCGCGGACACAGCGTCGACACGTCATCGACGATGTGCGTCGAGAGGAGCACCACGCGCCCGGGGCTCATCTCGGCCAAGAGCCGATGGAATCGCTGACGCTCCTCGGGATCGAGGCCCGCGGTGGGCTCGTCGACGATCAGCACGCGCGGGTTCCCCGCGATCGCCTGCGCAAGACCGAGCCGCTGACGCATGCCTCCCGAGTAGCCGCCCACCTTGCGTCCCGCGGCGGCCGAAAGGTTCACGCGCTCGAGCAACTCGTCGGCCAGGACCCTTCGTCCGCGAGGCCCGTTCACGCCCTTCATCTGCAGGATGAACTCGAGCATCGCTCGCCCGGACAGGTCGGGGTAGAAGCCGAAGTCCTGAGGCAGGTATCCGAGCCTCGACCGCATGTGACGCGGCTCGGCGACGATGTCGACGCCGTCGAGGATCACCCGACCCGCCGTGGGCTCGAGAATGGCGGCCACGATGTTCATGAACGTGGACTTGCCGGCGCCGTTGGGCCCCAGGAGCCCGAACATGCCTTCGGGGATGTCGAGGTCGACGCCCCGCAGGGCGCAGACCGGGCCGGGGTGGATCTTGACCAGGCCGCGGATCGAGAGGGGGGCGGGTTGCATTGAGGACGACTCCGAAAGGGACGCAGTGGGCTCCCCACACCGTTGGGAATGGACCGCGTTCGATTGCATTGAGGAGATCGAACGGGGGCGATCCGGCCGGTCCGACCTGCAAGAACGGGGTCAGCGGCCGACCGACGGAATCCGCAACCGGTGGACGTTCGTCCCGATCGCAAAGCCGGTGATCCCCGCGTCCGTGCGAACCAGTCGGATCTTGTTCACCGCGTTGCCGAAGCCCGCCTTGCTCCACGTGAGTCCGCCGTCGCGGGTGACGAAGCCGTGGGGCATCGCGCCCACCCATCCCGTTTGGGCGTCGAGAAAGGCGATGCCGAACTGCCGGACACGGTGGTCGTCGACCAGCGGGACTTCCGTCCATGTCCGGCCGCCGTCGACGGTCTTGGCGACGAACCGGGCCGAGGCGGTGGGGGCGGGGTCGTACGACTGGATCGTGCAGTAGCCGACGTTCGCGTCCGGGAACGAGAACTTCCAAGTCAGTTCGTAAGGCCGGGAAGAGCGATAGACCTCCTTCCACGTGGCGCCGCCATCCTCGGTGGCGAGGATGAGCGCGTTGCACGCCGCGACGTCTGCACTCGTGGCCGAAGCGATGAACCCGCGTCGTTCGTCGAGGAACTTGACGTCGAAGGCCATGGCGCCGATGGAGGGAATGGAGCCCTGCCTCCACGTGCGTCCCAGGTCGTCCGACCAGATGTACGCCGCCGGCCCGCCCACGCGACCGACGCCGATGATCCGCGGGCGGTGGTCGAGGTTGCCCGCATTGACGAAGGGCACCTTCACGACGTCGAAGGCGCACAGTCCGACGACCGGGACGCCATCGATCGACGTCGCCGGCGTCCATGTGACGCCGCCGTCTTCGGTGCGGTAGATGGGCGTCGGATCGGTCACGCCGGGGAAGTACCCCGGGCCGATGTTGCCCATCACGCCGATCTTGTCGTCGACGAAGGCCAGGCACCGCACGAAGGTGCCGGGCTTCTCCCACGCCTTCGTCCACGTGTCGCCGCCGTCGACGGTGCGGAGGATCTTGCCCGCGCCGTTGCCGTACCAGCCGGTCTTGTCGTCGATGAAGAAGATGTCGTCCTGCTTTCCCGGATACGCCTCCGTCGTGAGCCGCGTCCATCCCGCGTCATTGCTTGCGGCGGCGGCGGGCGTGGGCGCCGGTGCGGGTGCGACGCCGCGGGGACCGTCGATGGAGTCAATCCACGCGAGCATGCGCGGCGGCAACTCGGCGTCCCATTCTCCTCCGCCCATGGCGCGGACGCTCTCCTCGAGCGAGGCGTGCGTGGTGAAGGCGTGGTCGGCCTTGGGCATCGTGATCGACGTGCCGCCTCCGGGCGTCCGGCGGTTCACGATCGCGGCGATCATGTCGTGGTCCTTGAGCGACGTGACCCAGTCGTACTCGCCGTACACGGCCAGCACCGCGCCGGTCGACCGCTCCCACGCGCGGGCGAGGTTGAGGTCCTGCAACTGGTGGAAGAAGGACATGCTCCGCGTCGACATATGGTTCTCGTCGAGCATGATGCCCTGCGTGGGTTGGCGCAACTCGGGCCAGCGGGTCCACGCGTCGCCCAGCGTCTTCTTGTCGACGAGCACCGTGGCGCTGGTCTTGGCCTCGGCCAGGACGGCGTCGGTGATGTCGGCCTCGGAGATCGAGGGGTCGAGGGCCGACTGTCGACGCACGTTCTCGAGTTGATACTCGAACCAGGTACGCGCCAGCGTGCCGTAGACGATGGTGCCCCGGACGGGCACCTCGGCCGACATGTACGGGGCCATGACGCCGCCCATCGAGTGACCGAAGATATAGATGCGGTCCGGGTCGACCTCGGGCATGGCCGCCAACTGCCTGAGGGCGGCCTGGAAGCCCTCGAGTTCCGTCTTGAAGTCGATCTCGTTGCACGGCGGCCCCTCGCTGTCGCCGATGCCGGGCTTGTCGACCCGCATCGTCACGAAGCCCGCCTTGGCCATCTCGTGGATGATGCGGGTGTCCGCCGCGTCCGGCGATGATGGCCGATCGACCGTCTGGCAGATGATCCCCTGCACATACATGAAGGCGGGGCGGCGACCGTCGCGAACCCTCGCCCCGCCCGTGGGCGTCGTCACGATCGTCCGGAGCCGATACCCGGCGGGCACCGTCACGCTGCCGTAGGTCACGACGCTCCCTTCGATCGTCTCCGCGTCTTGCTCGAGCGTGGCCCGCAGTTCGACCGTCGCCTCGCCCCGCTGGACCACGATGGTCACCGTGTCGCCCGCGGCAAGGGTCCGCATGCGGTCGCCGAGCGTTTCGCGACTCGTCACCGGCGTGCCAGCCACGCTGATGATGACGTCGCCCGGGGCCATGCCCGACTTGGCCGCCACGCCACCGGGCAAGACCTGCTCGATGCCCAAGGCCGCTCCCTGCGACTGCAGCCGCACGCCCAGCGGTCCCGGGCGGCGGGGCAACGCCGCGGCGGGCGTGGTGGCGTTGGTGCCGACGGGCGGTTCGCCCGCGCCTGCGGCCATCGGCATCAGGAGCGACATGGAGGCGACGGTGGCGGTGATGAAAAAGTTCATGGATGCACGTGGGTTCAATCGACCTCGGAACACGGAGACGTGGGAAACGGGAAACGGGGAACGAACGATCACGGCGTGCGTCGGCGACGTGGCGTGGCGTCGTTCACGCGAGCGCCGCGCGTGCGCGTGACGGGAAGCACGAAGAAGGCCGCGAGGTGGAGCGAGCCCTCGCGACGCGTCTTGCGTGCGTCGAGGAATCGCTTGAGCGATCGGAGCTGCTCGCGGACGCGGAGGAACTCCGCGGGCGTCAGCCAAGCCAGCTCGACCTTGCCGACGACGGTTTCGGCGCCAGGCCCGAACGCGAGGAGCCCGGCCCGTGACGCGGCTCGCGACGTTCTCGCGACGATGCCCGCCATCGTCTGCATCGAGCGATCGATGGCCTTGGCCGCCGAGGTGGATCGTCCGCCGCCGAACGACGGACGGAAGTCGTCGGCGGCGAGGTCGTACACCCGCTCCGATCGCGTGCGACCCGGGCGCTCGCCCGCGTCGAGCACCACGCCGATCTTCAGCAACTGGCGCACGTGCGGGTACAGCGTGTCGGCCGGTCGGTCGAGCGCGAGCGCCAGCTCGCGGACCGAGCAGGGCGCGATCGATCGCATCGCCTCGATCAACTCGAAGCGCACCGGCGCCATCATGAGCGTCCAGTGCGAAAGCGTCCTCACCGTGTGGACCATCGGCCGCGGCATGCTCTCATGGTAGAGCCCAATGTTGTGAAAAACGATGCAATCACAACAACATTGTTCCAAGGGATGCGGCGTCGCGGCAGTCGTTCGGGCGCCTTCGGCTCGCCGTGCTGGCGGCCGTGTCATGGAGACCGGGGCGTACGCTCCGATCTCGGACGCGGCCCCGCTCGCGCCCGGCCACCTCGATGACGCCCCTGAAATCGCTTTCGATCCTCCTGTCGATCCTCGCTTCGTGCCTCCCCGGCTGCGAGGCGACCCGTCCCAGCGGCCATGGCCCAGTCCCGTGGTCCGTGATCGGCACGAGCCGCGAAGGGAGGTCCATCGAGGCCGTCACGCTCGGCGCGGGCTCGCCTCGCGTGCTCGTGGTCGGCGGCATTCACGGCAACGAGCCCGAACATGTTCCTGCCGTCGCCGCTCTCCTGGACCGCGGGTTGCACCCTCGTCCTCGCGCCACCATCCGCCTGATTCGCGACATCAATCCCGACGGCGGGGCGGCAGGCACCCGTGGCAACGCCACTGGCGTCGACATCAATCGCAACTGGCCCGCCTCCAACTTCCAGCCCGCCGCCACGCACGGGCCCGAGCCCATGAGCGAGCCGGAGACCGCCATCCTGCACGCGCAGATCATGGCCTTCAAGCCCGACCTGCTCGTGGTGCTGCACTCGATCGCCTCCGGGCCCTTCGTCAACCACGACGGCCCCGCCGAGCACCCGGCCCGCGCGTTCGCGGAGGCTGCCTCGACCACCGACCCGCGGTGGCACGTCCGCCCGTCCATGGGCTACGCGACGCCGGGGTCGCTGGGCACGTGGGCGGGCGTCGATCGCCACATCCCGACGCTCACGGTGGAGTTCGATCGCGGCCACGACCCGAGACTCGCGGGCGTCGCGTTCGTCGACGGGCTGGCGGCGGCCATCAAGGCGTGGAGAAGCGAGCAGGCCGCGTCAGCGATTCGGCCCGGCCGGTGAGGGAGCGATTCCCGCCCGGCGAATCACCGCCCGCCGCTCACCGCTCAGGCGAGATTCCTCGCCCATGGCCCACGCGATCATCTGGGCCGCTGCCAGTCGCACCTCGGCATTGGCGAAGTCTTCCGGCCGGCTCAGCGTCATGAAGGCGATGCGACGAGCGGGGAGCCCGCTCTCGCGGGGCAGTTCCCGAACCCACAGGAGCGGCTCGCGGATGGGTCCGCTCGCCGCGGGGTCGATATCGGCGGGCACGCCCCACAACAGCACGCGACAGTCCGAGGCCAAGCTGTCCACGCGCTCGAGCGGGCCTGGTGCGACGATCCCTGTCGCGGGGATCGCCACGCCCTTGAGCACGGGATGCGACGCGGCCTGTTCGTCGGGCGGCAGGATCCGCAACTTCGCGGATCGTTCGATCGCCGTCGTGATCGTGCCGAACCGCTCGCGGGCGAATCGCTCGTTCCAGCGTTCGGCGGCAGGCCCCGCCGGATACGCGAAGGCACGCGTCGACGGGCCGAACCCGACCAAGGGCAGGTTCGCGTGCGTCGCCTCGTGGAAGTCGCGCAGCGGATTGGAGTCGAGCGTGCATCCCTGCATGCAGAGCACGACGCCATCGGCGAAGCGCAGCCCGTGATGATCGGTCAGGCTCGTCGTGCCCGCGACGCTCGGCAGACCCGGCGAGCCGCGTCCGTCGTCATCGGCGGCGAGGTGCATCGACGCGGCGGCAACGCCCGCCTCCGACACCAACCGAGCCAGCATCGACATCGATTCATCGCCGCGACTTCCTCCGTCAGCCGCCACGAAGGCCACCGATCGGCGCGTTTCCTGCCAGCCGTTGGGCGACCTGGTCTTGAGGGTGCCCGTACTGCCGCCGGCGAAGAGGCGAGCCCTGTCTCCCTTGAGCGGCAGCCCGCCGGGCCCCTTGAAGGGCCCGCGATCGCCGCTGGAACCGGGGACAGGCACGCCCGACGTGTTTTCGCGCACCTGCGACACCACGGCCGTCTCGTCTCCGGGCTTGAGGCCCTCGCCCGCCATCACTCGCTCGATGCGCACGCGATGCCACACGCTTGTGAGTTGGCTGGTCTGCTGCCTCGTCTCGACGGAAAGGATCGTCACTTCGACTTGGAACGGACTCGATGCCAGTTCACTCATCGAAGCCGAAGGTTGCTCGGCAACCGCGAGGGAGTCGGTGATCAGGCACGCCGCAAGCACCCAAGCCGCCATGTGAACAAGTCGCATGCCGCAATGCTATGCGAAGGTCACGGACGTTCTGTCATGTCCTCTCGCTCGCGGCCCCGTAGCGATCGCTCAAGCAGGTTGACGTCGGCCTGATTGGCGACGCCGTCGCCGTCGAGGTCCGTGGGCGACTCGCGAATCGCGTACAGATCGCGCACGTCGACGCCGCCGTCGGCGTTGATGTCTCCCGGGCGGGGCGAACCCGCCGCGCGGAGCTCCAGTCGCACGCGGAGCGGGTCCTTCGGAATCGCGAGACCCGTCACCGCCACCACGCCGCCGGCCTCCGCGGTCGCGGTTCCCGCCTGAAGCGAAGCGCCGGTGCGGTCGTCGCGGAGAGACCACGAGATCGCCGTTCCCTGAGCCGGGATGAAACGACGGGGCTTTCGAACCGTCAGACTCGTCGTCGCTGACGAGCCGGGGAAGTTGTCGACGCTCGTGGCCGAATGGCCGATCAGGAAGAACGTGCACGACCAGCCGGTACCCGTGTCGATGATCGTCTGCGTGTCCCAGTCGAAGTAGCCGCCCCAGGTGCCCCAGGGGTCGCCGTTGTCGGGCGATCCGTTGCCCATCGCGGGCTGTCGCCCGGGCGCGGCGGGCGACTGATCGTCGTTGAAGAAGCCCGGGTACGACTGGTCGGACGTGAAACGGGCCTGATAGGGTGCGCCCGAACGCTCGGTCCGCACGGGCCAGACCCATTCGCCGATGTCCACCCCGGGGTTGGCCGGATCATCGGTCGTCCAGTCCGAGGCGGTGTGATCGCGATTGTCCCAGTAGAGGTGCGTCCCCCAGCGGGCGTCGTTCATGGCGTTGAAGAGTCCGATGGTGAGCGGTCCCCATTCGACGGCCTGATCGCGACGCCCGCGGAAGATCCGGGTGAGACAGAAGTCGCGCTGCGTGGGCGACAGCCTGACGGCCGGGTCGAAGAAGTCGTTCACCCGCAGCGCGATGCCCGCGGCCCCGAGCTCGGTGGTGGCGAGATTCTGGGTCGGCGTTCCGAACAGGCGTTGACCGGTCTCCGGCGTGTAGTGCTGCGGCACGAACGCGGTGGCGGCGTTGAACCGCTCGGGACGCCACCGCGACAGCAGCAACGTTCCCGCGCCGCCCATGGAGTTGCCCATGATGGCGGTCCGCCGGACGTCGATGGCGTACGGCGACCGCGTCTGCAGCCAATCGATGGTCCACATCAACCGTCGCAGCGTGTATGGCACGACGACCGCGCTGTTCGCGGGCACGGCGTTGGTGGTGGGATTCATGCCGGGCCACCAGCCGAACCAGTTGGTCGGCCGGTCCGAGTTGACGACGCCGCTGGTGGAGATGAACAGCCGATCGTCCATGGCCACCGTGATCCCGTTCACGGGCGTGGCCTCGTCGTTGGCGTAGTGGACCGACTCGGGCGCCCACTGCCAGTGGCTTCCAGTCGGCCCGCCTCCGTGCAGGCAGACGACCGCCGGATACGGCCCCGGCGGCAGGCCGCTCGTCGGTTCGAACACGGAGAAGACATGCGGAGCGCCGCTCTTCGCGGCGTTGGCCATCACCGGAAAGTCGGGGCGAGCGTCATCGGGCGCATCCCGGCCGTCGACCCACATGGCATAGGTGCGGTAGGGGTAGCCGCGGTTGGTGACGCCCGAGAGCTGCAGGTGGCAGGTCACCGGCGCGTTGACCGGGTCGTACCCGACCGCCACCGCCGAGGTCGTGCGATTGGTCGCGCCGATCGCTGTCGCGCCGCTCTGCACCACGGCGAAGTGTTCGGTCGCATTCGCTCGGGGCGTGTAGACGAACAGGCCCTCGTTCGCCGCCAGCTGGTAGGTGCCGCCGCCCGAGGCCGGCACGCGCCACGTCGCCGTCGAGGTCACGAGTTTCAGGCGCTCGCCCTCCCACTCGGGACGAAAGACCCGCCCGGCCAGCGTCGCCTGCGCTGTCGATGTCACGGGCGTCGAGGACCGGTACACGTCGTACGTGAGCGGTGCGGATGCATCGACGCGCCAGACCACGAAGACCTGGCCCGCGGCGCTCCACGCCCGCACGTTGGTCTGGCCCGAGGCCGAGCCCATCAGGCCGACGACGAGGCACGTCGCGGCGTGCAGGAGCGATCGGAATCTGTTCGCATGGTGGTGCATGGGGTGATGCTCGCCATCGATTGGTCGCAAGGCCAACGAGGATGAGTCGGGAGTATTTCGATCATGCGCACAGGCGCTCCTGCGTCGGCACGCGGCGGCCCGGGCACGGCTCCACGTCCCATCATGCGTAGCGTTCACTCGTGCATCTCAAACTCGCGATCACCGCGTGGGCCTTGTGCATCGCCTTGCTCGCTTCCTGTAGCGAGCCGGATGCGTCGAGGTCAAGGCCCGAGCCTGTCGCATCGTCCTCGCTCGCGGCCACGACCTTCAACATTCGGTACGGCACCGCCTCGGATGGCGAGAACCGCTGGGAGAAGCGACGCGACCTTGTGCTCGATGTCCTGCGGGACGGCGGCGACATCCTCGGCCTGCAGGAAGCGCTGCCCTTTCAGGTCCGGGAGATCGCCGACGCCCTGCCCGCCTTCGCGCACGTGAGCCGCACGCGGGAGCAGGATCCGTCGGCGGGAGAGGCCTGCCCGATCTTCTGGCGCACCGATCGCTTCGAGCTCGACGTGTCCGAGCAGGGCGTCTTCTGGCTGTCGGAGACACCCGACGTGCCGGGATCGAAGTCGTGGGATGCCGCGTTGCCTCGCATCGCGACCTTCGTGCGACTCGTCGAGCGAGGGAGCGGCAAGGGCCTGTACGTCTTCAACACGCACCTGGACCACCGCGGCGCGTCGGCGAGGGAAGAGGGCGCGAAGGTGATCGCTCGCCGAATCGCGACTCGTCGCCACCCCGCCGACGCCGTCATCGTGCTCGGCGACTTCAACGACGGACCGACCTCGAAGGCGGTGGGGGCCCTGATCGAAGCGGGCCTGATCGACGCGTGGCGTTCGGCCAACCCGGATGCCCCTGAGCAAGGCACCTTCAACGGATGGAAGGATCGCGTCGAGGGCGAGCGGATCGATCACGTGCTGGTCGCCCCATCGCTGCGGGTCGTGCG
>CAIYWI010000096.1 GCA_903929885.1 uncultured Phycisphaerales bacterium
CCGGCGACACGTTGGTCGTGGGCAGTCCGAGTGCCTTCGTGGGCGCCAACCAGCAGGGCGTGGCGTGCGTCTTCACGCGATCGGGACATGTCTGGACTCGGCAGGCGCGACTGAACGCGGGCAGCGATGTATTCGACGACAGGTTCGGCTCATCGGTGGCAATCGCGGGGGACACGGTGGTCGTGGGTGCACCCATGGACGACGTGGGTACTCGCTTCAATCAGGGTTCGGCATATGTGTTCAAGCGCATCGGAGCAGGGTGGGTCCAGCAGGCGAAACTGATCGCCGCCGATGGCGCAGCATGGGACTCCTTCGGCTCGTCGGTGGCGATCGCCGGGGAGACGGTGGTCGTCGGGGCGCCGTGGCGCAGCGTGGGGGCCAACTTCTTCCAGGGAGTCGCGTACCCCTTCACGCGTCGGGGGTCCGCATGGGTTCAGCAGTCGCCGCTCCACCACGCGGGAGGCGATGCACCCGTTGCCAACTTCGGCGCCTCGGTCGCGATGTCCGGCGATTTCGTCATCGTCGGCGCGCCCTGGTTCGATGCGGGCGCCAGCGTCGGTCGGGGTTCGGTGTCGGTGATGACGATGCCTGCTCACGACCTGTCCGCGGTCCGCAACGAGGTCACGGAGGCGGGGTTCCCGTCGCTGGCGTCAGCCGCGGTTCCGGCGCTGAGCGGTCAGCAACTCACGGCGACCGACGGCGCGTGGCGGACCGCGGGCTCGCTCAACACCTTCGGTCGCTCGCTGGGGCTCGCCGGCGAGGGCGACATCCGCGTGCCCTCGACCTCGGTGCTTGATCTCGGCGGCTCGTCCGCGTTGATGGCCTCGGCGGGCTCGGTCGTCGACATCTTCGGGCAGCTCCGCGTCTCTGGGTACGTCAACGTCGACGGGGCCGCGTTCCGCCTGGGCTCGCGCGGGGTGATGACGGCCAGGACGGGGTCGTCGCTGTCGATCAACGCGCCGGCGGCGAGGGTCGACGGCCAGACGCGGGTCGAGCAGGGCGCGGCGTTGACCGCCTCGGGCGACTGGACCAACATCGGCCCGGTCATCATGTCGCAGGACGCCTCCTTCATGACCGGCGGCACGGTGCGCAACATCGACGCGTGGACGATGGGCGCAGATTCGCGCGTCGTCGCGGGCGGATCGATCGAGAACCGCGCCTCGTGGACGATGACCGCAGGCGAACTGCAGACCACTTCGTTCACGAATCTCCTTTCCTTCAACGTCTTTGGCACCAGCGCGATCTTCGGGCGCTTCGTCAACAGCACGGGGGCGACGACGACGATCCGTTCGGGTTCGCTGTTCGTCTTCGGCGATCTGTCCAACGGCGGGACGCTCATCGGCACGGTGTGCTCGACGTGCTCGGGATTGCCTCCGGCGATGGACGTGGGCGGGACGCTGGCGCTGGGGCCCAACGCGACGTTCACGATGCCGTATGCGGGGTCGGTGGTGCGGGTGGGCGGGTCGTTCGAGTGCCGCATCCGAGACCAATCGCGCTTCGACATGGCGCTCTCGACGCTGCAACTCGAGTCGGAGCGGCCTGAGGTGACGATGGAGGCGCTCAGCCGCGACATCGGGGCCGACGTGTCGGGGCTCGATCGGACGCTTCGGGGGCACTTCCCCATCGGCGAACTGCACATCGGGGGCTTCCCGACGACGGTGGTGCTGGTGGACGATGCGGACAATGCGAGTGACGACCAGGGCGCGCGAGAGGCGTTGTACGTCGACACGCTGCGGATCGACGCGGGGTCGGTGCTGATCAACGAGACGTGCCGCATCTATTACAACACGCTGATCAATGACGGCGAGGTGCGGGTGCCGGAGAACCTGATTCCGCTGGGTGGAGGGGCGGCGTGCCCGGCGGACTTCAACCAGGACGGGGGCGTCGATGGCGGCGACGTGGACGCCTTCTTCGTCGCGTGGGAGGGTGGCGACTCGGCGGCCGACGTCAATCAGGATGGCGGCGTCGATGGCGGCGACGTGGACGTCTTCTTCGTGGCGTGGGAGAATGGCGGGTGTTGAGAGGGGGAGGGCGTGCGGCGCGGATCGGGGCCGTTCCACGGGTTTCCCTCACCCGCGGAGCGGGTTCGGTCCCCCGTGGCAACATTCGTCCGCCCTTCGGGCGGCGTGCGTGTGGGTGCGTTGGATGGGTTGTGCGCGAAATGGCGTGGGCGTGGTCCGTCGCCCTGTCGGGCGAGATGCATGGGTCGCCGCCCGTTGTGGGGCGAGGGTTGAGGCCCTTCCACGGGTTTCCCTCACCCGCGATGCGGGTTTGGTCACCCGTGGCAGCATTCGTCCGCCCTTCGGGCGGCGTGCGTGGGGGTGGGGTCGAGGGGCTTTCCGCGCATTGGCGTGGGCTTGGTTTCTCGCCCTTTGGGCGGACCAGATGGAGCCGTGGTGCGCTGCCCGGCTTTGCGGGAGAGCCTTGGGAGCGTGTCAGTTGCAGTTGCTGTTTTCCCACAGCGTGAAGAAGCGTTCGATGTCGCCGCCGTCGACGCCGCCGTCCTGATTGACGTCGGCACAGGACTGGCCTTCGGTCCAGTCGTTGAAGAAGGCCTCGATATCGCCGCCGTCGATGCCGCCGTCCTGGTTGAAGTCGGCGGGGCACGCCGGGCAGGAGGAGCAGTCGGCGAAGCAGAAGCGGATGGTGGCGTCGAAGCGTGCGCCGCCGGCGACCGGTTCAAGGGTGCAGGTGGTGGTGACGCGGCCGTCGTCGGCGAGGTCGAGGCCGGGGCCGACGACATAGGACTCGGGCAGATCGACGACGCGCCAATCGGCGTTGCCGTCACCGTCGACATCGAGGAGGTCGCCGGAGGCGACGACGACGATGGATTGATCGAGCGAGCCGCCTTGGCCGACGACCAGGGCCTTGGGGGTGGGGGCCACGGACGAGGTGTGTTGCCAGATCATGGCGACGACGCCGAGGTTGTTGATGGCGGCGGCGCGAACGCCGGCGGGTGCGGCGAGGGTGAGGCCGTCGACGGTCTGATTCTCGTGGAGGGTGTCGACGCCGTTGAAGGCGAGGAAGTCGTTGCTGGTGGTGTCGTCGAAGTTGCTGGAGACGCCGAAGATGATCCACTCGCCGGCGTTGTTGACGCCCACGCCGTTGAAGGTGTTCCAGGCCTCGTTTTCGTACATGGAGCCGGGGAGTTGGGTGGCGGGCTGGGCGATCCACGTGCCGTCCTTCAAGACCCAGGTGGAGCCGCTGCCCGCGCCGACGCCGGAGATGTGGATGATGCGCTGGGCGTCGCTGGAGGTGTCGTAGCGGAAGGAGAGGTTGGGGGTGGTGAAGCGGATGAGCTGGCCGTCGATGGTGTCGCCGGTCTTGTAGAGCAGGGTGAGGCCGGGGACGCCGATGCGGCCGCGGTAGACGGCGCGGTCGGTGGTGGTGCCGCCGGGCGTGTTGGAGAATCCGGCGATGAAGGTGAAGAGGCCGTCGGCGGCCATGCGAGGGCCGCTGGCGAACTTGATGAACTTGCCGCTGATGCCTGGGGCGGGGTCGCGGTTGGCGATGACGTAGCCGGCGCTGGACCAGAGTCCGTCGTTGCCGTTGATGCTGGGCGAGTAGATGAACTGGCCGCCGGGGCTGACGCCCATGGAGGTCTCGCGACCGGAGAGGATGTACCCGGCGGGGGCCGAGGCGTCGATGAAGGTGGGGCTCGACTCGACGAAGACGAAGGTGCGATCGATGCCCGCGATGGTGGCCTTGCCGTTGACGGCGACCTTGCCGTCGGCGTCGACGACGGGGGTGTCGAGTTCGAGGATGACGCCGCCGACGTCGGGGAGGGGTTGTCCCTCGGCGAGCAGGAGTTGGGCGTGGACGGTGCGCTGCGCGAGGGCGGGGGCGGCGAGCGTGGCGAGCGTGGCGGCGAGGAGGGCGGCGGGGGTGAGGGATGAGTTGGGCATGGCTGGACTCCGTACCACCCTATCGCGGGAGGCGAGCGGGCGGCCCCTGAACGGGGAATTCGCTTCATTTTAGCGTTGGAGGCCCGGTGGATGCCGCGGTTATCGGAGAGGGCGGGCGGAAACCGAACACATCGGCGGCGGACCGCCGATAAGGTTGGACCCGTCGTCGACCCGACGCCGAACCAATCGAAGGCTCGGGGTTGTCGCGGGTCGCCCGGAGCGGGCGGGATGGATCGAGCACGCCATGGACGACCTCTTCAATGCACAGGAGATTTGGAAGCTCGGGGTGCTCGGCATCCTGGGCGTGGCGGCGTTCATCCAGACGCTGCGGAGCGCGCAGTTCCCGATGGTCTTCATCGGCGCGATGCTCTTCATCTCGACGCTGGGCCTGACCGAGGACGCGAACCGCGGCTCGGAGTACCGCACGTGGCTGTTTGCGCTGCAGGTCAATCGGCAGTTGGTCTACATGGTCTGCGCGGGCATGGTGATGCTGGGCGTGGCGATTCACGCCTCGCGAATCAGCACCCGGACGGTGCCCGGGCTGGGCATCGGCATGATGCTGCTGGGCGTGTACATGGGCCTGATCACGATCTTCCACAGCGGGCCGATCGCCGGCTTGCTGGCGGTGGCGCTCTCGGTCTTCTCGGTGGGCACGATGTTGATCTTCCTCGCCTCGCAGATGCGATCGTGGGATGAGATCATGACGGTGCTGCGCGTCTTCGTGATGGTGGGGTGTCTGTGGACGTTGGCCTGCATCATCCAGTTCCTGATCGATCAGACGATGCTCACCACCGGCTTCAGCAGTCGCCGCTTCGTCGGCCTGACGGGCAATCCCCAGCACGCGGCGGGCTTCGCGGCCGTGATGGCCACCGTGGGCTTCTGGATCTACGTGAACGACTCCTCCAAGCGGTGGCGAACGCTCGCGGTGATCTGCGCGACGACGCACGTGGTGTTCGTGCTCTGGACGGCCAGCCGCACGGGTCTGGCGATGACGGTCATGGGCTTCACGGGCGTGCTCTACACGCGACTGGGCCGATCGGTCTTCCTCGCGCCGGTGGCCGTGGCGGTGGGCTACGGGCTGCTGCTGGTGGCCGAGGCGATGGGCGTGCGGTTCGGCTTCGAGCGGCTCGTCAGCACGGACGACACGCGGTCCCACAAGTGGACGACACTGATCGAGAACGGCATGGCCAGCCCGGTCATCGGCGTGGGGCTCGAGGATGCCGGCGGCAGCGAGAACGGCTTCCTCTACGGGTTCGCCTCCTTCGGCATCGGCGTGCCCATCATTCTGGCGATCCTCATGCTGGCGACGCTGGGCGTGTGCCTGCGGCTGATCAAGGCCCGCTTCGACACGCCCAACCCGATCGGCAAGCGGCTGATCGACCTCACGCTGGCGTTCTTCGCGATGTACTGGGCGGGCAACATGTTCGAGGGGTTCGGCGTGGCCCGCATCTCGCCCCAGCTGTGCTTCTTCGTGATCTTCGCGTGCATGGCCTCGTCGATGTTCGCGATCATCCAGGACGAGGCGGCGATGGCGTTCGAGGAGGCCTCGGAGACGCCGGCGGACGACTATCCCGCGCCGATCCGGGCGTGAGCGTGGCCGTCAGCAGCCGCCGGTCTCCCAGGCGAGCATGAAGCGTTCGATGTCCGCGCCGTCGACGCCTCCGTCGCCGTTGGCGTCGCCGCAGGGGGCGCCCGCCTCCCAGGTCTCGAAGAAGGCCTGAACGTCGGCGCCGTCGACGCCTCCGTCGCCGTTGAAGTCGGCGGTGCACGGCGGGCAGTCGCTCGAGCAGTCGCCGGCGGCCCGCAGGCCCGAGAGGGCGACGGCATAGTCGCCGGCGAAGCCGGCCGAGGCGAGCCAGGAGGCGATGGAGGTCGACGCCTCGGGGCCGTCGGGCGCGCGTTGTGCGCGGAAGGGCGTGTCGTTCCAGATGGGTTGGCCGCCGGGGCCGGCGGGATCGAGGTTGTAGCTGGTCACGGCCAGGTGCACTCGGCCCGTCAGCGCGCCGGCCGGGAAGCGCAGGCGGCTCTGCGCGGCGGTCGAGAGCGGGTCGTCGTCGTTCATGGCGACGCCCAGGCCGGAGGCGTCGAAGAGGAAGAGTTGAGTGTCGACGGAGGTCAGGCCGACGGTGGAGATCTCGACTGCCTGGTCGCCGCAGGCGTCGAGGGCGTACATGTCGACGTCGCCCTCGAAGGCCAGGCGTCCCTCGATGGCGCGTGGTTGGAGGAGCGTGACGCGCTGCGACAGGGCGGGCAGGGGGCCGGCATCCTCTCGCTCGACCCAGTGGTCGGCGGGCGGCGGCGGCTCGATCGAGACGCGGAGGGACAGGAGATCGTCGGGAGGGGCGGGCGCGGGCGTGGCGGCCGAGGGGAGGAAGATGCCCGCCTGCACGTAGTAGCGGGCGCCCGCGCGGACATCGAAGATCATCCGCGAGCGGAAGGCGCACGCGTCGTCGTTGCACCACACCGCGCTGAGCGACGCGCAGTCGCCGGTGTCGGATTCGTACAGGGCCAGCGTGGTGTCGGGCACGCTCGTGGCGGGGCTCGGCCCGGCGCACGACTCGATGCGCACGCGAGCGTCGACCGGGGCGTCGAAGCGGTACCAGAGGGTGTGGCCGGTCGCGCTGCACGGGTTGGCCGCCTCGGGCTCGCGGGCGGCCTGGGCGAGCGAGGTCAGGGGCGTCGCGAGGGGCAGGGCGGACCACTCGATGATCGCCGCGTCGGTGCAGCGGTCGTTGGCGGGCTGGGCGTGGGCGGCGCCTGCGCAGGCGAACAGGGTTGCGCCATGGCGCAGCGTCGTTCGCCTCGCGAGGTTGACCGCCCGTCGCACCGTCGATCCTCCGATCTCTCTGTCGTCCGGCGGGGCGTGGGTCCATCGCCGCCACGGGCGGCGGGACGGTCGATGACGCCGCCCGATCGATACATCCCTCCCGGGCGGCATCTTCCGCTTCGCGTCCCTACCCTGCCGGTTCCTATGCACATCAGCGTTTCATGGCTCAACCGCTGCCTCCAACCGGCCACCCTGACCGCCGACGAGGCCGAGCACGCCCTGATGAGTCTGGGCTTCCCGAGCGAAAGCCGTACGGAGCTTCCTTCCGGCGACACCTGCCTCGACGTCGAGGTGACGAGCAACCGGGGGGACGTGCTGTGTCATGCGGGCATGGCCTCGGAGATCGCGGCGGCCTCGGGTCGAACGGTGCGGCTGCCGGAGGTTCCGACCCCCGCGGCCTCCGCCGAGCACGCCTCGACCGTCATCGCCGTCGAGAACCCCGATCATGTCGCGTGTCCGCTCTTCACGGCCCGCGTGATCCGGGGCGTGAAGGTGGGCCCGAGCCCGCAGTGGCTGCGCGAGGCGCTCGAGGCGTGCGGGCAGCGATCGATCAGCAACGTGGTGGACGTGTCGAACTTCATCGCGATGGAGATGGGCAACCCGTGCCACGTCTTCGACCTCGCGAAGCTCGAGGGAGCGAAGCTGGCGATCCGTCCGGCGCGCGCGGGCGAGAAGTTGACCACGCTCGACGGCAAGGCGCGCACGCTCGCGGGCGACGAGGTGGTGGTGGCCGACGCCTCGCGGGCGCAGAGTCTGGCGGGCGTGATCGGCGGCGCTGATTCGCAAGTGACCGAATCGACGGTCGACGTGGTGCTCGAGATGGCCACGTGGGACCCGGTGGCCGTGCGTCGCGCCTCGCGTCGTCATGCGGTCAGGACGGAGGCCAGCCACAGGTTCGAGCGCGTGGTCGACGCGAGGACGATCGAGGCGGCGGCCGAGCGGGCGGCGGCGATGATCGTGCAGGTGGCCGGCGGCCGTCGGTGCGCCGGTTCGGTCGATGTGGGCGCGTCGCTTGCGCCGCTGCACGTGATCGCCCTGCGGGCCTCGCGGTGCAACGCGGTGCTGGGCTCGTCGTTGTCGCGAGAGGAGATGGCGACGATCCTCAAGCGGCTTTCCATCGCGGTGTCGCTCGACGGCCAGGGCACGCTCCTGTGCACCGTGCCGGCCGACCGGCGCGACCTGACGCGCGAGATCGACCTGGTGGAGGAGATCGCCCGCGTGCGGGGGCTGGATGCCGTGGAGGTGCGGACGAGCATTCCGGTGGCGGTGCGTCCGCCGCAGGCGAGCGAATCGGCCCGTCGCGAGTTGGGATCGGTGCTGACGGGGCTGGGATTCACGGAGGCGGTGACGTTCAGCTTCGTGTCGCGGGAGGCGGCGGCGGCCTTTCTGCCCCAGGGGATGCGGCTCGTGGAGGTGAGCGAGGAGCGGCGGAAGGCCGAGCCGGCGTGCCGCCCGAGCGTGATGCCGGGGTTGCTGGCGTGCCGCCGCGCCAACCAGCATGGAGGCGTGCGCGTGCCGGGAGGCGTGCGGCTGTTCGAGATCGCGGCGGTCTTCGCGCAGGACGCCTCGGGACGGGCGACGGAGCGGACGTGCGTGTCGATGCTGGTGGACGTGCCGGTGTCGGGCAAGGCGGCGAGCGTCGAGGATCGGCAGACGGGTCTGCGGCTGCTGCGGGGGGCGATCGAGGCGGGGGTGCGTGCGCTGGCGGGCGCGGGCGCGGTCGTGTCGCTCAAGGAGGCCTCGCCCCGCTGCGGCGGGTTCGACGCCTCGGGTTTCGCCACGGTGCTGCTCGACGGACGAGAGATCGGCGTGGCGGGGTTCGTGAGCCAGGGTCAGCTGGCCGCGTACGAGTTGGGCGCGCCGGCGGCGGTGGCGGAACTTGATCTGGCCGCGTTGCTGGCGTGCTATCCGCCCAGGTCGATGATCGCCCTGCCTCCGGAGTTCCCCGGCATCGAGCGCGACGTGTCGTTCATCGTGGGCGAAGAGGTGACGTGGGAGCGCATCCGCGGGCACATCGACGGGTGCGCCTCGCCGATGCTCGAGCGTGTGTCGTTCGTGGGCACCTTCCGCGGCAAGCAGATCGGCGCGGGCCGCAAGAGCGTGACGGTTCGATTCGCCTACCGCGATCCGTCGCGAACGCTTCGACACGAGGAGATCGACGGCCCGGTGCAGCAGATCGTCGAATCGATGAAGGTTGGCCTGGGCGCCACGATGCGGACGTGACGGCTCGCCGGGTCCGGCGCCTCGCCCCATGAACCAGACGCCCGCCACGACGCGCTCGATCCCGATCATCATCGGGCCCACCGCCGGTGGCAAGACCGCGTTGGCGGTCGAACTCGCGCTGCGGGAACGCGCGGCGGGCGGCGAGGCCGAGATCGTCTCGGCCGACTCGATGCTGCTCTACCGGGGCATGGACATCGGCACCGCCAAGCCGACGATCGAGGAGCGGCGGGGCGTGGTGCACCACCTGATCGACGTGGCCGAGCCGACGGAGTCGTTCTCGGTGAAACAGTGGCTCGACCTCGCGGAGCGGACCATCGCGGAGATTCGCGCGCGGGGCGCGTGGCCGATCGTGGTGGGCGGGACGCACCTGTACGTCAAGGCGCTGCTCGACGGGCTCTTCGAGGGCCCGGGCGCGGACGAGGGGGTGCGAGCGAGATTGTCGGCGATGCCCGCCCCCGAGTTGCGAGCGATGCTCGAGGCCAAGGACCCGGCGGCGGCGGCGAAGCTGCATCCCAACGACCTGCGGCGAACGGTGCGTGCGCTCGAGGTGCTCGAGTTGACGGGCGTGCCGATGAGCGAGCACCAGAAGCAGTGGGACGCCTCGCGAGGGCCGAGCGGCTTCACGCTGGCTGGGCTGGAGTGGCCGGTGGAGGCGATCAACCGGCGGATCAACGCCCGAGTGAAGGAGATGATGTCTCGAGGGCTGCTCGAGGAGGTGCGATCGCTGCGAGATCGCGACGCGCTGGGCTCGCAGGCCCGCGAGGCGCTGGGATACAAGCAACTGCTCATGCACCTCGAGGGGCGGTGCACGCTCGAGGAGGCGGTGGAGGCGATCAAGATCGAGACGCGTCGGTTCGCCAAGAACCAGCGCACGTGGGCGAGGCGACTGCGGACCACCGGCGGCTCGACGTGGATCGACGCCTCGACGGTTCCGCTCGAGGGTCAGTGCGAGGCGGTGGTGCGGGCGTGCGAGCGGAGGCCCGGCACTCCCTGAGTCGGGTTGCCCGGGGTGGTGAAGCCCTCGTCTGGATCGGTCCGATGATCGATGCATGAGGCACGCATGCGATCGGTCTCGACGGCTCGTGGTGGCGGGGTTCATGTCGCTCCTGGCGACGGCGGGTTCGCCTGCGGGGGCCTTGGGCCGTTCGATCGGGGTTGAAGGCGGCGGCGCGGCGGAGTTGATGTCCGCTCGCTCGGATGACGGGTCGTCGAAGGTGAAGGTGCTCGAGTTTCCCGACCTCGTCGACGCGACGCGGGGTCGGCCTGCGGCTGGGGCGCCTGCGAGGTCACGCGGGTTGCTGCGACGTCGCGAAGAGCCCTCGCCCGCGGGTCGCAAGGTGCCGCTCAAGGTGCACGTGCCCGCGGGAAAGGGGCCGTTTCCCGTGATCGTTCTCTCGCACGGGGCGGGCGGCGACTGGGACACCCACTTCGCCCAGGCGCAGGATCTGGCGTCGCACGGATATGTCGTGCTGTGCCTCGAGCACGTGGGCAGCAACCGCGAGCGACTGACGCAGGGCGGGCGTGCGATGCAGAACCTCGATGCCATGATTCGCGACGCCGACGAGGTGATGGCCCGACCCAAGGACGTGAGCTTCGCGATCGACCGGGCGTCGGAGTGGAACCGATCGAACGAGGCGCTCAGGGGCATGCTCGATCTCGATCGCGTTGGCGTGATGGGACACTCCTTCGGCGCGTTCACCACCATGGTGGTCTGCGGCATGCGCCCTGCGCTCGACTGGCTCGTGCCCGAGGTGGCTCCCGGCAAGGGGCTTGGGCCCAGCCAGCGCGATCCGCGCGTCAGGTGCGGGGTGGCGCTCTCGCCTCAGGGCGTGGGCGAGCCGTTCTTCATTGCCGGGAGCTTCGGGAGTCTCGACGTGCCGCTCCTGGGCATCTCGGGGACGAAGGACGACCAGCAGGCCGGGCAGCCCGCGGCGAATCGCAAGGAGGCCTTCGCGCTGTGGCCCAAGGGTGGGCATGCGTTCGTGTGGCTGGCCAACGCGAAGCACCTCGACTTCACGGACTCGACGGGCGCCCAGCGGCGCGAGTTGCCGTCGCGAACCCGCGACGACGTGCAACCGGTGACGCGAGCGGCGACGCTGGCCTTCTTCGACGCTCATCTCAAGGGGGACGCGGCGGCCGCCAAGCGGCTGACGGCCGAGGGCCTCAAGCCGCATCTGCGCGGATCGATCGATGCGGTGGACGTCTTGTCGAAGTGACGTGCGGCGAGGGATGCCCAGGCGAAGCTGCAGGCGTCGGTTGCGAGGCACGCCCGTGCGGGCGGCCAGGGTCCCAATAACGATCTTTCTTGACTATTGCAGCCGGGCATCCTTCTGTGACCGATGGTCTCTTGGGGCCTGAGCGGTCCGTTCGATGTCCGTACGGTCATGGCGGGGGCCTATAGATAGGTACAGATGGCAAAGAAGGCGGCGAGCAAGCGTTCGGGCAAGGCCGGCTCCGAGGGGGGCGAGGCCAAGGCGGCGCCGCGCCGGGGCGGGAAGCCGCCGCGGCGGACGGCGACGACGGCGTACACGGCGGGCGCGGGCAAGAACCGGCACCTGGTGATCGTGGAGTCGCCGAGCAAGGCCAAGACGATCAACAAGTACCTGGGCAAGGACTACTTGGTGCTCGCGAGCGTGGGGCACGTGCGAGACCTGCCGGAGAAGAATCCCAAGGGCGTGAAGAGTCCGGTGCCGGGGGTGGACCTCGAGCACGACTTTTCGCCCACGTACGTGATCAGCGAGGGCAAGGACCGGGTCATCAGCGACCTCAAGCGAGCGGCGAAGGAGTCGCTGGCGAGCGGGTGCGACGTGTGGTTCGCGACCGACCTCGACCGCGAGGGGGAGGCCATCGCGTGGCACCTTGCGCAGGAACTGGGGATCGAGAGCGCGCAGGCCAAGAGGGTGGTCTTTCCGGCGATCACCAAGACGGAGATCGAGCGGGCCTTCGGCAATCCGCACCCGATCAACGAGGACCGCGTGAATGCCCAGCAGGCGCGGCGCATCCTCGATCGCATCGTGGGGTATCAGGTGTCGCCGCTGCTCTGGAAGAAGGTGGCCCGCGGGCTTTCGGCGGGCCGGGTGCAGAGCGTGGCGACGCGGCTGATCGTCGACCGCGAACGCGAGATCCGGGCGTTCGTGCCCGAGGAATACTGGAGCGTCAACGCCTGCTTCACGGCCGAACTCGCCAAGGCGAGCGGGTTGAGCGAGGCGTGGGCCAAGTACCTTGCGACGCCGATTCCCCGCGCCGAGACGACACGTCGCAACGACAAGGCGACGGGGCCCACGCTCCGCATGCAGGGCGGGTGGCTCGCCGAGCACGCCTCGTTCCGCGCGGAACTGGTGGAGGTGGCGGGGCAGAAGATCGACTTCGGCGAGGGCACCGGTCTCTTCGGCGCGGATCTCGCGGCCCGGGCGAGAGAGGTGGCGAGGCTCGCGGGCATCGAGCAGATTTCCGTCCGCGAGGCGGCCGATCCGCAGGGCAAGGGGCCCGCGGGCACGCTGCGGACGCTGACGGGCCGCGTGAACGTGGCGACGCCGTACAAGGTCTCGTCGATCGAGACGCGGCGGACGTCGACGCGGCCGAGTCCGCCGTTCATCACGTCGACGATGCAGGCGGCGGCGGCAAGCCGCCTCTCCTTCGCGGCGCAGCGCACGATGCGGACGGCCCAGCAGCTCTACGAGGGCGTCGAGATTCCCGACGAGGGGCCGGTGGGTCTCATCACGTACATGCGCACCGACTCGACGCATCTCTCGAAGGATGCCATCGAGATGGTGCGGTCGTTCGTGGGGCGGCAGTACGGCGAGCGGTACTTGCCGGAGAAGCCGAACTTCTACGCGTCGTCGAACAAGGATGCGCAGGAGGCCCACGAGGCGATTCGGCCGACGAACGTGGACTTGACGCCCCGGAAGGTGGCGTCGGCGCTCAACCCGGACCAGTTGAAGCTCTACACGCTGATCTGGGAGCGGTTCGTGGCGTGTCAGATGACGCCGGCGCAGTGGGATTCGACGGCGATCACGATCACGGGCGGGGTGGATGCCACGAAGCCGTGCGCGTTCCGGGCGACGGGGCGCGTGTTGGTGTTCGACGGGTTCTACAAGGCGACGGGCGTGCCCCAGAGCGCCGACGAGCAGACGCTGCCGGCGGTGACGGAGGGGCGGGCGCTCGCGCCCTTCGCGATCGACGCGCAGCAGAAGTTCACGAGTCCGCCGCCCAGGTACAGCGAGGCGAGCCTGATCAAGACGCTGGAGGCCGAGGGGATCGGCCGTCCGTCGACCTACGCGTCGATCATCAGCGTGATCCAGGACCGCAAGTACGTGGAGAAGCTCGACGGGCGCTTCGCGGCGACCGATCTGGGCGAGGTGGTGACGGACAAGTTGACGGAGGCCTTCCCCGAGATCATCGACGTGGGGTACACCCGCGAGATGGAGTCGCAGCTGGACCGGGTGGAGGAGGACCACCTCGACTGGGTGGAGATGCTGCACCGCTTCTACGGGCCCTTCCGCAAGGCGCTGGTGGCGGCGGAGACGGAACTCAAGCACGCCAAGGCCGAGACGGTGCCTGCGCCGGCGGAATACAAGTGTCCGACGTGCGGCTCGGGGCTGGTGTATCGCTTCGGTCGCAACGGGCGCTTCCTGTCGTGCGCGACGTATCCGGCGTGCAACTACGCGAGCCCGTGCGATCGCGAGGGCGTGCCCCGTCCGGCGGCCGAGACGGTGGACGTGGCGTGCCACAAGTGCGGCGCCGCGATGACCAAGCGAGTCGGCCGGTTCGGCGCGTTCCTGGGGTGCTCCCGCTACGGCGACAAGGAAAGGCCCTGCGACGGCCTGCTCAATCTCGACAAGAAGGGCCGCGTGGAGGCGCCGAGCATGCCCGCGTTCCTGACGGACCTGCCGTGCGAGAAGTGCCAGCGGCCGCTGAACCTTCGCAACGGCGTGCGGGGCCCTTGGCTGGGATGCTCGGGCTTCCCGAAGTGTCGGGGTCGGGGCAAGTGGAACGAGCTCGAGCCCGCGGTGCGCGACGCGCTCCTGGCGAAGTTCGAGCTGCACGAGAAGGCGCATCCGGTCCCGATCATCCGCACGCTCAAGGGCGAGGCCTTGACCGACGCCTCGGGCAAGCCGCTGCCGACGGCCCGGCCCGTGGGCAGTTCCGACGCCGAGGAGCCCGCGACGCTGGAGGCGGCGGCGGACGAACTGAATCTTTGAACCGATCATCCGGTACACCGTTGTCGGGCCGGGATGCACGGCCTCGATGGAGCCCCCGCCCGTGAATGCACCACTTTCGTCGCTGACGCTTCTCCTGGCCCAGGAGGCGCAGCCCGCCGCGCCGGCGGGCAAGAGTCTTCTGGGCTACATCGCCGACGGCGGGTTTCTCAGTTACGTCCTGATCGCCCTCTCGGCGGCGGCCCTGACGCTGATCGTGCGGATGTTCCTGGTGCTTCGCCGCGATCGCTTCGTGCCCGAGGCGATCATGCGCGAGTTGACGGTGGCGGCGCAGGAGGGCAACCTGCCCGCGTTCGCCTCCGCCTGCGGACGCAGCGACTCCTTCGCGGCCAGGGTGCTGCTGGGCGGCGTGCGTCGCGCCCAGTCGTCGCCGATGGGCATGCTCGAGTTCAACGGCGGCGTCGAGGACGAACTCAACCGCCAGACCGAGCGGCTGCACCGCATGAACGACGTGGTGGCCATCGTCGCGGCGGTGGCGCCGATGCTGGGCCTTCTGGGCACGGTCATCGGCATGATCGGCGCGTTCGCGACCATTTCGGGCCTGCAGGGTGCGGCCCGCAGCAGCGAGTTGGCCCGCTTCATGTCGATGGCGCTGGTGAACACGGCCGAAGGGCTCGTGATCGCCATTCCCGCCACCATCGCCTTCGGCATGGCCAGGCGGCGCATCGAGTCGCTGGTCGACGAGACGGCCGAGGCCCTCGAACCCATCGCCGCCCTGGTGCAGCGTGCGGCGGGGGCGGTCAAGCCCGGTCCGGGCGTTGCATCCGCGCGTCCGGCGTCACCTGCGCCCGCGTCCCGTCCCACGGCCTGAGCGACGCACACCGATGGCCTTCACCCGTCCAAAGCAGGAGCGCGAAGACGCGACCTTCGACCTCACGGCGATGATCGACGTGGTGCTCTTGCTCATCATTTTCTTCATGCTCACCTCGCAGTTCGCCGCGACCGATCGGGCCGCGATCGAGTTGCCGGCGCAGAAGGGACTCGAGGCGGCGGCGGCGACCAAGGGCGCGGAACTGGTGATCGACATCGATCGCGACGGCGCGACCAGCATCCTCGGGCGGACGATCACCCTCGACGGCATCCTCAACGAGGCCGCCGCGGCGGGACGGGCCGCGCCTCCCGGCGGCGTGCGCGTGCTGCTGCGGGCGCACAAGGACTGTCCGGCATCGGCGGTGCAGGGTCTGTGCGGGGCGTTGGTGAACGCGGGCATCCGCACGGTGTCGCTTGGCACCAGCGGCGAAGGGGCGGGCAACTGAACCATGGCCTTTCGACGGCGCAAGCGACGACGCCTCGATCCCGCCTCGCTGCGGCTGCCGCTGATTGCGCTGATCGACGTGGTGCTCTTCCTGCTGATGTACTTCATGGTGGCGGGCACGCTGGGCGCCGAGGAGCGGGAACTCTCGACCGCGCTTGGGGTCGATCGCGGCTCCGGGGGCGGCGCGTCGTCGGGGCTGTTGCCCACGATGCTTCGGGTCGATCGGGCCGAGCGGGGGGAGGGGCCGGTCTTTCGGCTGGGCGAGCGGGTCTTCAAGAGCCAAGGCGCGTTGACGGAACTGCTCAAGGGGCTGCCCAAGGAGTCGGGGGTGGTGATCAAGAGCGGCGCAGGCGTGACGGTGGGCGAGGTCGCCGCGGCGTTGCAGGCGTGCAAGGACGCCGGGTTCGCGAAGATCAGCTTTTTGGCGAACTGAGCGAGGCGGGGCATCGCCCGCGAGGGGCGAGGAGGGTGTGGGACGATTCGTCATCGTGACGCGGGACGTGGGTCATGAACGCCCGGTTGCTACCGTGAAGCCCGATGGCACCACGCCCTCGCAGTTCGGCACCCCATGACGCCTCCGCCGCACGCATCGTCGAGCCGCTGGTGGCGTGGTTCGACCGCGCGAAGCGGGACCTCCCTTGGCGCGACCTGCCCGCGGGGAAGCGAGATCCGTACCGCACGCTCGTGAGCGAGGCGATGCTCCAGCAGACGCAGGTGTCGCGCGTCGTCGAGAAGTTCCGGGCGTTCATCGAACGGTTTCCGACGGTCGAGGCCCTCGCGGCCGCCGACGAGCGTGACGTCATGGCCCGGTGGGCGGGGCTGGGGTATTACCGCCGTGCGAGGAACCTGCACGCGGCGGCGAGGCATGTCGTCGAGCGGTGCGGCGGAACATTCCCGTCGGAGGTGGAGGGGTTGCTGGAGTTGCCCGGCGTGGGCCGGTACACGGCGGGCGCGATCGCCTCGCTGGCGATGGGACGGCCCGCGCCCATCGTCGACGGCAACGTGGCCCGCGTCATGCTGCGGGTGCAAGGGCGAGACCTCGACCAGCAGGCGCCGGCGACGACGGCGTGGGCGTGGAGGCAGGCCGAGGCGTTCGCGGCGGCGGCGGGACCGTTCGCGGGCGCGGCCAACGAGGCGATGATGGAACTGGGCGCGACGGTCTGCACGCCCGGTCCTGCGCCCGCGTGCGGCGCGTGCCCGCTGGCGACCTGCTGCGAGGCCAAGCGACTGGGAACCCAAGCCCGGATTCCGCGCCCGAAGAAGGCCAAGGCGCCGACGAAGCGATGGATGGCCGTGCTGGCGATTCGCGATCCCAAGGGGCGGCTGCTCTGCGAGCGTCGCGGGGCCGAGGGGTTGTGGGCGGGGCTGCATCAGCCGGTGACGCTGGAACCCGAGGAGGGGGCGGAGCGGGTGCGTGCGTGGTTGGCCGCGCCGACGGGGGCCTGCCGCGGGGTGCGGTTCGCGAGGGCGGCGGCGATTGCGCGTCAGTTGACGCATCGCACGCTGACGGTCGAGGTGCACGAGGCGACGGTGACGGCGGCGGCGGCCAAGCGGTTGACCCGCGGGGCGATCGGGCCGCCGGGCGGGCAGGGCACGGGTTTGGAGCGGCGATGGATGATGCCGCGGGCGTTGGCGGCGGCGGGGATGTCGAAGGCGCACGAGGCGGCGTTGGTGGCGGCCGGCGCGGGGTGAATGGCGGATCGCGGCTCCTATCCTTGCGACTCTGATCGCGTCCAGCACCCCCGTACGAATCACGACCATGCCCACCGCCGACCAAGTCCGCTCCACGTTCATCGAGTTCTTCAAGAGCAAGCCCGGCGGGGCGGCGGGGGGGCACGTCTTCGTGCCCAGCAATCCGTGCGTGCCGCTGGAGGATCCGACGCTGCTGTTCACCAACGCGGGGATGAACCAGTTCAAGCCGATCTTCCTCGGGCAGGCGGACCCGGCATCGGACCTGGGGAAGCTGAGGCGGGCGGTGAACAGCCAGAAGTGCATCCGCGCGGGTGGCAAGCACAACGACCTGGACGACGTGGGCAAGGACACGTACCACCACACCTTCTTCGAGATGCTGGGGAACTGGTCGTTCGGCGACTACTTCAAGAAGGAAGCGGTGGAGTGGTCGTGGGAGCTGCTGACGAAGGTGTACGGGATTCCGGGCGATCGGCTGTACGCGACGTACTTCGAGGGCAACGCGAAGCTGGGGCTGCCTCCGGACGAGGAGACGCGGGCCCTGTGGCTGCAGTTCCTTCCCGACAGCCACGTGCTGCCGGGGAACATGAAGGACAACTTCTGGGAGATGGGGGACACGGGCCCGTGCGGGCCGTGCACCGAGATTCACTACGACCGCATCGGAGGTCGCGACGCCCGCGCGATGGTGAACCAGAGCGATCCGGACGTGATCGAGATCTGGAACAACGTCTTCATCCAGTTCGAGCGGCTGCCCGACGGGTCGCTGCGTCCGCTGCCGGCCAAGCACGTCGACACGGGCATGGGGCTCGAGCGGCTCGTGAGCGTGCTGCAGAACGTCCGCAGCAACTACGACACGGACGTCTTTGCCCCGATCTTCGCGACCATCGAGCGGCTGACGGGCGCGAGGCCCTACGCGGGGCGGCTTGGCAAGGAGGACAAGGACAACGTCGACACGGCGTACCGCGTCATCGCGGATCACATCCGCACGCTGACGTTCGCCATCACGGACGGCGCGGTGCCCAGCAACGTGGGCCGCGGGTACGTGCTGCGTCGCATCCTTCGCCGCGCGGTGCGGTACGGTCGTCAGATGCTGGGGGCCCGCTCGGGCTTCTTCGCGCAGTTGGTGCCCGTGGTGGTCGAGCGGTTCGGCGGCGCCTTCCCCGAGCTTCGCAAGGATCCGGCGAAGGTGGCGGCGATCATCCTCGAGGAGGAGGAGAGTTTCGGGCGGACGCTCGACCGGGGCATCAAGCTCTTCGAGGAGGTGGCGCAGCGTGCGGCGGGGGGCATGATCGCCGGCGCGGACGCCTTCAAGCTCTACGACACGTTCGGATTCCCGATCGATCTCACGCTGCTCATGGCGCAGGAGCGCGGGCTCGACGTCGACATGAAGGGGTACGAGGCGCAGCGGCTCGCGGCCGAGGAGCTCAGCCGCTCCGGGGGCGCGAAGGAGGGCGAGAAGGCCCTGTCGCTCGGCGGCGAGGAGGTGGCGCGTCTTCGCGCGATGAACGTGCCCGCCACGGACGACGCGCACAAGCACGATGCGGAGCGGGACGTTTCGGCCGACGTGCGGGCGATCTGGAACGGCCGCAACTTCGACGAGCACGTTCGGGCGGGCGTGGGGCCCGTCGGGCGGCAGGTGGGCATCGTCGTCGATCGCACCTCCTTCTACGCCCAGATGGGCGGGCAGGAGGGCGACGCCGGCAAGATCAAGGTGCTCAAGGGGGCGAGGACGGGTCACGCCGAGCACGGCGAGTTCGTCGTGGAGAACACGCTCGCGTTCGGCGGCTATGTGCTGCACCTCGGGCACGTCTCGCACGGCGAGATCTCCGTGGGCGACCGCGTCGAGATGAGCGTCGACAAGGCCCGCCGGGCCCGCATCGCGAGCAACCACACCGCCACGCACCTGGCCAACCTCGGGCTTCGCGAGGTGCTGGGGCCGGGCGTCGACCAGAAGGGCTCGCTGGTGGCGCCCGATCGCCTGCGGTTCGACTTCTCGCACGGTCAGCCGGTCGCCGCGGCGGAACTCGAGCGCGTCGAGGCGATCGTCCGCGGCCAGATCGCCCAAGGGCTCAAGGTGTACGCCACGTCCGCGCCGCTCGCGGCGGCCAAGGCCGTCAACACGCTGCGCGCCGTCTTCGGCGAGGCCTATCCCGACCCCGTGCGGGTCGTGTCGGTGGGCGTGCCCGTCGAGCAACTGCTTGCGCAGCCGGGCGCGTCGTCGAACATGGAACGGTCGGTGGAGTTCTGCGGCGGGACGCACGTGGCCGACACCGGCGCCATCGGGCACTTCGCGCTGGTGAGCGAGGAGGCGGTGGCCAAGGGCGTGCGGCGGATCATCGGCCTGACGGGCCAGGCCGCCGCGACGGCGATCGAGGGGGCCGACGCGCTCGACGGTCGCGCGGCCGACGTGGCCAAGGCCCCCGACGCGGATCTGGCGAGGTTGGTGCAGGCGTTGGCGGCCGACGTGGACGGGGCGACGATTCCCGTGGCGAGGAAGGCCGCGTTGCGGGCGAGGATCGCCGCCCTCGGCGAGCGGGTGAAGGCGGCGAGCAAGGCCGCGGGTGCGCAGGTGCGCGACGCGGCGGTGGCGGCGGCCAAGTCGATCGCGGCGGGGGCCGTCAACGCCAACGATCTGGTCGTGGTGGATGCCGTGCCCGCGGGTGACAATCGCGATGCGTTGCTGGCGGCGCTCAAGACCGTGCGGGACACGTGCCCGCGGTGCCCGGCGATGCTGATGAGCATCGACATGGCCACCGGCAAGGTGGCGGTGGCGTGCGCAGTGCCCGAGGCGGCGATCGCCAAGGGCCTCAAGGCGGGCGACTGGCTCCGCGACGCGTGCGCGGTGATGGGCGGGAAGGGCGGCGGCAAGCCCGACAACGCGATGGGCGGGGGGAGCGATCCCTCCAAGGTGCCCGAGGCCATCCGGGCGGCGAGGGCGGCGGCATTGCGGATCATCATGTGAGCAACACCATGGCAGACCGATCGACCGACATGGCTCGTGGCGTGAAGGGATGGGCCATCGCGGGCAACTTCGCCTTCGGCGTGGTGGGCATGGTGCTGGTGGGATGGCTGCTGGAGAAGTACGTGTGGCCCGGGGCTTCACCTTGGGTGATGGTGGGCTTTGCGGTGGCGGGGGTGGTGGCGGGCGGGTATCGGTTCATCAAGGACGCAAACGAGGCGAATCGGGCCTTTGCGGGCCGGCGAAGCCATCGCGATCCGTGAGGAATGCGTACGGCCCGAGCGCGTGGAGTTTGCAAGAATGCGGAACGTGCGGTATCTTCCTCACGTAGGAGTTGCTGCGCTGATGCCGCCTGCGAGGGCCCGAAGGGTCGTCGCCGGGGGTATCGGACGTTGATGCCGGGCCTTGACGCCCGGTCGGTCGGACTTTCACCCTGTGTGCCGGTCAGCGTCGACCGGTTCGGAGCACTCGAATGCGCAAGATGAATCGTGCGGCGTCGATCGTGGCGGCTGGGGCGTGGCTGATGGTGGCGGCGGGCGTCGCGTTCGGCGCCGATGGGCGGGTGCTGGGCGCCACGGCGGCGGACCTTCTGGCGACGTATCCGGGCTTGCGGATGGTGGAGACGACGGGCCGGATCGAGTCGTTCTACGGCATGCCGATGAACGTCGCGGCGACGCCGCTGCAGGCGGCGACGGACTGGCTGGCGACGAACCAGGCGGCCTTCGGCGCCGGCCGGCTCGAGCTGAAGCTCGAGCGGGAGGAGGCGATGGAGGATCGCTTCCACGTGTACACGTATTCGCAGACGATCGACTCGGTGCCGGTCGAGTTCGGGATGGTGAAGATCCTGGTCTTGAGCGGGCGCGAGGGGCACGCGGTGGTGATGGCTTCGGCGAAGGTCGCGTCGCGACCGGCGGGCGGGTTCGCCGATCCGAAGCTGACGGGGGAGGAGGCGCAGAAGCTCGTGGGCGAGATCCGCGAGTACTCGCGGATCAAGCAGTGGTCGGCCCCCGAGATGATCGTGTACGTGGGCGAGGGCGACTTCCCGCAGTGGATGCCCGCGCGGCTGGTGTGGCGATTCACGGGCGAGCAGGCGGGGCTGGGCTCGCCTTTCAAGCGGTCGTTCTTCGTGGATGCGGCGACCGGCGAACTGGTCCACTCCCGCAACGAGATCTACCACATCGACGTGACGGGGACGGTGCTGGGTCGGGCGACGCCCTTCCCGCCGGGCAACGCGGCGGCGGATCACTCGGGCAACCTGCCGGTGGAGGTGCCGATCCCCAACATGCGCGTGCGGATCAACGGCAACAACGCGACCTCGGCGTGGACGGACATCAACGGCAACTTCACCATTCCCTGGAGCGGGACCGATCCGGTGACGGTGGACTGCTCGGTGGGTGACGGACGATGGGTGACGGTGCAGGAGCAGTTGGCCGGGCAGGCCCTGATGACGGCCTCGGCCACGGCGACGCCGGGCACGCCGGTGACGTTGCGGCTCAATCCCGCGCCGGGCTCGCAGTACACCAACGCGCAGATGAACGCCTTCGTGCACCAGAACTCGACGCACGACTTCTGGAAGGGGTACGCCCCGACCTCGACGATCCTCGATGCGCAGCTTCCGGCCAAGACGAGCGTCAGCGGCACCTGCAACGCCTTCTACGACGGCGCTTCGACCAACTACTACGCGGTGGGCGGCTCGTGCAACAACACGGCCTTCAGCTCGGTGGTGGCGCACGAGTACGGCCATCACATCGTCAACCGGCTCAGTCTGGCGCAGGGCGGGTTCGGCGAGGGCTTCGGCGACGTGATGAGCATCCTGCAGTACGACGACTTCATCGTGGGCCGCTTCTTCCAGACCAGCGGCGGGCCGGTGCGGACGCCCGACACGAGCATGGTGCAGTATCCCTGCACGAGCTGTGCGGTGCACACGGGCGGGCAGGTGCTCGGCGGGTCGATCTGCAAGATTCGGCGCAACTTGGGCAACCGATACGGGTCTGCGGCGGGACTGGAGAAGGCCCGGCAGAACACCATCAGCTGGTCGCGGGTGACGCTGGGCGGCAACTCGGGCGATTCGGCCGTTCCTCGCACGCTGACCGAGTACCTGACGGTCAACGACGACGACGGGAACATCAACAACGGCACGCCTGATTTCTGCGAGATCGTGAATGGCTTCGGACAGCACGGCGTCACGCTCGAGGGACTCAACGACGGCGTGACCTTCGGGATCACGCCCTCGCCCGCGGTGACGCTCGAGCCCAACTCGAGCACGCCCTTCACGCTGACGGTGTCGGGCATCTGCCGCGTGCCGGTCGCGGGCACCGGGCGCCTCCACTGGCGCTTGGGTTCGACGGGCGCTTTCAACTCCGTGCTGCTCGCGCAGGGCGCCGGCGGCGCGTACACGGGCACCATCGAGGCGCCGGGGTGTGCCGCGGGATCGATCCAATACTACTTCAGCGTCTCGACCACGAGTTCCTCGGGCGGATCGCCCACGACGGCGTTCTACCCGGCGGCCAGCCCGACCGCGCCGGCGCCGATCACCGCATTGGTCTCGTCGGGATCGACGGCGGTGTCGGACACCTTCGAGACCGACCAGGGCTGGACGGTGGGGACCACCACGGCCACCGCGGGCGCGTGGGTGCGAGTCGATCCCAACGGCACGACGGCCCAGCCCGAGGATGATCGTTCCCCGACGGGGGAGATCTGCTGGGTGACCGGGCAGGGCACGGTGGGCGGCGCGCTGGGTGCCGCGGATGTCGACGGCGGCCTGACCACGCTGAACAGCCCCGCGTTCAACTTCAGCGGCTTCCAGGACGTGACGGTCTCGTACTGGCGCTGGTACAGCAACGGCCTGGGTGCGGCTCCCTACGCCGACACCTTCCGCATCGACGTGAGCGTCGACAACGGCACGACGTGGACCAACGCCGAGACCATCGGTCCGGGCGTCGCGGGCGACCCCAACGTGACGCCGGGCTGGATCCAGTCGCGGTGGTCGCTTTCGTCGAAGGGTCTTGCGCCCTCGAGCCAGGTGCGGCTGCGATTCGTCGCCGAGGACGCGGGCAGCGGCTCGCTCGTCGAGGCCGCTCTCGATGACATCGAGCTTCTGGGCGTTCGCTGCGAGGATCCTCAGCCCTGCGTCGGCGACTTCAACGGCGACGGCGGGGTGGACGGTTCCGACGTGACGGCCTTCTTCGCCGCGTGGGAGATCGCCGATGCCGCGGCCGACGTGAGTCAGGACGGAGGCGTCGACGGCGGCGACCTCGAGGCCTTCTTCACGGCGTGGCAGGCGGGCTGCTGATCCGGCGGCCGCCTCTTCCCTGGTCGGCCGCCTGCGCGAGCGTCGGCGTGTCGAAGTCATTTGTGTCCTTCGCCTTGCCGATCTACTGACGGTGACGACCATGAGCAACCGATCGCTCCGCGCCCTTGCCGGGTTTCTCGCCCCTGCCGCGTTCCTCCTGACCGATCCCGCCTTGGCGCAGGTCGGCACGGACGACTGGTGTCCGCCTGAATCAGGGGTGTGCGGCTGCGGGAAGCAGCACGCGCTGCGACTTCGCGCGGAGGCGGGCCTGCCCATCGCCGAGCAGGGGATGCCCGGGTACGGTTCTCGCGAGGCGTTGGGCGACACGGACCTGATCTCGTGCGATCTCGACATGGAGGTCGTGCCGTCGACCTCCTTCATCAGCGGCGCGTGCACGATGGTGGTGGAGTCGAAGGTGGCGGGGCTTTCGCAGTTCACGGTGGTGCTGCGGAACAACTTCACGGTGACGGGGGCGACGATCAACGGGACGACGCCCGTCACGGTGCCGCTGCCGGGGGCGAACTCGTACCGGCGGACGATCCAACTCGACCGGGCGTACGGCGTGGGCGAGCGGTTCACCCTGCGGATCCCTTACTCGGGCACGGCGGTGTCGCGCGGGTTCGGGTCGATCGAGTTCCGCACGCAGCCGAGCAGCACGAACCCGATCGTCGCGAGCCTGAGCGAGGCCTACTTCGCGGCGACGTGGTGGCCGTGCAAGGATGGCGACGTCTTCCTGCCCGGCGACAACATCGACAAGTTCACGATGCGGATGGCCATCACCGCGCCCGACACGCTGACGAGCGTCGCCAATGGTCCGCTCGAGTCGGTCACGACGGTCGCGGGCGGTCGCAAGAAGTACGTCTACTCGTCGAACTACCCGATCTCGACCTATCTGGTGGCCTTCGCCAGCAGCGTGTACAACGCGTGGAGCACGTCGTACACGTACGTGCCCGACGGCGGCGGCGCACCCAGGAGCATGCCGCTCAACTTCTACGTGTATCCGGGGAGCGACACGCCGGCCAACCGCGCCGCGTGGGAGCGGACGGGGCAGATGCTCGAGGCGTTCCGGCCCCTCTTCGGGCTCTATCCGTTCATCGACGAGCAGTACGGCATCTACCAGTTCCCCTTCGGCGGCGGGATGGAGCATCAGACGATGACGGGCCAGGGGACGTTCAACGAGGGCGTGACGGCGCACGAGCTCGGGCACCAATGGTGGGGCGACGCGGTGACC
The DNA here is from genome assembly GCA_903929885.1 of uncultured Phycisphaerales bacterium. Taxonomy (GTDB): domain Bacteria; phylum Planctomycetota; class Phycisphaerae; order Phycisphaerales; family UBA1924; genus UBA2402. The sequence goes on from CAIYWI010000096.1 coordinate 24,601, forward strand.
TGCCGCACGTGGAACGAGATCTGGCTCAACGAGGGCTTCGCCACCTATTCCGAGGCGCTGTGGGCCGAGTACAGGCCGGGGAGCACGGGGCGAGACGCCTTGTTCGCCAACATGGCCGCGAGGCGTCCGAGCAACCCGGGCGACAGCGTCTACGTGTACGACGCGGCCAACATGAACCGCATCTTCAGCGGCGCGTATTCCTACAACAAGGGTTCGTGGGTGCTGCACCAGCTTCGGCGGATTGTCGGCGATCAGGCCTTCTTCGAGGGCCTTCGAGAGTACCGGCGGCGGTTCGAGGGGTCGGCGGCGACGACCGTCGACTTCGCGGCGGCGATGAGCTTC
>CAIYWI010000097.1 GCA_903929885.1 uncultured Phycisphaerales bacterium
ACGAGCGTCGTTCCCGAGAGGTTCGGGTGCGACGCTTGTGCGCGCTACCCTGAGGCCCGAGGGCCCTTAGCTCAGCGGTTAGAGCGCTCCACTCATAATGGACGCGGTCGCTGGTTCGAATCCAGCAGGGCCCATTGGGGCGAGTTGACTATAACGACCGCGGCGTCGCGGACGAGGCGGCCTTGAGCCGTCATCATCCGCGACGCCGCGTGGTCGGTCGGGTGGCGATGGTCCCGATCACTTGATCGAGAGCATGGCGCGATACGTGGGCAGGGGCCAGAGGTCGGAGGCCACGCACGTCTCGACCGCATCGGCCGCGTCGCGCAGGGCGTTCATCGCCGGGCGGACATGGTCGCGGACGTGCTTGGCGTGCACGAGGATCTCGCCGTCGTGGTCTCCGTTGACCGCCTCCTCGAGCGTCGCGATGGCGTTGCGGAGATGATTGACCGTCTGGATGTAGGCGTCGAGGGCATTGCGGGCCTCCGACGCGTCGGCATCGGCCGCGGCGGTGGCGGCGACGGCCTCGGCCAACTCGGTCTGCTGGCGGATGGCGGCAGGCAGGATTTGGGTCTTGCCCATCACGAGGGCGGTCTCGGCCTCGATCATCACCTGCTTGATGTACTTCTCGAGCAGGATGTGCTCGCGGCTTTCGACCTCCTGCCTGGTGAGCACGCGGAAGCGCTTGAAGAGATCGATGTTCTTCTTGCTTGCCAGCGTGGCCAGCGCCGCCACCGACTCGCGGAAGTTGGGCAGGCCTCGCTTGGCGGCCTCCCTGTGCCACTCCTCGGTGTAGCCGTCGCCGTCGAAGATCACCCGCTTGTGCTTCTTGATGATCTGCTGGAGCAGGCCGCGGACGGCGGCCTGCAGCTTGGCCTCGTTGAACTTCTGGCCGACCTTCTTCTCGAGTTGGGTGGCACAGTAGTCGAGACTGTCGGCGACGATGGTGTTGAGGATCGTCGCGGGCCAGCCCACCGTCTGCGAAGAGCCCACGGCACGGAACTCGAACTTGTTGCCGGTGAAGGCGAAGGGGCTCGTGCGGTTGCGATCGCCGGTGTGACGCGGGATCTGGGGCAGGGCATGTGCGCCAAGATCGAGCTTGCCGCCCTTGATCGTGCTCTTTGCACCGCCCTTCTCGAGCTGCTCGACGATGTTGGAGAGCATGTCGCCGAGGTAGATCGAGATGATCGCCGGCGGGGCCTCGTTGGCGCCGAGGCGGTGGTCGTTGGCGGCCGAAGCCACCGACGCGCGGAGGAGATCGGCGTGGGTGTCCACGGCGCGGATGACGGCGCACAGGAACACCAGGAACTGCATGTTGGTGTGCGTCTCGTCGCGAGGGTCGAGGAGGTTGACGCCCGTGTTGGTGCTCAGCGACCAGTTGAGATGCTTGCCGCTGCCGTTGATGCCCTTGAAGGGCTTCTCATGCAGGATGCAGGCCAGGCCGTGGCGGGCGGCGACGCGTCGGAGAGTCTCCATGACCAGCATCTGGTGGTCGCTGGCGACGTTGGCAGTCTCGAAGATCGGGGCGATCTCGAACTGTCCGGGGGCCACTTCGTTGTGGCGGGTCTTGATCGGCACTCCCAGGCGATAGAGCTCCCGCTCGGCCTCGCTCATGAAGGCGATGACGCGGGTGGGGATCGAACCGAAGTAGTGATCCTCGAGCTGCTGACCCTTGGGGGGCTTGGCGCCAAAGAGGGTGCGGTCGCAGGCGAGAAGGTCTTCACGCGCGAAGTAGTGGGCCCGGTCGACGAGGAAGTACTCCTGCTCGCACCCGGCGGTGGCCAGCACCCGCGTGACGCCTTGATCGGTGCCGAAGACCTTCAGGATGCGAAGCGCCTGTTCGGAGACGGCGTCCATCGAGCGGAGGAGGGGCACCTTCGTGTCAAGGGCCACGCCGGTCCAGGAAACGAAGGCGGTGGGGATGCAAAGGGTGGCGGTGCCCCCGTTGCGGTTGATGAAGACGGGGCTGGTGGCGTCCCACGCCGTGTAGCCACGGGCCTCGAAGGTGGCGCGGAGGCCGCCCGATGGGAAGCTGCTGGCATCGGGCTCGCCCTGCACGAGTGCGCCGCCGCTGAACTCGGTGATCGCGCCGCCGTGGCCGTCGGGGGTCAGGAAGCTGTCGTGCTTCTCGGCGGTCAGGCCGGTGAGGGGCTGGAACCAGTGGGTGTAGTGGGTGGCACCTCGCTCGAGCGCCCACTCCTTCATGGCGGCGGCGACGATGTCGGCCAGAGCAGCATCGATGGGTTCGCCGTGGAGGATCGTCCGCTGCAGACGCTTGAAGACGTCCTTGGGCAGGCGTTGTTGCATCACGCGCTCGCTGAAGACGTCCGCGCCGAAGATCTCCTCGACGCGCTCTTGGTGCGAGTTGGACTGGCGCTGGCCCAGCCCGTCGACGCGATACGCGTGCAGGGTGTGCGAGGCCTTTCCGTTCGTGCCGTTGGTCGTGATGCTCATGGAATTCCCACTTGACGACGCCCGCCTCGGGACGCGGGCATGCGATGTGCCGCATCGGATGCCAACAGGCACCACGCGCGACGCCGACAACGCATCGGCCGCATGCACTTGTCTCGATTCACGGGGGACGGGTCCGCGAAATATAGCGTGAGCAAGGCCCCGCGTCAGCCCCGGGGGTCCGCCTGAAACGATTGGAAACGTTCCATGCGTTTCAACGATTCCGGCACGGGTCCGGGTGCGTTCCAATCGACAGATTGTGCACAGGACGGCCTTACGCGGGAAGCACGTCGGAAAGCTCCTCGAGCCCTTCCGTCAGCACCCGGTGGCCCGACTCGGTGACGAGCACGTCGTGCTCATGGTGGACGCTCAGCGATCCGTCGGCGGTGTAGATCGGCCAGTCGGTCCACTTGCGGTTGTACGGGTGGGGATTCTCCCGCGTCTTGCCCGTCCCCACGCCGATCATGGGTTCGACCGCCACCAGCGTGCCGGGCACCCACAAGTGCTTGGCCTCGGGCCAAGGGGCATCCATCATCCCCGGCAGGGCGTTGGCGACGAACGGGGCGGCATGGAGTGTTCGGCCGTAGCCGTGCCCACCCAGCCCCTTGACACAGTGGAATCCGCACTCCCGTTCGACGTGATCCTGCACCGCGACGGCGAAGGCCTTGAGTTGGGCGCCGGGGCCGATGGTGGCGATGCCGCGACGGAGAGACTCCTTCCCGCAGGCCATGAGACGGGCCTGAAGGTCGGTGGGTTGACCGAGGCAATAGGTCCAGCCGGCATCGCCGATCCACCCCTTGTACACGACGCCGATGTCGACCTTGACCAGATCACCGACCGCCAGCGGTTGGGCCCGGTACAGGGCGTGGCCATGGACGATGCACTCATTGACGCTCAGGCAGGCGTGGGAGGGGAAAGGGGGGTGCCCGGGCGTGACGTAGTTCCGGAAGCACGACACGCAGCCCAGATCGTTCAAGGTCTTGCCGATCCACTGGTCGACGGCTGCCAGCGTGTGCCCCGGACGCAGCCATGCGGCGAGGCGACGATGCACCTCCACGACCTTCTGGGCTGCGTTGTAGGCGGCATCGATGTCCTGGTTCTTGACGACGAGGGATGGCATGCGGATGTCATGGTAGCGGGAGGGTGGCATCGACTTTCGCTCGGTCACGCCTCTCGCTCATCGAAACAGGGGATGGCTGCCGATACTCTTGCCCGATGGACATCAGACCAGGACAGGTCGTCGGTTTGTGCGCCTTTGCCTTGCTGTGCACGGGCGTGCTCATGGTGAACTCGGCAGACATGATGGTGAGCCGCGTTCAAGACGCGACCGAGACCGTCACGCCAATGACGCTTGGAAGCATCCTGGGCAGCCGGGCCGCGATGTACATGGGAATGGCCCTCCTCGCCCTGTTCGCCGGAGCCCTGCTCGTGCCGGTGCGATCGATCAGTGCTGTCGCACGCTCGGGCACCTTCCGTGGCATGGGCGTTCTGCCGCTGCTCGTGTTGACGACGGCGGCCATCGTGGCGTTCTGTGCGTTGGCCTATGCGCCGGTCCTCGGCGACCCTCGCAACGGCTCCTACCGCTGGATCAAGCTGGGCTCGAATGAACTCTCGATGCAGCCCAGCGAGGTGGCCAAGTGGGCGTTCATCCCACTGCTGGCTTGGTATTGCACCGTCCGGGCCTCGCGTCTGGGATCGTTCTTCACGGGTCTGGTGCCCGCGATGCTCGCCGTCGGGGGCGTCGCCGGCTTCGTGTTGATCGAAGACCTGGGCACGGGCGTGCTCATCGGAGCCGTGGCGTGCGTCGTGCTGGTGGCGGCGGGCGCCAAGTGGTGGCACTTTGCCCTGCCGGGCGCCGTCGCTGCGGGGGGCGTGGTCGCGGCCATCCTGAGCAACGATTACCGTCAGAATCGAGTCAAGGCCTTCCTGGACCCCTACCAAGACCCCGAAGGCATCGGCTTTCACACGATTCAGTCGTTGGTGGCGATCCACAACGGCCGTGGCGTGGGCACCGGGCTGGGCGAAGGCATCCAAAAACGGGGCTATCTGCCCGAAGATCGCACCGACTACATCTTCTCCATCATCTGTGAAGAGACCGGAATCCCCGGTGCAGCACTGGTGCTGGTGCTCTTCCTCGGGCTCTTGTGGGCCGGCATGAGCATCGCCCGGTCCGAACGCGACCCGCTCCTTCGTCTCTGGAGTCTGGGCATCGTCGCCACCATCGGCATGCAAGCCGTGATGAACCTGCTGGTGGTGACGGGCTTGGCCCCGGCCAAAGGCATCGCCTTGCCATTCGTGAGCTACGGAGGCACGGGCTGGATCCTGACCGCCTTCTCGATTGGCATCCTCGTGGCGATCGATCGTACCAAGACAGCCATCGAGCCTAGTCCCGAGTCCTCGCCGACTCCGCTTGTGGCGGCATGAGCCGCCCTTGTGCCATCTTCGCCGGAGGGGGCACGGGCGGTCACATCTTCCCGGGTGTGGCCGTTGCCGAATGTCTCGAAGAGGTCGCTCCCGGATGCGACGTGCACTTTGTGTGCAGCAGCAGACCTGGCGATTCAACGATGCTTGAGGCCACCGGCCGGGACTACTCGACCATCCCCGCTCAACCGTTCGGCCTGCGACCGCGAACCTTCCTGCGGTTTGTCGGGTCGTGGGGCCCCAGCGTACGGGCGGCCCGCGGGGTCATCGCCCGCAAGAAAGCTGATGGACCGGTGATCCTGGTCGCCATGGGGGGGTTTGTGGCTGCGCCTGCCGCCCAAGCTGCTCGTGCGGAAGGCGTTCCCATCCTGCTGGTCAACCTCGACGCGGTGCCCGGAAGGGCCAATCGCTGGATCGCCCGGCATGCCCGCCGCGTCCTGACAGCGGCCCCCGTTCAAGAGGGCCACTGGGAGTACGTGCGGCCGATCATCAGGCGATCAGCGCTTGCCCCGGGTGACCCGGCTGCATGCCGGCGGCACCTCGCGCTCGACCCCGCCCGATCGACGCTGCTCGTCACGGGAGCGAGTCTTGGAGCGAGAACCATCAATGAGTTCATGGCCGCATGGACGGAGCGGCATGGCGATCTGCTTGATGGGTGGCAGGTGATCCATCAGACCGGCCACGGCGAACATGAGTCGCTCCGAAGTGCCTACGAGCGGGCCGGGGTGCCCGCGTTGGTGGTGCCCTTTCTTGAGGGCATGGGGGCGGCTTGGGGTGCGGCAGATCTGGCCGTCAGCCGCTCGGGCGCGGGAAGCGTCGCAGAAGCTTGGGCGAATCAGGTGCCCACGCTCTTCCTGCCCTACCCCCATCACAAGGACCAACACCAGCGGCTGAACGCTCTTCCCCTGGAACGCCTCGGGGCAGCGTTGATTGAACGCGATCTGGTCGACCCGAACGCCAACCTGATCTCGGCGGGCAAGACGCTTGCCGCCTTGGTGCGAGACCCCGCCCAGCGACAGCGAATGCGCCAACGGTTGGCGGAGCATGGACCGCCCCGCGGAGCCGTCGCGGTGGCGAGGGCGATTGCCGATCTCTGGGCATGTGCGGATGCACATGGCTGATAATCCGGCTCGTGGCGCTTCATCCGCGGCACGGCCCGCGCCATCTGACGCGGAAGCGTTTGGGGCACAGTTACTTGCGCGGCTGATGGGCGTACACTCTATTGCCATGGAGGAAAGAGAGGGGGTGCCCCCATGGGAACCCCGGTCGATCGATTGTGTCGTGTGGCGAGCCGATGGCGCGGCGGTGCGGTCGGAGCTGCTTGCTGCGCTTCGCCAACCTGGCATCCACATGAAGCAGGTGCTGCACCCCTTTGATGCGACAGCCGCCGCGTTGGCGGCGAATCGTCAGCGGGAGGCCCGTCGGCGGCGATCGCCCGTGGTGCTGGTGCTGGTCGAGCCGGCGATGCTTGACCGGTGCATCGAGGTCGTTGACGTGCTCCAGCGATTCGCGGCGGGCGTGGAGTTCTGGGCCTTTGAGCAGGTTGACGGCATGCATCGACTTCGGGTGCTGCGTCCATCGGATGTCGAGCGTTGGAAGCTGGAGGTGCATGTCAACGGTGTTGGCGGCCGCGATGGCCAGTCGCCCACCACCGAACTTCCCAAGGCCGAGATCAAGGTGATGGAGGAGTTCCGCACGCCTCGCGGGCCGCGGATGAGCCCCGTGGAGCCCGCAGTTTCGGAGCCCCCCGCAAACCCGTCGCCCGCCCAACCAAGGCTGTTGAGCGACGAAGAGTTGCGAATGCTCCTTGAACCCGATTCCCGCGAACCGGGGGATGGGGCTCCGGGTACCACTTGAGGGGTCTTGAGCGAATCAAGCGGTTGTTCGGTGGCGGCCGATACCCTTGGAAGGTGGCGTGGACGGCAAGCAGGAGTCGCAAGTGTCTGAGCCGATGCGGGTGATCTTGGTGGGCGAGACGGGGGTCGATGCTCGACTCCGGCGATCCGACGCCATGGAGGTGGTCCGAGCCAAGTCGCCGCTTGAGGCGATCGGTCACGTGTCCCGCCGCACCACGGCCGCTTCACCACGATGTGTCGTGCTGGTGGGGCCCGACTCGGATCTCGACGAGCCTCCGACCCTGCGCATCGCCGATGGCGGAGGCGCCGATTCGCGGTCAAGCAACCTCTCGCGGTTCATCGCCGGGCTTCGCACGGTGGACTCAAATGTTCGCGTGGTGCGCGTGCGAGATGCCGGCGCGGCGGCAACCGGCCATTCCGAGACGGGATTCGACGCGTCGATTTCGTCGGGCGCCGACACCGCGGCGTTTGAACAGGTGATTCGCGGCGAGGCCCCCGTGGCACCGCCCCCCAGGACCGCGCCGACGGTCGCGTCGGAGGTCGGCGACGAGTCCATGCTCGAGCATTTGCACCGGGCGAGCGAACTGATCGATGCGGGCGTTCGGCTGATTTCAGCCCGGGTAGGCGCCCCCGTGAGATATCTGGCCGCGGGCGAGGCCCCGCCGATGGGCCCGAGCGTTCGAGTGACGTCGGGCGAGCACCTGCTCGGGCACTTGTGCGGTTCGGTCGATCCCGCCAAGCTCTCGCCGCACGCACGATGGCTGGCCGGGTGGCTGCAGCTCCAGCGGTCGCAGTCGCGCCTGCGTCACGTCGCCATGACCGATCCGCTGACGGGCGCGTGGAACCGGCGTTACTTCGACCGGTTCCTGAAGGTGGCGATGGAGAACGCGCGGGCGCATCGTCGCCACGTGACGGTGCTGCTCTTCGACATCGACGACTTCAAGCGGTACAACGACGAGTTCGGACACGACGCGGGCGACGAGATTCTCGTCGAGACCGTGAAGTTGATGCGGAGCGTGATCCGTCCGAGCGATCGCGTCTGTCGCATCGGCGGCGACGAGTTCGCGGTGATCTTCCACGACCCTGAGGGGCCCCGCACCGAGGGCAGCAGCAACGCCGTGTCGGTGGTCGAGTTGGCCAATCGGTTCCGGCGTCAGGTGCACGAGCACAAGTTCCCGAAGCTTGGCACGCACGCGCGGGGCACGCTGACCATCTCCGGCGGCATGGCTTCCTTCCCGTGGGACGGCGCGACCCCGGCGGAACTGCTCACTCGAGCCGACATGCTTGCTCGCGACTCCAAGCGTGCGGGCAAGAACGTCATCACGTTCGGCGCAGGCGCACACAAGGCCGGCGCCGACGGATTGCACTGATTCTCACTTGCACCCGCAGCGACGCATCAGCGAACCGAGGAGAGGGCCCGCATGGCTTCACGCTCCGCTTCGGGCAACTGAAGCAGGGGGTCAAGGCGCATGTTGTCGTCGCACGCCAAGGCGCGAGCCGCCCATGCAGCCGACTCGATCCGATCGACGCCTTCAAGAAGTCGGGCGAGTCGCACGGCGTGCGATGGTTCCCGTGGCGCAAGCGAGGCCGCACGTCGCAAGGCGTTGATCGCTTCATCTCGATGGGCTGCATGGTCGGCCGCGAGGAGGCATGTCGCATGCCAACTCCACGCCACGGAGGTGCCTGCCTCACGCGCCCCTCGACGGGTAACCTCGAGTGCGCGACGCGTTGTTTCGGAATCGAGCCCATCGGCCAGTCCGCGGGCGAGCAGGAGTCTCGCAAAGACCCGACCGGTGGCGAAGTGGTCGGGCCAGGCCTTCGATGCAGACTCGAGTTGCTCGAGGCATGCTGCCGCCTTGCGTTCCCGCAGGCGAGCCATGGCCGCAGCAACCCCCTCCGGGGTGGACGGGACCGAGGTGCCGAGCACGTCGGAGAGTTCCTCGACCAATCGGGCGGGTGAATCCTCCCTGGCGACCATCGACCGCTCCATCGACGCCATTCGGGTTTGAAACTCGGCGATCACGGATGCATGGGCGTATCCCATGCGAAGGTGAGACTCCCAGTCGACGACGCGAAGCGTCAGCAGGGCCGCACATGCCAAGGCGGCTCCGCAGGGCGCAGCCGACACGATCCGAGCGAGGCGAGAGGGTGGCGCGGCGCGAACCGCGGCAGCTTCTGAGGCGGCCGCGGCGGTGCCCAGCAGGCAGCAAATCCACCCGACGCTGCCTTGCGTCACCATCGTCATCTCGATTTGGGCGTGAGCCGCCAACGCCAAGGCGGCGGCGGCAAGGGCCACGCCCAGCGCAGCCATGGCGTGTCGGGCTACCGACAAGATGGTGGCGGCGACCAGTCCGCCGCAGCCGAGCGCCATGATCCGAAGCAGGGTCATCGCCGGCGACTGAATCGCCTGTTCCAGCATGGCACCCACCATGACGGCGGCGATGATCGGCGCCACCGCGAGGCGTATCTGCGTCCGAAGCGAAACGGCCGCATCAACAACCATCGCCGCCGGAAGCATGCAGGTTCGGGCGGCGCCGAGCGCCATGGCAAAGAACAGGCCGCCGGCAGCAACGCCTCCGATACCCAAGGTGGAGGCGTAGTCGAACAACACACTATGGGGGCTCGTGACATCTTCGGGGGCGAGCGGGGGCTTGGCGAGCATGTACGCCTCCCGGAAGCCCGCAGGACCGGTGCCCAGCATCCAGTGGTCCTGGGCGATGGTCGTAGCTCCTTGGAGATAGAACCAACGGAACAGGATACTCAACTCGCCCCAAGCCGTGCCGATGAGGCCCCGAAGCAGCACAAGTGCGAGCGGGCCCGCCACGCAGGCGATGGCAAGCGCCGTGGCGATCCGAAGGCGAGCGGCATGACTCGCAGGGCGAGCGCGGGCGAACGAGGACGACGCCAATACGCCGATCCCGAGTGCGGCGGCGGCCATGCCGCCCTTGGCTCCCGAGGCCCCGAGCATGGCGGCACCAAGCAACGTGAGCAGGACCGCGCCGGTTCGCTTCCAGATGCGGCTGGGACGCACGAAGGCGGGCAGAAGCATGCCCACCCCCAGCACGAGCGTTGCCGCGGCGAGACTGGCGTAGACGTTGGCAAGCCCGAACCAGCCGGTGGCCTCGGGTTGACTGAGTCGACGCTCATAGCCCAGCGCCATGGCGGAGCCGGGGGCCCAGCCTTGTGCCGCGAGGAACCGATCCTTGTCGGCGAGAAATGCTGCAAGGGTTTCGCGGTGCTCGACAAGATACTGATGCAGTCCCTTGAAGGCGAGCAGGGGCATCATGCCCGCGAGGCTCGCCATGGCCAAGGAGCGGATCTCAACGCGACGACAGCACGCCATCATGGCCATGGCCGAGGCCAGACCGGAGAGCCATGTGAGGCCCAGCACCGCGTCATCGAGCCGTTGCGGCGAGACGTGAAAGCAATGAAGCAGGACCGCCGCCGCGGCGAGGATGAGAAAGCCCGTGAGCAGAGGGCGAACTCGCTCGCACGCGAGGATGATCCCTGAGGCGAATAGGGCGAGCACGTCCAGCGCCATGCTGACGCGTGGGGTGATACCGAGAATCGGGTTGACCACCTCGAACGGATCGCCCGACCAACCAGGGAAAGGGTCATGCGAGCACGACACGCGGACGCCGGCGACCGCGAGCAGGGCGACCGCGCAACCGGTCACCAATCGGGTCGCCGTTGGCGAAAGGGGGCTGTTCCGGGAGTCGGCGGGCGACCCCGACATCATGGCGACGACTCCGGCGTGGTCGCGAACTCGACGCAGGCGACGACGAGGAGCAGGACGCCCACCTGCACGCCGATCAGGATGGTCTGGGTCAGGTCGGCCGTTCGCAGGAGCAGGCCGGAAACCCCGGTCACGGCGGTGAGGCCGCAGATGACGCCCACGGCGGCTGACTTGGTCATTCCCCGTCGAACGAGTCGGTGGGACAGATGGTTGAGGTCGCCCACGAAGGGTGACTTGCCCGCACGGAGACGAATCAGGGTGACGGAGGTGAAGTCATAGAGAGGCACCGCGAGCACCACCAGCGGGGTCAGCACGGCGAACCATGTGGGGCTCAGTCCGGGCTGAACATAGGTGGTGCGGGTCGTCAGGAAGGCCAACAGGAATCCGATGACGAGCGATCCGCCATCGCCCATGAAGATCGTGGCGGGGGGGCGGTTGAACACGAGGAAGCCCAGCAGCGATCCGAGCAGCAACGCGAGGCACGCCGCGATGAACCACTGACCGCCCGCGAGCGTGCCGACCAGGAACAAGGCAGCGGCCGTGGCCGCGCAGCCGCCGGCGAGGCCGTCCATGTTGTCGATGAAGTTCATCGCGTTGGTCACGATGAGGAACCACACCACGGTGACAGCCGTGGACCAGATCGGGAACGAGCCGGGTTCGTCGAGGTAGGTGAGGAGCCGGGTTTCTCCGACGGTGGCGACCGCGAGGGCCGGCGCGGTCATGATCGCCAGCTTGAGCATGGGGCCCAGCGGCCTGCGATCGTCGATGAGGCCCAAGACATGAAGCGACGCAAGGCACGCGATGAGCGTCAAGGCGAGGGGCGTGTGAGACGCCAGTCCCGCCAGGTGGGGCCCGACGGGCGGCACCAGCGTGGCGAGGCGTTCGGGGGCCAGATGCACGACGATGAGCAGCGCGGCGACCGGCAGGCAGAACGCCCAGAAGATCGCGATGCCGCCGGTGTTGGGAATAGGTCTGCTCGGGGCCTTGACCTGTCCGGCACGCGGAGCGGTGTCGAACGCGGCCATGCGAGCGCTCAGGCGACGCACCAGCCAGGTGAGGGGCATGGAGAGTGCGAGCGAAAGCCCGATCAGACTGAGGCAGAGCCACGTCACGGCCTGAGCGTAGAAGGGTGCGAGCGGCGGCGTCGACGCATCATCGTCCCCACGGCGCGAACGCTCAGGACGAGCAGGGTCGATCCCGCGGCGACGACAACCCCCATGGTCACGAGCCGGAGAGGCCACGGCCCGAGGATCTCGATGGCCGTGAAAGCGCCGGGGTTGGTGGGGCCGACGTAGCCGTAGTTCCAGCCGGTGACGAGGTTGAGGGGCACCATCAGGGCCGCATAGGCCAAGAGCACGCACCACGCGTTGGCAGCGTCCCGCATGGTGGGCGCGTATCCGCGAACGAGCAACTCGTAGAACGCCGAGGCGACGATCTGGAAGTGACTGGCGAAGAAGAGCCAGAATCGCAGGGTGGCGGGCCCTTCGGCAAGCGTCGGGGTGACGAAGGCCTGGCCGCACAGCAGCAGACCGGCGAAGACCAGCATGGTGCGAGGGAGTCGTCGGTCGGTGGAGAGCGACCACGCGGCGACCCAGCCCATGACGTCGCACACCTGCAACGGGAGCGCAGACGCCCAGTCGAATGGTTGGCGAAGGGCGAAGTAGAGGACATTGATCGACTGAACGATGAGGACGGCTCGGACCCACGCCCGACGAACCATCGGCTCGGCTTCGGCGTTGGCGGCCATGCGCCAGATCCACAGGCCCAGGCCGATGCAGACCACGACCGTGAGCAGGTGCGTGGTCGAGTAGGGCGCAAAGTGCTCCATGGGGCGAGCCGACAGGTCAGGTGGCGGCATGCTCGTGGCGGAGTTGGCCACAGGCGGCGGCGATGTCTCGCCCTCGCGACGCCCGGATGTGCGTGTTGACGTGCCTGTCGGTCAGGATCTGCTGGAACGCGCGAACATCGTCGGTCTCGGGGCGCTTGAAGGGCGTGCCTCGCACCTCGTTGTAGCGGATGAGGTTGACGTTGGCGCGGAGCGTCTTGGCGAGACCGGCGAGTTGCTCGGCATGTTCGGGCCGATCGTTGACGCCCCGGAGGAGCGTGTACTCGAGCGTGATCTCGCGACCCGTCTTCTCGAACCACTTGCGGCATGCGGCCAGAAGGTCCGCAATGGTGGTGAACTCGGCCCATGGAATGAGCGATCGCCGGATGTCGTCGTTGGGAGCGTGCAGGCTGAGGGCCAGGGTGACGGGCAGTTCCAGTTGCTCGGAGAGCTTCTCGATGGCCTTGGGGAGGCCGACGGTCGAGATGGTGATCTTTCGGGCGCTGATGCCCAAGCCCCACAGGGCGGAGATGGTGCGGATGGCCGCGATCACGTTCTGCATGTTGCTGAGCGGCTCGCCCATGCCCATGAACACGACATTGCTGATGCGACGAACGCCAGGCAGACGGCCGAGTCGATAGACCTGCTCGACGATGCGACCGGCGCTCAGGCTGGCGTCCAGACCGCCCATGCCGCTGGCGCAGAACTTGCACCCCACGGGGCAACCCACCTGCGAGGAGATGCATGCGGTCCGTCGATCCTCCGTCGGGATCATGACGCACTCGGTCTGCCGCCGCGTGTCGTTGACGACCGGCTGGAGCACGCGAAGAAGGGTGGGACGGTCCGGTTCGATGATGGCACCCTCGTCGCGATGAGCGCCGTCGGACCACTGCACGAGGAGCTTTTGGGTGCCGTCGCTGGCGAGTTGGTGCGAGAGCACCTCGCCGGACAGGAAGGTGACCTGCGAATGCAGCAGGTCGCGATCGGCCTTGGAGAGGCTGGTCATCTCCGCCGGGTCGGTCACGCCCTTCTCGTAGACCCATTCGAGGATCTGCTTGGCGCGGAACTTGGGCATGCGAACCGACTCGCACCAATCGGCGAGACTCTCGGGGGTGTGCTCGAAGATGTGATTGGCGGGATGCTGCAAGGGTGCCTTCGTGGTGGTGGCCGAGGAGCGAGGCGAGAGGGGTCAACCGCGGCGCGACGCGCTGACGGTCAGCGGGACGGCTCCGTAGGACTCGCGGGTGATGGGGGCGGTGACGGCACGGAAGCGACGGGACTCGGGATCGATGCCCCGTTGCTCCATGATGCGGCGAAGCGCGCCGGGCGGCGCAAACTCGACATCCTCGTTGAAGATGTCGCGTTGCTCGATCGTGCCCCCGAACTTGTCGAGAATCGCCTTGCATACGGCGGCGACGAGATCCTCGGGAGCCGATGCGCCGGCCGTCACCAGCACGCGAGCGATGCCGGGCGAGAACCAGGACCAGTCGAGTTCGCCGACGTCATCGAGCAGGCGGGCCGGCGTGCCGGTGTTGGCGCTGATCTCGGTGAGTCGCACGGAGTTGGAGGAGTTGCGGGAGCCGATGACCAGCACCAGATCGACCTCGGGGGCGATGCGACGCACCGCGTGCTGGCGGTTGGTCGTGGCGTAGCAGATGTCGCTGCTGGGGGGTTCCTTGATGTTCGGAAACGCCTTCTTGAGGGCGGCGATGACGACATTGGCGTCGTCGATCGAGAGCGTGGTCTGCGTGAGGTAGACGAGCTTGTCGGGATCCCGGATGGACAGCAGCGGGATGTCGTCGGGCGACTCGACCACCTGCGTGGAGTCGGGCGCCTCGCCGAGGGTGCCGACGACCTCCTGATGGTTGCGGTGTCCCACGAGGAGGATCTGGTAGCCCTGCCGGGAATAGCGAACGGCTTCTGCGTGGACCTTGGTGACCAGCGGACAGGTGGCGTCGATGGCGGTGAGCCGACGATCCTTGGCCTGCTGGCGAATCGCCGGACTGATCCCGTGGGCGGAGAAGACGACGATGGACCCTTCGGGCGCCTCCGCCAGGTCGTCGATGAAGGTGACGCCCCGATCGCGGAACCGCCCGACGACGTGCTTGTTGTGGACGATCTCGTGGTAGACGTGGATCCGCTCGCCGGGGAAGAGATCGATGACCTGATCGACGACGTCGATGGCCATGCGCACGCCGGCGCAGAAGCCGCGGGGATTGGCAAGGATCAGGTGCATGCGCGTCTATGGTATGGGCGACACGACCATGAGCGACCCCGCCTCCCCATCTCCCGACGCCGCCTCCGCCGCCGCCCGGGCCTGGGTCACGCGATTCACTCGAGGCGCAAAGGAGAATTTCAGCGTCCTGAGTCGACTGGTGCCCCGGGAGCACCGCGAGCACTTCGCTTCGGTCTACGCGTTCTGTCGGGTCGCCGACGACTTGGCGGACGAGACCGGAACCGGGAGCGAGGCCCGGGCACGCGCGCGGGAACAGTTGGCGGCCTTCCGCGCGGGACTACGCGAGGCGCTCGGTCCGGCATCGGCCCGCGGCGCGCCCGATCGGCCGTGGGGTCACCTGTTCCGTGCCTTGGCATGGACCGTTCGCGAGCGGTCGTTGCCCGCCGAACCTTTCCATCGCCTGCTCGACGCGTTCGAGGCCGACCAGACCAAGACTCGCTACGCCACGTGGGACGAGTTGATCGGCTACAGCGAACGGAGCGCCAACCCCGTCGGTCGGCTGGTCCTCATGATCCTCGGACACCGTCCTCCCGACGAGGTGCCAGGCCACGCCGCCATGTTCGCCGCATCCGACGACATCTGCACCGGGCTCCAGTTGATCAACTTCTGGCAGGATGTCCGTCGCGACCTTCTCGAACGGGATCGCATCTATCTGCCCCTGGCCGAGTGCCGGATCGACGAGGCGACGGTGCGATCGTGGATGGCCGGACCGCCTCGCCCGGAGTTCGGACGGCTGCTGCTGCCGCTCGTGGACCGGACTGAGGCGTTGTTCGCGAGGGGCGACGCGCTGCCTCGCATGCTGCCCCGCGATCACGCACGGATCATCCGAACATTCTCGCTGGGGGGACGCGCGGTGATCGACAAGGTGCGTGCCATCCACGGGGCGACGCTGTGGAGGCGTCCTCGGATGAGCGCATGGGACAAGGCACGGATCCTCATCCGCGCGCTGCTGACGTGATCGCCGACGCGACCCTTCAGGGGAAGAGACTGCGAACGCTGTACACGGCCTGAAGCCGCTCGAGCGCCGCGGCGTACGCGGCGGTGCGAAGGTTGCACTTGTACTTCTTGCGCGCGTCGCGAACTCGCTTGGCCGCCTGCACCATGTGCTTGTTGAGCTCGCGATCGACCCGCTCGAGATCCCACTGCTGGCAGGTCTTGTTCTGGACCCATTCGAAGTAGGAGACGGTCACGCCTCCCGCGTTGCACAAGATCGCCGGCAGCACCTCGATGCCGCGGGCCTCGAGCACCCGTTCGCCGGCGGGCGTGGTGGGGGCGTTGGCGCCCTCGGCCACGACCTTGCAGTTGAGCATGCGTGCCTCGCCCTCGGTGATCATCTGCTCGAGGGCGGCGGGGACGAAGACGTCGACCTTGGTTTGATAGAACTCGTCCTTGTCGATGCGGCCGGCGCCCTTGAACCCCGCGACGCCGCCGGTCTTCTGACAGTGCAACGCGAGGGCGTGGGCGTCGATGCCGGCGTCGTTCTGGATGGCCCCGGTATGGTCCATGACGGCGATCATCTTCGCGCCGCGGTCCTGAAGGATGCGACCGGTCCACGAGCCGACATTGCCGAAGCCCAGCACGCTGAACTTGCAACCCTTGATGTCGATGCCGATCTCGGGAAGCATCTCGACGAGCGTGTCGACCACGCCCTGACCGGTGGCCTTTTCGCGGCCGAGCGAACCGCCGTACGCGACGGGCTTGCCGGTGATGACTGCTTCCGGCTGGTGGCCGCCAACCTCGCTGAGGAAGGAATACGTGTCGGCGATCCACGCCATGTGCTGGGCATTGCTGCCGACGTCCGGCGCGGGGATGTCGTAATCAGGGCCGATCTGATGAGCGATGGCGGCGGTGAAGCGCCGCACGATGCGCTCCATTTCGCCCTTGCTGTGCTTGTAGGGATCGACCTTGATGCCGCCCTTGCCGCCGCCGAAGGGCACGCCTACGAGCGAGCACTTCATGGTCATCAGGAAGGCCAGACTCTTGACGTCGTCAAGGTGCACGTCGTGATGGAACCGCAGCCCGCCCTTGTAGGGTCCCAAGGCGTTGTTGTGCTGGACGCGATAGCCCTTGAAGAGTCGGTACTCGCCGTCGTCCATGAGGACGGGGAAGTTCACCATGATCTCGTTCTTGGGCTGGGCGAGGATGATCTTGAGATGGTGCGGCAGATTCATGATGTCCGCAGCCGCGAGCATGCTGCTGACAGTCTGCCGGTACAGGTTGTTGGGGTCGGTCTGGAAGCCCAACTCATCGAAGATCGGGTGCTTGACCAGTTCGGGCGATCCTCCGGAGCTTGCCTTGGCCGGGGTTCCCTTGGCGCCACCCTTCTTCGCGGGCGCGGCCTTGGCGGGAGTGGTCTTGGCGGGCGTGGGCTTCGAGGGTGAGGCCATTGTTGGAAGTCCTTTATTGCGAATCACTTGCAGTTGCTCGTCCGGCAACGGTCGTGCGACGCGACGCCGGAGCGTGCAGGCACGGTCTGGGTCGATCATACCTCCCGCGGATCGCAGTGTACACCCGACCCGACCAGAAGGCGGCTTGCCGTGCGGCGGCCAACGTGTTTGTCGGGCTTTTACGGGGAGGGACGTGAGCCACGTCCGGGAGCCGGTTCAGCAGCCGCCGGCTTGCCACACCACGAAGAAGCCCTCAAGGTCGCCACCATCGACTCCCCCGTCAAGGTTGACATCAGCCGCGGGGAGGGCGGCAGACCAGGCCTCGAAGAACGATTCGACATCGGAGCCGTCGATGCCACCGTCGCGGTTGAAGTCCGCCGAACAGCGTGACTCGAGGCGAACGGCGGACCACGCGACCGTCCCCCCATCGGCGACGTTTCGGACCGTCACGAGCCAATCGTCGCTCCCTTCCGAAGGGGCGATGCCAGACACCGTGAGGGTGCGGGCGGCACCGGGCGCGATGTCGCGGGGAGCGGCGGGGGAGACCGCCGCCTGCCAGGCGGGGACGCCGCCCGAAGGGGAGGCGATGACGACCTCCACGTCGACGGGGGATTCATCGGAGTTGCGGACTTGGAGGTCGAGGCTGAACGCGGCCCCCGCGGGCACTGCATCGGTGATCGAACGCGGTTCGAGGGCCATCCGTGCATCGGCCGAGAGGGTGACGCGAGCGTCGACGGGGGCATCAGGGCCCCAGATGGTGCGCCACGCGGCGGGGTCGTCCTTGAGGTAAAGGGCGAACCACGAGGTGAGCAGTCGCCGGGTGATGAGCAGTTGATCGGCGCGAGAGAGCGACGAGGAGTCGCATCCGATGCCGGTGGAATCGATGAAGCCGCAGTGATAGCCGCCTCGAATGTTGGCGAGTTGGCGGGGCGATCGGAGGGCGTTGTACATCGGCTGGCCGTGCGAGGCTGTGGGCACGATGGTGTCGGCATCGCCCACGATGAGCAGCGACGGCGCAGCGATCGACGCAGAGGCCGCGATGGCCGAGGGATTCGTTTCCGCCGGCGCTTCGACGGCCAAGGCTCGAATGCGAACGTCCGATCCAGCGGCGAGGAGCGATGCACCGCCGCCCATCGAATGGCCCGCGATGCCGAAGGCGGCTACATCGACCTTGCCGAAGAGGAACGCACCCGACGTTGCGTGCTGCTGCTCGAGGTAGGTGAGGCAGCGGGAGAGATCCGAGGCGAAGTTGCCGTGGCTCGGGAAGAGACTTCCTTCACTGTCGCTGGCGATGGCGATGAAGCCATGGGAAGCGAGATGTTGAAGGGTCGTGGCGTACCGAGAGGTGGTCTGCAGGAAGCCATGTCCGAAGGTGATGGCGGGCGCGGGGCCCGCCTGGGGGTGGAAAGGCTGATTCGCCCCTGCGGCAGAGGCGGGGTAGTGAAGTTGCGCCGTGAACGTCGACCCGTTGGCTCGAGTGACCGTGACGCTCCGCTGGCCGGCGGGAAAAGGGCCGGCTTGGCCCCAGTCGGTGTTTGCTGCAGCTTGGACTGCCAGCAATGTGGCGACCATCAAGACCGTGAACGGGCGGAGGAGCTGACCCATAGAGGCATTGTTCGCCTCTCACGGCTTGGTGGGTTCAGCCGATAACCCGACCCAGACGCGATTGCATCTCGGCCGGCCGACGGACGAAAGCGAAGGGGACTCCCTCGACGTGTGCCACAGGGAAGTCGAATGGGCGCAACAGGGCTCGAACCTGTGACCTCGGCTATGTGACAGCCGCGCTCTAGCCAACTGAGCTACGCGCCCGAACGGGGAGAAGAGTAGCCCCCTCGGGGCCGGGAGGCCAGTGGGCCGCCGCCTGTGAGGTGGCGGCGAAGGCGGTCGCGATAGAATCGTGCATGCCCGTGTACGAGTACGAAGCCATCGAGGATGGGACCGTCATCGAGTTGATCCGCCCCATGTCCAAGGCCGACGAACCGGTCGATGACCCTGAGGACAAGGGCCGCACCTTCAAGCGGAAGCACTCGGTGTTCAGCGCGGGCGGTGCCGCGGCATCATCGGGCGGCGGTGGCGGTGGGGGTGGCGGGTGCTGCCCTTGCGGCAAGGGTGCCGGCATGTGCAGTCGCCCCGGGGCTTGAGACACCACGCGTGATCATCCGACTTGCGTCCAGGCCACCTGGCATCCCTCGAGGATCGCGGCGACGGCCTCCATGGCGACGGTCGGTGGCACGTTCAGCGCGTACAGCCGCTGATCACGGGTGTCGTGCGTGCAACCGAGTTCGCCCAGCGACGAGAGTGATGCGGGCAGTCGCGTGGCCTTGTCCCTCATGCCGGTGACGTTGACGTGAATGGTCTTGTGTCCCGACTTCTGGATGACCCGCGAGAAGTCGTGGATCATGGGAGAGTCGGCGCCCGGCGAGGCCTGAACCAGATCGTGAAACGACACGCCGCGAGCGACAAGCGGGATGCCGTCGATGCGGAGGCGTCCCCGGGCGATGGGGGTGGCGCGGACCGTCTCGGCCGCTTCGCCCGCATGGAGCGGCTGGAAGCGGACCTTGCACTGCGTGACGGGCTTGTGTCGATTCGGCTTGCGCGACGCCATGGGGGACGGTATGGGGCGCTGGGGCTCCCCGGGCACGGGGTGCCGGGCGTGGCATGAGCGTTGCGGACATGCCGCCACCATGTCGTACGGACTTCAGATCTCGGCCTCGGGCGTCGCGGCGGCGATGTACAGGCAGGACGTGCTCTCGAACAATCTCGTGAACGCGGGCACGGTCGGCTTCAAGCCCGACATTCCGTCCATTCGTTTCCGCACCGACGTGCGGAGCGAGGACGGCGTGGCGAATCTGCCCTCGAACAAGTTGCTGGAGCGACTCGGAGGCGGGGTGCAGGTGCAGCCCAATCGGATCAACCTGTCCAACGGGCCGATCGAACTCCGCGCCGACCCCTTGTCCATCGCCATCGAGTCGGAGGGATTCCTGAAGGTGCGGAACGGCCCCGCCACCGATTCCACGACGCTGACCCGGGACGGAAGGCTGGCGATCAATCCGAAGGGGGAACTCGTGCTGGCGGCCAACGGCATGCCGGTGCTCGACGATTCGGATCAGGTGATCGTGCTCGAGGAGGGCCAGTCGGTCGAGATCGACGGACGAGGCCAGATCAAGCAGGATGGAAAGCCGGTGGGGACCATCGGCCTGTTCAGGGTCGCCGACACCTCGAGCATCACCAAGGCGGGGGACGGATTGATGACGGCGCCGAGTCCCGGGGTGTCGACGATGGCCGTGGAGAATCGGCGGATCAAGCAGAACGCCGTGGAGCAATCAGGGGTGAACGAACTGCGCACGCTGATGGACATGACCAGCGCATCGCGCGAAATCGACTCGCACGTGGCGTTGATGCAGCACCACGACAAGATGATGGAGAAGGCGATCAACTCGCTCTCGCGGGTGAGCTGAAGCGGCATGCCGCTTGCGTGATGCCGTCGCGACGGAGGATCCGTCGTTCGCTCCCCGGTGTTCACGTCGGAATCGTCCCTGGAGCGGGGACACACGAAAGGGTGGTTCGCGGAGATGGCGATCATCGCGATGCAGTCGGCGGCGTCGGGCCTGAGCGCCCTGGACCTGGCCATGGATGTCACGGCCAACAACCTGGCCAACGTCAATACGCCAGGATTCAAGGCCAGCAGAGCCAACTTCCAGGACCTGCTCTACGTCGAGAAGGAGGCGTCGGGCGGCCTGAACGCCAACAACGACCAGCGCCCCATCGGCTTGTCGGTGGGGCTTGGCGTGAAGGTGTCGGGCACGCAGCTCGACCTGGCGCAAGGCCCGCCGCAGATGACCTCGCGTCCCTTGGACATCGCCGTCCAGGGCGAGGGCTTCTTCCACGTGCAGGTGGAAGATGCGCTCGGCACCGACGCGTACACCCGCGCGGGGAACTTCACGCTCAACTCCGACGGCGAGATCGTGCTGGCCTCCGACCAAGGGCGACGCTTGATCCCGATCATCGTCATTCCGCCGGAGGCGATGTCGATCTCGATCACCAATGACGGTCTCGTGCAGTACAAGATGCCCGGCGAACTGGAGATGACGGAGGCGGGCCGCATCGAGACGGCGACCTTCGCCAACCCGGCGGGCCTTCGTCAGGTGGGCGAAAACCTCTTCACGGCCACCGACGCCTCGGGGCCCGCCACGGTGGGCGTGCCCGGGACCGATCGTCGGGGCATGCTCGCCCAGGGCCAGCTCGAATCCTCCAACGTCGATCCGACCCGTGAACTGATCGAGTTGATCCGAACCCAGCGGGCGTACGAGATGAACAGCCAGTCGATCAAGGCGGCCGACGAGTCGCTGAGGACCATCGCCCAGCTCCGTCGCTGATGCACGCGTCTGATGCGGATTGAGGCGAGCGGGGCGGAGCCCCGAGCGCCGCGGCGGACGCGGAGCGTCCGCTCGGGTCGCGACAGGCGATGGCCCCTCGCGACGGAAAGGAATCGTCAGGATGACACAGCATCTTGCCACCATCATCGCCCTGCTGTCGCTGTGCATGATCCCGGTGCGGGTCTATGCGCAAGATTCGCTCCAGGTGCGACCGCTCGCCCGGATCAAGGCCGGACAAGCCGTGCTGTTGGGCGATCTGGCCACCGTCGGGGGCCCTCGTGCCGAGCAACTCCGCGACATCGCGGTCGAGGGCATTCCCCTCCCCGCATCGGGCCGCCCGGAAGTGCTCACCATCGCTTCGCTGCGGCCCGCCATCGAGGCGGCCATGCTCAAGCGAGGCATCGATGTCGGCGGGCTCTCGATCGGCGGCTCCGCCTGTCGGCTCGTGCTCGCCGAAGACATTCCCGTGCGAGCCCGATCGGGGGCCACGTCGGCTTCGTCGCCCGCGCCGTCGGCCGGCTCGACCGTCCGCGGCATGATCCTCGCCAAGGCGGCCGAGATCGCCGATGTCGAACCCGCTGATCTCCGCGTCACGTTTGATCAACGCGACCACGCCCTGCTGGAGAAGGCCACCGCCGGACGGACGGTGGCGATCCACTCCACCGGCACGGGCGAGCGGGTGGGCTTCTCGGTTCGCGTCTACGAGCACAACACGCTTGCCGCCCAGGGCGACGTTCGAGTGGGCGTGGTCGTTCGGCGGCTGTGCGCCGTGGCCAGGACGAACATCGACCGCGCCTCGGTGCTCACGGGTTCCGACTTCGAGATCGAGGAGCAGTGGTTGCCGCTCACCCGCACCCCCGCAGCGACCGACATGATCGAGGGTCAGGTCGCGAAAGGTCGGTTGGCCGCGGGCGACGTGATCGAGGCTCGACACCTCCAGGACCCCGTGGTGGCCAAGCCGGGCGACCAGATCATGGTGGACTGCATCAGCGGCGGCATCCTGCTGCGAACGCCGGCCGTCGCGACGACCGCCGGCCGTCAGGGCGAAGTGATCGTCGCCGAGAGTCTCGAGTGGCGGCGAGGCATTCTCGTCAAGCTCGGCAAGCCGGGACAGGGCGTGGCTGTCGGGCCCGCCGACCTCAAGAAGAACTCGCGTCGATCGGCCAAGTGACCGATCTTCCTCCCAGGAGATTCGACATGAACACGCGGATGCTCGTTCTCGCCCTCGCCGGCTTGTGCCTTGCAGCGCCCTCGGCGCACGGGCAGGCGCAACTGAGACTCAAGGCCCAGGAGACGCTTGACGCGGAGGGGAAGCCCGACACCCGCGCCTCGCTGCGGGCGGTCAGCCGTTTCATCGTCGAGTCGCCCAAGGCCAAGTCCATCGAGGTGCATGATCTGGTCACGATCATCATCAACGAGAGCAGCAAACAGTCGTCCCAGCAGAAGCTCGACACCAAGACGGATTCGGGGCTCCGGGGCGAACTCAAGGAGTTCCCCGACCTGGGCAAGTTGCTGCAGGCCGAACTGACCAACGGCGCGAGCTCGCCGGTCGCCTCGGTCGACGTCGGAGGCGGCGACAACTTCAAGGGCGACGCGAAGTACGAGCGAAACGATCGCTTCACGGACCGCATCTCGGCGGTGGTGATCGACGTCAAGCCCAACGGCACCCTAGTGCTCGAAGCCCGTCGGACCGTGACCAAGGACGACGAGGTGCAGACCGTGGTGCTCAGCGGCATGTGCCGCCGCGAGGACGTGACCAACGCCAACTCGGTGCTCAGCAGCCAGTTGGCGGACATGACGCTGACGGTCACCAACGAGGGCGAGCTCAACAAGGCAAACAAGCCGGGCTGGATCACCCGCGCGTTCAGGACGATCTTCGACTTCTGAACGGACCTCTGCCGACGACCATCTCGTTCGGGTTGATATCCTCGTCAGCGTGAAGTACGTCATCATCATCCCGGATGGAGCCGCGGACCTGCCCCTCGAGCCGTTGGGCGATCTGACGCCCTTCGAAGCGGCCTCGATGCCTCATCTGGCCCGCTTGGCCGCGTACGGCCGCGTAGGGGCGGCGCATACGACGCCGGAGGGGTTCGAGGCGGGGAGCGACGTGTGTTCGATGAGTCTGCTGGGCTACTCGCCCAAGCGGTACCACACCGGTCGTGCACCACTCGAGGCGGCGGCGCTGGGCCTGCAACCGGGGCCGGGCGACTGGATCTTTCGCTTGAATCTCGTGACCACCGGCGACGACGGAACCGATCAGGCGGGCTTGATGCTCGACCATTCGGCCGGCGCGATCACCAACTCGGAGGCACGCGCCCTGGTGGCGGGGCTCGTGGAGCATTGGCAGGTCGAATGCCCGGACATCGTGGGGGGCATGTCGGTGACGCCGGGCGTGAGCTACCGGAACATCCTCATCGATGCCTCGGGACGGGCGTACGGCAAGGTGCAAACGACCCCGCCGCATGCAATCCCGGGCGAGGCGTGGAATCGTCACCTGCCGTCGGGGGGACCGGAGGCCAACGTGCTCCGACGCCTGATGGCCAGTTCGGTCGAGTACCTTCGCGGCCATGAGGTCAACCTCGCGAGACGTGAGCAGGGCCTGCGGCCGGCGACGATGGCGTGGCTGTGGGGGCAGGGCACCAAGCCCGACGTTCCGACGTTTCGGGAACGCTTCGGGCTCCGCGGCGCGATGATCACCTCGGTCGACTTGCTGGCGGGCATCGCGGCCTACATCGGATGGGACCGGCTGGACGTGCCCGGGCTCACCAGCTATCACGACACGGATTATGCCGCCCAGGGGCGAGAGACGATCCGAGCCATCAACGCATACGACCTGGTCTGTTGTCACGTCGAAGCCCCCGACGAGGCCTCGCACCAAGGGGATTGGCGCACGAAGGTCGCCTCGCTCGAGTCGATCGACCGCGAGATCATCGGGCCGGTCATCGCCCACCTGGAGGAGTCGTACGGCGAGTCGGGGTGGCGGGTGTTGATCATGCCCGACCACTACACCTTGTGCAGCACGCGAAAGCATGACGCGACGCCAGTGCCCTTCGTGATCGCCGGAACGCTGGTGCATTCGGCCGTGCAGCGTCCCTTCTCCGAGGAGGCCGCGGACGAAAGCGATCTCCAGATCGAGCCCGGCCACGACCTCATGGAGTACTTCCTCCGTGGCGGGCTGCCCGTGGCCAAGCGGTGACGACCGCTTAGAGCTCGAGCGGCGTCCACACGTCGAGCGTGGCCGCAGACGCCGGGTCGTCGAACCAGGCTCTGGCAATGCGGAGGACGAACTCGGGCGGAGCGACCCCGGCGGCCAGCTCGAGGTGTTCATCGTCGACCGGGTCGTGCAACTCGGCGATCAGGCCATCCTCCACGCGTGCACACTGGAAAAAGTCGGTGTCGCTTCGGCGGAGGATCACGAAGCCGCAGGGCTGCTCGCCGACGGTGAGGTTGCCGATGATGGCCTCGACATCCTGCCAGGTGGGGTCGCTCACCAGTCCATCGGAGGGCTCCAACTCATGCTCGGCCCACTCCAGCGTGTAGCCGTTGGATCCGGAACCTTGAGGGGAGGGGGCCATCGGCAGACTTCCGGGCGGGGCTTGCCGCTCACGCCATGTGCTTGATGATCGCGTCGGCGAACTCGGAGCACTTCACCTTGGTGGCACCCTCCATCAGGCGATGGAAGTCATACGTGACGGTCTTGGCGCCGATCGCGCCGTCCATGCCCTTGATGATGAGATCCGCCGCGGCGGTCCAGCCCATGTAGCGGAGCATCATCTCGCCCGAGAGGATGACCGAGCCAGGGTTGACCTGATCGAGGTTGGCGTACTTGGGGGCGGTGCCGTGGGTGGCCTCGAAGATGGCGTGCCCGGTCTTGTAGTTGATGTTGGCGCCGGGCGCGATGCCGATGCCGCCGACTTGCGCGGCGAGCGCGTCGGAGAGATAGTCGCCGTTGAGGTTCATCGTGGCGATGACGTCGAAGTCCTTGGCTCGCGTGATGACCTGCTGGAGCGTGATGTCGGCGATCGAGTCCTTGATGAGCAGTTTGGACTTCCACTTGCCCTGCCCGTGGCTGGGCCAGAGCTTGAGCGCGGTCTCGACCTCGGCGACGACCTTGCCCTTCTGTTCGGGGGTCATCATGTCGAACCCGGGATCGATAATGCGGGCGTTGCCCTCCGCCGAGAGGTCGGCATTGGCCTCCTTGTTGCCCAGGATCCACGACTCGCGTTCGGTGACGCACTGTTCGCGGAACTCGCGTTGGGCGAGGGCGTAGCCCCAGTCCTTGAACGCCCCTTCCGTGAACTTCATGATGTTGCCCTTGTGCACGAGCGTCAGGCTGCGACGCTTCTCGCGGAGGGCGTAATCGATGGCGGCGCGGATGAGGCGCTCGCTGCCCTCCCTTGAGACGGGCTTGAGGCCGATGCCCGAACTGTCGGGGAAGCGGATCTTGCCGAACTCCTTCGGGAAGGCCTCCTTGAGCAACGCCATGAACTTGGCGGCCTCGGGCGATCCCTCGCGGAACTCGATGCCCGCGTAGATGTCCTCGCAGTTCTCGCGGAAGATCACCATGTCGACGTCGCCGGGCTTCTTCACCGGGCTGGGCACGCCATTGAACCATCGCACCGGACGAAGGCAGACGTACAGGTCGAGCATCTGTCGGAGCGCGACGTTCAGCGAGCGAATGCCTCCGCCCACCGGCGTGGTCAGCGGGCCCTTGATGCCCACCAAGTACGTGCGGAAGCCGGCGATCGTCTGGTCGGGCAGCCAGTTGTTGAACTTGTTGAAGGCCTTTTCGCCAGCGTACACCTCGTGCCAGTGGATCTTGCGACTGCCGCCGAACGCCTTGGCCACGGCTGCGTCGAGCACTCGCACGCTGGCCCGCCAGATGTCTGGGCCCGTGCCGTCACCCTCGATGAACGGGATGATCGGGTCGTTGGGGACCGAGAGCCCGGCGGGCGTCATCGTGATGGGGGTGGGCATGAGTGAACTCCTGCGGATGCTGCGTGAACGGGGCGGCCGCGACGGGTTCGCGGGCCGGCCTGGCGAGATCCCCCGCATCGGGGAAACGTCCAAGGGTGCAACGGTAGGGACCGGCATCGGGGGCGGCAACGTCCACGCCCGGGCAGGGGGACCACCGCCCGGATCGCCTTGCATGGGCCGCGAAACTACGCCCCGTGGCAGGGTGCGGCCGACATCCCAACTAGCGATGGCCCGACGGACGCCCAACACCCGCTCGATGGAGGACTCGGTCAAGACGCTGCCCCCGCTGGCTCGCGTCGTGATCCTGTCCGACCTGGTCGCCGCCGCGGACCAGCAGGCTTCCGTGAGGAACACCGCCGTTGACATGCTGTTGGCCTTGGCCACCGCGACATCGCCCGCGGCGGGCTTTCGGGATTCGCTCATCGGCCTGCTGCGTGGAGTGTCGCTGCGGGACATGCACGCGATGGTCGCACGAAGATCCGTCGCGTCATTGCTCGCGTCGTGGGGAGTCGTCGCACCGGAAGTCAGGCAACGGCTGTCGACGCTGCCCGCCACGGTCGTCTCCGCGGCGTTTGAGGATGTGCTGTCCGAAGGACGCTCCTCGCGAGAACACGCGTCGTTCGCCGCTCGCTGCTTCGGCCCTGCGGCGACGGCGAGCGTGCTGCTGAAGTTCATGGCAGACCCGGACGAGTCGGTGCGACATCGCGCCGTCGAATCACTCGAGGCGATGACGGCCCACGCCGTGACTTGCACGGACCCCGTCGACCCCCTGCTGGTGCTGATGGCCCCGAAGGCGATCAAGACGGCAGGAGAGGATGCGACCGTTCGGCGACAGGCAGCCGCGTGCATGCTCGCCCTTTGGACACCGGCCACCATCAAGCGTTGCGGGTCGGAGGGCTGGCTTTCCGACCCGGGAGTGGTGCCCGCGGTGGCCACGGCGATTCGCTGGTGCACCCTGCCGCTGGCCGCGGCAAGGGCGGCCGAATGGATCCACCGCGACGGTCTGGCCAAGACATCGACCGACCGCCTGTCAACCATCGAAACCCCTGCGGAACGTGCGGCGGCGCTCTCTCGGTGGCACCTTCTCTCCCGCCCGATCCGCGCCTCGAAACTCCGAGGCATGAAGGTCAACATCTCGGTGGTGCGTCCAGCCGCGACGTTGCCGGGCAAGGGTGCCGGCGTGAGCGTCGGGGCCCGAGGACTCGTGCCCACCGCCTCCGAACTTGCCTCGCTTCCGCTGGAGGCCCGGATGGGCGCCGCCGTGCTGGGATCGGTGATCGGGGCGGAGGCCCCGATCCGGGCCCAGTTGGCGGCCCGGCTGCTCGCCGATCGCGACTCGCGTGCCCGGATTGCGGGCCGTTCGCTCGCCACGGTCGCGGGCCTCGCCGACTTCGCCTTCGATACCGACGAGCACCTTGCACGCGGCGCCGCGATGCGTTGGCTCGATCTGGCTCGCGGCGGCGAACGACTGAAGCGATCCGAGGTCGACCAGGCCGCCACGATCGAGGCGCTCCGCCGGTCGCCACATGCCTGCGTGCGGGCGATGGCCGTCGGCATCGAGCCGCCTGTCGCGGATTCGCGAGAGGCGGACGCGTCGCTCCGACAGCGACTCGCGCACCGGCATCATCCGACCGGCCAGCTCGAGGCGTTGGGCGAGTTGCGGACGCACGATCGTCTCGTGTCGTGCGTCGGCTCGGTCATCGCACTGCTCGAGGACCAGACGATCGATGCCCGCGTTCGAGCCAAGGCGGCCGCCACGCTGGGGCGGATGCATGACGGCACATCCCTTCGCGCACTGACGAACGCAGCCTCGAAGGGAGAACGGGATCCCCGGGTGCTCGCCAACGCCATCGATGCGCTCCGCCGGCGCCGAGCGGAACTCGGCGCGTCGGCGACGGCGCAGATCCTGGAACTCAAGTCGTCGGCCTGTCACCAGCGGGTTCGCGCCTCGGCGATCCGCCTTCTGGCTGCGATCAAGACTCCCGACACAGACGCGGCGGGCGATGTGCTCGACCTGCTGAAGGATCCGCGTCCCGCGCATCGCCGCTCGGGCGCGTGGCTCGCAGGACGTCTGGCTCGGCTGGCGGTGGATCCCACCGTGCGTCTGCGATGGAGCGCCGAACTGCGTCACATGTGCGATCACGGCACCGACCCCGGGTTGCGTGCCCGGGCCTCGCAGGCGCTCACTCGCATCCAGCCCGATCACGCTCCGGCGTTCGACGACTGGGCGACCATGGCCCATCGCTCCGGCTTCGAATCGTCACTCCTCCAGGAGCATGCGGCATGATCGATGACATCGGGCCAACGCAGGAAACGGCGGCTGTCGGACTGGTCAACGCGGCCGAGGAGATCATCGGTGCGCCGCTGCCGACCGAGGCGACCTGGGTGGTGCCCGCGTTGTCCGCCGCCACGGCGCTACTCGCCTTCATCGTCGTGCTGGGAGTCGTCTCGTTCGTGTGGCGCCGATCGACTGCCGCGCTGGTGGCCAACCCTCGCGAGGTGGCGATGCGTCGCATCGCCCGCCTGGTCAAGGCCGGCTAATCAAGGCCGGCTGAATCGCCCGACTCAGTTCCAACTCATGCCCTTGGGCCATCGCTCCGGTCGCTGCAGCCTCGCGACCGAGATCATCCGGTCGAGGTGGCGCAGTTCGGCGAGGACCATCGACGCGCGAGTCGCGACATCGGGTTCCGCCAGCAGCGCGTATCGCAGTTTCGGTTCCGCGATCATCGTGAGCGTCATGAGCTCGAGCACGAGTTGGTCGGACAGATCGTCGTCGACGACCCACTCGAGGGCGGGCTTGGCGCCGGCCATCGACCCGAGACCGTTCGCGTTCAGCAGTCGCTCGAGTTCGCTCCGCAGCCGCGGCAGTTGTTCGGGCGTGGGTGAGTCGAGGCCCACCGGCTCGAGCCTGGCGGTGCGATAGAGGCGGCCATCCGCCGGCGGCTGCTCCTCGACGATGCGGGCGCGGCAGACGCCCTGCAACAGGATGTTGAATCGACCGTCCGGCAATCGCTCGTGGCGCACGACCTGGCCCAGGCAGACGGCGGGTCGGACGCGAGGCAGGACGCCCGGGGCGTGGGGCCGATGAGGATGGGCCAACACGGCCATGGCGATCTGGCCAGCGCCGTCGAGCACGTGCTCGATCATCTGCCGGTAGCGGGGCTCGAAGATGTGAAGCGGCACCACGTGCTGGGGCAGCACCACGACCCCATCGAGCGGAAAGAGCGGGACAGGCCTGCCGAAGTTGACATGGACCGACATCTCGTCCGACATCGCCGGAAGGGTAGGGGGCCGGAAGGGTTGCGTGGGAGTGGTACACTCTCGTTGAGACGCGATGGTGCGTCGGGCGAGGATCGTCGACGATGAGCGATGCCGTGCGTTCCAATCGTGCCGCGGAACCCGTGGGGCCTTATCCACATGCCAGACGCGTCGGCGGCCTGCTGTTCCTGTCGGGGGTGGGGCCCCGGCGGCGAGGCAGCCGCGTGATTCCGGGGCTGGTGCTCGACGATCAGGGCCGCGAGGTTTCCCACGACATCGAGGCGGAGATGCGGTCGTGCTTCGACAACGTCAAGGCCATCCTCGAGGAGTGCGGCGCCACGTGGGACGACATCGTCGACGTGACCGTCTTCCTGACGGCGATGAAGGCGGACTGGGCGGTGTACAACCGGGTGTACGGAGAGTTCTTCCCGCCGGGCCCCGCACAACCCTGTCGCACGACGGTGGAAATCGCCGGCCTGCCCCAGGGCGGCGACGGTCCGATCCACTTCGAGATCAAGGTGGTGGCCAAGGCTCCCGCCTGACCCGGGGTCGGACAAGCCCGCGGAGCGGGCTCAAGCGGGGTAGGTCGCCGAGGTCCGGTCGGTCTCCCATGCCGTCATGCTCACGAGACGGGCGTGCGGGGCCGACGATGCCAGATCCCTTTGCAACAGATCGAACAGCACGCGGCTGATGTTCTCGATGGTGGGGATGACCCCGCCCCTGTCGAGGTTGAACTCGACCGTGTCCTCGTTGAGGTGCGTGTGATCGAAGCGGTCAATGATCGCTCGCTTGCAGGCCGACTCGAGGTCGCGAAGCGAGAGGGGCACATGCGCGTCGTCCAGGGGCACTTCCACGCATGGTTCGAACCTGTAGTTGTGGCCGTGTCCTCGCGGGTTGTTGCACTTGCCGTACCGACGGCGGTTTTCCTCGTCGCTGAGCATGGGCGTGTGCAACCGGTGAGCGGCGGCAAAGTCGAACTGCTGACGCAGCAGCACGCGATGTGGAGAGGCGGTGGTCATGGTGATCGAGTGGGTGGGAGTGAGCCTGATCGTCACTGATTCGACTCGGCCGTGCAGGCGATCGCGGAACGGAGCCAGCGAGGCCCGAAGCACGTCCGCCACGGGCGGTTGGGGCGAGTTGGCGGCGGCCGCCGCGAGGGGCGGGAGCAGGATGGTCCGCACCGCGTCGTCGATGTCCTTGATGTCGAGGACGTAGTTGACCACCGGATCGGGATCGCCGACGCACGAGACTTCGACCTCGCCGTGCGGGACGATGCCCTGCATCGAGGGCTTGCCGGCAAAGCCGTTGGTGCTCGCGGCCATGTCGGCGGCGAAAGTCGCCGGCGATGTGAGGCAGAAGCGAATGGAGCGGCGCAGGCGGGTCACGAGCGATGGTATTCGCCGCGGCCGCCGGGTCGGTTTCGAGGCGAATCCGACACTCGCTCGGTGGCGAAACCAAGGGCTAGTTCACACGGAGCACGACCATGCAGACCGCGACTCGTTCGATCCTCCTGTTCCTCGGCTTCGGACTGCTCGTCGCCACGGCGACTGCGCTGCCGTGGCAACCGCCCGACTCGACCAAGCCCGAGGGCACCCCCAAGAGCGACGTTCCAGCGGCCTCCGACGGCGCGAACGGCGTAAAGCCCACCCCCGAATCGCCCAAGGCGCCGGCCGCGTCGGTCGAAACCTTCGTGCTCGGACACACGGTCAAGGACATCGACGGCAAGGACCAACGACTCGATCAGTACAAGGGCAAGGTGGTGATGATCGTCAACGTCGCGAGCAAGTGCGGCTACACCCGCCAATATGCGGGACTCGAGGCCCTGTACAAGAAGTACAAGGACCGCGGCCTCGTGGTGCTTGGCTTCCCGTCCAACGACTTCGGCGGCCAAGAGCCGGGAACCGAGGCGGAGATCAAGCAGTTCTGCACGGCCAAGTACGGCGTCACCTTTCCCATGTTCGCGAAGGTCGGGGTCACGGGGGCGAAAGCCCACCCGCTCTTCAAGCAGTTGGCCTCCCAGAAGGGTCTGGCCGGCGGCGAGCCCAAGTGGAACTTCAACAAGTATCTGGTGGATCGCGACGGCAACGCCGTGGAGCACCTCGAGAGCGGGATGAAGCCCGACTCCGAGGAACTGGCGAGGAAGATCGAGGCGTTGCTCGATGCGGCTCCGGCCAAGTGACCCTCGCATCGGCAGGATCGCGGAGGTCGCCGTGGTGATCCACCCGCGCTGGTGCACTACCATCGTCCCTCATGACACTCGCAGTCACAGGCACCATCGGCATTGACACGGTCCGCACGCCCTCCGGCGGAGCCGATCGAATTCTGGGCGGCAGCGGCACCTACTTCTCGGCGGCGGCTTCGCTGTACGGCCCGGTGCGGCTCGTCGCAGCGGTGGGGGACGACTTCCCCGCGGCGTTCCGGGGAGTGCTCGAGCACTTCAAGCCCATCGATCTTGCGGGGCTCGAGACCCGCCCGGGCAGCAAGACGTTTGCGTGGGGCGGCAAGTACCTCGCGGACATGAACAGCCGCGAGACGCTCTTCACCGAGCTCGGCGTGCTGGCCGAGGCCCCGCCCAAGGTGCCTGTCGCGTTCGCCGACAGCCGATTCCTGTTCCTGGCCAACACCCACCCGGCGGTGCAACTGGGGTTCATCGATCAGTTCCCGCATCGCACGCTGACCGTGGCCGACACGATGGACCTTTGGATCAACACGGCGAAGACCGAGTTGACCCGGTTGCTCGGTCGCGTCGACGGACTGGTGCTCAACTACGACGAGGCGGAACTGTTCACGGGCAAGCGGAACCCGGTCACGGCGGGCCGTCACCTTCTGGGCATGGGGCCTCGCTTCGTGGTGATCAAGAAGGGCGAGCACGGCGCGCTCCTGATCCACCGGGACGGGATCGCCGCCTTGCCGGCCTTTCCCACCGAGGATGTCGTGGATCCCACCGGCTGCGGCGATTCGTTCGCCGGCGGCATGATGGGTTGTCTCGCGAACCCGTCCGGGTGGCATCATGTGACCTCGCCCGCCGGCGATCCGGGCTCGTTCGACTCGATCCGCAAGGCCCTCGTTCACGGGACGGTGGTGGCGAGCTTCAACATCGAGGCGTTCAGTCTCGACCGGCTCAAGGCGCTGAAGCCCGCTGAACTCGCCACCCGCTACGCCAAGTACGTCGCGATGACCAGCCTCTGAATCGGGCGAGGTGTCCCTTCCCGTCGGCTCAGTCGTGCACGAACGGGTTGGAGCGTCGCTCTCGCCCGATCGTCGATTCGGGGCCATGTCCGGGAAAGATCGTGGTCTCCCGGTCGAGCGTGTAGAGCTTGCTCCGAATGGATGCCTCGAGCGTCTCATGACTGCAGCCGGGGAAATCGGTGCGTCCGATGGATCCCGAGAAGAGGGCGTCGCCGACGAAGGCCGTTCGATCGGCCTCGTTCACCAACGTGACGCTGCCGGGGCTGTGTCCGGGGGTGTGAAGGACGTTCCACGGGCCCGCCCCCCAGTCGAGTCGATCGCCCTCGGCGAGCAGGCGCGTGGCGGAGGGCGCGGTGGTGGGCATCCCCGAAAATGCGCTGAGGTTGAGCAGCGGATCGTTGAGCCACCGCTCCTCGGCTGCGTGAATGAGAATGGGAAGCGACGGATACGCGGCCCTGAGGGTCCGAACGCCCGCGATGTGGTCCACGTGCGCGTGCGTCAAGACGAGCGCCTCGGGCACCAACCCGGCGGACTGCATGTGCAGGATCATCGGATCGAGATCGAAACTGGCATCGACGATCCAGCAACGGCCCGGCGTCCGGGACGACGCTACCACGTAGCAGTTGGTCGCATAGGGACCCAACTCGAACCGCGCGACCGAGTGGTCGCCGGTGTCGAACAGGTCGTAATCGGTGGTCGCCTTGATTCGTTTGGCCATGCGGCAGATTAGGCGGCCGGAGGGTCAATTCGCCTATCCTCGCACGACCGGCGTCCATCTCGCGGGGGCCGCCCCCCGGTGCCGTCGCCGGCGAAAGGACACCCGCATGCCAGCCCCAGCACCTCCCGCTCCCGAACGCGTCTTGTCCTCGACGCCGCGGCCGCGAGAGCGGACGACGAGTCCCATCGGGCCCCTCCTGGCCATTTTGCTCATCGTGTACGCCGCGGCGCTCGCGCTGAGCGTTCACCTGGCGATGACGGGCGAGTATCGTCTCGGCGCGGGCGGCGCGCTGCTCGTGCTGACGATGGCGCCGATCGCGTTTTCCTTCGCGCTCGGGGGATCGCGGCGTCAGCACAAGGCGCTGCTCCAGCGAGTGGAGGAACTCACGCACGCGGTGCGGATATTCACGGATCACGCCGCGTTGTCGGATGATGCCCGTCGGGTGCTCAGCCGCGGCAACGATCGCGCGTTGCTGACGCAAGCCATCGAGGAGGACGTCGCGGCGGGCAATCTCGACGCGGCGATGATTCTCGTCAACGAACTTGCCGACCGGTTCGGCTTCCGCGACGAGGCCGAGCAGCACCGTCGCCGGATCGAGGCGATGCGATCGGAGACCAACGAACGTCGCATCACCGACGCGATCCAGTACCTCGACGGGCTCATCCTGCAGCGTCGGTGGGACGAAGCCTTCGCCGACGCCTCGAGGCTGCTGCGGCTCTATCCGGACTCGCAGCGGGTGTTCGGCCTGCGGGGCAGGATCGAACGCGCTCAGCGTTCGCACCGGGACGAGCTCGAACGACGATTCCTGGTCGCCGCCCAAGAGGACAGGACCGACGAGGCGCTCGGCCTGCTGAGGGAACTGGATGCACACCTGAGTCCGGCGGAGGCCGAGCCGCTGCGGGAACTTGCTCGCGGCGTCATCGGCAAGGCGAAGGAGAACCTCGGCGCCTCGTTCCGACTGGCGGTGCAGGACCGCCGATGGACCGAGGCGGCCAGCATCGGAGAACGGATCATCGCCCAGTTTCCGAACACTCGCATGGCAGCCGAGATCCGCGACGTCATCGACGGCATCCGCCAGCGGGCCACGGGGGCGTGAACTGCGCGACCCTGCCTCGCACGGCGAGGACCTTCATTCGCGAGGCAGCTCGCACCGTCGTCCGAATTCGCGACAGATGGGGTGATCGCAACACGCGGCCAAGCGGGCCGAGCAGGCGCGCCGCCCGTGGAAGATCAGCAGGTGCGAGAGTTGGCACCACGATTCGCGAGGAAAGAGCGCCATGAGGTGTCGTTCCACGAGGGCCACCGTGGCATCCTGCGGGGCGAGGCCGAGTCGCTTGCTGAGTCGCTCCACGTGGGTGTCGACCACGACGCCCTCGTTGACGCCGAAGACGTTGCCCAGGACCACATTGGCGGTCTTGCGAGCCACGCCCCTGAGCGTCAACAGGGCATCCATCGACCCGGGAACTTGACCTCCGAAATCCTCGACGATCGTCCGCATCGCCTGATGGACCGCCTTGGCCTTGTTTCGGAAGAGTCCGATGGTTCGGATGAAGGGCTCGATCTCCTCGGGCGACGCGATGGCGTAGTCGCGGGGGGTCGGGAATCGACGAAACAGGGCGGGGGTCACCTTGTTGACGGCCACGTCGGTGGTTTGCGCAGAGAGGATCGTGGCCACGAGCAGTTCGTGCGGAAGCGAGTACTCCAGTTCGCAGTGTGCGTCTGGATACGCCTGCTCGAGCGCGCGATAGAGGCGCTCCGCTCGGGCCTTGGCGGCGGTGGTGACGCGAGGCAGGGCGGGGGCCTTGTCGCTCATGGCGCCGACCTCGTGTCGGCTGCAGCGGGCCGAGGAGCTCGCATGAGCCCGGCGACCGCCACCAGCAGGAGCGCGACGAGCATCGCCGACATCATGGGCGTGGCAAGACGGTGGATCGCGGTGAAATCACGATCGATCGCGAGCGACGCCTCGAGGTCGCCGCGACGCATGGCCTCGTGAAGGTCGAACCCGAGACGATCCAACGGCCCCATCACGATGAACTGCGTGGCCGCGAGCAGGGCGATTGCGGTCGCGTGCGAGATCCACTGGACCGCGGCGAGCGGCCCTCGCATGCCGCGACACCCGAGGGCCAAGAGGACCGATCCGATGCCGAGCGCCCATCCGGCGGCCTGAACGAGGCGGAAGTTCCGCTGCGCGGGCACTCCGGCGACGACCTTCCAGTGGGACTCGCTCATCACCGGCATGGACGGCACCAACGGCGAGAGTTCCCTCACGGCGGGGAAGGAGATGGCCGCGAAGGCGCCGGAGGCGACCACAAGGGCCATCCAAGCGGCGAGGGTGCCGATAAGCGCGGGCCTCAGGATGGCGTCGGGGGGCATTCGCATGGCAACCGCTTCAGCGACAGAGGTTACGCCTCGACAAGCCGCCGATCCCCCGAGGGGGGCGGGACGGAAGCGGGTCTCGCGGAATAAGGGGTGTCGAGAGAAAGTCCCGGGGCGGAACGTCCGATGCGTAAGAGGATCACAGGCGTCAGGATCGACGCCGGATTGAACACACCGAATCGGGAGCGCATGAGCATGAGCGTTGGCACCCCCCACACCGGCGACAAGGATGCGATCGTCAACAACGCGATCCGCGAAATCAGTCACATCGCCACCCTTCCCGAGATCACGGTGAAGATCGTCGAGCTGGTCGAGAGCCCGAAGTCGACGGCCCAGGACCTCAACAAGGTCATCTCGGCCGACCCCGCGCTCTGCAGCCGCATCCTCAAGGTGGTCAACTCGTCCTTCTACGGCCTCCCCGGGCAGATCGCCAGCATCAATCGCGCGATCGTCATGCTCGGTCTCAACGCCGTCAAGAACATCGCCATCGCGGCGTCGCTCGCCAAGCTCTTCAAGGGCGGCGAACTGACCTCGAGCTTCGCGGCCAAGGACCTCTGGACGCACAGCAACGTCACCGCCGCCGCGGCGAAGATGATCGCCAACTCGCTCAAGCTCGGTCTCGCCGACGAGGCCTTCCTGGCCGGCCTGATGCACGACATCGGCATCATGGTCGAGATGCAGGTCGAGCGAGAGAAGCTCATCCAGTGCCTCAACGCCACCGGCACCGACGCCCGAGGCGTGCCCTGCAACGACTTCCTCGCCTTCGAGAACGAGATCTTCGGCGCCACGCACCAGGACTTCGGTTCGGCGCTGTGCGAGAAGTGGAAGTTCCCCAAGAGCCTAGTGATGGTGACCGGCTACCACCACCGTCCGATGGATCTCTCCTTCGAGACCCGCACCCTCAGCGCCATCGTGTATGTCGCGGACCGCATCGCGGCCGAGGTGGGCTCGGGCTTCCGTCACGACATTCTCGACCTGACGCCGGATCCGGCCGTCATGGACTCGCTCAAGCTGACGCCCGAGAAGTTGGCCGACATCAAGAACCAGGTCGCCACGCAGATCAACGATCTGGGCAACCTGCTCACCTGAAACGCCCCGGCCGTCAGGCACGGCCGGCAACGAACTCTCTCTCTTTCTCCCTCCAGGCGGCCGGGCGGAAACGCGCGGCCGCTGGTTTTTTTCGGCTCGCGGACTCAGCCCTGAGCGTTGAGCAGGTACCACGCCGCGGCGGCCGCCGCGGCCAAGGCGACCACCACCATCGCGACCTTCTGCCCGGAACCGGGGCTCGCTCCGCCCTGCTTGGCTCGGGGCGCCTTTTCGATCTTGGTGCGGACCTTCTTGCCCGATTCGAAGTCGTACCCGCAACTCAGGCACACGCGGTCCTGCTGGTTGGCGACCATCTCGCACTGGGGGCAGGGCTTGCCGCCGGAGAGGGCCTGGGCCTTGCCGCCGAGTTCGAGCAGGAAGGCGTTGTCGTCCGGTTGGTCGAGACTGGCGGCGGGCGTGCCCCCGACGGGCGCCTTGGAGGCGGCCTTGGCCGCGAGCTTGGCCTTGCGAGCCCGCTCGACGCACGCAGCGCACACCGGGCGTCCCTTGGCGTCGGACGCGGGCTTCTCGGCGCCCAACGGGCCGGCACAGATCGTGCACGTCGCGACTGTGTTGGTGGTCATCAGGCGAACTCCATGCCCCTCGCGAGGGGGGCAGTGTAGGTGATGCGGCCCGCCGGAGAGACGGTGCTCCCGAACGGATGGCGGATCGGCCGATCTATGATGCGTGTGGTCCGACATCTCGGACCTGATCGCGCGGCGTTCCCACCCCTGATCGCATGACCACCGACCCTGCGCCGACCGTTCCGCCCCCGACCACTCGTTCAAACTCGCCTGCTCCGAAGGCGGCGAGTCCGGATCCGGGCTCGCCGCGCAGTCGGCTGTTCGCCTGGATCGCGACGCTGCTGCTCGTGGGCGGGGTGGTCTTCCTGAACCAGTTCTCGAAACCTGCGCCCGAGCCGGCACCGGATCCCGCCACGGCGCCGATCAAGGTGCCGGGATTGTTGAACTCGACGGCCGTGGTCTCGAAGATCGCGGTCAAGGTCGTCCATTACATCAACACGCAAGGGTCGTCCGAAGCCAGGAAGTCGATCAAGGGGGACGTGTTCATCCCGCGAATCGGCGATCAGGCGACTTCGCCGGTGGATCGACTTCGAATGGCGATGGTGGCGGGAGAACTCGGCGGCGTGGACGAGGCCCTCAAGTGGTTGGCCTTGCTGGAGGCGGAGAAGGATCTTCCGCCCCAGGTGGCGGCCGACCTGCTCCTCGTCCGTCGCGTGCTCGAGGCCGAACGCCCGGCGGACCTCCCCGCCGACCTTCGCGAAGCGCTGGTATCGCGGCACGGCTGGTTCGCCAAACTCTCGCTCACTCGGGGGCTCGACGACCGCTCACCAGAACGAGCCCCGCTGCTCGACGGCGGGCTTCGAGTCATCGCAGTCCTCTCGCTGCTGCTGCTGGTGCTCCTGACAGCCGTGATCGCAGGGCTTGGAAGCCTTGCCACGATGGTCGTGATGATGGCCACCGGCAAGCTCAGGCCCACGTTCTCCCCGCCATTGCCCGGCGGCAGCGCCTACCTCGAGGTGCTGCCCGTGTTCGCGGGCGGATTCCTGCTCATCAAGCTTGTGATGCCCTGGCTCATCGTCGGACCTGACGGCGCGACGCCCGAGTGGGGGCTCAAGGCCCAGTTGGTCGTTCAGTGGCTGCTTGTGCCCGCCTGCCTGTGGCCGCTGCTGCGGGGGGCGAGATGGAGCGATTTCCCGCATCGCATCGGATGGCACCGCGGCGCCGGCTGGTTCAAGGAGATCGCGTTGGGACTGCTCGGGTACTTCGCCATGCTCCCGGCGCTGGGCGTCGTCTTCCTGATCACCGCGAGACTCGTCAGCGCCGTCAAGGGACCGGGCACGGACGGCGAACCTCCGGTCGACAACCCCATCATCGAGATCATGGCCCACGCCGGCACCCTCGAGATGGTCATGTTCTTCGTGCTGGCGACGTGCTGGGCCCCCTTCGTCGAGGAGACCGTATTTCGGGGCGCTTTCTTCGGACATCTTCGCGCTCGAATGTCGCTGGTCGCCGCCGCGGCGGCGAGCGCGCTGGCGTTCGGAGTGATGCACGGGTACGAGTACCTCATGCTCGGACCGGTGATCCTGCTGGGCTTCACCTTCGCGCTGATCCGCGAGTGGCGAGGCACCATCGTGGGATGCATGGCCGCGCACTTCGTGCACAACGCGGCGACCCTGACCCTCCTCACGCTGCTGGTTCCCGTGCTTCGAGACTGACCGTCCCGCTCCCGGTCGCACCTCGCATGACCACGCTTTCGCCCGACCTGATGCACCATGCCGCCTCGCTCCTGAGGGAGGGAGCGCTGGTGATCCTGCCCACCGAGACGCTCTACGGGGTCGCAGCGGCAGCCTCCGATCCTCGGGCAGTGGCCCTGCTGCGGGACCTGATCACCGTCAGGAGCGGTGCGCCGCGCGAGCCGCTGGCCTTCACCTGGCATGCCCACGACCCGACGGAGGTGGCGACGACGCTGGGCATCTCGCGAGACGACCACCGCCGAGCCTTCGACCAGTTGCTTCCCGGTCCGGTGCGTCTCTCGGTGCATCTCGACGCGGCACGCAGCCGGGATGCCCGCGCGAGCCTCGGCGTCGAGGCCGGCGTGCTGGAGGTGGCCGACACGTGGACGGTGCGAGTGCCCGCCTTGGACTGGACGCGACAGGTGATCGAGACGTCAGGCGTACCCGTGCTGATGGAGCGTCTGGGCGCGTTGGGACTCGGTCAGGGCATCGAGGCGGGCGCCTCCGTGGCGACCGCGGCGGCGGGCATGGGCATCCGTCTGGTCGTCGACGCGGGGCCGACACGATTCGCAGGCCCTTCGACCCCGGTGATGCTCGGCCCCGCCGGCGTGGAAGTGACCGGACCCGGGGTGTACGAGGCCCGCTACATTCACAAGAAGATGCATCGCCTCATTCTCTTCGTCTGCACCGGCAACACCTGCCGCAGCCCGATGGCCGAAGCCGTCGCTCGCGACCTCGTGGCCCGTTCGGGCGCACGCGAGGTGTCGATCGCCTCGGCCGGCGTCGCTGCCGGGAGCGGCGCGCCGATGACCGGAGAGGCGAGGACGGCCCTCGAGGAGATGGGAATCGAACCGGGTCACCATCGCAGCCGCATGCTCGACGAGGAGCTCGTGGCGTCGAGCCACCGGATTTACGCGCTCACCGGCGGGCACCTCAAGGCGATTCGCGCCGGGCTGCCGCCGTCGGAGCAGGGGAAGGCGATGCTGCTCGACCCTGCAGGCCGCGACGTGCCCGATCCGATCGGAGGTCCGATCGAGGAATACCGCGAGACGGCATCGCTGATCTCGGACATGGTGAGGGCCCGCTTCGCGGAACTGGGCATCGAGGACGCCACCGCCCGGGCTTGACAGCCGTCAGGAGCCTTGCAGGGCCAGCAGTTCGTCGGCAGCCGCCGCGACGGCGTCCAGTTTGATGTGATCGATGGCGCATCGCGCGGGGTGGTCGTTCGCGCTCTCTCGCTCCGGAAGCGTCGGATCGGCCACGAGGATCCGCTCCGGCGCGTCGGGGCGGGTGGGGATGAGTGTCCAGCGATGATCAGTCGGACCGAAGAGGCTCACCACGGGCGTCCCCATGGCGGCTGCGATGTGTCGAGGACCGGTGTCATTGGTGACCATGATCGCGGCGCCTTCGACGATGGGCTTGAGAGTCCCAAGCGAACTCCCGCATGCCGCGATGCTGACCGGCGTGGCGGATGTCGCGTCCGAGACGATGGCGTCGATGATGGGGGCCTCGGCCGGCGATCCGTTGACAAGCACGCGGAGTCCGTGCCGCCGGTGGAGGTGATCGGCAAGGCGGGCGAATCGCTCGGCGGGCCAGCGTTTGGCGGGGTTGTTGCCGCCGGGGTTGAGCACCGCGTAACGGCTCGCGGGATCGACGCCGGCCCTGCGCAGCACCTCGGCGGCGGCCGCCCGCTGACGCTCCGAAGCCGCCAACTCCATGAAGAGGCCGGGGGGAAACGCCAGCGGGATGGGCGTCGCGCTCAGCGCGTTGTAGCGCGGGAGGTGCTCGTGCAGGATCGACTCGGCGGCGTCGAGGTAGTACCGACAGGCCGGAATGATCGCGTAGGAACCGTCGCCACGCCGGGGCGTCACGAGCTTGTCGGTCAGCAGGAAGCCGCGACCGTCGCGGTTGTACCCGACCCGGCGGGGGATGCCGGCGATGCGGGCCACCAGAGCGGTCGAGAAGGAATTGGTGAGCAGCAGGGCGGTGTCGTACATCCGAGGGCGGATGCGGGCGGCAATGAACTTGGGCCCAAAGACGCCACCACCGCGTTCGACGTGGACCTCGTCGAGCAGGTCGAGACCCTCGAGGAGTTCGTCGCCGCCCGGGCGGCAGAGGCCGCCGATGAAGCTGCCTCGAAGCGACTGGCGAAGCAGTCGCAGGGCCGGCGTGGCCATCACGAGATCGCCGACCCAGTTGGGCAGGACGACCAGGAGTCGGAGGGGCTTGACGGGAGCGGTGGCGGCCACGCGAGCGCAACGGTAGTCGCGGCGGAGCTCAGCCGGTCCGGGAGGATTCGCCGGCGGGATAGGCGATCCGGGCGTGGAACATGCTGGCGAGGGTTCGCGAGACCGACTCCACGATGACGTTGAGTTCGCGCAGCGTGAGCTCGCAGTCGTCGAACTGTCCGTCGAGCAGGCGTCGGTTGGCGAGGGTGCGCACCAAGGTCTCGATCCGGCTGGGGGTCGGATCGGCGAGCGACCTGGTCGCGCTTTCGACGGCGTCGGCGATCATGAGGATCGCGCATTCCTTGGTGCGCGGACGAGGCCCCGGGTAGCGGTACTCGAACTCGTCGGGGAAGTAGACGTCTTCGGGCTCGGTCTCCTCGGCATCGGAGCCGCCGACCAGTCCGACGCCACCGGCCTGCTGCGCGAGTTTGCGGGCGCGGGCGAAGAAGAACTCGACGAGGGTGGTGCCGTGATGGGCCTCGATGAAGTGCTGGATCGAGCGAGGGAGGCGGAACTCGCGGGCGAGTTCCATGCCGTCCTTGACGTGTCCGATGATGATGAGCAGGCTCATCGCCGGGCTGAGGCGGTCATGCTTGTTGATGCCCGCGACCTGGTTCTCGACGAAGTACTCGGGCTTGTTCATCTTGCCCACGTCGTGGTAGAGCGCCCCGACGTAGGTGAGCAGCGAGTCGGCGCCGATGGCCTCGGCGGCGGCCTCGGCGATCGAAGCGACGTTGAGCGAGTGGGTGTAGGTGCCCGGGGCCCGCACCTGCAACTCGCGAAGCAGCGGCTGCTTGGGGTCGCGGAGTTCGATGAGCGTGAGGCCGGTGGTGACGTTGAAAATCCGTTCGAGCA
This sequence comes from uncultured Phycisphaerales bacterium, assembly GCA_903929885.1. GTDB lineage: Bacteria > Planctomycetota > Phycisphaerae > Phycisphaerales > UBA1924 > UBA2402. Next base: position 42,230 of record CAIYWI010000097.1, read on the forward strand.
CGGGAAGCAGGAAGAGCGCGACGCCGCCGGCGACCAGGGTCCCGCCGGCCGCGAGCGAGGCATCGGAGACGATCTCGCGCCAGACCTTCGGGGAGAGCGGCCGCTCGATGAGGCCGAAGGCGAGGGTCGCCCCGGCCAGGCCGACGGCCGCGAACAGCGAAGTGCGGAGCAGGCTGTTGCGTTCGCGGATCTCGGCCAGCGTCCACACCACGCACGCGATGCCGGTGATCATGACGGCCATGTGACCGGCCGACTCGCGGAGCGCGACGCAGACCATCAACGCGTGGAGGAGTCCAAACGCCAGTGCGCTGCGTCGGTCGTAGGCGATGCACATGAGCATCGTCACGAAGACCGTGGGAATCACGCCGGTCACGGAGGCGAACTGCGGGGCGGCGGCCGTGCCGACGCACGCGGCCAGCAGCGAGGCCGCCAGCAAGCCGGCGACCCCGGCGATGCGGGAAGGGCGGCTGCAGATTCGGCGACAGAACAGCAGCGAATAGCCCGCCAAGGCGAGCGTCATGCCCAGCGCGGCCGAGGCGGCGCCGATCCGCTGGGACCACATGGTGAACCCGTCGACCTGACGCAGGAAGTGCTCCATCTCGGCACGGAACAGGTCTCGCTGGGCGGACGAGAGCACCTCGCCCCGCTGGAAGATCACCTGTCCAGCCGGCGTCTCGATTCGAACGGGCAGGACGGCGGCCGCGGCGGCGTTCTGGTCCTTGGCGGTCTCGGTCTCGTTGAAGGTGAAGGTGGGGCGAGGGTCCCTGAGGAGTCGGTTGACCACCAGATCTCGCGCCGGACCGGTGAAACCCGCGTCTCTCGCCATGGCGCTGGCGACGTCGGCGAGCGCCTTGTCCTGGACGTTGACCACGTCGCCCCGAAGCGTCTGCCGAGACTCCTCGCCCTCGACCAGCAGTTTCACGTAGAGGGTCGTGCCTTCCTGCACCGACTTCTGGAACGTCTGCGCGTCGAGGATCGGGCGTCGCTTGAGCAGCGTGTCGAGCGTGCGAACCTTGGAGACCCACGCAGCGCTCGAGTTGCCGTCCACCACCTCGGCGCGGACCGCCTCCAGCAAGGGCTGGCTGAGCCCGAACTGCTCGCGAATGGAGGGGTCGACCGCATCCAGCCGCTCGACGGAGGCGAGCGCCTTGGGGAGATTCTCGATCGACTGCGTGAGCGACTCGATCACCGTCATGTCAGCCGAATACACCCGCGGAGACTTCTGGCGAGCGAGTTCCCTGGCCCGATCGGTCAGCGACTGGTCGTCGACCGTCATCTTCATGCGCACGAGTCGCGTTTCGTCCATGACCCGCTCGACGGCCACAAGGGGCTGGTCGCGAGTCCAGAGCATGATCGCGCACACCGCCACGGCGAAGGCAGCCGTGATGGCCAACCCGGCGGCCGTGCCCGGCGACAGCAGCCACGCCATCGAGCGGTCAGCCCATCCCTCGGGCGTGAACAGTCGCTCAGCCAGATCGCGATGACGGCTTCGAACACTCCGGGAGAGCGATTCGACCCGCGACTGCTTGGATTGGTCCTTGGCCATGGGGTGCGAACCGTGGACGAGGTTCGCGAGAGGGACGGTCAGACGGAGACAAGCATACATCGACCACGGCGGGGTCGTGACAGAACCCTTACGGTCTCCGCACACCGACTCCGGGGGATGTCGCGAGGTGAAGCTGAAGGCGGAGGCGGCCCGGAAGAAAGGCGAACGGGAGCCCGCAGCCCGCCTGCGGCCGCCGCGTATACTGAAGGGAAGGGTGTCGTTCACGGTTCGGGGTCCTGTCGGGCGGAATGCCGCCCATCCCCGGGTTGAACTCCCTGCTCGAGTCGGAGAATCCCGTCCGATGGAAAAGATGTTCTACACGCTGGAAGAGGCCGCCGCCAAGCTTGGCAAGTCCGCTGATCAGGTGCGAGACATGGCCAAGAGCGGCCAACTTCAGGAGTTCCGCGACCGCGACAAGCTGATGTTCAAGCGTGAGCAGATCGACCTGCTCGCCGGCGGCGGCGACGAGACCATCCCGCTGGCCGACAGCGGCGAACTCGAGCCGATCTCGCTTGCCTCCTCCGGCAGCGCGATGGCCATTCCTCTCGCCGACGAGAAAGAATCGACCGGCATCAGCATCTTCGAGGCCGAGGACACCGACGAGAGCGATCCCTCCGCCGTCACCCGTGTATCGAACGCTCAGGGGCTTGTCGACCCCGGCGAAGATCCTCGAAGCGCCTCCGGTTCGGGCGGCTTGCTCGATCTCACGCGCGAAGGCGACGACACGTCGCTGGGCGCCAACCTGCTCGAGGACGTGTACGGCTCCGACACCGTCGCCCAGCAGACGGCCATCGAACCCGCTCAGGGCGGGGGCGACCTCTTCGAGACTCCGGGCGGCTCGGGCGGCGAACTCGCCGCGGCGGGCGCCGCCGTGGGCGTTGCAGCCCTCCCCGAGGCCTACGACGGAGCCGGTTCCGGCCTCGTCGGCGGCTTGGCCATCGGCATGATCCTGTCCATCGGCATCGCCGCCTTCGCCGTGATCACCGGGCTGGTCTCGACCTTCGGCGGAGGCATGCTCTCCGTCATCGGCGACAACTTCATGATCATCCTCGGCGTCATGGGCGGCGTCACGCTGCTGGGCGGCGGAATCGGCTGGGCCCTCGGTCGCCGCTCCTGAATCGGCGGCGGATCGCCCCAGCATGCATGCAGAACCTCGGAGGGACGCCGCTCGCGGCGTCCCTCTTGCTTTGGCGCTCATCGTGCCGATGGTTGGGGAGCGAGAACCTCGTGCACGCGAACGGGACCCTGCGATGCCCACCTCGAGAATGCCCAACGGCCCCTTGACGCCCTTCCTCGCCGCCCTTGCGCTCTTCGGCGGCTTGGGGTGGTGGACGTGGCGCGTGCAGCGCGAACAACTCGCGGCAACGCTCGCGGCAGTGGCCGTCAATGACTCCGAACCCCCTCGCCCCCTCGCGGAGGTGGCCTCTGCCGTCGAGACCACGAAACTGGTCAGCGTCGAGATCGACACCAAGGTCCGAGTCGAGCGAGGCGAGCAGAGTTGGCGGGGTGACGTCCGGGCCGTCATCGAGGTGCCCGTGCGACTTTCCTACGGCGTCGACCTGTCCCGCATGCGAACGGAGCGACTCGCCTGGAGTCCCGCCTCGCGGGCGTATGTCGTGACGGTGCCGCCGCCGACTCGCATCGCCACCGAGATCTTTTCCGAAGGCACGGAGCCGGCGGTCGAGGTGGGCTGGCTTCGTCTGCGAAGCCAGGCGGGCGAGTACTACCTCAGCCAAGCACGGCGTGACGTGGCGGCTGCGGCGGGATCGCTCGAACTTCGCCCTCAGGACGCCAAACGCGTCGAGGATGCCACTCGAGAGCGGCTTGGCCAACTGGTGAGGTCGATTGCGGGCCCGGATGTCGGCGTCATCGTGCGATTCTCGTCGGAGAAAGGTTGAACGTGGTTCGCGTGCTCTGGCGGGCTTGGCGTTGCAAGTGGGGGGTGGCCCGCCTGGCCATCGCCGGATTCATCTGTTGGGTGCTCGCCGCCGATACGGGCGCGCGATTGGCCAGGCTGCAGTTGGCCGCACTGCCCGATTTCGACTATCTCGCCGAAGTCGAGGCGTTGCGAGCCCAGGGACGATTCGGCGAGGCGGAGATGGTCGCCCGGGGAGGGCTGGACGCAATTTCAGACGCCCAGGAGCGGCATCGGCTCGAGACGGCGCTCGACGCGACCATCGCGGAACGGGACGGGTGGCTGCGCAAGATCCGGAGTGCCGGGCTCGGCGCGTTGTCGGGCCGAGGCACGGACCTCGAGTCGATCATCGGCGCTGTCGCCGCCGACTTCTTCCTCGTCGGCGATCTTCGCGATATCGTGATCGAGGGGGGAAAGCTGGTCATCGACGGCGATTCGGACGAACTGGTGCTGCTGCTGTCGTTCGTGGGGGCCGCCACCACGCTTGCGCCGGAGATCGACTGGGCTCCATCGGTTCTCAAGGCGGCCAGACGGACCGGAGCCATTGGCGATCGCATGGCCGAACACCTTCGTCGGTTGCTGCGTCAGCGCAACTCGGGCGAGTTGGCCACGGTGTGCGAGGACGTGGCGTCAATCGCGAAGCGGGCGAGCCCCGGCGGGGCCATTCGCGTGCTCGCCCTGGTCGACGATCCGTCGGACCTCCCGATGCTTGCTCGATTCCTTGAGCGTCGACCACGGGGGGCCTTCGCCCTTCACGTCACCGGGAGCGAGGGGGCATCGACGCTGCGACGCGTCGTCAAGACGGCGCCCGACGCCGCGGACGACCTTCTCGAGGCCGCCGCGGGCAAGGGGGCGTCCGGAACGCGGTTCCTCTCCACGCCGGCAGCGAGGGCGCTGACGCGTCCCCATCCGCTCGTGGGCGTCGCCAAGGCCGTCAGCAAGGGCAATGCTGAGCGACTGGTCAAGGCGGCGCTCGATCGGATCGATCCGGGTGCATGGTGGGCGCTGCCCTTGGCGGCGGCGTGGGTCCTCTTCGAGGCATTGCTGTTGCGACGCCGCCTCGGCGTTCCGCGCGCAGAAGGCCACTGAACCCTTGCGGCGGCGTCCGCCGCTACACTCGCCCCGAGGCATGCTCCCGTTCATCGACTACCGACAGGCGTCGCCCGACAGTTCGAGGACGCTGATGATCGACGCGTGCGACGCCGAAGCGATCGCTCGCGAGCACGGAACGCCCTTGTACGCGTACTCGCGTCGGGCGATGGTTGCCAGCTTCCGTCGCTTCGAGGCGGCGTTCGCGCCCGTCGCTCCGCTCGTGTGCTACGCCCTCAAGGCCAGCGGCAACCTCCACCTCCTGAGGGTGCTGGCCGATCTTGGCGCGGGCATGGACGTGGTCTCCGGCGGGGAGCTCGAGCGAGCGTGGCTTTCGGGCTCGCCGATGTCGAAGATCGTGTTCGCCGGCGTGGGCAAGTCCGAACCGGAGATCGCCGCCGCCCTCTCGGGCTCGCATTCATTGCTGGGCGCCGATGCGAAGGGGAGGCGGGGCGAACCGGTGACCGGGCGGGGGCCGGTCGGCCTGTTCAACATCGAGTCTGCGGGCGAGTGCGAGCGGATCGATCGAATCGCCTCGTCGCTGGGCATCGACGCACGCGGGTGCATCCGCGTGAATCCCGATGTCGATGCCCACACGCATCGCTACACGACCACGGGCCGGAGCGAAAACAAGTTCGGCATCGCGCTGAGCGAGGTGCCCGCGCTCTTCGCCCGCTTCAGGAATGGCGGGCGGCTGCGACTGATCGGCCTTCACGTGCACCTTGGCAGCCCGATCGCCACTCCAGGGCCCTACGCGGAGGCCGTCGCGGTGATCGGCGACCTGATCGACCGACTGGCATCGCAAGGCACGACCATCGAGGTACTCAACATCGGCGGGGGGTACGGCGTCGACTACGGGCAGGACGCCCCCGCGGCGATCGAGTCGTTCGCGACCGCGCTTGTGCCGCTGCTTGCGCCGCTCAAGGCCCGCGGCATTCGGATCGTGATGGAACCCGGCCGGTCGATCATCTGCCAGGCCGGCGTGCTTCTGACCCGGGTGCAGTACGTCAAGCAAGGCCGGACCAAGGCCTTTGTCATCGGCGATGCGGGCATGCACACGCTCATTCGCCCCGCGCTGTACGAGGCGTATCACTTCGTGTGGCCGGCGACCCCCCGCGGTGGCCTGACGCCCGGCGATCTCCGCGAGGACCAGCCCTTCGACGGGCTGATCACCTGCGATGTGGTGGGACCGGTGTGCGAATCCTCGGACTTTCTCGCCCAGGGGCGGCGCCTGCCGCCGCTTGAACCCGGCGACCTGTTGGCTGTCTTCTGCGCCGGCGCGTACGGGATGTCCATGTCGATGAACTACAACGACCACCCTCGACCGGCAGAGGTGCTCGTGGACGGAAGCGCCTGTCGCCTGATCCGTCCACGCCAGCGGGCCATCGAGTTGATCGCCTCCGAGTTGAGCGTGGAGGAGCGATGATGCCGGCCCTCCGTCGCGCCGTCGAGTGCTGCGTCCTGTTCGCCACGCTGCTTCTGGGGCCCGGCGGCTGCGAGTCGAGGAACGCGACCAACGCCATCCGCGACCGACTGGCCTCGCGACCCGACGCCTTCGGTCAGGTGCTCCGCGACCCTGCGGCCTTTCGAGTGCAGGTGGCGGTGGCCAAAGTCGAACGCGGCTCCGACGGACGGGTTGGCCTCCATCGCCTGACTTGGCGATGCGGCGAGGAGTACTTCTATCCCGCCAGCACGGTGAAGCTGTTGGCGGCGGTCGCCGCGCTCGAATCGCTCTCCGACCTCCGCGCCCGTACGGGCAACCCGATGGCGGATGCGAACGCCCCGCTTCGGTTCAGTCCGCTCTTCGAGGGCGATCCCGTGCAGGATCGCGAGCCCTCGAACAACGCCGGTGGCGCCATCACCGTGCAGCACGAGATCCGAAGGATCATGCTCGTGTCCGACAACCAGGCGTTCAACCGGCTCTATGACCTGACGGGCGTCGACGAGATCAATGATCGGATGCATCGGGCTGGCCTTTCGTCAGTGCGGATCTCGCACCGACTGTCCGATCCTCGCCCCATCCCCGATCAGTCGCGGACGGCGGCCGTCACGATTGAAACGCCCCTGGGCGACATCGAGATTCCGGCCCGCCAAGGCCGCCGGGTTGAACCCCTCAAGCAACGCGGCGTGCTGGTCGGCGAGGGCATGATGAGTCGCGGTTCCGTCGTGCGAGGCCCGGTTGATTTCTCGCGACGAAACAACGCCTCGCTCCTGGACCTTCAGGACGCCCTGATCATGATCGTCAGGCCGGACATCGACCTCGGAGGCCGGGCCTTCTCGCTGGACGCCACCGATCGCCTTCGCCTCGTCTCCCCGATGGAGCAGTATCCACGGGAATCGGCCAACCCCGTGCTTGACGACCCGCACTTCACGGACGAGTACTGCAAGTTCTTCCTGCCGGGACTTCGCGCCTGGCGACCCGACCGTCAACCCAGGGTCGTGAACAAGGTGGGGCAAGCGTACGGGTTCACGATTGACAACGCCTACATCGAGGATCCGGCCACCGGCGACGCGTTTTTCCTGGCCGCCTGCATCTACACCAACGCGGACGGCGTGCTCAATGACGATCGGTACGAATACGCGACCATCGCGGAACCGTTCATGGCGGCCTTGGCCCATGAGATGGCCTCGTTGCTCTTTCCGTCGCCGAGCGACCGCTCCCGATAGCCGCCCGTTCGCATGATGTTCGCGTCCCCGGTTCCCCCACGCGTGGAACTGATGTTTCATCCAGCGCGAACATCTTGACCGATCGAGCGATTGCCGGTACACTGAATCATCTCTGTAACTGTTTCAGCCACGTTTCAGACTTCGGCAGGTCGAGGGCAATCCGATGGCGAGCATGCGGCGAATCGCGGAACGGAGCGGCGTATCGGTCGCCACGGTGTCGCGTGTGCTGAATAACCATCCTCACGTCGACGACAAGACGCGGCAGCGGGTGCTGGCGGAGGCCGAGCTCGCCCGCTATGTCAGCGTGTCGCAACGGACCCAGGCGGTGCTGGGCCTGGTGTATCCCGAGGACATCGTGCGTGCCGAGTACGGCAGCTTCGACATGGCGCTGCTGTCGGGCATGCTCGAGGGCGTGAACGAGCAGCGGTACGACGTCAAGATCGTCTCGATCCGCCGGGACAAGAGTCCCGAAGAGACCTATTCGCAGTTCTTCTCTCGCAAGGGACTTCGCGGCGTGATCCTCCGCACGTTCGAGCACACGCGTCGCGTGGTTGACGCGATCGCGACGGAGGGTTTTCCCGCCATCGTCATCGCGGACCGCTTCGACGATCCTCGCATCAGCTACGTGTGCACCGACAGCTACGACGACAGCCATCGCGCCGTCCGACACCTGCTCGATCTCGGCCATCGTCGAATCGCGATGCTCACTCACGCCATTGCCGACACGGACCACAACGACCGTCGGCGCGCCTTCACGGCGGCGCATGCCGCGGCCGGCGTGCCCGTGGTTCCTGAACTGGTGATCACGAGTCCGGCATCCCCCGAGAACGGCGCCAACGCGATCACCCACCTGATGGGATTGCCCCAGCCACCGACGGCGGTGTTCATCACGGACCCCATGGCGACCATCGGCGCGATGCGTCGATGCCTGGAGATGGGCATCAAGGTGCCTCGGGAACTGTCGATCGTGGGGTTCGACGACAGCGACATCCGCGAGCACACCTATCCGTCGTGCACCGCGGTGGTGCAGGATGCGAGGTGGATGGGGTTGGAGGCGTCGCGGTGGCTCTCTCGCCTGACGGGCGGAGTGCAGGACACGCCGCCGGTGATGCAGATGGTCCGTCACACGCGCTTCGAGATCAATCACACGACGTGCCCCCCGCCGGCCACGGCGGTGCGGGTGTTGCCCGACGGGGTGCGGCTGCCGGTGGAATCGCCGGCGGCGCCCAGCCCCGTGCGGATTCCCGCCTCGGCGGCGGGACAGTCGGCGAACAAGGAGACGGCGACCCGATGAGGTCGCCTTCGGGACGTGAGGTATCGAGAGAGTTCGAGGAGTCAAGCCCGATGCAATCCCACAGCATGAAACACGCCTTTCAACGTCCTTCTCGCGACCGAGGGTTCACGCTGATCGAACTGCTGGTCGTCATCGCGGTCATCGCACTGCTGATCGGCATCCTGCTGCCCGCGCTGGGCAAGGCGCGCGAGGCCGGTCGACAGACGGTGTGCATGTCGAACATCAAGCAGTTCGCGGTGGGCGCGAACCTGTACGCGGCCGACTTCAAGGACCACGTGTGGCCCGACAAGCTCCGCGGCCCCAACGGCCTCGCGATCCGCGACTCGCGGAACAACGAGGTGACGGCCTGGGCCCGCGGGATCGACCCGGCCGACGGCACGAGGATCGTTCCGGGGCTGGCGTACAAGTACATCGACAACGTCGATGCCTGCGGCGCGTGCCCGACGAACAAGCGTCGCTCGGCCAACGGAACGAGCGCTGCCCAGTTCGCCTTCGGGACCGAGCTCGACTTCGACTACACCTTCATCCAGGCGATGCAAGGCGTGAAGCTCGGCACCACGACACGGGTCGGCTACAACAGGCAGCCGAGCGCGGCCGCGATTCCGCCCTCGCTGCCCAACTCCCGGGTGGAGGAGCTTCAGCAACTCGAGGGCGTGCCCCTCTTCGTCGAGGAGAGCACCAAGTTCTACAACACCAGCTTTCCCGACGGCCTCTGGGCGTACAACGACCAGATGACCCACCGCCACAACAAGGCGGGCACGATCTCGTTCCTCGACACGAGTGCCCGGCTGTTCATCGCCCCCGAGGGCGGAAGCGTCGAGGTCGAGGACGCGGGCGACCTGCAGACGCAGGACTTCTTCGCCCTTGGCAAGGACTTCTCGGGCAATCCCGCGTGGCTGCCCATCGAGGTGCCCAGCAACCCCGGCCGAGGCCGCGCCTTCGGCTGGATCAACAACCCGACCTACCTCTCCGCCAATCCCATCTGACCATCGTTCATGTTCACGTGCCCCGGACGGCTCGATCGTGAGCGGGTCCACCGGGGATTCCGGCCTTCGGGCCACAGCCAGCGTCGTACAGCCCCACTGGAGAAGATCGTCATGTCGAGAGAGATCCGTCGCATCGCCTCGTTGGTCGGCGCGTTTGTCGCAGCCGCCTGCTCGCTTGCCCCCGCCCAGAACCTGCTGCAGAATCCCAGCTTCGAGGATCGATGCACCCTCACGCCGGGATGGGCGAGCTACGGCAACGTCTTCCTTGAGCGAGCGTTCCCCGTGACCGGCGTCAAGTCGATGAAGGTGTTCGGCCCCTTCTGCTGCCCGACCGGCTACAGCGGCTTCAACCAGGACGTTCCGACCTCGCCCGGCGAGGAGTGGGTTGCCTCGTGCTACGTCACCAGCCCGTCCACCGACGCGTTGCGTTGGTACACCGTGGGCGGCACCCAGTACGGCACGCAGTTCTTCATCGAACTGCAGTTCCTCGACGCCGACAAGAACATCGTCCACGAGTACGGCCTTTACCGCTCGCCGGCCCAGCGAACGCACACCTTCGGCCTCCCGGTGCCGCTCTCGACCCCCACATTCACCGCTCCTCCGGGCTCGGCGTATGTGCGTTACGCGGCCACCATCGAGCAGCTCGGATACACCAACGGTGCGGCGTTCATCGACGAAGTGTCGATGTCGCACCCCGGCGGCCCCAACGTGCTCCAGAACACGTCGTTCGAGGACTCCAACGTCGGCTGCCTTGGCAGCGCGCTCAAGTGGTGGAACAACTTCGGCAACGGCGGGCCCAACAACGACCAGTACGCCCGCACCGGCAGCACCGCGGCGAAGCTCTGGGGCTCCTATTCGGGTCCCACCGCCTACAGCGGCTGGTTCCAGGATGTGGCCGCCACCGAGGGGTCGCAGTGGCAGATCTCCGGCTGGGGCCGCACCATCGCGGGTTCCGACCACATTGCCGACGGCAACACCGTGGTCCTCTCGCTGGAGTTCTGGGATGACCTGGGCAACATTTCCACCTTCGACACGTTCGACGCCCCGCACACGCCTGCCCCCATGCCCACCGGCGCGGCCAACAACAACGAATGGGCCTTCTACCAGAGCGGCGTCGCGGTGGCCCCTCCGGGCACCACGCGGGTGCGTGCGGTCGTTCTCCAGCGCCAGACCGCGCTGGCCGGCGGCGCAACGTGGTGGGACGATCTCGAGTTGATCAACGTCGGCGCCACCACCTGCTACGCCGACTACAACCAGGACGGCGGCGTCGACGGGGCGGACGTCGAGGCCTTCTTCAGCGACTGGGAGGCCGGTTCGAGCTTCGCTGACGTCAACCAGGATGGCGGCGTCGACGGCGGCGACATCGAGACGTTCTTCGTCCAGTGGTCCAACGGCGGCTGCTGATCGCCCGTACCCTCAAACCCCACGGACGCCGCGATCCTTCCGGATGCGGCGCCCTTTGCCTTTGCCCCGCCCCTCGGCCACCGTCATGCTTGCTCCCGTGATCGCCATCCGCGGCCAAATCGCCTTGATGTCCTTAGCCGCCACGTGCGGCATGGCGGTAGCGCAGTGTCCGGGCGACCTGTGGCGACTGACGTTCTCCGACGAGTTCGAGGGCACGTCGCTCGACACGTCGACATGGAGCCATGAGACGGGCCGATGGCCCTACAACGCCGAGCTGCAGTACTACCAACTGGCCAACGTTTCGGTTCAGGGCGGCTTCCTGTCGATCACCGCCACCCGCGACAACCGCTTCAATCCTCCCTACGCCTCGGCCCGCATCAACACTCGAACGAGCTTTCTGCAACGCTACGGGCGATTTGAGATGCGAGCTCGTCTTCCCCGCGGCCAAGGCATCTGGCCTGCCTTCTGGCTGCTGCCCGAAAACACGTGGCCGCCCGAAATCGACATCATGGAACTGCTCGGTCACGAGCCGACGCGCGTTCACTTCACCAACCACTGGGGCACCTCCGCCGCTCCGCTCTCCCAGACATCCTCTTTCAGCGGCCCCGACTTCTCCGCCGACTTCCACACCTTCGCGTGCGAGTGGCAGCCCGATCGGATCGATTTCTTCGTCGACGGCGTGCGGCGAGCCACCAACATCAACGGCGGCATCCCCTCCGTGCCGATGTACATCATCCTCAATGTCGCCGTCGGAGGGCTCTGGCCCGGCAATCCCAACGCGTCGACGCCGTTCCCCCAGCAGATGGTCGTCGACTGGGTGCGTGCCTATGAGCTGCTCGAGCCCACTTCGGTGATCGCCAATGGTGGGTTCGAGAGCCGTGGGCCCACGGGTCAAGTGCCCTTCTTCGGCTGGGTGCGGTCGGGGAATGCCTTCACCGACGGCGGGGTGGTTCGAACCGGCGCCGCCTCGGGCAAGCTGTTCGGCAACTTCACCGGCGGCTCGAACGCGTCGTGGATCGCACAGGACGTGCTCGTCACGCCCGGTCAGACGATGGCCGCGGTCGGATGGTTCCACACCGCCGCCTCCGACCGAATGACGGGTGCAAACGTCGCTTCGATGATCGTGGAATGGCGGACCTCCGCCAATGCGGTGCTGTCGAGAACGTCGGTCGTCGCCGCCGATGCCACCATGCCCCCCGGCGAGTGGATACGGCGGTCAGTGGCAGCCGAGGCGCCCGCGGGCGCCACTCGCGCGCGGCTGCTGATCGAGTTCCGGCAGCCGGCGATGGCCGCTGGTTCGGTCTTCTTCGACGACATCCAGTTCGGCCCCATCACTTGCCCTCCATGCCTTTCCGACTTCAACGGCGATGGCGGCATCGACGGAGGCGACCTCGAGGCCTTCTTCGACTCGTGGGAGGCAGGATCGCAAGAGGCCGACATCAATCAGGACGGCGGCATCGACGGGGCCGACGTGGGGGTATTCTTCAACTCGTGGGAGCGGTCATCGTGTTGATCGCCAGGACGGCTTTTTGAATGGATCGACTTTCACCTTCAAGCGTTCCGCCTTCGGATCAGCATGCGGCATTCCCCGGCGGCTTCGTGTGGGGAGCGGCCTCCGCCTCGTATCAGATCGAGGGGGGCGCTCGCGACCACGGCCGGAGCGACAGCGTGTGGGATGTTTTCTGCCGCCAGCCTGGTCTGGTGGTGAACGGCCACACCGGCGACACGGCGTGTGATCACGTGCATCGCTACGTCGAGGACGTGGCGTTGATGAGGGAGATGAATCTCCGCGCCTACCGGTTCTCGGTTGCCTGGCCTCGCATCATGCCGCAGGGGCGGGGCGAGGTGAGCGAGGCGGGGCTGGGGTTCTACGACCGGCTGGTCGACGAGTTGCTGGAGGCGGGGATCACGCCTTGGGCGACGCTCTTCCACTGGGACTTTCCGCAGGCCCTGTTTCACGCGGGTGGCTGGCTGAATCGCGACAGCGCGTCATGGTTCGCCGAGTACGCCAGCGTGGTGGTGGATCGGCTGTCGGACCGCGTTCGTCACTGGATCACCATCAACGAGCCGCAGATCTACATCGGTCTGGGCCATTTCGACACCAAGCACGCGCCGGGCATCAAGTATCCGTTCTCGCAGGCCCTGCTCGCCGCCCACCACACGCTGTTGGCGCACGGAAAGGCCGTGCAGGTGATCCGAGCCCGCGCGAAGGCGGCGCCCACGGTCGGCTGGGCCCCGGTGGGCAAGGTCGACGTGCCCGCCAGCGAATCAAGGGCGGATATCGATGCCGCCCGCACGTCGACGATGAAGGGCACCGAGCGACAGTTCTTCACCAACACGTGGTTCGGCGACCCGGTGGTGTTCGGTCGGTATCCCGAGGACGCCCTGAAAGCGTTCGGCGCCGACGCGCCGACTCCCGAGCCGGGCGACATGGAGACCATCGCCCAGCCCCTCGACTTCTTCGGGCTCAACATCTACAGCGGCGGGCGAGTGCGAGCTGGCGACGATGGCGCGGCCGTCCCGGTGGATCACGGCATCGGCCACCCGCGGAACGCGCTGAACTGGCCGATCGTGCCTGAGTCGTTGCGGTGGGGACCTCGCTTCATCCACGAGCGATATCGCGTGCCGGTGGTCATCACCGAGAATGGCATGACGAATCTGGATTGGGTTCACTCGGACGGCCGCGTGCACGATCCGCAGCGGATCGACTTCACCCGCCGCTATCTTCTCGAGCTTCGCAAGGCCATCGAGGACGGGGCCGATGTTCGCGGCTACTTCCACTGGTCCGTCATGGACAACTTCGAGTGGGCCGAGGGGTACAAGGATCGTTTCGGGCTGATCCACGTCGACTACCAGACGCTCCGCCGCACCATCAAGGAATCGGGCCGCTGGTACGCCAAGGTCATCGCCTCCAACGGCGCGACGCTGGCTGCCGCCTCGGGCACGGTCGAACCCAAGCCCGTTGCCGTCAAGGCCTGAATCGCCGCACGGCGGTCCCCCTCCTCGCCCCTCCAATCCGGGCCCGGCGCGACACGCAGCTGGCCTCGGCGGCCGCTCATGCACGGCGCCGAGGTTCGCCGACAAAGGAGACAGTCGCACCGCATCCACCCGGAGGCGGGGATATCGACGCATCTGCCGGCTTGCGGCCGAACGATCGTCGACACCGGGGTTCCTCCAGCATGACCATCGCCATCACGCAGCCCGTCCGTCCGCTCCCGCTCCAACTCAAGCGTCCGGTTCCCAGCGACATCGCGATTGCGCAGGCCGCGACACCCAAGCCCATTGCGGAGTTGGCGAGCGAGGTCGGGTTGCTGCCCTCGGAACTCGATCCCTACGGCCACACCAAGGCAAAGGTGCACCTTTCGGTCCGAGACCGACTCAAGGACGCCCCGACGGGCAAGTACGTGGTGGTGACGGCCATCACGCCCACGCCGTTGGGAGAGGGCAAGACGACGACGACGATCGGACTCTCGCAGGCCATCGGCGCCCATCTCCGCAAGCGAGTCTTCACCTGCATCCGTCAGCCCTCCATGGGACCGACGTTCGGCATCAAGGGCGGTGCTGCGGGCGGCGGATACAGCCAGGTCATCCCGATGGAGGAGTTCAACCTCCACCTGACCGGCGACAACCACGCCGTGGCGGCCGCCAACAACCTGGTGGCGGCGGCGATCGATTCTCGAATCCACTACGAGGCGACCCATCCGGACGATTCGCAGTTGGCGACGACGATGTGCCGCAAGGACTCGACGGGCCGGCATGCATTGGCGGCCTGTCATCAGCGGCGGGCCGAGCGACTGGGCTTCAAGGCGCGGCATCTCGACGAGTTGACCGACGCACAGAAGCGGTCGCTCTTCCGCCTGGACATCGACCCGTCGACCATCACCTGGAATCGCGTGGTCGACGTCAACGACAGGATGCTGCGCCGCATCCAGATCGGGCTGGGGGCCGAGGAGAACCTGCCCCGTCACACGGGTTTCGACATCGCCGTCGCCAGCGAGATCATGGCGGTGCTCGCCCTGAGCACGAGCCTCGCCGACATGCAAGCCCGACTGCGACGAATGGTGGTGGGACTCGACCGGTCGGGCAACCTCGTGACGGCCGACGACATCGGTGTCGCGGGCGCGGCCGCCGTCCTGATGAAGGACGCGCTCATGCCCAACCTGATGCAGACCATCGAGGGCACGCCCGTCTTCGTTCATGCCGGCCCCTTCGCCAACATCGCTCACGGGAACTCGTCCGTGGTGGCCGATCAGATCGCCCTCAAACTGGCGGACTACGTCGTGACCGAGGCGGGATTCGGTTCCGACATCGGCTTCGAAAAGTTCGCGAACATCAAGTGTCGATCGGCGGGCCTCACCCCCGACTGCGCCGTGCTCGTCACGACCGTGCGAGCCACCAAGATGCACGGCGGCGGACCGAAGGTGGTGGCCGGGCGACCTCTAGACGACGCCTACACCAAGGAAAATCTGCCCTTGGTCGAGGCGGGGCTGGGCAACATGATCCGCCACATCCGCAATGTCGTTTCCTACGGCATTCCCGTGGTGGTTTCGATCAACTCGTTCGCAACCGACACCAATGCCGAGGTGGAGGTGCTTCGGCGAGCCGCTCTCGAAGCCGGCGCCTTTGCCGCCGAAAAGTCGACGGCGTGGGCCGACGGAGGCGCCGGCGCCGTCGCGGTGGCGAAGGCGGTGGTCGCCGCCTGCCAACGCCCATCCACCTTCCGACATCTCTACGACGTGACCTCGAGCATCGAGGAGAAAGTGAACGCCATCGCCCGCTCCTATGGCGCCTCCGGCGTCGACTTCTCCGACGAAGCGGTGGCAAAGATCCGCCGCTACGAGGCGCTCGGCTGCGATCACCTGCCGATCTGCATGGCCAAGACGCATCTGTCATTCAGCGACAATCCCGACCTCAAGAACGCCCCCGAAGGTTTCCGCATCACCGTTCGAGACATGCGACTCTCCCTCGGCGCCGGGTTCATCTTCCCGCTCGTCGGTTCGATGCGCACCATGCCGGGGTTGTCGGGCCGTCCCGCCTTCATCGACGTGGATCTTGACTCGACGACTGGACGAATCGACGGCTTGTTCTGAACCTCCAGGTCGGGTCTGATCGCGCGTCGGCGGGCGACTCCTACCATGCGATGGAGGCCTCCCATGTCCGACCATGTCCGGGCTCGCCGCGAGCGTTGTTCCGCCGATCGATCTCCGGATGTGGTGCTGCCGGATGTCGTGCGGCAACTTGGAGGCCTGACGTCCCTGACCGTCGATGGCGTCCCCGCGGTCGCGGCGAGGCACGGCATCCCCGTTGCCTCGCTCCGCGGTGCGGTGTCGTCTTTCACCGAGTTTCGAGCCCCGCCCGACGCGATCCGGGTGTGCGCCGGGACTTCCTGCCTGCTCAACGGTGGTCGTGAAGTCTCCAAGGCGTTCACCGCCGCCGGCCACACCTGCCATCCGGTCTACTGCCTGGGCTACTGCGATCGCTCACCGGCGATTCTGCCTCCCGACGACGCGATCATCGTGGCAGCAAGCGCGATGGACGCCGCTGCGACCGGGCCTCGTCCGCACCCCTCGCCCCCTTCGGTGCGGTGCGTCGCTCGCATGCCGATCGTGACCGAACGACTGCTCGACGCCTCCGGGCCGAGTACGGCTCGGGCCTGCTATCGCGGACTCGACGTCGCCTCCGCCATGGCTCCCGAGGCGATCGTGGCGTGCATCCTCGAATCGGGACTCCAAGGCCGAGGCGGCGCGGCATACGCGACGGGCCGCAAGTGGCAACAGGCCGCCGCCGCCCGCGGTGCGGTCAAGTACGTCGTCGCCAACGGGGACGAGGGCGACCCTGGATCCTTCATCGATCGGGAACTCATGGAACGCGATCCGCACGCGATCCTCGAGGGAATGGCCATCGCCGCCAGGGCGGTGGGGGCGTCGCGGGGCATCGTCTTCATCCGGCACGAGTACCCGGTCGCCTGCACCACCGTGCACCGCGCCATCGCCGAGGCGACCCGCCTCGGCCGACTTGGTCCGGGCGCCGGCTTCGAGGTCGAAGTCGTGCGAGGACAGGGCTCGTACGTCTGCGGCGAGGAGACGGCCTTGCTGGCCGCCATCGAGGGTCAACGCGGGGAGGTGCGCCCGCGACCGCCATTCCCCGTCGAGTCCGGTCTCTTCGGCATGCCGACCGTGGTCGACAACGTCGAAACGCTCGCGAACGTCGGCTGGCTCGTTCGCCACGGCTCCGAGGCGTATGCCTCGATGGGCACGCCCCAGAGTCGCGGCACCAAGGCCCTGTGCTTCAACCGCGGCTTCGCCAAGCCGGGCATCGTCGAAGTGGAGTTTGGTCTGTCCCTGCGAGAGGCCGTGCAGACGCTCGGCGGCGGAGGCCGCGACGGGGTGGAACTCGAGGCCATCATGATCGGCGGACCGATGGGAAGCATCGTCACGCCTGATCGCTGGGACGTGCCCATCTGCTTTTCCTCCATGGCCAGGGCGGGCATCAACCTCGGTCATGGCGGCCTCGTGGCGATTCCCAAGGGTGTCGAGTGGGGCGGTCTTCTGCGTCACCTGATCGGTTTCATGCGGGATGAATCCTGCGGGAAGTGCACCCCGTGCCGCCTCGGATCGCAACGCCTCCACGCCATGGTCGCGGCAGGCCTTGGGGACGGCGATGTGCCCGAAGCCGCGGGCATCCTGACACTGATGCGAGACGCCAGTCTGTGCGCCTTCGGACGAGAGACGCCCGGGCCTGTCGAGACAATTCTGCAACTCATGGGCCGCCTCGGCCAGGCGGGAGGACGCGCATGAGCGCCACCGTTCGCACCATCGCCATGATCGACGGGATGGAGGTCGATGTCGCTCGGGGCGAGACGATCCTTGCCGCGGCCAATCGCGTGGGCATCGCGATTCCGACGCTGTGTCATTCACCGCATGTGTCGCCAGAGGGCGGGTGTCGCCTGTGCATGGTCGAAGTCAAGGGGCAGCGGATGCAGGCCGCCTGCCATACGCCACTGGTCGCGGGCGCCGAGATCCATACCGCCACCCCGCGACTGGAGACGATGCGCCATCACCTGCTCGAACTCACCGCAGCCGCGGCTGCCGGGCCCTTTCGCGCAGACCCTCGCGGCAGCCCGTTCGAGCGGTTGCTCGCACGGTACGGCGTGCAGACCGGATCATCCGTCGCGAACCCGCCGACGTTGCCGATCGACGACTCTCACCCCTACATGCGATTCGATCGGTCGGCGTGCATCACGTGCCGCCTGTGCCTCAACACGTGCGAACAGGTCCAGGGCCAGTTCGTGTACGGGGTCGAGGGGCGAGGAGGCAGCGCCCGCCTGATCTTCGGACCGGGCGAGCGGTTCGCCGACAGCGACTGCGTGGCATGCGGTGCGTGCGTCGACGCCTGTCCGACGAACGCGATTTCCGATCGAGACCGCGTCGGAAGAGCGAAGCCCCCTTCCAGCGTCACGGAATCGGTCTGCGGCTACTGCGGCGTCGGGTGTCGGGTGCGGGTGGAGAGCGCCGATGGCGTGGTGCTTCGCATCAACGGCGTCGAGGGCGCGGCGGTCAACAACGGGCGACTATGCGTGAAGGGTCGCTATTCACACGCGTACCACCGTTCCCCCGACCGTCTCACCACGCCGCTCGTTCGCGACGGTGGCGGCCTTCGCCCCGCGACGTGGGAGGAGGCCATCGGCTTTGCGGCCCGCCGCCTTCGGGAGATTCGCGACTCGCACGGTCCGGACTCTCTCGGCACGATGACCAGTTCGCGCTCGACCAACGAGGCCGCCTACTTGCTGCAGAAGTTGTTCCGCGCCGTGATCGGCACCAACAACACCGACTGCTGCGCGCGGGTGTGCCACTCTTCGACGGCGGTGGCCTTGTCGCTGGTCACGGGCACGGGCGCGGCGACCGCGTCGTTCGTCGACATCGAACGCGCGAGCACCATCGTGATCGCCGGGGCCAACCCCACCGAGGCGCACCCGGTGATCGGGGCCCGCCTCAAGCAGGCGGCGCTCCGGGGCGCAACCTTGATCGTCATCGATCCCCGGCGCACCGAGTTGGCCGAATACGCAAACGTGCACCTGCCCGTGTGGCCCGGCGGCAACGTGGCCCTGTTCAACGCGTTGGCCAAGGTCATGATCGAGGAGGGACTCCTCGATCGCGAGTACCTTGACCGTCGCTGCGAGGGACTCGAGTCGCTCTCGACCTTCCTCGGTGGACGGTCGATGGCCGACCTGTGCGCCACGGTGCGGATCGACGAGGCCGACATCCGTCGAGCGGCGCGGATGATCGGCGCGGGCCCGGCGTTGTTCGTGAGCGGACTCGGGCTGTCCGAGCAGTCGCAGGGGGTGGCGGGCGTCATGGCCTACTGCAACCTCGGGCTGCTCACGGGTTCGCTGGGCAAGCCCGGTGCCGGCATGCTGCCGCTGCGCGGCCAGAACAACGTGCAAGGCAACGCCGACATGGGAGCGCAGCCGTATGCGTTGACGGGCTACCTGAAACTCGACGACGAGGATGCTCGCGAGCGGCTCGGTCGGTTGTGGGGGGTCCCGCCGCCGCGACAGGCGGGCAAGACCATCCCGGAGATGTACGACGCCGCCGTGGCCGGCTCGCTCCGCGGACTGTGGATTCAGGGCGAGGACGTGGTGCAGTCCGACCCCAACACCTCCCGTGTCATCGCAGCGATCAAGAAACTCGACCTGCTCATCGTGCAGGAACTCTTCATGACGGGCACGGCTGAGTTGGCGCACGTGGTCTTTCCGGCGGCATGCGTGCTCGAGCAAGAGGGAACGTTCACCAACGGCGAGCGTCGCATGCAGCATGTGCAGGCGGCCGTCGATCCGCCCGCAGGGGCCCGCCCCGACTGGCGGGTGATCCGGGATGTGGCGATCGCCATGGGCGCGTCGTGGCACGCGCCCGATCCCGCAGCCGTCCTCGACGAGGTCTCCCGCGTCGCGCCCTCCCTCTTCGGAGGCGTGACGATCGAGCGGGTGAAGGGCGATGGGGTTCAGTGGCCATGTCCATCGCCGGGACATCCGGGCACATCGACGGTGCATGCCGAGGGCTTTGTCCGCGGTCGAGCCAGACTCAGTTGCGTGGACCACCTGCCTCCGCAGGATGCTATCGACGGCACATTCCCGATGGTGCTGATCACGGGACGCGTGCTCGACCACTACAACGTGGGCACCATGACTCGCCGCACCCCCAGTCTCGACCTCGCGCCGAACGACGTGGTGGAGGTGCACCCCGTCGATGCACGCGCCATGGATGTCCGCGACGGCCAACGCGTGCGGGTGACCAGCCGTTGGGGGCAGACCGACGTGCACGCTTGCGTGTCGGAGCGCGTGCAACCCGGCGTGGCCTTCATCAGTTTCCATCACCCGGAAACCAGGACCAACTGCCTGGTGGGTCCGTGGGTCGACCCGGTCAGCAAGTGCCCCGACTACAAGGTGGTGGCGGTGCGGATATCGCCAGCGTGAGCGTTTGCACCGACGCTCAGGCCCTGATGCGGTGCGGGTGTGAATACACGTTGAATCGGGCCTCCCTGAGGAACCCGACCAGCGTGATCCCCGTTTCGGTCGCAAGATCCACGGCGAGCGACGACGGAGCCGAGACTGCGGCGACAACCCTGATGCCCGCGGCGAGGGCCTTCTGGACGATCTCGAAGGAGATTCGCCCGCTGACCATGAGGACGTGACGGTCAAGAGGCAGGAGCGAGCCGAGCAACGCCATGCCGACGAGTTTGTCGACGGCGTTGTGACGCCCGACATCCTCGCGAATGGCCAGCGGCCGACCCGACGCATCGAAAAGCCCGGCCGCGTGGATGCCGCCCGTGCGATCGAAGGCGGCCTGCCCCTCTCGCAGCCGCAATGGGAGCGTCAGCAACGTGCTCGCGGCGACGTCGGGCCCGCCGGACAGGCGAGGCCAGCGGCGACACACGGACTCGATCGTGGCCGAGCCGCACACGCCGCAACTGGACGAGGCAAAGACGTGTCGGGTGAGGGACTCAAAGTCAATGGCGACGTGCGGGGCCACCAGCACGTCGACGGAGGCCCCTTGCGACAGGTCGCACGGCCTGACGTGAACGATGTCGGCTCGATCGTGGATCAATCCCTCGCCGACGAGGAAGCCCGCGGCCAACGCTTCGTCGTGGCCGGGCGTCCGCATGGCGACGCTGACACTTCGGCCCGCAACACGTATCTCGAGCGGTTCTTCGGCGGCGACGGCATCGGTGACGGGCGGTTGCATGCCGCCTTCGGCAGCATATCGCCAGACGGTGCACGGCTCGGTCGGCCTGGACATGGTCGACTGTACCCGGGAATGGGCATCGAGCGCAGGACCGGTTCGAGCCGGTTGCGCCTATCCTTTTCCCTCATCTGGCGCCCGTAGCTCAGCTGGATAGAGCGGCGGTTTCCTAAACCGCAGGTCGGCGGTTCGAATCTGCCCGGGCGCGTTGGTGGGTGGAGACGGCGGTCGTCGGGTGGCACCAAGGGGACTTCCCATGGTTCACCTCGCCTCCCGCCGGCTACCATCGACCCGAAACGCTCGGGGCGCGGCGGCCATGCGGGGCCGACCGCTGAGAAGCACCCGTTGAACCTGATCCGGCTCGCACCGGCGTAGGGAAGCGACACTGCCCCCCTCCATGTGTCACGGACAGGGGCGTGCCTTGAGCGTGTCGTTGCCTGTTTGCGGCCGCCCTTTGGGGGTGTCCGTTCATCTCGTGATGGAGCGTCCCATGTCGATGTCCCGCCTCTCCTTTCCGACGCCTCTGCGCGGAGCCGCCAACCCCGGTACCGCCGCGGGCGTCACCACGCCAGGTTCCTTCGCGAACGCGGCGGACGTCGGCGGGCCTCTGACATACTCGAGCCCGGACACGCCGGGCATGCCCCAAGCCAGCGCGAAGACGGCGTGGGACTTCCTTCCCGAGGGTTGGAGCGTGGTCGATCTGGGCGAACTCGAGGCGACGCCTGCGGGTGTCGGCTTCGACCCAGCGCCCAAGCACCCCAAGGATGCGAAATGGACGGCGACCTTCGGCGTGGGAGGCGGCCCGGCCGCGGGAGCGTCGGCCTTTCTTCACCCTTCGGAACTCCAGTGTTTCGTCCCTGGCTGCGTCACCGCCGACTGGGCGGGACGCGTCGAGTCGGACCATCCGGGCGTGGCCCCTTACCTCACGACCACGGCGGGGGCTCAAGGGTGCGCCGCGTGCGTGGGGCCGTCGAAGTCGCACGTCGAGTTCAACACCGCCAAGCCCTCTCGCGGCAAGGCCCGCCGCCTGCGGGTGGTGTACCCCTCGGGCTTCAAGCCGGTGACGCAACTGGAGCATGCGCGTCTGGGCATCATCACTCCGCAAATGCAGCGGGTTGCCCAACGCGAGCCGCATCTGACGCCGGCGCAGGTTCGCGACGAGGTTGCGGCGGGTCGCATGGTCATTCCCGCGAACGTCAACCATCTCGGCTTCGCGCTCGATCCGATGTGCATCGGCCGGGCGAGCAAGACGAAGGTGAACGCGAACATGGGCGCGTCGCCCGTGAGCAGCGGCACCCACGAGGAGGTCGAGAAGCTCAAGTGGGCGGAGAAGTGGGGGGCCGACACGGTGATGGACCTCTCCACGGGCGGGAATCTCGATGAGTGCCGCACCGCCATCGTGCAGAACGCCTGCGTGCCCATCGGCACGGTGCCGATCTACTCGATGATCATCGGCCGCAAGATCGAAGACCTGACGTGGGATGTCATCGAGGAGGGGCTGCACCGCCAGGCGAAGCAGGGCGTCGACTACTTCACGATTCACGCGGGCGTTCGCAAGGCGCACCTCAAGCACGTGAAGAACCGCCTGATCGGCATCGTGAGCCGCGGCGGCAGCCTTCTGGCCAAGTGGATGCTCGTGCACGACGCCGAGAACCCGATGTACACGCGTTGGGACGACATCTGCGCCATCCTTCGTCGCTACGACGTGACGTTCTCGATCGGCGACGGGCTGCGCCCGGGCGGCATGGCCGATGCGACGGATGCGGCCCAACTGGCGGAACTCGAGACCCTGGGCGAGTTGACGGAGCGGGCGTGGCGGTTCGGCGTTCAGGTGATGATCGAGGGACCGGGCCACGTGCCCTTCGATCAGATCGAGTACAACGGCAAGTTGCAGCGAACGCTCTGTCACGGCGCGCCGTTTTACGTGCTGGGCCCGCTCGTGACCGACATGTTCCCGGGATACGACCACATCACCAGTTGCATCGGCGCCACGGCGATGGCGTATCACGGGGCGGCAATGCTCTGCTACGTGACACCCAAGGAGCACGTGGGGCTTCCGAAGAAGGATGACGTGAAGCAGGGGTGCATCGCGTACAAGATCGCGGCCCATGCAGCGGACGTGGCCTTGGGCATCCCGGGCACTCGCGACCGCGACGACGAGTTGACCAAGGCGCGTGCCGCGCTCAACTGGGAGAGGCACTTCGAGTTGTCGTTCGACCCCGACACCGCGAGGGCGTACCACGACGAGGATCTCGACGTCGACACCGACTTCTGCGCCATGTGCGGGCACGACTGGTGCAGCGTGCGGATCAGCAAGGAGATCCAGGAGTTCGCGAGCGGCAAGGCGGAAGGATTCGAGCG
This sequence comes from uncultured Phycisphaerales bacterium, assembly GCA_903929885.1. Taxonomy (GTDB): domain Bacteria; phylum Planctomycetota; class Phycisphaerae; order Phycisphaerales; family UBA1924; genus UBA2402. Next base: position 65,730 of record CAIYWI010000097.1, read on the forward strand.
TGTAGGCGCCGGCGGCCGCGCCGGAGCCCCGGTGCGTTCGGCCGCCCTCACGCCCGAGCAGCAGGACATCCTCGCCAAGCGAGGCGTCCTCTCGCCCGAGGAGATCCACAAGCTGGCCTCCAAGACCAAGGCCGCCGTGAAGTCGCAGGACGACGGCAAGCTTTCGTGCCACTCCGACTATGTCGACCCAGAGGCCGCCAAGCGGATGCACGCCGAGTCACTGGTGCAGTTGGACATCCGCCCGGCACTGGGAATCTCGAAGGATGATCGCGTCATTTGACCGGGCTGCTCACCGGCTCGGGAGTGGCGGGAGCGTTGCACGGACATGATGCGTCGGTCGGGGGCTTGGTGCAGTGCGGATGTGTGGGCGGGTTGCACGGGCAACCCTTGCCATTGTTCGGGGGCCTGTGTCGAAGGTAGCAGTCCAGCATGTTGGCATCACGACATGCAAAGAACGACTCGACATCCTCCTGCCAGTGATCGAGCGTGTCAACCGGATCCACCTGGGAGAGCGGCCACCACGCCCCCGGGGCCACGATGTCCGGAGTGCCGGCTCCCGCTCCGACCGTGATGAGATGTCCGGCCGCATCGTAGCAGCACTGCTGTCCTCCCTTGCCGTTGACACGGGCATACGGCGTTTGCCGGATGCAGTGCGAGGCGCCAGGGTGAAAGGTCGGACTCGCCGGCTCGGGGTCTTGCCACAGATCCGGGTTCGGGTTGGCGAAACCGCCACCGGGCTGGGCTGTCAGATTACACGGACAGTTGGGGATCGCATCGAGCCAGGACGGAGGCTCGGGCTGGAGCGATGACCAGCAACAGCAGTAGCACTTGGGATCAAAGCAGTACACCGGGATGTTGTAGTCCATGCCCTCGATGACTTCCTTGAGGCGAGTGCACTTGCTGCTGCAGGGGCTGTATGTATCGATGACGGCAAAGGACTCGCCGGGAGCGACCTCGACGGCGAATCGACTCCCGATCAACACGGTGGCGGGTACGGGGCCGTCGTTCTGGATCATGGCCGAGGTGGCGATGGTTCCGGGCGGAAGAATGCCGTTCTGAACGCCCCACTTCTTGCCGCTCACGTCAGTCACCACGCCGTTGACGCGGAGCGAGCCTTGCGAAGATTCATGCAAGATCTCGGCTCCCCCCACGCCGGCGAAGAGTCGCTGGCATGAGTCGCCGCCGCACGGCTGCGACACGGAGTTCCTGAAAACCATGTCGATGGTCTCGGGTACGAGTCCGCCTTCGGCATCGACGACAGCCTGCACCCCTTCGACTGCAACAGCCCACGCTTGCAGCACAGCGTCCTGAGGACAGGGCTGCGCCCAGACATCGATCCACGCCGCTCGCCAACCGGCACCCTCCAGTGATTGAACGAACTCGGCCGGTTCCGCTACAACCCCGACGACCGTGGCGAGTTCGTCGCTCGCGAGGACGCCTCCGGTCACTCGCTCTGGTTCAGCCGCGGCCGTGCCAGACGGAGCGACAGGCCACGCCCCATCAGACGCATCCGGCAGTCCGAGCGTCGCCTTGACCTTGGCGATGGCTCGTGACTGGTCTTGATCCTCCCACGACAGAGCTGCCCAAACCCCACCCGCGTTCTTGCGGAACCAGATGGTTGCAAGGTTGGCGCCGGCTCCGCCATCGTTTCGCAGCGCGATGAAGGACTCGACCTCGCCGTTCCGAAGGGTCGGCACCCACGTCCACCCGTCGCGTTTGAACTGGACGTGGGGACCACCCACAGCCACCAGAGCCACCGGGGACGTCTTCGGCGTCGTGGGTGGAAGTTGCATCGAAGGAGCGGAAACCGGAACCGGGCCGGCGGGGGGCTGAACGGCGAGCGAAGTGAGCAACAGCAGCGACTGGATGGTGGACATGGGTGTTTCCCAAGACAGAACCGGAGCGACCACTCGGCAACGGATCGGCGGAAACATCCGTGCCGCTTCGGCTCTCGCGACAGCTTGCAAGCAAGTGGCGGCATAATCAGACGACATCACGCCGGACATGACGGTCGTGACGGTCGTGACGGTCGTGACGGTCGGGTTGGCCCGTACTGAGGACTGATGGACGCTCGCCCGGGATCCTCGGTTCAGGCGAACATCAGCGAGAACGCGCGCCGGTAGACCCGCTCCGCCAAGGCATCGCCCTCGGGCAGGGAGCGGGCGACGTACTCCATCATGACTCCCGCGTTCACCTCGAGGACTGTCGGACCACTCGACGCAAGGAGGATGTCGACGCTGCCGAACCGAAGGTTGAGGGCGGCAGCCGCCGCTTCCGCCAATGCCAACGCCTCGGGTTGGGCGTTCGGCACCACGAGCGTCGCGACCGCTCCCTGACCGAGATTGTGCCTCCAGTTGAGCAGGAATCGACTTCCACGTGGAGGCACGGTCGCCAGATGGCGAACCCCGTCGGGTTCGTACTCCTCGATGAGCCGCCGAAGATCGCGACCGAACCCCTCCGATTGGGCCCGCTCGGCGAGCAACTCGAGCGCCGTTCGTTGCCCGTCGCCGACGACAAACGGACGCTCCTTCGAGAAGGCCAGTTCGCATCGCCCGTCGAGCATGACGAATCGCAACTCGATCGCGGCATCCACATAGGGCGCCAAGGCGAGCGACGCGGTCTGGGAGAAAAGTGAGTATGTGGCCTGCTCGAGTTCGAGCATCGACCTCACTCGCATCACCCCGCGCCCGCCGGTGCCCGCATTCTCCTTGATGACCGCGTCCCACCCGAAGTCGTCGCACGCCTTGAGCATGCGTGCCCAGTTCCCCGCGTGGGGTGCGTACCGGGCCATCGACGGGTGCAGAAACAGGAGATGCGGAACGTGGCGAACGCCCGCCGCCGCGAGCACTTCGCCGGTGGCCGCCTTGTCGCAAGCCAACTGATGGGTCGCCGCGGAGTTGAGATCGAGGGAATAGCCGTAGGCGTGGCGAACGATCCCGCCCTTGGTGAAGCGGATGATCCAGCCCTTGCCGAGCACCTCGGTGACGACGCCATGCTCGGCTGCCACGCGTCGCATGACATGCAGGAAGGAGCGATCCTCATTGGCCACGGACATGCCAGGCCTCCGCGAATGTCAGCACATCGTCATGCCGCCGTCGACGCAGATGGTCTGGCCGGTCAGGAAGCCGGCCTCGTCACTGGTGACATAGGCCACGGCCGCGGCGATGTCGTCACCCGTACCCAGCCGCTTGATCGCCATGAGGCCCGTGACATGGTCCTTGACCTCCTGCGGGAGGTTGTGGGTCATGTCGGTCTCGATGAAGCCCGGGGCGATCACGTTGGCCGTCACGCCCTTGCTGCCCAGTTCGCGGGCAATGGTCTTCGTGAGGCCCATGAGCCCCGCCTTGGCCGCGGCGTAGTTCGCCTGCCCCGCGTTGCCCACCACGCCGGAAGTCGAACTGATGTTGACGATCCGCCCGAAGCGGTTCTTCATCATCGCCCTGGCCGCAGCACGAATGGCCACGAAGGCCGACGTGAGGTTGGTCGAGATCACCTGGTTCCACTCGTCATCAGACATGCGGAGGGCGAGGTTGTCCTTGGTGATGCCGGCGTTGTTGACGAGAATGTCGAGCCGTCCGTGCGACTCGGAGATGCCCCCGATGGCCGCGGCGAACGCCGCAGCATCGGAAATGTCGACGGCGATCACGCTGGCCGAACCGCCCGCGGCCTCGATGCCCGCCTTGACCTCGTTGAGCGGGCCCTCACTGCGGCTGATGAGCACGACGTGGCGTCCGTCCCGGGCAAGTCGCATCGCGATGGACTTGCCGATGCCTCGAGACGCGCCAGTGACAACGGCGACACGCTTGGGAGTGGTGGTCATGGATGGTTCCAACGCGATCCAGGCAACGAGGGCATCAGCCCGCACCGGGCCGACCGCGACCGCCGCCGGGCAACCCGCCAGGCAGTCCGCCGGGCACCGCGCCCAAGGCTTTTTCGCGGATGATCTTGAGGGGAATCCCCGAGACGTTTGAGATGAACTGCAACACCTCGTCGTCGCTGACCGAACCCGCATTGGCCTTGAGGGCCATGTAGATCATGGGGACGTACTGATCTTGAAGCGTGCCCCCGCCCGAGCGCAGAGCCGTCTTGCCCGCTGCGGCAATGGCCGATGGCTCCCCGCCCGAGAGTCCGAACTGGGCAAACATCGCTGCCAATGCCGCATCGGGCAAGGCCTTGCCCCCGGACTCGACCATGCGTCGCTGGGCTTCCCAGTAGACGAAGAAGGCGATCTCGCCCTCCTTGCCCAACGCCTGGCCGACCGACGTGGCCGAAGGAGCGGCGGCCGTTGCAGCAGGAGCCGAAGACTCGCCGCCGGCTGAGGCGTCAAAGTCGATGGCTCGACGCTTCTCATCCGTCGGCGCCTCGATGCCCTTGAAGGCCCACCGTTCGCCCACCTTGACCGCCTCCCAACCGAGCAGGTACGCGCCGTCGGGGTCCTGCACCGCGAGTTGGATCGTCGCGCCCGTCGATGCGCCAGACCCACCCGGGCCGCCGCCGGGACCGCCCGGGGTCAGATCATTGAGTGACACGACGCGAACGGCCTCGATCTTGGCCGTGCTGGCATCCCATTCCTCGCCGGCGGTCAGGACGTCCAGATCCGTCTTCGACTCGGGGGTGAGCATGCCGCCAAGCTTTGAGGCATCGCCTTTGGCGATGGCATCCGCCAAGCCGATGACGGCGCGGGCGAGCGATTCGTCAGTAGGGGCGTAGGCCTGACCAAAGTGAACTCGAGCATCGGGCCGGGCGGACTGCAGGACCGGCTTGATGTCGATGGGGTCCGGCGTGGGCGGCGGAGGCGGCGGGGGGGGCGGCGGAGGCGGGGGGGCCTTCTTCTCCTCGCAGCCGCCCAGAATGCCCATGGAGGTAAGGACGAGCGTGCTGCCGACCACCGAAAGGCAGGTGAGCAGGCAGGCACCGGTCGTGGCCCAGGAATGCGAACGGGTGTTAGGGGGTGTCATGGCAAGCCACCTTGATGTTCTTGTCGATACGCCGCATGAGCCCCATGAGGGTCTTGCCCGGGGCCACCTCAATGTAGTCCGCCTGACCGCCGGGAACCGCCTGGGCGGCCAGGAACGAGCAGGATTGGGCCCAACGGACCGGGCTTGTCAACTGCTCCACCAGCAACCGCCGGATGGCCGCCGGAGCGGGGTCGTGGGGCTTGGCGGTGACGTTCGCGATCACCGGGCAGGTCGGATGGGCGATCGGCGTCTTCTCGAGCGCGTCAGCCAAACGGGCGGCTGCCCGCGCCATCAGTGGGGAGTGGAAGGCCCCCGCCACGGCGAGCATCGAACTGCGAAGCCCCATCTCGCCCGCGACCGCCCCGGCCCGCTCGCAGGCCTGCTTGTGGCCCGAGAGCACGACCTGCCCCGGAGCGTTGAAGTTGGCGCAGACCAGCACCTGATCGCCCCGTGCCTTGCTGCAGATCTCTTCGGCCTGCTCATCGGTGGCGCCGATCAAGGCGACCATTCCGCCGCCGCCGCCTGCACGGGCTTCCGGGCTGTCGGCAGCGTCCTGCATGGCACGCCCCCGGAGCGTCACGAGTTCAAGACCATCCTCGAACGACACCGCCCCGGCGATGTGAAGTGCGGTGTATTCGCCCAGAGAGAGCCCCGCCGTGGCGGCCAAGGAGATGTCGCCCCGCACCGCCGTGATCGCACGCCAGCACGCCACGGAGGTGACGTAGATGGCCGGCTGACTTGCATCCGTTTGATTCAGTCGCTCGGCCGGCCCCTCGAAGCAAAGGGTGGACAAACTCGTCCCAAGGCGACCGGCCAGCACGCGATCCGCCACCTCGAACGTGGCCCTGGCTTCGGGCGACGCATCGAACCATGCCCTTCCCATTCCGACGGCTTGGGCTCCTTGGCCGGGGCACAGTACCACAGATTTCATGGACATGGGCCGATGGTAGCAGAGCCCCTCTCGACCGGTCGGCGAGATCAACCTCGCGGGGGTCGAACGCTACGTTAGCGATACAGGTCGATGATTCGCTTGACGTGCTCCGGCTTGGCCACGTGCTCCATGCTCACCTCGACCGAATCGCCTGCGGAACTGGAGAAGGAGATCGTGCCCACATTGAAGATGCGGTCGATGAACGTCTGCTGGACCATGACCTGCCTGATGTCCTTGATCATCACCTCGCTCGTGTTCTTGCTGAGCAATCCCTCACGATCGATGATCCGGCGGGTCGTGACGAGCAGTCCGTCGTGCATGCTGTGAATCTTCCACACGCCAAACCCGATGAGGCAGGCGAAGGCGACGCCGCCGCCGATGGCCGCAAGCACGAGATTCGCCACGACCAATCCCGTGACGCCGGCGGCCATGCCGCCGAGCGACCCAAGCAGCAGGCACGCGAATCGAACGGGGTGCGATCGGAACAGCACGGGCCGCAGTCGCATCACGTCGGCCTCGGGGCCGTCGCGGGGCGGATAGCCGGCCGCGACGGCGGGATCGGCCGCGGCCGACGCCTTGACGACGCTGACGTCCCCGCAGGAGGGACATGCCACCTTGTCGCCGGGATTGGCATCATCAACGGCGAAGGGCTTCTCGCAACGATCACAAGAGAGAGTTGCCATGACGCAGGATACGCGGGACGCCCCCGGGAGAAGTCCGGAGTTCAGTGGTCGCCGGGCGTGGCGGGGTGCAACGATGAGACATGGCATCGCCCCGTTCTGCCTTCGACCCGGACGATGCCGAATCGACGCTGATCGCCCACGCACTCGACCTGTACGCGGAGGGCTGGTTCCCGATGGGGGACGACGCGGGCGAGGTCCACTGGTACCGGGCCAGACAACGCGCCATCGTGCCGCTTGACGAGCAGTTCCGCACCGGACGCACGCTCCGCAGGCGAATCCGCCAACGGCCGTTCGACCTGCGAACCGACACCGCCTTCGGTGACGTGATCCGCCAGTGCGCGCTCGTGCCCCGCGAGGGGGAGAGCGGCACGTGGCTGCACCCCCAGATCATCGCGTTGTTCGAACTGTTCCACCAAGCCGGTCACGCCCACAGCATCGAAGCATGGGTGGCCGAACCCGGCGGCACGAGCAGGTTGGTCGGAGGGGTGTACGGCATCGCCATCGGACGGATCTTCTGTGCCGAATCGATGTACTGCCGTCCGGACCTGGGAGGCAGCGACGCCGGGAAGATCTCGCTCGTGGCGCTCGTGGGACTCCTTCGACGCCTGGGGTTTGCCGTGCTCGACGCCCAGATCATCAACGAGCACACCGAACGATTCGGGGCCTACGAAATCACCGACGCGGCGTACGGAACGCTGCTTGACCTCCACGCGGGCACACCCGCTGCCCCCTGGCCGGCGCGTGGCCCGATCGCGATGGAGCACCCGGGCTCCCCGGGAGCGTGAAATCAGGCGGCGGAGGGTTCCGCCGGGGCGAGAATCGGGTATCATCCAGTCCGGGCGCGTTCCGTCGCTCCGGTCGGCGTTCCGGGTTCTCCGGGCCGACCTCCGCCCCCTGCGTGGAGGATCCATCATGGTTCAGCGTCGGTGTCGGGCGTTCACGCTCATCGAACTGCTGGTGGTCATCGCGATCATCGCCCTTCTCATCGGCGTGCTGCTCCCTGCGCTGGGCAAGGCCAGGAGCGAGGCCCGCCGAGCGGCCAGCCGCGTCAACCTTCGGAGCAACAGCCAGTACATGGCGGCCTACGCCATCGACTGGAAGGACTCCTTCGTCAACCCCTTCAAGGCGGGCAACGACGCGATCTCGCAGCCCTGGGTGTGGGTCCAGCGTCCCCCCGCGGGCTATGCATTCGGGCAGTACGGCTGGGCCTATGGGCCACCCTACAGCAACAGCGGGTCAGAGTCGTACGGCTACCACTGGCTCGCCCACACCCTCTACCAGGATTCCGACATCACGTCCCGCGCCAAGTCGAATGTCGCGCCCGACGACCGCGACCTGCAGTTGTGGTTCAAGGAGAACAACGACTCGAACGCCCAGTCGAATCTCGAGTGGATCTTCCCCTGCTCGTACTGGTATCCGCCGGTCTTCTGGCAAGATCCCCGACGCTTCGTCCCTCCGTATCGCCTGACGCCCGCGGCCTCCAACCAGTGGTTCTTCCGCCGCAATCTCGTCTCCGACACGCTCATTCCCGCCTCCAAGGTGCTGCTGTTCGAAGGCAAGGACTACTCGCACAAGAACCAGCCGATGTGGAACGCCGCCTCCGCCCGTCCGCAGGTGGCGTTGGTCGACGGGAGTGCCCGCAGCGTGCCGATGGCCGAGATCATTCTCGACACGGCAGCCCCCTCCGAACGCGACACGCCGCTCATGCTTTATCCCTCGGGCCGCTGGGAGCCCGGCGAAGGCGAGATGGGAAGCCCCTACATCCAGTTCGGATTGCCTCGATTCCGATGGACCTACGGCAACCCTGCTTTCTTCTGGGCCACTCGCGACGGCATCCGCGGGAGGGATCTGCGATGACCGGCGACAAGACGGAAAGAACGGGGGGGCCGGGACTCTGGGTGCTGCTGGGCATCTTGGTGGCGGGTGGCATCGCGGCGGCGATCTGGCAATGGCGCGGCGACCCCGCGACATCCCGGGAGCAGGAGGCCGAGCAGCGAGCGGCATCGCTGCGAGACCAGTCCATCAAGGAATCGCCCACGCCCGTGACTCCCGAGGTGGTCGTCGACCCTGCGGCACCGCCCACCCGGGGTCCCATGGGGTCGCCGCCGCGACGCTGATGCCCGCGATCGCAACTGCCGACCTTGCTTTCCCAACAAAGGGTGCCGCTGGTTCGCGGCAGCGAGGGCCGACGCTCATGATCTCCGCCGCGATGCTGATCCCGTCCTTGGTGCGCCTCCCGTTCCGGCTCGCATGGAACGGCTACGGGATCCTGTGGTGGGCCTTCGGAGATCGCGACAAGGTGAGCGAGGTGTGGGCGGCTCCCTCTCGACGGCTTCGGATGTGCTATTGGCTCACGGTCGCAAGCGTCGCGACCTCGGGTGTGGGCGCGTGGATGCTCTCGCAACACGACTTGATGAGCGGATCAAGGGCCTTCATGACATTCGTGTGGACGGCAGCGGCGATCGCCGTGGGTTCCGCGTTCGTCGGGACACGTCCCTCGCGCACGCCGCCGGCGGCCCGCCCTGCACGCTCGGTCGAATCGACGCTTCATGCAGCGGCGCAGCTCATCCGCGAGGGACGTTCCGCCCCGCAGGACGGGCATCCCGACGTCACGGCACCGCACGCGGCCGCCCCCCGTGCCGCCGCTCGCCGCGCATGGACGAACATCCGGTCGGGGAGTCGCGGCGCAGCGGGCGTCATGTCGGCGGCGGCCAGGTCCGGATGGGCAGGCGTCAAGCACGCGGCGTCGACCTATCGCTCGCTTCGCGACACCCATCACCGCGCCGGCCCATAAGACGAATCGAGTCTCGCGGCGCATACGCTGATCGCATGACACGAACCTGCCGCGTCGGCGACATCGAGATTGGCGGAACTCGTGGTCCGGTCATCATCGCCGGGCCGTGCATGCTTGAATCGCTCGAGTTGGGCCTCGAGATCGGAACGGCGGTGCGCGATGCCTGTCGCGAACTGGGGCTGCCCTTCATCTTCAAGGCCTCGTTCGACAAGGCCAACCGCTCCAGCATCCGGTCGGCCCGCGGCCCGGGCCTGTCGCGTGGCCTTGAGTGGTTCGCGACGATCAAGCAGTCGTTGGGAGTGCCGGCCACCACGGACATCCATGATCCATCGCAGGCGGCGCCGGTGGCCGAGGTTGTCGACCTGATCCAGATTCCGGCATTTCTGTGCCGCCAAACCGACTTGCTGTGCTCGGCAGGGCAGGCCGCCGCCGCTCGGGGCCGCGGGGTGAACGTCAAGAAGGGGCAGTTCATGTCACCCGGCGAGATGGGCGGTGCGGTTCGGAAACTCGCGGAAGCCGGCTGCACGAACGTCATGCTGACCGAGCGGGGAACCTTCTTCGGCTATGGACGACTGGTGAACGACTTTCTGGGGCTTGGCGACCTCATGGAACTGCCCGTCGACGGCGGTTCGCCCCCCGTCTGCTTCGACTGCACGCATTCCACCCAGTTGCCGGGGACGGGCGAGCAGACGGGAGGCAGGCCTGACCGAGCGCCGCTGCTCGCCAGAGCGTCCACGGCTGCAGGCGTTCACGCCCTGTTCATCGAGTGTCATCCGGAGCCCTCGCGTGGAATGAGCGACTCGAGCACCATGCTCCCGCTCCGCGACATGCGGACCCTGTTGGCATCGATCGCCCGCATCCGCGCCGCGATGTCATGACGCCGGCCAGCGCCGCCCCCCCCCGTCGCATCCCCCGTCGGGGGGCACACCCCGGCCCGAAGGTCGGGCACGTGGCACGACGAGTCGCTTTCGAGCCGCAGGACCACACCGACTTTGACGATGAACGGGTCGCTGGGAGACCGGGCATGGATGACGCTGCGCGCCGACATCACCATCTGGGCGGGGTCAAGCGCTTGATCGTCAAGATCGGCTCGGCGGTGATTGCGCCCGACGGTGTGCCCAGTCCGATGGCGTTCGCGGCCCTCGCAGGACAGTACGCCGCCATTCGCCGGCGAGGCATCGCGTTGGCCGTGGTGAGTTCGGGCGCGGTCGCGAGCGGATTCCGGCCGTTGGGCTTCGATCGACCTCCGGCGACGATGGCGCTCAAGCAGGCGGCGGCGGCGGTGGGCCAACCGCTGCTCATGCAGTCATGGTCGACCGCCCTGGGCTCACACGGAGTGACCGCGGCGCAAGTGCTCTTCACGGCCGAGGACCTGAGCGACCGGGCCCGATACCTGAATGCACGGCGGACGATGGCGGAACTGCTCGATCGCGGCGTGCTGCCCATCATCAACGAGAACGACACCGTCAGCTACGAGGAGATCCGCTTCGGCGACAACGACATGCTGTCGGCGCTCGCGGCCGATGTGCTCTCGGCCGACGCCTTGATCATCCTCTCGAAGGCGACCGGACTCTACGCCGACGGCGATTCGTCGAGGGTGATCTCGACCATCGCCTCGGACGCCGAGGACATGGCCGCCTCGCACGTCCGGGATGAACGCTCGTCCGTGGGCACGGGCGGCATGGCGTCGAAACTCGCGGCATCGATGATGAGCGCGAGATGGGGCATTCCGACCGTCGTCGCGGGTGGCCACGTACCCGACGTCCTGACCCGCGTGTTGGCCGGAGAGGTGCTGGGCACCCTCTTCACCCCATCGAAGGAGCGAATGGCGGCGCGGCACCGATGGCTGAGCGGCGCTGCGAGGCCCAAGGCATCGATCGTCGTCGACGCGGGCGCGGCCCGGGCCCTTCGAGAGCGACACGCCAGTCTCCTGCCTTCCGGAGTCACGAGCGTCGAAGGCGTGTTCGATCGCGGCGCCGTCGTCATGGTTCGAGATCCGAGCGGCGATGCCATTGCCAAAGGCCTGACGCTCTACAGCAGCGAGGAGATCTCGCGAATCGCAGGGCGTCGATCGGACCAGATCGAGAGCATCCTGGGATGCTGGCTGAGCGAGGAAGTGATTCATCGCGACGACCTCGCAGTACTGTGATGGTTCCCTCACCATGAACCCATCGACCCCACGCCAAATCGCCGAAGGCGCCAAGCACGCATCGGAGACGCTCGCCGACGTCGATCCCGCCGTGCTTGCCGCCGCACTCGTGACGCTCGCCGCGTCGCTGGAGACATCGGCCGACGCAGTGCTCGACGCGAATCGACTCGACGTGAGTGCGGCTCGGGACGCCGGCCTGGCTGAGGCGAAAGTGCGTCGACTGACGCTTGACCCCGTGGCCATCGGAACGTTGGCCGCGGGCGTGCGACAGGTGGCGTCGCTCCCCGCGCCGCAAGGCGAGGTGACACAGGATCGAGTCATTCCCGAATCGGGGTTGCGGGTGCGGAAGGTGCGCATGCCGCTGGGCGTGGTGGCGATGATCTACGAGGCCAGACCGGGCGTAACGATCGACGCATTCGCCCTGTGCCTGCGGTCGGGCAATGCATCGATCCTCAAGGGCGGACGCGAGGCGGCCCGCACGAACCTGGCCCTCTTCGACCTGATCGGCAAGGCCCTCGGGACGCATGGCCTTCCCGCGGCTGCAGCGACGCTGATCTCGTCTTCAGACCGCGACGACATGGCGCAACTGCTCTCTTGCGAGGGCCTGATCGACTTGGCGATCCCGCGGGGCGGGCCCGACCTCGTCTCCTTCGTTCGAAGGCACGCCCGGATGCCGGTGCTCGCCCACGATCGAGGGGTGTGCCACATCTTCGTGCACGAGGCGGCCGATCTCGACATGGCCGAACACGTGTGCGTGAGCGCCAAGACCGCCGCCCCGGCCACGTGCAACGCCGCCGAGTGCCTGCTCGTCGATCGCTCCATCGCCGAGCGATTCCTGCCTCGCGTGTGCGCCGCCATGGCGGCTCGAGGCGTCGAGGTGAGGGGCGACTCCGCCACCCAGCGGCTCTGTCCGGGCGTCACGCCCGCGACGGAGTCGGACTACGGCACGGAGTTCCTGTCGCTGGTGGTCGCCGTGAAAGTGGTCGACGGGCTCGATGACGCCATCGCCCACATCCGCCGCCACGGCTCGAACCACACCGAGGCGATCATCACCGACGATCCGGCGGCAGAGGAGACCTTCACTCGGCGTGTCCACGCATCGTGCGTGGTCGTCAACGCCAGCACGAGGAACAACGACGGCGGCGCGCTCGGACTCGGCGCGGAAATCGGCATCTCGACCTCGCGACTGCACGCCTACGGGCCCATGGGCCTGAAGGAACTCACGACGCAGCGATTCATCGTGTCGGGCCGCGGCCAGACAAGGTGAAGCGTTGCCGCGATTCCATGAAAAAACGCGAGGGGAGGCCCTCGCGCCGATCATCGACGTGATGTCAAGGACGACTCAGTTGGCCTTCATCCAGGCGGGCTGCGGGGCCTTCTCATCGAGAGGCTTCACGTGCACCTCGCGGCCGCGGAAGATGACCGTGCCATCGGCGACCGAGAAGAGGCTGTCATCCTTGGCCCGCAACACGTTGAAACCCGCCTTGAAGGGGGTGCCGACCTGCCGGACGATGATGGCGCCGGGTTGGGCAACTTCGCCGCCGTAGAGCTTGATGCCGCGGAACTGCGGGTTGGAGTCGCGACCGTTCTTGGTTGAACCCTGCCCCTTCTTGTGTGCCATGACGAGAGATCCTTCCTGAAACTCCGTCCCTGGCGCGAGTCCTACTGACCGCGGGACGGGCCTTGATGATAGGCGTGGAGACCGGCGACGAAAAGCCCCCTCCGGCACGGGCGGCATCGCCCGACCGTTCGTGTTGTGTTCGTTATCGCATGATCCAGCGTTGCTCGACCAGCGGCAGGGGGTTGGAACCGACATTGTGAAGGTCGCCGGGGGCCTGGAAACGCAACATCAGCGTCTTGCGAACAGTGGTCGACGCGGTCTTGCCGGTCTTGGGGTCCTTCGAGGTGACGGTCCGCATCTCGCCGCTGAAACCGGCCGCGTACACCGACACCTCGGCGAGGTGAGTCTCGTTGACGGGCCAAATCACCACGCCTTCCTTGGCATTCTCCTCGCCTTGGGGGAGCATGCCGACGATGCCGATTTGATCTTGGAGTTCCTTGTCCTCCAGATCGGCCAGGATCTTCTTGGTGACATCTGCGGGCACATCGCGACCGGAGCGGCGAACGGCCCCGGCGTCCACGCCAAGGTCAAAGGACGGGGCGAAGAGCAAGTCGTTGCCGCTGCCATTGGTGACCTTGTAGGTGAAGTAGAAGTACGACTTTCGCCCTTCCCCGGCAACATCCACCGATGCCACGCGGAGCAAGCCGGGTTCGATGGCAAGTTGCCAGCGACGAGGAGCAGGGTCCGGCTCCGGCGCCATGCCGGGCAGGACGAGCGCCATCGCCGCGGCAAGCACGATCGACAGGAGTCGGAGCGGCGACCACGTGAGGAGGGCCTGGAGGGAGTACTTGGCTGAGGGGGTCGGCATGTCTGGAGACTCGTGGATCGGGTCGCGATCAGGGAAACCCAACGATAGCCCGGATGCGATCGTCCGGGTGCGTTCCGGGGGGGGCGAGAGCCGCTACCGGGCGGGAGGAGCACTACGGTTGCCCGTTCACCCTCCGAGAGTGTCCTTCGGCTGTACCCCTTCGTGACTCGACCGGTTCCACCTTCGCCCGATCGATCGTCCGGCCACGCCGCGGGCCGCACGCAAGGGGAGCCCCTCGACAGCGCCGACCAGGCATCGCCTCGGGGCGAGTCCCCCTATCGGGCCGAGCGAGCGAGCAGCGACCTGCACTTGGCCGTTGCCCGGCGGATCGTGCGGCAATCAAACCCCGATCAGATCGAGCAATCCGCCCGAGCCTTGGTCACGGGCGGCAGCAAGCACGGCATCGACCTCTCGCTGGTCTGGGCAACCTGGGAAGCCGATCCGACTCGACCTTCGCGACGACGGGCCCGGCAAACCTGCCTCGCAGTGATCGGTTCGGGTCGTACGGCCCTGTTCTTTCTGAGCGAACCCCCGCCCGAAGGCGACGCAGGGGGCACTCGCGCCGGCATCACGGAGCGGCGATCGTGCATCGAGGCGGCCTGTCGCCACCTTCAGGGCCAACGGCCGCAAGCCGTCACCATGGCGCAAGCGTTGACCGAACCGGCACACGGATGGGCCAAGGAGGCGTTTCTTGCCGCCGGGTTCATGCATGTCGGCGACCTGACGTATCTGCGCCGAACAGCCGACTCGTCGAGTGTCGTGCCGCCACCGAAGCTCGGCGATGGCGTGGAGTTGCGCACGTTTGCGTCGGTCGAGGCGGCGGAGGGACGCGGGGCTGCGGAGAAGGTGTTTGGAGCCGCGCTCGAGGCCAGCTACGAACAGACGCTGGACTGCCCCGAGTTGTGCGGACTGCGTTCGATCAGCGACGTGCTGGACTCGCACCGCTCGACGGGGCAGTTCGACCCGCGGTTGTGGTGGGTGATCCTCGGCGCGCCCGCCGGCGTCGCGCTGACGACACGCAAACCCTTGGGCTGCCTGCTGCTGAACCCGTGCAAGGATCAACAGACGATCGAACTGGTCTACATCGGGCTTGCCATGGAGGCACGCGGCAAGGGATGGGCCCGGCCAGTGCTGCTTCACGGGATCTCGCTCGCGTCGCAGGGGCGTCGGAGCTACGAAGTGGCGTGCGCCGTGGATGATCGGAACCTTCCGGCGCGCAACCTCTACGCATCGCTGGGCTTCCGCGAATCGGGGCATCGCGTCGCGATGGTCAAGCCTCTGTAGGCGATGACAGACGACGGTCTTCCCACACCATTATCCACACCCGCGCGCCTCGCGTGGAAAAGTATTTTTCCATGGCGTCAAGTGCCTGAAAACACGGGCGAATCAGCACGGAGTCGACACGCGAACGACCCTTTTTCTCTTGCTCGTCTCGCGCGATTGCCTTATCTTCCTCGTGCAGGTCGGCGACGCCAGTGAACTCGCCGCCCGAACGCCCGAACGCAGTGCGTGATTGCGGTCCTCGGGTGGTCGTTTCGGGCGATCAGTTCAGCCGGCGTCGTCGGAACGGCCCCGCTCGTCCATCGTGACGCGCGGTCGGCGGCGGTTCGGGGTTCGCCCCGCTCCGTCGGTCGATGAAGAAGGCGATCTTCGGTCATGGATTGACCAACGTCGGTGGCGTGACCTCAGGATCGGAGCCATGGGCTCCCTCCATCGTGGGCTGGTGACAGTGCCAGTCAACTCGGTTGAATCACTCGCGACCAAGCGTGGTCGCGGCTGGTTGCCTGCGGTCGTGACGTCCCGCGTGCGTGAAGGACTCGACACACTCATCGGTTCGCGGCGGCATGATCCGTCGCGGGCCATGGCGTTCAAGTGACGACGAGGTCCGACGAGTGCAGCACCAGCAGCCACAAGATGCCATCGCGACGGCCACGCCGACCCGCGGCGGATCGCAGCGAGTGGAGCAGGATCGCGGGCGCGATGCGGGAGCGAATCCGCTCTCCACTCGCGAGCGGGCGACGGGGGAGTCGAATCGGCCCGGAGATGGTGCGGGGGAACGTCGCCATCGGGAGATGGTGGCGAACCTGCGTCGTCGGCTGGCCGAGCACATCGGCGACGATGACGTCGAGCGCTACTTCGACGGTCAGACTCGCGTGAGCGTTCGCGACGACCGCCTGGAACTGACGGTGGCCTCGGGCCTGCTCGCCAAGTTGCTCGACACCAAGTACGGGTCAAGCATCCGCCGCGCGGCGGGCGACACGCTGGGACACGGTCGTCCCATCGAGGTGCTCTTCCGAGTCGACCGGGCCGCGTTCCCGGGTCAGGCCGACGTGTCCGATCGCCCCAGCGACATTCGAAGGCCGGCGGCGCCGGCGTCGCCACAGCGGTCGCAGGCCCAGTTCGGTCGGTTCACGTTCGCGAACTTCCTGACGGGCAAGTCGAATCGACTCGCCCATGCCGCGGCCCTTCGGGTGGCCGATGCCGACGGATACGTCGCGCCGGTCTTCATCCACGGCGCGTGCGGCATGGGCAAGACGCACCTCCTGCAGGCGGCCCTTCACCGCTACCAGGAGTCGCACCCGAACGCTGCGGTGCGTTACACGACGGGCGAAGCCTTCACCAACGACTTCGTCGCGGCCCTCAAGGCCAGTCGCGTCGAGGCCTTCCGGCGATCCTACCGAAGGGTGGACCTGATCGCCATCGACGACGTTCACTTCTTCGGGTCGAAGGAAGCCACTCAGGCAGAACTGCTGCACACGCTCGACACCTTGGCGCTGGAGGGGGCGAGGATCATGCTCGCCAGCGACGAGCATCCTCGCGAGATCCGCAAACTGAGCGAGCGGCTTTCGTCGCGATTCATGGGCGGCGTGGTCATCAGGGTCGATCCTCCGGACCGCGACCTTCGAGAGCGGTTGGTCAAGCATCTGGCGGCGCGGCGCGGCATGCAGATCGAGGATGCCGCCGTCGCCCTGCTGGTCAGCCGCACCGAGCGGACGATTGGAACTCTCGGGGGCTTCGGGGGTTCGGTCCGCGAGATCGAGGGAACGCTCAACCAGATCGACGCCGTGCAGCGGCTGCTCCCGGAACTGGCCTCGACGCAGGGCGTGGTGGGCCTGATGCTGGTGAAGCGGGCGTTGGGCATCGGCGATCAGGCGGTGCCAGACGCAGCTGCGGAAACCCGCGTGCGACGGCCGGTGGGCGGCGACGTGATCCTGGCCGAGGTCTGCAAGGCCCTGCAGGTCGAGATCACCGATGTCCACGGCAAGGGAAGGCATCCGCGCGTGGTGCTCGCCCGCGCCATGGTGGCCTACTTGTGCCGCACGCTCACCACGTTGAGCTTCCCGGAGATCGCGGGCATCATCCGTCGCACCAACCACTCGACGGTGATCACGGCCTTCCGTCGATTCGAGCGTCAGATGGCCGAGGGGGAAGTGCCGACGGGCGGAATTCCCGAGTGCTTCGCGGGACGATCGCTCCGCGAGATCGCCGAGCACATCGCCAAGGAGGTCGCGAGGTCGTCATCCTGACACCCGACGCCGGCGACATCCCATGCTCACGCTCCGCAACCTCCGCAAGAAGTTCGGCGACCTGATTGCCGTCGACGGGCTCTCCCTTCGGATCGAACCCGGAGAGGTCTTCGGACTGCTCGGCCCGAACGGCGCGGGCAAGTCGACGACCATCGGCATGTCCGTGGGGATGATCCGGCCGGATGCCGGGGACGTGACGCTCGAGGGATTCGGCGATCCGATGAACCCTCCGGTCCGAAGGGCGATCGGCGTGGCGCCCCAGTCGCTGGCGATCTACGAGGATCTGACGGCTCGCGAGAACATGGTGTTCTTCGGACGGCTGCAGTCGATGAGAGGACGGACGCTGCGACGTCGCGTCGACCTGACGCTCGAGATGGTGGGCCTGTCGTCGAGGCAGTTCGATCGGGTCGCGACTTTCTCGGGCGGCATGAAGCGGCGACTCAACCTCGCCGCCGCGATGATTCATGAGCCGCCGCTGCTGTTGCTCGACGAACCCACGGCCGGCGTCGACCCGCAATCTCGCAACAGCATCCTCGAGCTCGTGCGTTCGCTCGCCGCCCAAGGGGTCACCATCCTCTACACGACCCACTACATGGAGGAGGCCGCCAAGCTCTGCTCCAGAGTCGCCGTCGTCGACCACGGCCGGCTGCTGGCCATCGGCACCGTGCCCGACCTGGTCAGGACCCACGGCGGCACGACGGTCATCACGGTGGACCGCGGCGACCGGAGCGAACGCATCGAGACGAGCGATCCCGTTCGGGACGTGGCGACCATCATGGCCGATCCGACCAGGGGCATCAGCGGCTTGCGAATCGATCGACCGGATCTCGAATCAGTCTTCCTCAACCTCACGGGAAGGAGTCTCCGAGACTGATGACCCCTGTGATCGCGCTTGCCATCAAGGACCTGCGCCACCTGTTGCGCGACCGCGGGGCGGCGTTCTTCGCGTTGGGGTTTCCACTCTTGGTCGCCTTGTTCTTCGGGTTCATCTTCGGCGGGGACACCTCGCAGCGAGCCCGCTTGGCGGTGCGGGTGGTCAACCTCGACCAGGGGCCGGCAGGCGCGGCGCTCGTCGACGCGATGGGCCGGGACGGATCGATCGAACTGTCCGCTTCGGATGATCCGACGGAGGCAGCCGATGCCGTGCGATTGGGCAAGGCGGTGGCGGTGGTGACGATCCCGAGGGACTTCTCCGCCGCATCCGACGCGATCTTCGTCGGCGTCGCGAGGTCCATCGAGATGGTGGTGGACCCATCGCGACGATCCGAGGCGGGCCTGCTCGAGGGCAAGCTCAATCAACTTGCGTTCCGACAGCTGTCCGAGCGATTCGCGGATCCGGCTTGGATGCGGACTGCGATCGCCAATGCCAAACAGGCCGCGGCGACCGCCCGCGACATCTCGCCCCCTCAGGCCATCGGCATGTCGCTCATGTTCGACGCGATTCAGCGGGCCATCGACGCCGGCTTCAACCCCGCGGCGGGCGACGGCGAGGCGTGGACCCCCATCCGCATCAGCGTGTCGTCGCTTGACACGCCGCGAACCGGCCCCCGCAGCGGGTACGAGGTGTCGTTCATCCAGGGCATCATCTGGGGCTTGATGGGATGCGTGACCGCATTCGGCTCGTCGATGGCGTCGGAACGCAGTCGCGGCACGTTGGCGCGGCTGACCGTTGCACCGATCACCCGGGCGCAAGTTCTGGCCGGCAAGTCGCTGGCCTGCTTCATCGCATGCTTGGCCGTCCAGGCCATTCTCGTCGCGTTCGGGATGGCCGCGTTCGGGATCAGCGTCGAACGACCGCTGATGTTGGTGACGGCCTGTCTTGCCGCCGGCGTGGGCTTCACCGGCCTGATGATGTTCATGGCCGGCCTGAGCCGCACCGAAGGTGGCGGTGGGGGCCTCGGAAGGGCTCTGGTGCTGATCCTGGCGATGATTGGCGGCGGAACGGTGCCTCTGTTCGTGATGCCGCGAATCCTGCTGGCGGCCAGCCGGGTCAGTCCCTTCTCGTGGGCGACGACGTGCCTCGAGGGCGCGCTCTGGAGGGGCTATTCCGCACCGGAGATGCTGCTTCCCGCGGCCATTCTCGTCTCGTTCGGCGTCGTCGGATTCGCCATCGGCGTCAGCGCCCTTCGCTGGACGGAGTGACACCACCGACCCGGCGCCGGTCGATCACAGGTCGTCGTCCTCGTCGCCAGCCACGCGCGCCTTGGCGGTGGGGGGGGAGACGATGGTCGGAGTCTCCTCGAAGGGAGCATCCTCCTCGAAGAGGGATGTCGATCCGGCGGCTCCCGCCGCAGGACCGTCGTCTCGCTGCAGCGTGATGCCCTCGGCCTTGGCCTGCGCCTCCATCATCTGCTGCATGGCCTGCCACTCCTCCAGGGAGATGAGCACGTCACGGGCGACCGAGCCCTTATGATCGGAGATGATGCCGGCGATGCCCATGAGGTCGATGAGGCGACTCGCGCGCGTGTACCCGATGGCCAATCGCCTCTGAAGCAGGGACACGCTCCCTCGCTTGGTCTCCAGAACGATCTCGACGGCGCGGGGGAACATGGGGTCCTCCTTGGCGGCGGCGAGACTCGCCGAGGAGTTGTTCTGGCTGTCGGCGATTCGCTGCTCGTCGGAACCCGGCGAGCGAAGCTGCATCAGACTTCGCTCGAAGCTCGGCGCCGCGACTTCCTTCATGAACTTCACGACGCGACGGATCTCGCGGTCGTCGACCAGCGTGCCCTGAGCCCTCATGGGAACCGGGGAGGCGGGGGTGATGAAGAGCATGTCGCCCTGTCCCAGGAGGAGCTCGCCGCCCTTGGCGTCGAGCACGATGCGGCTGTCCATGCCACTGGAGACCTTGAACGTCATGCGGGCGGGCATGTTGGCCTTGATCAGGCCGGTGACGACTTCTCGCTGGGGTCGCTGGGTGGCCAGGATGAGGTGGATGCCCACCGCACGCGCCTTCTGGGCGATGCGGATGATCGAGTTCTCCACCTCGCGGTGGGTCATCATGAGATCGGCGAGTTCGTCGATGACGATGACGATGTACGGGAGCTTGCGGGGGATCTCCGCCTCCTCCTCGGGCGTCTGCGCGTTGAACCGCTCCTTGAGCTCCTCCCACGTGAGTTCGTTGTAGCTGGCGATGTCGCGACAGCCCGCCTCCTGGAGCGTCATGTAACGCTCTTCCATCTTGTTGCAGGCCCAATCGAGAATCGCGGCGGCCTTGGGCATCTCGGTCACCACCGGGCACATGAGATGCGGAATGTCCTTGAACTGCGACATCTCGACCATCTTGGGATCGACCAGGACCAGCTTGAGCTCGCTGGGCCGCTTGGTGTAGAGGAAGCCCATGATGATCGTGTTCATGCACACGCTCTTGCCCGAGCCGGTGGTGCCGGCGATGAGCATGTGGGGCATCTTCGCCAGGTCCTGGATGAGCGGCGTCCCGCCTGCATCCTTGCCGAGGAACATCGGCAACTTCATCTTGCTGAAGGTGTCCGCATGGCCCATCAGTTCCTTGAGCCGCACCTTCTCGCGAGTGGTGTTGGGCACCTCGACGCCGATGGTGTCGCGACCGGCCTGGTTGGCCACGACGCGGATGTTGATGGCCTTGAGCGAACGGGCAATGTCGCTCTGCACGGCCGAAAGGGCCGACACCTTGGTGCCCGGCGCGAGCTTGATGTTGTACATCGTCACGGCGGGACCGCTCTCGGCGTCAACGACGTGACCCTGGATCTTGTATTCCTGCAGCGCGGCCATCAACGCCACGCCCTGAGCCGCCACGTGCTCCTTGAGCGTCTCGGAGAAGTTCTCCTCGGGTTCCTCGAGCAGGTCGAGTCCGGGGAAGCGATAGGGCTTGCTGGGGTCCTCCACCAGCGACTGATCGCCTGCCTGAACGGCCGCCAAGTCCTTGTCGGTGGCGATGCGCTTGTTGTCGTTGCCGAAGATGATGGTCAACTTTTCCATCTTGTTCTTCAGCGCGCCGGGGTCGAATACTTGCGGCGCATCCGCGGCGGAGTCCGCATCCTCGTCCCCATCGCCATCGTCGACATCGGGTGCCGCGTCAGCGGCCGACTCGTCGCCGTCTTCGTCGTGGTCGATCGCCTCGGGTCCGCCCTCAACGCCATCCTCGTCGGCCGCCTTGGAGCGACGTCGCCGGGGCTTGGCCTCGATTTCCGCGACCGCGACTGCCTCATCGCCGCTCTCGACGCCGTCCGGATCCTCGACATCCTCGAGCATGTCCTTGGGGCCGAGCTCGGAGGCCTTGCGAGCGGCGCGACGCTTTGCCGCCGCGGGAGAGAGCGAGTCGTCGTCGACGTCGGTCAATCTCGCCGCCTTCTTGCGCCGCTTGGGGGCGAACAGGCGACCCCAGATGGAACTCACGCCGTCGGAGATGGCCTCACCACCCGCCTTGGCGACCGCGCCGCCGGCAGAAAGGGCGGCGGAACCAGCGGCCACCGAGGCCTCGCGGGCCGCCGGCACGCCACGGTCGACCGTGAGGCGATAGGCCCACCCAAGGAACGCGACCACCCATTCGTCCATGGCAACGATCGCCCCGACAACGGTGAGGACGGCCAAGACGATGCCGGTGCCGAGCGCCCCGAACCGCTGAGCCAACTCGCTGACGCCCACGACACCGATCGTGCCGCCGGACAGGTCGGGCATCGGCCCGAGTCCCGGGGCGAGAAGATTCATGAGGCCGGCGATGGCGGCGGACATCATCACGGCGCCGATGAGTCGGACGATGGCATGCTGCACGCTGCGGCCGATGGCGGCCGAGAGCAGGCCCAGCGTGATGCAGAAGGCGAGAATCCACGCCGCGTGGCCGAGCAACTTGAAGGCGTTGTAGGCCACGAAGGCACCCACCGGGCCGCACCAGTTCATGACCGGCGAGTTGTGGGGGGCGATCAAGTGCGACGGGGGGTCGGCCAAGTCGAAGCCGATGAGGCTTGCGAGCACGAAGGCCCAGACGGCGATAAGGGCCACCAGACCGAAGACACCGACGTACGACCCTGTGCGCCCATCCTGGGCGGAGCGAGCAGTCCTTGCCATGATCGGGATGATATCGGCCAGACAGGGGATCCATCACCACTTTCCGGGGATGTCCTCCAGAATCGGCCGGCCGCCGGTTTCCCGCCGCACGGCCTGCGCATCAAAAACCCCGCCGACGGCCGGCGGGGTTTGATGGGACTTCCTGATGCGGCGGGCCGTCAACTCGCGCCGACGGCCTCGGCCAGCTTGGCCTCGATGGCGGCTTCCTGAGCTTCCAGCGCCTCCTTGTTGCCGAGGAAATGCGCCTCAAGTTGGAGCTTGATCTTCTCCATGGCCTTGTTCTGGATCTGGCGGACACGCTCCTTGGTGACGCCGATGATCTGGCCGACCTGCTCGAGCGTCATGGGCTTTTCAAGCTCGCCGCTCTCGAGCCCGAAACGGTGCTCGATCACGGTCCGCTCGACATCGGTCAGGTCGCAGCGATTCTCGAGAACGATGCGCTTGACCTCCTCGGCGGCATCCTTCTCGAAGCTGTCCCGCTTGACTTCCAGGAAGTTCGAACGCTCGAGCTTGGGATCAAAGTCCGTCGGGAACCGCTGACGGTACTTGCTGAGCTTCATTCCCTGACGCGAGAAGGCCTTGAGAATGGCGCGGCACGCGTAGGTGCTGAACTTGTACCCGCGGCCCGCATCGAACTTGTCGACGGCCCGCAGCAGCGCCATGTTGCCCTCGCTCACCAGATCGGCGAAGTCAACCTCGCTCATGCGGGTCCGCTTGGCCATGGCGAGCACCAGCGCGAGATTCGTCTCGGCGATCTGCTCGCGGACTCGATCCGCGAGCCGGAACCACCGAAGGATCTCGCTTTCCTGCTCGGGCGTGGGCTGACGAGAAGGCGTGCTCCACACCTCCTGCTGAACCTTCCAGATGCAATACCGCGCAAAGTTGAACTGGTGGAACAGCACCTTCTCCTCGGCGCCCGTGAGGATCACCTGCTGGGCGCTCTTCACCGTCCGATTTCGGGCGGTGGAGAGATCGTCCATCACGGGGTGATACCACGTGGTATCGGGCTTCTGGATGTCGGGCGCCTCGGAGTAGATCTTCTGGAATGCGTCGGGTTCGTAGAACGCAGGACTATCGATGAAGTCCTGCTCGCTGCTCATGATGTGATTGAGCAGTTTCTGGTCCTCGTTGCTGAGCCGTCGACGCACCGACGACTTGGGCTTCTGTGGACCGCCGGCGAGAGCGGTGTCAGAAGCCGAAGCCGTGGCGATCGCGGCGCGACGGGGTCGCACCTGCTCCATCGGATCCACGGTTCGCTTGCTGGTGATCTGTCGCATGTAGTTTCCTCGCTGCCCTTCCCGAGTCGGTCGACCTTGCCTGCCGCACTTCGCAGTATTCGAAGGTCACTCTAGAGATGGGATGCTCCCCGACATCCGTCGCTGCCCGGCGGCACCAACATCGTTGAAGGGGAGGATCTTGTTCGCAGTAGACTTGAATTCAGTTGCCGACATTGCCCAACTTTCCGAGAATCTCCCTGTCACACCCACTATCACACCCAGAACATCCAATCAAACTCCGTACCCGCCATCGGCCTTGCTTCACCGGCGGGAGACACTCGCCAACCGAATCCGAACAGGGTTGGTCCAAGAACGCATGCCCGAGTGCGGCCGACAACAGCCACTCGCACCCGACGCTCCCACCCTCCGCCACGGCCTCGGTCGACCGCACGCCACTCTTGTACGACCGCCGCTCCGAAAAGTTCCGGAAACAAGCGATCCGCCCCCCTCCGGAGCGCGTCCTCTGACGCCCCCCCGACGCCTCCGTCGAACGTTTCATGGTCCGATACGAACGCCGCCGACTCTGCTCGGACGAGTCTAACGTATTGTTCGCCGCACTGAAAGCGCGTTTGCCTAATTCGGCCCCGAAACGCAGATTCCGGGCCAAAGCAAGTCCCTGAACCCCCCCCGACCGGAGGATCCATGCCCCTTACGCTTTCCGACCTTCCCTACCCCGCCGACTCGCTCGAACCCTTCATTGACGCCCAAACCATGGGCATTCACCACGGCAAGCACCACGCGGCCTATGTCACCAATGCCAACAAGGCCTTGGAGGGGACTCCATTTGCCGACCAGACCGCCGACCAGTTGATCCGCACCCTTGGCGCCTTGCCCGACGACAAGCGAGGCCCGGTGCGAAACAACGCCGGCGGACACGTCAACCACTCGATGTTTTGGGAGTCGATGGCACCGTCGGGCAAGGGTGGGGGCGGCGTGCCGAGCGGCGAACTCGCCGCCGCCATCAACGCGGCGTTCGGCTCGTTCGACGCCCTCAAGGACAAGTTCGCGGCGGCGGCGACGGGGCGTTTCGGCTCGGGATGGGCGTGGCTGGTCGTGAACGGCGGAAAGCTCGAGATCTGCTCGACCGCCAACCAGGACAATCCCTTGATGGGCCGCGCCGTCGCAGGGTGCGAGGGCACGCCGATCCTGGGGCTGGACGTCTGGGAACACGCCTATTACCTGAAGTACCAGAATCGCCGCGCGGACTACATCGCCTCATGGTGGAATGTCGTGAACTGGACCAAGGTGTCGCAGTGGTTCGCGTCCGCTCGGTGATCGCCCATCGCCCTCGCGGCTCCACGCGGCGCCGCGACATGTTCCGGAGTGCCCCATGAAGCGTCAGCAAGTCGCGTTGATCGCGTACGTTCTCTCGCCCATCGTCGTGACGGTCATGCTGTGCTGGGCCATCGCGGTGTCGATCCGTGAACCGCGGAAGATGGACGTGCCGCCCATCGGTGCGGGCGCGGGCGACACGGGAGGCGCCAACGCCATCGGCCAACTGCTGGCCACCGGCTCGGCCAAGCCCACCGCTCAGGACTATTCGGGCAAGGGGTTGCCCGCCGCATATGCCGCTGCGGGCGGGTCTCCAATCGAACCAGAATCGCTCTCGCAGGGCTTCCTGCTCGTCGTCGAGGATGCATCGACCAAGGCATCACCTTCCTCTCCGATCTTCCTCGCGTGCAACTGGAACAACTGGAACCCCGGCGACCCGGCCTTCCGGCTCGAACCCCAATCGGACATGCGGTGGCGGATCCTGGTGAAGCGCCCCGAAGGGCGGACCGATCGTCTTGAGTTCAAGTTCACCCGCGGCGACTGGGCCCTCGAGGAGCTCAACGACGACCTCTCGGCTCCCGCGAACCGCACGCTTCCGGCGGTCGATCCGGCATCGATCAAGGAGAAGGATCCTCCCAAGTTCGAACTGCGCGTCGCCACCTGGGGGGACCAGCGACCCGAGTTTGCAGCCAAGTCGGCAGGCGACCCCTATCGCACCCTCAAGGTGACCGGCGAGGTGCGGCGCCTGCAGGTTTCGGGGGGGCCGACTGCGGGCGGCCAACCCCGCGACCTCCTGGTCTGGCTTCCCCCCGGGTACGCCTCGCCCGCCAACGCTGCGGTGCGCTACCCGGTGCTCTACCTGCATGACGGCCAAAATCTCTTCGAGCAGCACCCCGGGATTCCGGCGGAGTGGAAGGCCGATGAAATCGCGACCTCGCTGGTGCAGCGACACATGATGAGCCCGACCATCATCGTCGGCATCCCGCACTCGGGCGCGGGTCGGGCCAGCGAGTACCTGCCCATCGCCGCGATCGACGGCATCGAACCCCGCGGCGATGCTCACATTGCATGGCTCCTGTCGGAGGTCAAGCCGCGAATCGAGTCGGCCTTCCGCGTGAGGACCGGGCCTGAACACACCGGCATCGGCGGTGCGTCGCTGGGAGCGGCAGTCGCACTCAGGGCCGCCACCCAGCATCCCGAAACGTTCGGACTCCTGCTGGCCGAGAGCCTGCCCTTGACGACCGGAGACGCGGCGACGTGGGACGGACTCATCGCGTCGGTCCGGAACTGGCCGCGTCGCGTCTACGTCGGCGGCGGTGGCGCCGAGCGGGGCGCCGGGGAATCCCTCGCTGCCGACAACGCCCGCTATGTCGAGGCTCTCAAGGCTCTTGGAACGCGGCTCGAGCAGGCCGGGATGGGGCCGGACCGCAAGTTGGTCGTCATCGAACCGGCGGCGACCCACACCGAGGCGGCTTGGTCTGCGCGGCTGGCGCAGGCGCTCTCGTTCCTCTTTCCGCCGCCCATGGACGGCACGAAGTGATCCAAGGTCGAGCATCGATCTCGCCCGGCGAACCGGCGGCGACGACGGGACCACGGCTCGCGAGATTGCCGCCAGACGTCGGAGGCTCGTACCCTCCTTCCCCATGGCTTCATTGCGCCCCGTCGTCACCTCCGTCCGAAATGGCGTCCAGCACCGCTGGTCCTCGACGCTGATACCGACCACCCGCGAGGCTCCGAACGACGCGGAAGTGCCGAGCCACGTGCTGCTGCACCGGGCGGGCTTCATCCGCCAGGTCGGCGCCGGCATCTACGACTACCTGCCGCTCGGGCACCGCGTCATCAACAAGGTGGCGGCGATCGTGCGGGAGGAGATGGACGCGGCCGGCGCCACCGAGATGCTGATGCCCGCTCTCGAGCCCTTTGAGTTGTTCGAGGGGACCAAGCGAGACGAGGCGTACGGCGACAACCTCTTTCGCCTCAAGGACCGCAAGGGGCGCCTCAACGCGCTGGCGCCGACGCACGAGGAAGTGATCACGCAGTTGATGGTGGGCTCGCTGACGAGCTACAAGCAACTGCCCCTGAACATCTATCAGATTCAGACCAAGTTTCGCGACGAGGCGAGGCCGCGTGCCGGACTGCTGCGATGTCGCGAGTTCCTGATGAAGGACGCCTATTCGTTCCACCTGACGGTGGAGGGGCCCGGCGGCCTCAACGACACGTACGACGCGATGTACCGCGCGTACACGAACATCTTCACTCGCTGCGGACTGGACTTCTCGGCGGTCGAGGCGGAATCGGGGCCCATCGGCGGGTCGGCCAGCCATGAGTTCATGGTGAACTGCGCCAGCGGCGAGGACACCGTGCTCAAGTGTCCGGCGTCCGGGTACGCGGCGAACGTGGAGAAGTGCGAGATCGGCGTCCGCCCCGCCCCGTCGAAGGGATACTTCGTCGGCGAACCGAGCGGCGCCTTGGAGGAAGTGCACACGCCGGGGTGCCCGGGCATCGACGACGTGTGCGTCTTCATGAAGGTCAAGCCGCAGCACATGCTCAAGAGCGTGCTGTTCAGGGCGACGGGCACCCCTGAGGAGACGGCCAAGTTCGGACACGAGTACATCCTCGCCGTGGTTCGCGGCGACCACGACGTGAACGAAGGCAAGGTGAAGGCCCTTTCCGGCTGCACTTCCATCGCGATGGCCGACCCGGCCGAGGCCATCGCCAAGGGCTTCGCGATCGGATTCGTCAGTCCCCGCGCCGCGGTCGGCAAGAAGGGAGTGCTGCTGCTGGTGGACCGCGACGCGGCGACCGCGGTGGACGACGCGTCCGGCAAGGCGAAGTTCTGGGTGACGGGCGGCGACAAGAAGGACCATCACGTCAAGCACTTCAACTGGCAGCGAGACTTGGGCAAGGACCCCCTGGCGGCCGGTCACGAGGGCGCCAATGCCGGCGGGCTTCGCGGGGGCGACGCGGCCATGATGGTCGGCGACGTCCGCAATGCCCTCGCGGGCGACCCGAGCCCTCGCGCCGCGGGCGCGACGCTGGTGACGGGTCGCGGCATCGAGGTGGGTCACATCTTCAAGCTCGGAACCAAGTACTCGCAGGCGATGGGCCTGAGCGTGCTGACCCCTCAGCAGAAGAAGGAAACCGTGATCATGGGCTGCTACGGGATCGGCGTGAGCCGCACCATGGCGGCATGCGTCGAGATGAGCCACGACGAGTTCGGCATCGTCTGGCCTGTCGCCTTGGCGCCCTATCACGTGCTGATCGTGCTCATGAAGCACGACGACGCCCGCCAACGCGAGGCGACGGCCCGGCTGGCCGACGGCCTGAGCGCCGCGGGCGTCGACGTGCTGATCGACGATCGCGACGAACGCCCCGGCGTGAAGTTCAAGGACGCCGACCTCATCGGCATCCCGCTTCGCATCACCATCGGCGACAAGGCCCTCGAGCAAGGCGGCGTCGAGTACAAGTCGCGTCGCGACACGGGCAAGGGCGAAGTGATTGCGCTCGACGCGATCGTCGAGAAGTGCGTGACCACGCTGAACGCCAAGTGAATCTCGTCGCGTCGGCGCCATTGGCGTTTCTTCGGCATCGACCGCGCGTCCGTCAGGGCGGTCAACCTCATCGAGCATCGAGCATCAGCCATGAGCAAGAAGTCATCGAGCAGGAAGTCGTCAAGCAGGAAGTCTCCGTCCGTTTCATCCAAGTCCGCGTCCTCGAAGCGGACGGCGTCCAAGCCCGGACGCAAGGCGACCAAGCCTGCCTCGCGGGGCTCGTCCGGTCGCACCGCCAAGGGCAAGCCCGCGTCCACCTCGAAGGGTTCACGGAAGTCCGGACGATCGCCCCGCGGCGAATCGAGCCTGCCCGCGACATCGCCGAGTCGGATGCGGGATCGCGCCTTGGCCCACGCCAAGTTCGCCCACGGCATGATCAACAAGTTCGCCGAGGGTTTTTCGCCCGAGCAGGTCGTGGCCCAGGCAGGACCGTGCCCCAACCACCTCCTCTGGACGCTCGGCCACCTCGCGAGCTCCGCGAGTTGGACCCACGGCATGATCACGGGTGTCGCGTCGATCGTGCCCGAGGGGTACAGCGCCCTCTTCGGCATGGGGAGCAAGCCCATCGACGATGCGGCGCTCTACCCCTCCTTCGATGAGGTTCGTCACACCTACGAAGCAACGTTCAAGCGGCTTGTCGATGCGGTGGAGCAACTCGACGACGCAGCCCTGCTGAAGGCCCCCGAGCATGACAGCGGCGGCTTCATCGCCGACAAGCTCGACGCCCTGAACAAGCTCGCATGGCACGAGGGATGGCACCTGGGCCAACTCTCCGACCTTCGACGCGGCCTGGGGTTGCCCAACGTCTTCTGACACGGTTCGTGCCCCGCCCGCATGGCCCCGCTTCCGGGTCGCTCAGGCGGACGAAGCCTTGGGAGCCGTGGCCCTGGAAAGGCGATCGAGCACGGCCTCCCACATGGGATCGGCATCTCCGGCCGGAGGACGCTCGATCAGGATGCGATCGGCGCCCACCGCGTCCGCCCTCATCAGGGCCGCGTACAGGTTGCGGGCATAGGTCGGCGCGTCCGACGCCATGGGGATCACCACGTGTCCGACGGCGATGTCCTCGCATGCGCCGATCGCGAGGGCCGCGACGCGAGGGGATGCCTTTCGAAGGGCCACTGCGAGTTCCTCGGAGGACACCATGCGAGCCACCGTGCCGGGCGCATAGTGGGAGGGGAGCATGCCCGGCCCGGCGAGCGGGCCGTGCGTGGCTCCGTGCGTGTCGATCGCGGCCACCGGCCTGCCGAGGGTCGCGGCGATGGCGGCGGCGGAGACGACTCCGGGCCGGAGAACCACCGGGAACGTCGGGTCGGCCAGCGACACCACCGTCGACTCGATGCCGGCGCGGCACGCGCCGCCGTCAAGCACCAAGACCTGTCGCGGCGCAAAATAGAGACGCACGTGATCGGCGGCCGTGGGGGAGACGCGACCCGAGGGATTGGCGCTCGGGCCCACGAGGGGGCGACCGAACGCGTGCAGCAATGCGGCCGTCAGCGGGTGATCGGGGCAGCGAACGGCCACGGTCGAGGCGCCCGCCGTGACGCGTGGCGGCACGATGTCGGCCTTGGGGACCACCAGCGTGAGGGGCCCCGGCCAGAAGCGCTCCGCGAGCGCCTGCGCCTCGTCGGGCCACGACGACACGGCCGTCCTCGCCATGGCGATATCGGCCGCATGGACGATCAGCGGATTGCGGTTCGGCCTTCCCTTGAGTCGAAAGACCGCCTCGACGGCGGCGTCGCTGAACGCATCGGCGCCCAAGCCGTAGACCGTCTCGGTCGGAAAGGCGACCAGGCCGCCGGAGCGAAGTCGATCGACCGCATCGGCAAGTTCAGGATGGACGGGAGGCACGGTCATGGGTGGACGGACGCGGCATCGTCTGATCGTCGATCATCGCGGCACATCGCTCGAACCGTCCCAACGGACGTCGCTGGATGCGGGCACGACCATCTCGATGCGGTTGCGCTCGAGGAGCGTGCCCATGGCGGCGAACAGGTCCGCCAGGTTGGAGTTGTACTCGACATGGGCCTGAATCTCCTCGCGTTCGGCCTGAGCGAGCGATTCCTGCCGGTTGAGTTCGAGATCGAGCCGCTCGACCGAAATGCCTTGATCGAACTGCTTCTCGAGCAGCAGCACCCGGAGCACTTCCGAGGCCGCGAGTCGAGCATCGGCGGTCTGGGCGATCTGCTTGTAGCTGTCGAGCGTGCGGTCGAGGGCGGCCTTGGTCTCGGTGATGACGGTCTGCACCGAGTTCTTGTAAGCGAGGACGGTTTGCATCCGCTCGAGACGGCGGCGACGGAACTCGGCCTCGGCTTTCCGATTGCCGATGGGCATCTCGAACGAACCGCCCACGAGGTAGTCGATGAAATTGCCGTTGAACTCGGAGCCGATGGCCTGCCCGATGTTGTCATCGAGACTGGCCCAGCGCGTCTGCAGGCGGAGGTTGAGGTCGGGCAACCGCTGATTGCGGGCGACGACCTGGCGGATGGAGGCGTCGTCGATCGCGATGACGGCCTGCTGAACTTCGGGTCGATGCTGGATGGCTTGCCGAAGCGAGTCGAGCAGGCTGAACCTGATGGGCGCATCGACGGGCCGATCCGCGGGGATGAGTTGGATCTCGGACCCCACCGGCAAGGAGGGATCGTTGGCCAACGCCTTGAGGCGATCGCTCAGGAGGCGGATGCGGGTCTGGGCACGCATGACGTCGACCTTGCGGCGCTCGACTCGCGAGACGGCATCGGCGATCTGCGCCTGGTTGGCGTCGAGTTTGGCGCGGGTGCGCAACTGGTCTCGCGTCTTTTCGCCACGCTCCTTGAGGCGTTCGAGAATGAGCAGGTCGGCGTAGGCCTGCAGCAGTTCCCAGTAGGTCTTCTCGACATCGGAGACCACGCGCAGGAGATCTCGCTTGAGCGTCTGGACCGCCGAGCGCTCCGCGTTTCGCTGGACGCGAATCTCGGCTTGGGTGACATCGGCGCCCGCGCCCTTGAGCAGCGGCTGATCCCACTGCGCCGTGAACGAGGCCTGCTGAGCGGGGTTGGGATTGTTCTGCTGGCCTCGCGTGGAGTTGTCGGTGTAGCTCAGGTCCTGCTGAACGGTGAGCCGGCCGCCGCCCACCAGCACGCGACGCAGACCCGTCGAGTTCGTGAGCGACTCGAATCGATCGAAGCCGGGGGAGAACCCCGAGCCGCCGAAACTCGTCCCGACGCGGGGCGCGTCCTGATTCGTCCAGTTCGCGTTGCTGAACAGCGTCCAGTCGAAGGCGGCCTCCGCGGCAACGACCTGTGCCTCCGAGATCGCGGGGCCCAAACGCGCGAACTGAACCGCGACGTTGTTCTCGACCGCGCTGCGAACGAGCTGCTCCAGACTCACCTTCACGCTCCGGACCGGGCGACCGTACAGGTCCTTGCCCAGATCGGCGATGATGCCCTCATACGACTGCATGCCCGCCATCTGGCGCAGCTCGGGCATGACCTCGGGCTTGATGGTCAACTCGGTGCCGACGTCGTCCCTGGAGGTGACGACCGGCTTGGGGAACAGACGCGCATCCTCGAGTTCGCGGCGGGTGCTGTCGATGGCCGCCCGCCGGAGGTCGCTTTCGGCCTCCAGCGCGAACGGGGAACGGCTCGGGGCACAGCCAGCCAGCAGCCAGAGGGCCAGCGGGAGGGAGGCGACCGTCGCCAGAGCGTTGATACCTGCCTTCATGCGAACGGGAAGGTAGGCCGCGGCCTGCCGACCCGGAGGGGCGGGCGGCTCGGTACCATCCGCCCGACCGGCCGCTCGGAGGCCGCTCGGGCGAATGCGTCGAATCGCTGCCCAACCCCGAACATCCGGCCCGGACCATGAATAGCATTGGTCCGGGAAGCGAGGGGCCCCACGGGGGGCTTTCGGAGCGGTTCGCACGGTCGCGATCGACTTCGTCCGAGTGCATGCTCGTGCCAGCGGCCGTTGCGCTCGTTCCGCTCGCTTGACCCGTAGAGGAGTCGCCCGGCCATGGTCGGAAACACGTCGTTCGCCCGCGTCGCCATTCCCGCTTTCGCCCTCGCCGTCGCCTCGCTTGCGCCGGTGTCTGTCGCTCAGGTGAAGCGCGTCGAGCCGTACTTCGTCGTCACCACCGAGCGAGGCAACCTGCGTTGCGGCGACGGGGAACTCTTCTACAAGATCGGCGACGTCGCACCCGGCCTGACGCTGATGGTCGATGGCGAGTCGTCGACGCACCTCCAGGTGGCATACCCGCCCACGCTCTCGGTCGGTGTCCGCGCCGAGGACACCGAACTTCAGAATGGCGTGCTCAAGCTCGTCAAGGCCAGCAAGCTCAAGGCCCTCAACCTTGCCTCGGGATGGAGCGGCAGTTGGAAGAGCGCGTCGCCGACCGAAGTGCCCGCAGGCACCACGCTCCGCCTGCTCGAATCCATCAAGGATGCCGACGGTGGCCCCATCGTGGGCTATCGCGTCGCGCCGCCAGACCAGGCTCGTGCCTTCATCGAGACGCGTCTTGCCAGGCGAGCGACGGAGGCCGAGGTCGCCGCATGGAAGGCCAAGTCCGCCGCGTTGCCCACGGTGGCAGTCACGGCGCCAGTCCAACCTGCCCAACCCGCTGCGACTCCCGACGCGACTCCCGACGCGACTGGCACGACTCCGTCCGGCTCGGGCCCGGTCGTGGTGGCGGCTCCGGCCTCGCAGGGAGACAAGCCCACTCCGTCCGTTCCGGCCGAGCAACCCGCGGCGGCCACCGCCGCGACGCCTCCCGCCCCGACGCCTCCCGCCGCGACGCCTCCCGCCCCGACGCCCAGTGACACGGCGCCGGCGACCACCACCGCCTCGTCCGCTGCAGCAACCACCCCGACGCCGTCCGACGCCAAGACCGAGACGCCGCCGGCGACTTCCGACGAGGCCAAGGCCCAAACGGCGACCACCACCCAGCCCGTCGTCGACCTGACCCAGCCGGTAGCAGTTCCTCCCGCCCCGCCGGCGCCGACCGCCCCCGTCACGCAGCCTCAACCCGCGCCGACCGAGATCAAGCCGGTCGAGACGGTGCCCACCTCCCCTTCGGCTGGCACGTCGCCGCAGGGAACCGCCGCCACCCCGGCTCCGGTGACCGAAGTGACGCAGGTGACGCCCCCCGAAGCGGCCCCGGTCGCGGCGGCAGAGGAACCCGCGAAGGTCGAGCAGCCCGTCGCCCCCACGCCTCGTCTCTCGCCATACGACCTCGAAGAGACCTTCAACCGGGTGTGGCGCGAGCCCATCATGAACTCGGAGATGGACGAACTCGTCGGGCAGTACACCAGCGTGATGGAGAATCTCGATCCCCAGGAATCCGACCGTCTCCTCAAGCAGTTGAAGGGGCGTCGCGACGCGCTGCAGCTTCGCATCGAGCTTCGGGAGAAGATGCGTCAGCAGGCCGAGGCCCGGGCCGCCATCGAGGCCGGCCGCGGCCGCGTCGCCGAGCAGCTTCGCCTGGCCGAGGACGGCCGCGTCTACACCATCATCGGTCAGTTGCAGCCCAGCACGGTGTACGACGGACAGAAACTGCCACTGATGTACCGCATCGTCAGCGTCGGCGGCGTGTCGCCACGCACCTTGGGTTACCTCAAGGACGACGCCGACATGAACCTCCTGGGCAAGATCGGCGCCGTGGTGGGCGTCATCGGCGAGGCGCAGGTCGACCGATCCTTGATGCTCAACGTCATCACGCCGGTGCGAGTCGACGTGCTCAAGCCCAAGGGCGAATCCGAGTCCGCCGCGGCCGTCAACCCCGGCAGCTGAATCAACGTCCCGGGAGACGAACGGATCATTCGTGCCGACATCCGTGAAGCGTCAATCCCGCCTTCGTGTCGGCTCGGGGCTGTCGGGAGCCTCCGACACGCTTTCCGCTTGTCATCAGGCGGCCGAAGCGTGTCTTGAGGCGATGGGGCTCGGCGCCGGAGAGTTGCCTGATGTGGCCGTCGTGTTCTTCTCCCCTCACCACCTGACGACGGTGGCTCAGGTGTCGACCGCCATCTTGCGGCGTCTCCAGTGCCGCCGCATGATCGGCATCTCGACCGAAGGCGTGATGGGCGGAACGCACCTGATCGAGCGCGCGCCGGCGCTGGGGGTCTTGGCGCTGCGATGCCCGGGCGTGACGGTGACGCCCTTCTCGACCGAGCAGTTCCCGGTGGCCGACGGTTCCGCCGAATCGCTCTTTGCCTTGCGTGATGTCGTCGGGATCTCGGAGGACCTTGCGGCGACGATCCTGCTGGCGGATCCCTTCAGCACCTCGATGGTCAAGTTGCTTCCCGACCTCAATGCCGCGAGAGTGGGCGGCAAAGGGGTGATCGTCGGAGGACTGGCCTCGGCGTCGATGAACGCGGGCGGCAATGCGTTGCTGCTGGACGACCGGATCCTCAAGTATGGAGCGGTGGGGGTTTCGTTGTCGGGCGAGATTCGCGTGGACGCCGTGGTATCGCAGGGTTGCCGCGCCTATGGACCCGCGATGGTCATCACCAAGGCGAAGAGCAACCTGATCCTTGAGTTGGGAGGCCGACCGGCGATCGAGGCGATCCAAGACGTGCTCTCGGACACGGGTTCGCTGCGGCGCTCCCTGGTCGCCTCGGGCATGTACCTCGGCATTGCCATCGACGAGCAGAAGCCCCGCTTCGGGCGAGACGACTTCCTCGTGCGTCGCATCGTCGGGGTCAAGCCCGAGCAAGGCGCCGTGGCGGTCGCGGAGCTTGTTCGTCCCGGACAGACGGTGAAACTTCATACGCGCGATGCCCAGACCGCTCGCGACGACCTGGCAATGGTGCTCGATGCCCAGAAGCTTCACGACCCGCCGGCCGGCATCCTGGTCGCGGCCGCCGCGGGGCGGGGGCGGCGGCTGTTCAAGGACGGGCCCGGCGATGCGCAGTCCATCGCCAAGGCCTTCTCGCAAGCCGCGTCGGGCACGGAGCTGAGCAAGGGCGGGACGCCCTATTACGTGACCCCGCCCCCGTTGCCGCTGACCGGATTCGTCACCACCGGCGAGGTGGCTCCCATCGCGGCCAGAAGCCACGTGCACCACCAGACGGCGTGCGTGACCATCATCCGTCACCCCGACGCATGAACGCGAACACGGTCCGGTTCACCGACTCGACCGAATCGTCCCGCGGCACTCGCCCAGCGACAGGCGACGGAATCCGGGCTTGTCGCAGAACCCCTTGAGGACGAGGGTGTCGCCGTCGGCGAGAAACGTCCGCTGCTCACCGCCCGGCAGGTCGACGGGACGCCGCGGCTTGCCGGGTCCGTCCCACGTGAGTTCCAGCAGACATCCTCGCGAATCTCGAGTGGGGCCGCTGACGGTGCCGCTGGCGATCAGGTCGCCCGCCTCGAGATTGCACCCGTTGGAGGCGTGGTGGGTGATCATCTGGGCGAAGGTCCAGTACATCCGGGAGAATGAGCGACCGCTCGAAATCCGGACCGGCGCCACGCCCGCTTGGGACATCGCCTCGCTCTGGATCCATGCCTCGAGCACGATGTCAAATCCGCCGGACGCACGGTCCTTCGCATCCTGAAGATACTCGAGCGGCGCGGGATCGCCCTCAGCGCGGGGCGTGCCCTCGCACCGGAAGGGTTCGAGCGCCTCGACGGGGACGATGAACGGCGAAACCGAGGTGGCGAAGTTCTTGGCGAGGAAGGGGCCCAGCGGCTGGTACTCCCATCGCTGAACGTCGCGGGCCGACCAATCGTTGACCAGGCACAGCCCGAAGATCCGCTCGGCGGCCTTCGACATGGGCACGGAGGTCCCCAGCGTGTTGTCCTCCGCGATCACGCAGCCAACCTCGAGTTCGTAGTCGAGCATGCGACAGGGCCCGAAGGTCGGGGTCGACGCCCCTTCCGGCGGGGACTGCTGGCCGCGAGGCCGAATGACGGGGGTTCCGCTGGGAATGAGCGACGAAGCCCTTCCGTGATAGCCGATGGGAACGTGCTTGTAGTTGGGCAGCAGCGGTTGGTCGGGCCGGAACATCGAGCCGACGGTCGAGGCGTGGTCGAGGCTGGCGTAGAAATCGGTGTAGTTGCGGATGTCGCAGGGCAGGTGAAAGGTCGCGTCACGCTGGAAGTGCACCGCGGCGACAAGCAGGCCCGGATTGTCACGAAGCGAGTGATTGTCCTCGACGAGCAGGCCGAACAGGGCGTGCCGCATGTCGCGACGCGCGTCGGACGGGAGTCGAGCGATGTCGGCGATCGTCCACGCATCGCGGGTTGAAGGTGCGGCGAGCATGCGGGCCGCCGTCAGCGCGCGAAGATCCACGACACGATCGCCGATGGCGACTCCGGGCACGGGATCGGGCACGCCTCTCGCCGGACACGAGAACGTGCAGTAGGGGAGCGATTGAAGCGGGAAATCAGCCGCCGGGTCGTTGGCGGATTCGATCCAACTGCGGCGGGCGACATCGTGCGTGTGGTCGAGCGGCATGTCGCAGGGTACGGCGACTCGCCCGCGGTTGCCTCACTATCCTTGCCGCTCGGCCCACTCGGCACCATGGCGGACGACGCGGACAGAACCCCCGGATCCGACCCTGCGTTCGCTCCGTCGACGCCCGGGTTTCCGCTCGCGCTCGAACTCGGCGGCGACCTTCCGTGCGTTCGATGCCGCTACAACCTCAAGGGGCTGAGCATCAGAGGCGCGTGTCCCGAGTGCGGCACCCCCATGCGAGCCACCCTCCTCGCGGTCGTCGACCCGCGTGCCTCGGAACTGCAACCGATCGAACACCCTCGGCTCGTGGCGGCGGGCGTGGTACTTTGGGCCCTCGCCGCCTTGGCGGCGACCATCTGCGAGTGGAGCGTTCGACTGCTCACGTTTGTCGATTCGTCCCACGCCTCGCTGGAACCCGGGGGCATGGTGCGATTGCTCTCGCCCGCGCTGACACTGCTGTCGGGCATCGGAGCGGTGGCGTTGATCAGGCCTCACCCGGGGCTGGCTCGGTCGGGCCACGTGATGGCCGCGATCGGCGCGGGGCTGTATCTCCCCTTGACGGCGGTCCTCGGATTGAAAGCGCACGTGCCACTGCCGATGCCCAGTCCCGGCGAATGGACGATTGCGGCCCGCGGCGGCGTCGAGGGACTGCTGGGAGTGGCCCAGAGTCTGCTGATGATGGGGATCCTGCTTCTGCTGCGTCCCAATGCCCGCCGGTTGGCGGCACGCTCCATCCTGATGCGGGCAGGCATGGTGGATCGCCAGACGATGCGGGCGGTGGCCGCCACGCTCTCGATGTGCATGGTGGGGCACCTGCTCGGCGTGCTTGCCGCCGGCTCGACCTCGATGGAACTGCCCGCGATGATCGGCGGCGCGCTGGTTGGCATCGGGAACGTCCTCTTCTTCATGGGAGTCGCCGGCATCACGATCGACTGCCTTCGAATGCGGCGCGTGATCGCCTCGCCCCCCTTGTCACCCGCCGATCTGCTGGGACCGGCCCGGACGCGCGCCGCCGACCGGCCCAGTCGCGAATGGAGCCGTTGAGGATCGCCACATGACCACGCCGCCACTGACGCAAGCCGAGCGGGACCGCTTCGACGCGCTGCTCGAGGAGGCGATCGAGGCCTTGCCGGACGAACTTCGGGACCTGATCGAGCAGGTGCCGGTGATCGTCGAGGACCACCCGGATCGGGAGGTTCTCGAGGAGTTCCGTGACGAGCATGGCACCCTGCCTGAACTCGACGAGTTGTGCGGGCTTCACTCGGGCATCCCCTTCACCGAGCGCCAACTTGAGGGGGATCCCGAACTCCCGCCCGAGATCATGATCTACCGATTGGGAATCATCGCCGCCGCAGGCGGCTGGGACCAACCGGAAGCTGACGACATCGTCTACGACGAGATCATGATCACCCTGCTCCACGAAATGGGGCACCAGTTCGGACTCGACGAGGAGGACCTCCGCCGTCTGGGCTACGAATGAACGACCCCGCAACCGAAATTCCCGTTCTCCGAACACGGAGGGACGCGTTCGTGTATCAAGACAATCCCGTGCTCTCCATCACACCGAGAAACGCCATGAAGACCATCGCCAAGCTGCTCGCCGGACTCGCCCTCACCGCCTCGGCCGCCTTCGCGGACATCCGACTGGGATGGCTGGAGATCAGCGGCTCGCCCGCCTCGCGGCCCTCGGACTTGGCGTGGCTGACGGGCAGCGAGGACGATCCGACCCTGCTGAACCTGATCGAGGCCATCGGGGCGGTGGCCGATGACGACTCCCTGCAGGGGCTCGTGATCCGCCTCAAGGACTCCGAACTCTCGGTGCCTCAGATCGAGGAGTTGGGCAAGGCGATCCGAGAGGTGCAAGAGGCCGGCAAGAAGGTGTACGTGTTCGGCGAATCGTTCGGCACGCCGGAGTTCCTGCTCTCGTCCCACGCGGACCACGTGACGTGCCAATCGGGCGGCGCCGTGTCCCTGCACGGTCTGTACATGGAGGAGATGTTCCTGGGCGACACGCTGGCCTGGGCCGGCATCAAGGCCGACTTCGTGCAGGTCGGCGACTACAAGGGCGCTTCCGAACAGATGGCACGCGGCGCTCCGAGCAAGGAATGGGACCAGAACATCAACCAACTGCTGGACTCGATGTACGGGAACATTCGAGGCGGCCTCAAGCAGGGTCGGTCGCTTGACGACGCAGCACTCGACCAGGCGATGGAGACGCTGTGGATGGCCGACGCCGCCGACGCGGTGAAGGCGGGCATGATCGATGCCGAAGTGGACCTTCCCGGCTATGTCGACTTTCTCTCGAAGAAACTGGGCGAGAAGGTGGTGACCCGAACGAT
The DNA here is from genome assembly GCA_903929885.1 of uncultured Phycisphaerales bacterium. Classification (GTDB taxonomy): domain Bacteria; phylum Planctomycetota; class Phycisphaerae; order Phycisphaerales; family UBA1924; genus UBA2402. The sequence continues at coordinate 105,108 of CAIYWI010000097.1, forward strand.
CGTCGCGGGCGATCCGGGCGAGATGAACGCCGACACGACCAACCCCTTCGCGATGTTGGGGCTGCTCTCGAAAAAACCGAACCGTGACATCGCGTCGCCATCGATCGCGGTACTGCACGTGGACGGGGCGATCGTCGACGGCGACTCGCGGGCCTCGTTCAGCGGCGGCGGCGAGGTGGGCAGCCGGACCATCCGCAACGCGCTGGAGGAGATCCTCCGCGAGCCGCAGATCAAGGGCGTCGTTGTCCGCATCGACTCCCCGGGCGGTTCGGCGGTCGCGAGCGAGATCATGTGGCAAGGCATCCGCCGGGTGGCCGACGTGAAGCCCGTGTGGGTGAGCATCGGCGACATGGCCGCCTCGGGCGGCTACTACCTCGCCGTCGCGGGCGATCGCATCTTCGTCAACCCTTCCAGCATCGTCGGCTCGATCGGCGTCGTCGGTGGCAAGCTGGCCATGAAGGGCCTGTACGACAAGTTCCACGTCAATGTCGTCGGTCGAGGCAGAGGCCCCAAGGCCGAGCTTTTCGCCTCGGCCACGCCGTGGAGCGACAGCGATGTCGCCCACGTGCGGGGCAAGATGCAGCAGACCTACGACCTGTTCACCAAGCGCGTCGCCATGGGCCGCAAGGGCATCGATCTCGCTCGCACGGCCGAGGGTCGACTCTTCACGGGCGACGTGGCCGTCGGACTCGCCATGGCAGATCAGGTCGGCGGCCTCACCGACGCGGTGCAGGGACTCGCGGCATCCCTGAACATGCCCGAGTTCGACCTCGTTGACTTCCCCGCTCCTCGTTCGCTGGAGGACATCATCGAGGACATGCTCGACTCCGCCGGCGGCGGCCTGCTGGGCATGGCTCCGGAGCAAGGCAGCGGCTTGGTCGCCGCTCGGGCCGCCATTCGCGACCTCGTCGGGGACCGCGTCTTCGGACAACTGGAAGGACCGATGCGGGCGATGATGGAACTCCGCGAGGGAACGCCGCTCCTGCTGTCGCCCCGGGTGCTCATCTTCCGCTGAAGCCCCTCCGCCATCCGGCTACCATTGACTTCACGGGGCGGTAGCTCAATTGGTAGAGCACTAGCTTTGCAAGCTAGGGGTCGAGGGTTCGAGTCCCTTCCGCTCCACATTCGCCATCGAGATCGGGAACCGGTCCGCATCGCAGCCAGTCCATGTCTCGCTCCTCGGCTTGCATCGGCATCGACGTCGGCGGCCCCAAGAAGGGCTTTCATGCCGTCGCCATCGGGGCTCGATCCGGCCTGCAGCAGTTCGCCTCCGTCGACGCCGCAGCGGTGGCGGACTGGTGCCGTTCGCTTCACGCCTTGCTGATCGCCATCGACGCTCCATGTCGCTGGCGAGGTCGAGGAGGCGTGAGATCAGCAGAGCGATCGCTCGCAGCCGCAGGGTTTCGCTGTTTCTGGACGCCCACGAGAGCCGCGGCCACCGGCCACCCGACGGGGTATTACGACTGGATGCTGGCCGGCGAACGTCTGTACCAGGCACTGGCGCAGAGCCACCCGCTCCTGTCGCAATGGCCCTGGAACGCAGGCCCGGGATGCTTCGAGACCTTCCCGCACGCAGCCGCCTGCCGGCTGGCCGGCAGGATGCTCGACGTGCGACGGAAACGACCGCTCCGGCTCGCGGCGCTCGAGTCCTGCGGCGTCGATGTCCGATCGCTCGAGACGCAGGATGCCATCGATGCGGCCGTGGCCGCCATGGTGGCACATCGCGCGGCCACCGGACACGCCGAGGCGATGGGCGACTCGCGGGACGGATTCATCGTGCTGCCATGGACGCCACCTCGCGGCGCTTCGCCTACGCTGGCTCGCACTTGACCACAGCCGCGACAACACGATCCTCCGGCGACGGCGTGTGGCTCGGCGTGGTGACGATCGTCGCGACGCTCCTGGGGTGGACGAGCATCCCCCTCTTTCTCAAGTACTTCACATCCGAGATCGACTACTACAACGCCAACGGGTGGCGGTACGGACTCTCGGCGCTGATCTGGGCGGTGCCCTTGCTGCTGGCGTGGTCCAGGGGCGGGCTTCCCGCCGGACTCTGGCGAGCCGCGTTGATCCCCTCGATCTTCAACGCGGTGGCGCAGCATTGCTTCGCGGTCGCTCCGTACAAGATCGATCCGGGACTCATGACCTTTTCGCTGCGGGCGCAGGTGATCTTCGTCACGATCGGGGCGGCGATCATGTTCGTGCCCGAGCGGCAGGTGATCCGCACTCGCGGCTACCTCATCGGTCTTGGCATGGTGCTGCTGGGCACTTCGCTCACGGTGCTCCTCAAGCCGGGCGAGTTCCGGGCCACCGACGCTCAGGGAGTTGTGCTCTCGCTGATGGCGGGCGCGTGCTACGCGGCGTATGCGTTGAGCGTCCGCAAACTCATGCACGGCATGAACCCGCTCCTGGCCTTTGCCGCCGTGAGCCAGTACACCGCCGCCGCGTTGGTGACGCTCATGCTCGCGGCAGGCGAACAGCACGGGCTCCAGGCCCTGAAACTGCTCGAACCGGTCGAAGGCGCCACGGGGCTGATGGGTCTGCCGGGCACTCGATTCGCCCTGCTGCTCCTGTCGGCGGTCATCGGCATCGGGCTTGGACACACCTTCTACTTCCTCGCGATCCAGCGACTGGGGTTGGCGGTGGCAAACTCCGTCGTGCAGTTGCAGCCCATCACGGTGTCGATCGGGTCGTTCCTGCTGTTCGGGGAGATCCTCACCCTCCCGCAATGGGTGTCGGGATGCTTCGCCGTGCTGGGTGCGGGCGTGATCCTGCACGCCCAGTGGCGTGCAGATCGACGCCGCCGAGCGGAGCGGGAGGCAGACGTCTCCGGCGGTTCGTCTGATTGACGCCGTTCCTACGCTCCCGGCATGAACCTTGATCTCTCGGGAAAAAACGCGCTGGTCTGCGGCGCGAGCAGCGGCATCGGGCTGGCATGTGCAGTCGAACTGGCGGGACTGGGTGCCAATGTCACCCTCGCGGCGAGGGACGCCGCTCGCCTCGAGGCCGCCGCCGCGACGCTGCCTCCGACACGAGCCGGCCAAACGCACTCAACCCTGGTCCTCGACACGTCGGATTCGGCCAAGGCGGGGGCCGCAGTCGCGGCCGACCTGGCCTCCCGCGCGATTGCGTGTCACATCCTGATCAACAACACCGGTGGCCCTCCCGGCGGTTCGATGGCCGATGCGACGGCCCCGCAGTTGATCGCCGCATTCGAGTCGCTGCTCGTCTCGGCTCATGTGATCACTCAGGCCGTGCTGCCCGGCATGAAGACCGCGGGATACGGCCGCGTGATCAACATCAGCAGCACAAGCGTGAAGCAGCCGATCGCGGGACTGGGACTGTCCAATGCCGTGCGGGCGGCCGTCTCCAACTGGGGCAAGTCCCTCTCGCAGGAGGTGGCCCGCTTCGGCATCACCGTCAACAGCGTGCTCCCGGGCTACACCGAGACGGATCGGCTGGCGGAACTCTTCAGGGGCAAGGCGGCACGGACCGGCCATTCCATCGACGCCATCAAGGCCGAGGCCGTCGCCTCGATTCCGGCCGGTCGATTGGGCGCCGCGTCCGAAATCGCGGCGGCAGTGGCATTTCTGGCCTCCCCGGCCGCGGCGTACGTCAACGGCATCCAGCTCCCGGTCGACGGCGGACGCCTCGGTTGCCTGTGACAATCTCCAAGGACGCACCCATGCTTCGAATGGACCACTGGATCAACGGAGCGCCGGTTCCGCCCGAGTCGGGCGAGTATCTCGACGTGCATGAGCCGGCGACGGGCGCTCGGTACGCCCATGTGGCGGCGGGCGACACTCGCGATGTCGAGCGGGCGGTGCAGGCCGCGAGCCACGCCTTCCCGGCGTGGGCCGCGACGGGCGTAAGCGAGCGTGGCCGGATGCTCGAGCGTCTGGCCGACCTGATCGACCAACGGCTCGATGACTTGGCGGCGGCCGAGAGCATGGATTCGGGCAAGCCGGTGTCGCTGGCTCGCGAAGTCGACATCCCGCGAAGCGCGTCGAACCTCCGGTACTTCGCCCACGCGGTGCAGCATGCCGCCGGCGAGTTCTTCGACTTCGACGGAGGCGGCGTGCCCGGCGGCGCGAGGGCGATGAACATGGTGCTCCGCTCGCCTCGAGGCGTTGCCGGCTGCATTTCGCCTTGGAACCTGCCTCTCTACCTGCTGACATGGAAGATCGCCCCGGCGCTCGCCACGGGCAACACGGTCGTGGCCAAGCCCAGCGAAGTCACGCCGCGGACGGCATCGATGCTGGCGGAACTCTCCGCCCAGGCGGGGCTGCCGGCGGGCGTGCTCAACATCGTGCATGGCGATGCCAGGGCGGGCAGCGCCATCGTGACCCATGAGCGCGTCCCGACGATCACCTTCACGGGCAGCACGGCGGTGGGGCGGTGGATCGGCGCTCAAGCCGGCGGCATGCTCAAGCGAGTGAGCCTCGAACTCGGAGGCAAGAACCCCTTCATCATCATGGATGACGCCGACGTGGAAGCCGCGATCAAGGTCGCCGCTCGGGCGGCGTTTCGCAATCAAGGCCAGATCTGCCTCTGCGGTTCGCGACTGCTCGTGCACGAGCGGGTCCTCGACCGCGTGCGAGCGGGCATCGTCAAGGCGGCCGAGACGTTGGCCGTCGGAGATCCGTCGCTGGCGGACACGCAGTTCGGCTCGCTCGTGAGCGAGCCTCACAGGGCCAAGGTGAGCCGCATGGTCGAATCGGCTCGTTCGCTCGGCGGACGCATCCTGACAGGAGGCGGACCGGTCGATCCTGCTCGACTGCCTCCGCGATGTCGCGGCGGCTCGTTCTACGAACCGACGGTGGTGGAGGGGCTGGACCCAACCTGCGAGTTCGAGCAGGAAGAGGTCTTCGGGCCTGTCGTGAGTCTGCGGAGTTTCCGGGACGACGACGAGGCGCTGCGGCTGGCCAACGGCACCAAGTACGGGCTGGCGGCGACCGTCTTCACGCGGGACCTGTCGCGGGCCCAGCATTTCGCGAGGTCGCTCGCGGCCGGCATCGTGTGGGTGAACTGCTGGATGGTGCGAGACCTGCGAACGCCCTTCGGAGGCGCGAGGCACAGCGGCGTCGGACGCGAGGGGGGCAGCGAAGCCCTCCGCTTCTTCACCGAACCCAAGAACGTCTGCATCGCCGGTTGATCATCAACTGATCATGGGCTGATCATGGGCTGATCATGGGCTGATCATGGGCTGACATGGGCCGATCACGAACCTGCAAGCATCACGCGCCCTTGAGCACGTCGGGCTTGAAGAGCTTGGTGTCGAGCGCCCACTGCTTCTCGGTGAAGTTGCCGCCGGCGTCGAACGACGCGACGCGATCGGGCCGGGCCGCGGCCAGCGACATGGTGGTCTTCGCGTCGAGATTGTCGAGCATGGAGACGAGAATGGCCTCGGGCGTGGCGGGGATCTTCGCCGCACCGTACTCGGGCACGCCGTGGTGCGACAGGATGATGTGCTGCAACACCGTGAGCGTGCCGTTGGGCAGGCGGACGCCATGCTCTCGCATGAGCGTGTGGACCTTCTCCTGCAGCATGAGCGCCCCCTCGACGATGTGGCCGATGAGTTCGCCCCGGTCGCTGTAGGAGAAGGCGCGGTCGTAAACCAGCTCGCGGGTCTTGCCCAGGTCGTGCAGGAAGAGACCCATCAGCACGAGATCGCGATTGATCTTGGGGTAGACCGGGCAGACCTGGTCGGCGAGCTTCATCAGCGTGAGCGTGTGCTCGAGCAGACCGCCGAGGTAGGCGTGGTGCATGCTCTTGGCCGCGGGCGCCTTGCGGAACTCCTCCATGAGCCGGGCATCGTCGAGATACAGCTTGGCGAGCGAGCGAACGCCGGGATGCTCGAGCGTCTCGAGCAGCGCGGTCACCTCGGCGAACATCTCGCCCGGATCTCGCTTGGAGCAGGGGAGGAGATCTCGCATCTCCTCGGCCGTGGGCTCGGCCGGCGAGATCGCCTGAATGATGAGTTGGAGTTCCCCTTGGTACGGTTGAGTCTCGCCCTCGATGTACGCGAAGCCGTCCGTGGGCAGGCCGCGGAAGGTGGCCTCGTCGATGGACCACATGCGGGCGGTGAGTTCGCCGGTCTTGTCGCTAACCATCACCTTCAGGAACGGCTTGTCCTGACGCGTGCGACCCAGTTGGGCGTTGGTGATGGCAAAGACGCCCGAGACTCGCTCGGAGGGCATCAGTTCCGCGATGGAGCGGCGAGGGGCGGTCGAGCGGTTGGAGGCGGCGGGCGGCGTGGGCATCGGCGATTCCTGGTTGGCGAGTGACGATCGTCGGTTCGGATCAGACCTTCCACACGGGGGGCACTTGCCCGGACTCGGCCCGTATGACCGAGCGGATGCCGCCGCGCCCCTTCCAGTCGGTGCGGACCGCCAGCCACGCCGGCTTCATGAACGCCGCGAGATCGTCGCGGATGGCGTTGGTGACCGCCTCGTAGTAGATGCCCTCGTTGCGAAACGACTGCATGTACAGCTTGAGACTCTTGAGCTCCACGCAAATGCCGCCGGCCGAGGCGGCACGGGGCTCGAAACGGATGGTCACGACGCCGAAGTCCGGATGACCGGTCTTCGGGCACACGGAGGTGAACTCCTCGACGATGTGCTCGATGACGAACGGCGAATCGGTGGGAGTGGCGAAGCCTTCAAGCAGCGAGGTGTCGGGCATGGGGGCGCTTTCGGGGGACAAGGACGCGAGGCGGGGGCTCACGACGGCCCCGCCGACGCACACTCACCGAGCGTAGCGACCCAACAGCTCGAGAATCCGGGGCTGCTGCGGTTCGAGTTGAACGCTGCGACGGAGGGCGTTGACCGCCTCGATGCGGGCCGCCTCGTCAGTCTCGTTGCTGAACTTCCACTGGTTGAGCAGGCACACCCCCACGCCGTTGAGCGCGGGATAGTGGTTGGGGTCGATCTCGAGGCCCTTGCGGAATGCGGCCAGCGCGTCGGGATAGTTCCGGAGGCGGAACTGACCGAATCCCAGCCGTTCGTACGCGACGGCCGTCGGCTCGGTCTTCACGAGTTGCTGCAGGGTGTTGACCATCTCTCCGTAGCGTTGCGACTTGCCCAGACTCTCGGCCAGATTGAGCAGCAGGGGGGCCGACAGTTCCGCCAGTTCCGCGGCCTGCTGATACTCGACCACCGCCTCCTCATGCCGATCCAACGCGGCGTAGATGGCGCCCAGGTTGGTCCTCGCCGCCGCATCCTTGCTGTTGATCTGCACGGCGCGCTGGGCGTACGTCAACCCTTCCGACGGCTCGTTGAGTTGCAGATACGCCGTGCCGAGGTTCAGGTTGGCGTTGAAGTCGTCGGGCTTGACCGCGAGGGCCTGCAGGTAGGCCCGAACGGATTCGCTCAGGCGATTGAGCAACTGGAGCATCAGCCCGTTCATGTAGTTGGCGTTGAAGTTCCGCGGTTCGATCTTGGCGGCCTCGCCGTATCGCTTCTGAGCCGTGTCGAAGTCGCCCCGCTGGCGGTAGATGTCGCCCGCCCCCATGTAGGCCGTGGTCAGCTTGGGATTTCGTTCGATGGCCCGCTCGAACTCGACCAGCGCCTCGTCGGACTGCCCTTGGAGTTGAAGCGTCTGGGCGCGAGCAACCGCGTCGGCCGCCCCGACGGCCGGCGGGCGTCCGACGCTGTCGGGCGAGATCTGGGCGGGGCCGTCGGCCGGCTTGGTGGCACGGGTGTTCACGCGACACCCGCCGACCAGGGCGAGCGTGACGCCCAGCAGGCAGATGCCGGAGCGTCGAAGCGGAGATTGGCGGGTCGTGGTGTCCATGGTGATGCCCATTATTGGACCGGCAGGTTTCGCAAGCGACCCGTGGCGGGCACAGGCCTCGTGCCGCCCGACCCGGGGGCCTTCGCGACCAAGCCGCGAAGTCGCCGCAGATTGACCGTATCGAACGAAACGCCCTTCTCGTTCACTCCCTTGGGCGTTTCGAGGATCTTCGGGATGCCCCGAAAATGGGGATGGTTCATCACCGCGGCGAATCCGCTCCGCTTCAGAGCCGCGGCCGAGAAGGTGCCCTCTCCGGCGTGCAACTTCGCTCCGCCGCCGACCCAGCCCTCGCCGATGTGCTCGTGCCGGTCGAGGTGGCTGCCGAGCTTGCCCTTGGAGTCGTTGACGTGAAGCACCTTGACGTGCTGGATGCCGCACGCGGAGTCGAAGGCGGTCAGGGTGGCCTCCGCCGCCTCGCGCGTGCTCATGTCGTGCCCGGCGGCGTGCAGGTGGCAGGTATCGAGGCAGAAACCGACGCGGTGGGGGAGTCCCGTGCGTTGGAGAATGGCGGCCCGCAACGAGGCGAGGTGTTCGAACGGACCGCCGATCTGGCTGCCCGCGCCCGCCGTGCCCTCGAGACACAGCACGGTCGTCCCCCCGGCGGTGCGTTTCATCAGGACGGCGTAGGCGGAGGCGATTCGATCGATGCCCCGCTCCAGCGTCGAACCGACGAACGAGCCGGGATGGTGGACGAGAAAGGGAATCCCGAGCGCCTCGCACCGCTCGATCTCGACCGTCATGAGATCGATGCTCTTGGCCCACAAATCGTCCTGCACGCTGGCCAAATTGATCAGGTACGAGGCGTGGCTCACGACTCGATCCGCCCAGCCCCGGGCCTCGAGGCCGGCGACCCATTCGCGGGCGATGGCTGGATCGAGCGGCTTGACGTTCCACTGCTGCTGGTTCTTCGTGAAGACTTGAACCGTCTCCAAACCCAGCGCGTCGGCCTCGGTCAGGGCGTTGCACATGGACCCGGCGATCGAGAGATGGGATCCGAACATGAGTGAGGCTCCGTGAGTCGACGTCAAGCGTACACGACTGCGACCGGGCGGAGGCGGTTGCGACTCGATCCGCGACTACCCTCCGGAGGCGGGTCCCGCCGAAGCCCTCATGCGACAGACGCTGTTGTTGCCGCTCTTGTTGATCCTGCTTGCGTCGCTGACCGGATGCCGCGCCATCTTCGGGCCTGACGGAGCCACGGTGGCCGAGCGTCGCGCCAACGTGCTGCGACAGCGCGACGAACTGATCGCCGCCCTCTCGGTCCGGAGGCCGAAACTGGCGGAGGAGGTTCACGCCGCGGCCGGCTACGCGTACTTCGCGAAGTCGAATCTGCAGCTGTTCATCTTCAGTTCGGAGAACGCCTACGGGGTCGTCACCGAGGCGGACGGGTCGACCACGTTCATGCGGATGTACGGATCGGGAGCCGGGTTCGGCGTCGGGGCCCACAACTTCAGGGTGTTGATGATCTTCCGGACCCGCAAGGTGCTCGACGATTTCATCGCGCACGGCATGGACATCCGGGGCACCGCCACGGCCGGCGTCAAGCTGGGCGACCTCGAGGCCTCGTCGAGCAACGCCGAGAGCCTGCAGGACATCGACGTCTATCAACTCACCGAGCTCGGCGGCGCATTCCAGGTCACGCTCCAGGCCAACAAGTTCTGGATCGACTCCAACCTCAACTGATGAGCATGTCCACGAGCAACGCGAGGTGGATCACTGCGGGGATTCTCGCGGCGTGCCTCGCCCTGCGACTTTCGCTCGCGTGGATGCCGCTGGCCGGCGTGCATGCATGGCGTCAGTGCGACACGGCGGCCGTGGCAGGCAACTTCGCCGACGAGTCGATGAATCCGCTGTGGCCCCGCATCGACTGGCGAGGCGACGGCCCCGGCTTTGTCGAGATGGAGTTTCCCCTGGTTCCGTGGGCCGTTGCGTGCGTGTACCGTCTCGTGGGCGTTCACGATGCCATCGGACGCGTCGCCGCGGCGGTGGGAGGCGTCGCCGCGTGCTGGTGGCTGCTCTGCCTGGTCACGCTGACGAGCGGACCGGTCGTCGCCCGGTGGGCGGCCCTGCTCTTCGCCATCCTGCCGCTCAACGTGTACTACGGGGCGGCGTTCATGCCCGAGTCGTGGATGATCGCGGCTTCCGCCGGGGGCGTGCATCACTTCCTCCGATGGCGGCAGGGGGACGGCATGACGCATGGCTGGGCCTCGTTCCTGTGCATCCTGATCGCCGTGCTGCTCAAGCCCACGGCGCTGTGCCTTGGACTTGTGCTTCTATGGATCCAGCTGCGTGTCAGGCCGGCCCCCCGCTCGGTTTCCGAAGGTCATTCGTTGCTCGATGCCAAGGCCTGGCTCTTCGCAGCGGGCGTGCTGGGGTTGCTTGCTGCGTGGATGTGGTGGGCCCATCGGTTGGGGAGGGAGACCGGCAACTCCTTCGGGGTGTTGGGGTCGGACAAGTTCGCGGATTGGCGATTGGCGAGTTCACCCTCGTTTTGGCACACGATCTTCGTCGAGCGATTGGCGGAACGACACCTCGCGTGGGGCGGTGCGGCGCTGGCGCTGGCCGGTTTGCTGCGGCCCAGGACATCGCCGCTGGAGCGGCTGTTTGACGTGTGGCTGATCGCGCTGATCATCGGAACGGCCATCGCCTCCAAAGGCAACGAGTTGCACGAGTATTACCAGTTGCCCTGGGCGTTGCCCCTCGCGTGGCTTGCGGGTCGAGGGGTGGCGGGGGCCATCACCGGCGGGCGATGGTGGTTCGCGGCGCCGGCCTTGGTGACGGTGGGGATCTTGGGGGCCGGGCGGCTGGTGGAATACGCAGGCACCAACCGTCGCCATGCGATCCCGCTGCTGAACATCGCCGCGGCGATGCGTGACCAGGGCGTGTCCCCCCTGCCGGTCATCGTCGTGTCTCCGATCCACCCCGGCGACCCGTCGCTGCTCCACCACGCCCGAGCCAAGGGTTGGCTGCTTCGGCCCGACCAACTCGACGACAAGACCCTGGCAGCGTTGAAGTCGCGTGGGGCCGCGTTCATCTGCGGCATCCACCGCACGTTCACGCCCGACCCGCCCGGCACCTGGCTGAATGATCTGCGGATCGGCCTTGGCGTCATCGCACCGTCGGCGGCACCGAGGCAGACATCGAGCGTCTCAACGCTCGGCGAGGTGGTGCACGACGACGACCACGGGTTCATCGTGAGACTGAAGCCCTGAGCAGGCCCGGACCCGAAAGCGACCACCGCCCCGACTCCACCACTAAGTCCTATAATATAGATTATGTATAATGGAACCGGGCAGAGCCGTTATCCAACGGCGGGGACAAGGGCCAGTTCGAAGTAGAGCGTGTCCGGGATCGGGTCGTCGTTGTACCGGGGAATGGGCGCAAAGCCCAGTGACCGATAGAGCGTCACTGCAGGGGTCATCGCACGATCGGTGTCGAGTCGCATGGCCGCGTACCCCACCGACCGGGCCCTGCCGATCAACTCGCGGCACATGGCCCGTCCGACGCCGAATCGTCGGTGCGACGGCTTGACGTACAGCCGCTTCATCTCGCAGGTGCGGCCGAGCGGCCCTGCGTCGATCTCTCGCATCGCGATGCAGCCGACCGGGCCGTCCTGCGGCGTGACCGCCAGCAGGATGCAACCGCTCGGAGCCGCATAGCGGCCGGGGAGGCCCGCCATCTCGGCATCGAAGTTCTGCGAGGCCAGCGACGTGCTGATGCTGTCGCGGTACTCGATCATGAGCATGCGAGCGGCGTCGACGCGGGCGGGGTCGGCGGCGTCGATGATGAGAAATGGTGCCGCAGGGCAGGTCACGCCGGCAGTGTACCCGCCAGACGACCACCGGCGACGAGCAGGGGGGTCACAGCTGGCCGAGGACCTCGTCCCACTTCATGGCGTTTCCGGGCTGGCGGGCCTGCACGAACTTGACGACCCCCCTGCCGTCGCCGGACTTGCCGACGACGACCGTGCCACGTTGGGAGACGTTGAGGTCCGGCCAATAGAGTCCGTAGGCCTTGCAGACGTCGCGATGCATGTCGCACAGGAGCGTCTGGCGAAATCCTTCCTGCTCGGCCCATGCCTTGTTGGCGGCGAAACTGTCGCAGGAGATGCCGACGACCTGGGCGCCCTTCGCGGTCCACGCGTTCATCTCCTCGTTCACGCACTTCATTTCCGTCGAGCAGACTCCGGTGAAGGCGAGGGGGTAGAAGCACAGGACCACGTCGCCCTTCTTGAGCTCGCTTGAGAGCGTCCAGTCGGCGCGATCCTGGGTCTTGAGCGTGAAGTCAGGGGCGATGTCGCCGACGGCGAGCGGGGACTGGCGGGGTGACAGAACGTGCGTGGTCATGATCGGTGTGCTTTCCGGAGTGCGGAACGGCGTGGTCGAGACGGCGGCTGGACCTCCCCGCCGCGCCGGACCATATGCTTCTATAGTTCACGCGACGGCTCGAAATGGATGCGAGCCCCAGCGATCTTCCGAAGGGCGCGTTCGGATCGCCCGCTCACTCGCGAAAGGATCCAAGGATGGCCAGCATGGCGACATCTCCCGAACTCATCGCGTCCCGCTACGCCGAGGTCTGCGACCGAGTGGCCCGCGCCGCCAAGCGTGCGGGACGTCGTCCCAGCGACATCATCCTCGTGGCGGTGACCAAGTACGCGGTCCCGGAGCAGATCAAGGCGCTGCTTGCGTTGGGGCATCGGGACTTCGGCGAAAACAAGGCGCAAACGCTGCTGCAGCACGCGGCGATCGTCGACGAGTTCTTCACCCGCCAGAACATCCATGCCACCACCCGCAAGACCCGCACGCAGGAGTCCTCCGAGACGCTCTTTCAGGAGAACGTCGGGATGGAACTCAAGCCGCTGACGAATCTCCCCGGAGGACGCGACGGCGTCCGCTGGCACATGATCGGCCATCTGCAACGCAACAAGGCCAAGAAGGTGTGCGATGTCGCCCGCCTCATCCACTCGGTCGACTCGCTGAGGCTTGCGGAGGAACTTCAGGCCATCGCCCTCAAGCGCGACCAGCCCATCGATGTGTTGATCCAAGTGAACTGTTCCGGCGAGGCCAGCAAGTTCGGCTGTCTCCCCCCCGCCGCCATCCCGCTTGCGGAGCAGATCTCCACGATGATCAACGTGCGGGTGCGAGGCCTCATGACCATGGCGGCCGAGACGGCGGATCCCGAGGAGACCAGGGGCACGTTCGCGAGATGTCGCGAACTGTTCGAGGAAATGCGATCGTTGCGGCTCGGCGAGGGCGCGCCGTTCAACATCCTGTCGATGGGCATGTCGGGCGACTTCGAGGTGGCGATCACCGAAGGGGCCAATATCGTCAGGGTCGGCAGCGCCATTTTCGGCGAACCAGCCACCACCCAGCACGAAGTGCCGGTCGAGCGAGACGACGCCGAGGATTGAACCTCGCGACACGCCGAAGGCGACGAGGCGAGACCGGCAGGAGGTGCCGCTCGCCGGCTACTGCCGCTCACGCGGACGTGGCCGCACCGGGCCGCCGCGGCTCCGAACGAAGCGAACGCACGAGCAGGATGCCAATGCCGATGATGAGCCACAGGTCGGCCACATTGGAAACCCACGGCCACACTTCGGTCCCCCACGGCAGTCGCCAACCGAACGGCAGGACGATGCCCGGGAGCGGATGAATGAAGTCCCGGACACAGCCGTGGACCAGTCGGTCGTACAGGTTTCCGAGCCCGCCGGAGAGCAGGAGCCCCACCGCCACGTGCGCGAATCGCTCGCGGTGATGCGTCATCCACCCGAAGAGCCACACGCCGAAGGCGATGGCGCAGGCCGTGAAGCCGATGAAAAAGGTCCGCTGGCCGCCTCCCATGCCGAACACGGCACCCGGGTTGAGCACGAGCGTGAAGTCAAGCAGTCCGGGCACCACCGTGACCGGAGCGTGGGGCGGAATCAGATCGCCCAGATATCCCGCCGAGAGCACCTCCTCCCGAATCACCGGCACGGGGTCGCCCGCGACATGCAGGAAGGCCAGGTGTTTCGACCAGAGGTCGGCGATCAAGCCCGCCAGCATGACGCCGGCCATCACCACCCACGCCGCGGGCGAGCGTCTTGACGGAATGCCGCCCAATGCGTCATGTGCTCCCCCTTGCGGCGGAGAGACCGTGGAGCGGGAGGTGGTCGAATCGATGCTCACGATCGCATCGACTGGCGTTCCATCTCGCGAGCGGCCTCGATGGAGTACCTCGCCCAGGGAAGTTCCTCCAGCCGCTCGGCCTTGATGGGCTTGCCGGTCATCTGGCAGAGGCCGAAGGTGCCCTCGGTGATGCGAACCAACGCATCATCGATCTCGCGGATCAACTTCCGATCCGCGGCGGCCAGATCGAGCGAGAGGGACTGGTCGTACGCCTCCGACCCTTGCTCGGCCATGTGATTCGGGGAGTTCGACAAGGCGCCGGACTGGCCTCGCAACGCCTCGTTCTCCATCGTGCTGATGTCGCCCACGAGTTCTCCTCGCTTGCGAAGGAGCAACTGGCGATATCGCTCCAGTTCCCGCTTGTTGAACGGGCACTTGGACTCGATCTTGGCGACCTCGGAAACCTCGCCTCCATGAGCGCCAAGCGGACGAACCGCCTGCGCCTTGGGGCCTGAAGGAATCAGCGGCTTGCGGGCCGGGCCCTTGGGATCGAGCAACCGCCCCATGCCGGGAGGCATCTGGGTGACCGGGGGTGGCGCCTTCGGACGCTTGATCGGGCGAGGAGGCTGATTGGCGGGCGCGGGCTTGGCCGGAGATGCCGCAGGGGCTGGTTCGACTTTGGCCGCCGCGGGCGACTGACTGAGCGTGGCCGGCTTCTTCGCCGCCTCGAGGACCTCGCCACCCTTCTTGCCAGCGACCGGCTTGGCCGCCTGTGGCGGCTTGGCCACCGAAGGCTTGGCCGCGGGGGTGGCTGCCTTTGCGGGGGCCACCTTGGCAGCGGGAGCGGGCTTCGAGACGGCAGGGGCCTTGCCATTGGCCTTGGCCACGGGCTTGGCAGCGGCCGCGGGCTTTGCCTTTGCGGGAGCTGCCTTCTTCGCAGGAGCGGCCTTGGCAACCTTGGCGGGGGCTTTCTTCGAGGCAGCGGGTGCTTTCTTCGCCATGGAGACCCCTGTACGTCAGGTGAGTTGGATCCGAAATCGAGTCGTGAAGGCCGCCGGAAGCCTTGGAAGGGCGACCCGGCTGCATCCCCCATGTCGGGGCCCATCGTAAGCGAAGGGCCGAGAAGTGTCAAAACGGCGACGAACCCACCCCGTACGCCCCCGGCGGCATCGCCGTTGGGGGCGGAACACCACCCGCTCGAACCACTACACTGGCCGCTGGCATGAACAGCCCCCCCACCTTCGCGCCGGCTCCCCGCCCTTGGCTCGCCGCCGTCGTCGGCTTGGCCATCGCGGCCGCGAGCGTCGCCCTCGCCCAGACCTTGCCCGACTCATGGTCGTTTTTGCCGTGGCTGGGCGGGTGCATCGCATTGATTCATGTGTGGGTGCGAGGCGGTCGCAACGGGCGGCACTATCTGATGCTGGGAGCGATGCTGACGGTGTTGGGACTGTGCCTGGTGTATCCCATCCTCATGACCGTTCGCGGGGGCTTTTACGACGACCCGGCGACGCGAAGCGGCCTTTCCCTTCGCCACGTGAAGATGGCACTGGAGGACCCCCGGGTGTTGCGGGGGCTGTTCAACTCGCTGAAGGTGGCCACGGCCACCACCGCGCTGTCGATCGTCATCGCGTTGCCGCTGGCGGTGCTCGCCGCCCTGCACAACTTCCCGGGCAAGAAGTTCTTCAGTGCGGCGGTGCTGGTTCCCATGATCATCCCGCCGTTCGTGGGCGCCATCGGCATCCGCGCGTTGCTGGGGCGTGAAGGGGCCATCAACTCGCTGCTGGGCACGCAACTGGACGTGCTGGGCGAGGCAAAGTTCTTCGGCGTGGTCCTCGCCCAGGCGCTTTCGCTCTACCCGATCATCTTCCTGAACACGACCGCCGCACTGGCGAATCTCGATCCGGCGCTGGGCGAGGCCGCCGAAACGCTGGGAGCCAGGGGGTGGCGACGATTCACGCGAATCACGCTGCCGCTGATCAGGCCGGGCATTTTCGCGGGCGCCACCATCGTCTTCATCTGGTCTTTCACGGAGTTGGGCACGCCGCTGATGTTCGGCTACAACGACGTGACCTCGGTGCAGATCTTCAACGGCCTCAAGGAAGTCGAGAACTCGTCGCGGCCGTACGTGCTGACGGCTTTCATGCTTGGAGCCGCGATTCTGCTCTACCTTCTTGGCAAGAAGGTGTTCGGCGGACAGGGATACGCGATGTACTCGAAGGCTTCGAGAGCAGGGGGCGAGAAGCCGCTGACCGGGCCGGCGGGTTGGTTGGCGGCGGGCGCGTTCGGATTGGTGACGGCGGCGGCGGTGATGCCGCACCTCGGGGTGCTGCTGACGAGCGTGACCGTGCCCGGGCAGTGGTACCAGACAGTGCTGCCCACGGCCCTGACCACGGATCACTACGGGGAGGCGTTGGGGGCGGCGGAGGCCTTCGGCTCGATCCGCAACAGCCTGATGCTGGCGTCGGCGGCGATGCTGATCGACTGCGTGGTCGGCGTCCTGGTGGCGTACATGATCGTGCGGACCAAGGTGGTCGGCCGAGGGTTGCTCGATGCATTGTGCATGCTGCCGTTGGCGGTGCCGGGGCTGGTGATGGCCTTCGGCTACGTGGCCATCAGTCTGGAGTGGCCTTTCGGCAGCAACGGGCCGCTCTCGTCGTTCGCCAGCATCTTCGCGGTCGATCCGAGTCCGGTGCCATTCCTCATCGTGGCGTATGCCACGCGTCGCCTGCCGTACATCGTTCGTTCGACGATCGCGGGGTTGGAGCAGACGAGCGGCGAACTCGAGGAGGCGGCGGTGAACCTGGGGGCGAGTCGCTTCACGGCGGTTCGCCGCGTCATCGTCCCGCTGATCGCGGCGAACATCATCGCCGGCGGCTTGCTGGTCTTCAGTTTCTCGATGCTCGAGGTGAGCGATTCGCTGCTGTTGGCGCAGCAGGCATCCGACTTCCCGATCACCAAGCAGATCTGGGCCTTCATGGACCGTCTGGGCGACGGCCCCTACATCGCCAGCGCGATGGGCGTGTGGGGCATGGCGTTGCTGACGGTGACGATCTTCGCCTCGAGTCTGCTGCTGGGCAAGAAGCTGGGCTCGATCTTCCGCGTGTGACCGCCGACGCCCGGCGAGTCAGCGGAACTCGAAGAGTTCGATGTCGAAGACCAGATCCGCTCGCGGCGGGATGTCGGGCGGAGCGCCGGCCTCGCCGTACGCCTGCCGCCACGGAATGGTGAGCCGCCGCTTGCCTCCGACCTTCATGCCCGGGATGCCTTCCTGCCAGCCCTGAATGAGGCGACGAAGCGGAAACGTCACCGGACGACCGGGAAGGCTCGAGTCGAACACCTTGCCGCTGAGGAGCATGCCTGTGTAATGGATCGTGATGGTGGCGCCCTTCGGGCACGCCTCGCCCTGCCCCTCGACCAGATCCTCGACTTTCAGCGACTCCGACGGGTTGCTCATGACGGGCGACTCCCGGCCCGGGTGCGGGCCATGTGGCGTGACACGCCGACTCATCTCGGCACGGACGATGGTAGGAGCGGAGGATCGGGCCCTCGGGTCCCCCACTATCGTTGGGCATGGCAACACCGCCAGAGGTTCGGCCGCCGCGACTGTCGATCTCGATGGGTGATCCATCGGGCATCGGCCCGGAGGTGATCGTCAAGTCTCTGGCCACGCCGGCAGTGCGTTCGCTGGCCGACTTCACGGTGCACGGCCTCCACGGGCCGATGGCCGCTGCGGCACGTGCGGCGGGCATCGACCCGTTCTGGACTCGCGTGTCGCCGCAGCACCGAGGGCTGGAAGCGCCGGGCGTGACGCTGGTCGACGAGGAACTGGCGGGCGCGACGTCGTCGCCGGCCCCGAACTCGGCCGAGGGAGGGCGGCTGTCGTTCGCCTGGGTGCTCCGCGCGATGGACGACGTGAAGGCGGGCGCGGCGGGGATGGTGACGGCGCCGATCAGCAAGCAGGCCTGGGCTCTGGCCGGACACGGCGACTTCCCTGGACACACGGAACTCGTGGCCTCGAGGTGGTCATCGGAGCGATACGCGATGTTCTTTCATGCGCCGCCGTGCGAATCGGGGCCCGGCCTGAACGTGATCCTCGCCACGGTGCACATTCCACTGTCGCAGGTGTCGCGCCACCTGACCGTGAGCCGTGTCGTCGACACCATCGAACTCGCCCAGGAAACGATGCGACGGCTCGGCGTAGACGCCCCCAACATCGGCGTGTGCGGGCTGAACCCGCACGCCGGGGAGGGCGGCTTGCTGGGCACGGAGGACGCAGAGGTCATCACGCCGGCGATCGCGGCCTGCCGCGGGCGGGGGACGCTCGCGACCGGGCCGCATCCGGCGGACACGATCTTCTCACACTCGCTCTGGCGGGAAGGCCGACGGCCTCGCCACGACGTGGTGGTCGCGATGTACCACGACCAGGGGCTCGCCACGCTCAAGACGCTGGCGTGGGATCGTGCGGTGAACATGACGGTGGGCGTGCCCATCGTGCGAACCAGCCCCGACCACGGGACCGGGTTCGACATCGCAGGCAGGAACATCGCCAATCCCGGCAGCATGATCGCCGCCATCGAACTGGCCGCCCGAATGGCTTCATCACGAGCATGAGGCCCGTCCGACGGCGGAGAGGCGCGGCTCAGACATTGAAGAGGAAGTGGCAGATGTCCCCGTCCTTCATGACGTAGTCCTTGCCTTCGACCCGCATCTTGCCGGCTTCCTTGATGGCCTTCTCGCTCTTGTACTTCTCGAGGTCGGCGAGGGAATAGACCTCGACCCGGATGAAGCCCTTCTCGAAATCGGTGTGGATGACGCCGGCGGCCTGCGGCGCGGTGGCGCCGACGGGAACGGTCCAGGCACGGACTTCCTTCTCGCCCGCGGTGAAATAGCTCTGGAGGCCCAGAAGGCGATAGGTCGCGTGAGCGACCGATTCGAGCGCCGGCTCGGACAGGCCGAGCGCCTCGAGCATCTCCTGACGCTCGCCGTCGGGCATGGTCGCCAGTTCGCTCTCGATTTTCGCGCAGACGGCGACGACCTCCGAACCCTCGGCCGCCGCGTGCGCACGCACCTTCATGCAGGCCTCGCCCTGCCCTTGCAGATCGTCCTCGTCGACGTTCATGACGTACAGCACGCGTTTGCCGGTGATGAGCCCCAACTGCTTCAGTTGACGGAGTTGCTCAGGGTCGTCGAACTTCGCGGAGCGGGCGGGCTTGCCCGCGCCGAGCACGGGCTGAAGGCGCTTGAGCACCTCGAAGCGTGCGACATCTTCCGGCTTGCCGCTCTTGGCCGCGCGCTCGGCCTTCCCCAGCGCGCCATCGACGGTCTGGAGGTCGGCGAGAATGAGTTCGGTGGCGATGATGTCGATGTCTCGCATCGGGTCGACCGAACCCGCCACGTGGAGGATGTCCTCCCCGCCGGGCGCCTTGGTGAAGCAGCGGACCACCTGCAGGATGGCATCGACCTCGCGGATGTGGCTGAGGAACTTGTTGCCCAACCCCTCGCCCACGCTCGCACCCTTGACGATGCCGGCGATGTCCACGAGCTTGAGGGCCGCGGGAACCACCTTCTGGGGCGGAATGTACTTCGTGATCTGGTCGAGCCGCTTGTCGGGAATGGGAACGATGCCCACGTTGGGCTCGATGGTGGCGAACGGGTAGTTCGCGGCGAGCGCGCCGGCCTTGGTGAGGGCGTTGAAGAGGGTGCTCTTGCCTACGTTGGGCAGTCCGACGATGCCGGCTTCCATGGACGAATCGCTTCCTTTCGCTGCCCCGAGGGCCGCTGGGGCCCCTCCGGGGCCCCGGGCGTATCGCCGGGGGAGCGGAGTGTAGTCGGGCGGGGCCATCGCCCGTGCATCACGACGACCCGGGAGGCGTGCTTCCCTACCCTTCCTCGTGCCGCCGAACGATTCGACCCAGCATTCCAGTCTTGACGAGCAGGACCCTCGCTTTCCGAGCGGTCCATGGTTCGGCTTCTATCGCCAGGGAGGCACGCAGAGTCGCCAGCGGTTCACGTTGCGATTCCGCGACGGAACGGTGCACGGCGAAGGGAAGGATCCCGTGGCCCCTTTCATCGTCACCGGCACCTATTGCACCGACACGGGCGTCGTGCACCTGACCAAGTCGTACGACAACTACCGCGTCTTCTATCGCGGCACCAGCCTGCCTGACGACGGGATTCCGGGCGTCTGGACCATTCCCTACTTCGGCGGCGTCATCACCGACTCGGGCGAGTTCCACATCTGGCCCGACGAACTCGCGATGGAGGAGGTCCGCCGTCTCGCTCGCGAGGAGCCGGTGCCCGCCTGATGCGTCGCTCGCCCCGCAACAGCCGAGCATCCTCGGTTCACCCAAACACCTTCGCCATGCCCACCACCAGCACCACGCGTCGTCCGAAGTTCACTTCCGCACCCGCCCCGGCAAAGCCGGTGGCAGGAGCGGCGTTCATCCTCCCCGCCGCGTTGCCCGGCGCGCGTCCGGTGCGTGCGCCCCGCGGCGCGCGAAAGAGCTGCCGCACGTGGCAGGCGGAGGCGGCGATGCGGATGCTGATGAACAACCTCGATCCGCAGGTGGCCGAGCGACCCGATGCGCTCGTGGTGTACGGCGGCCGGGGCCAGGCGGCTCGCTCGTGGGACGCCTTCGACGCGATCGTCGCGACGCTCCGCACGCTGAAGGCCGACGAGACGCTCCTGGTCCAGAGCGGCAAGCCCGTGGGCGTCGTGACGACGCACGAGGACGCCCCCCGCGTGCTGATCGCCAACTCCAACCTCGTGCCGGCGTGGGCCACGCAGGCGAAGTTCGACGAACTCGCGGCCGCCGGGCTCATGATGTACGGTCAGATGACCGCCGGATCGTGGATCTACATCGGCACCCAGGGCATCCTGCAAGGCACGCACGAGACCTTCGCCGAATGCGGGCGGACCCACTTCGGGGGCACCCTCGCGGGACGGCTGTGCGTCACCGGCGGTTGCGGCGGCATGGGCGGCGCCCAGCCGCTGGCCATCACGCTCGCGGGAGGCACTGCGCTGATCGCCGACACCGACCTCACTCGCCTGGAGCGTCGCCGCGACGACCGCTATCTCGACGAGATCGCCGCCACGCTCGACGCGGGCATCGACCAGGCCCTCGCCTGGAAGGCCTCGTCGACGGCACGGTCGATCGGCGTGCACGCCAACGCGATTGCATTGCTCGAGCGACTGATCGAACGCGGGATCGTCCCCGACGTGCTGACGGACCAGACCAGCGCGCACGATCCGCTGATGGGGTACGTGCCGCCGGAGTTCACGCACGAACAAGCCGCGAAGTTCCGCAAGGCGGATCCCGGCGAGTATCAGCGCCGATCGCTGGCCGGCATGGCTCGTCACGTTCGAGCGATGCTGGAACTGCAGCGACGCGGCGCCGTCACCTTCGATTACGGCAACAACATCCGCCAGCGTGCGCTCGACCAGGGCGTCGCCGACGCCTTCGCCTTCCCCGGCTTCGTGCCCGCGTACATCCGGCCGCAGTTCTGCCTCGGCCGCGGACCATTCCGCTGGGTGGCGCTCAGCGGCGACCCTCGCGACATCTTCGTGACCGACCACGCGATCCTCAAGGCCTTCCCGGCCAAGTCGGGGCCGTACGCCGCGAGGTTGCATCGCTGGATCCTGTCGTGCCACGCCAACCCGGACGCGCTGCTCGCGGGCGACTTCAAGGCCTGCCGCCCCCGCTTTGAGTTCCAAGGCCTGCCGGCCCGCATCTGCTGGCTGGGTCTTGGCGAGCGAGACCGGGCCGGGCTGCTCTTCAACGACCTGGTCCGCAAGCGCAGGGTGAAGGCGCCCATCGTCATCGGGCGTGACCACCTCGACTGTGGCAGCGTTGCGAGCCCGAACCGCGAGACCGAGGCAATGCTCGACGGCTCCGATGCCGTCAGCGACTGGGCCATTCTCAACGCGATGGTGAACATCGCATCCGGCTCGTCGTGGGTGTCGTTCCATCACGGCGGCGGGGTGGGCATCGGCTACAGCCAGCACTGCGGCCAGGTGATCGTCGCCGATGGCACGTCCAAGGCCGCCAAGCGGCTCAAGCGCGTGCTGACCAACGACCCGGCCATGGGCGTCTTCCGGCACGCCGACTCGGGCTACGCCGATGCTCGCGCCTGCGCCGATGCGAGGAAACTGCAGATTCCCATGCGGACATGGTGATCGTCCATATGCTCTGGCCGTGCCCCACCGACGCCTGATCGCCCTCGTCGTCGCGCCGCTCCTCCTGCTGCTTGGCGGGTGCGGCAGCAGTTTCCCGCACGACACATCGCCGGTGCGTTGGGCCGATCGAGGCGACGCGTCTGGCGGCGTGCCCATGATCCTGTCGCCGGGTACCGATTCGGCGGTGGCCACCACCGAGGTCATCGGAAGCAGCCTGGGGTGTCGTGAACTGATCGCCTCGTGGAACGCAGATGTTCCCGAGGGCTGCGGCTTGACAATCGAGGCCCGCGTTCGCGCCGATCAAGACGGCGAATGGACGCCGTGGCTGCGCTTGGGCGAAGCCGGCCAACCCGCGGGCGGCACGCCGACGAACGCATGCGGGGCGGCGAGCGTCGATGTGGACGTGCTCGAGAGCACGTCGTGGTTCAAGCAGGCGCAGGTGCGAGTCTCGGCGACGGCACCCCACGCGGCGGTGGCCGGATCCTCCGTCACGATTCACCGGCTCGACGTGACGCGAACGCTCGCCTTTGGCCGTGGGCTCCAAGGCCTGCGACGCGAGTTGAACGCGTCCGATCCGGACTGGAAGGCCCTGGGCCTGCCGACGCATGTCGACCTCGACGTGCCGTTCCTCAGCCAGAAGACGCCGCGAGCCGAGCTTTCCGGGAGGCTGTGCAGCCCGGCGAGCGTGGCCATGGCGGTGCGGTGGGCCGGCCGGTCCGACGCGACCGTCGAGACGGTCGCGGCGATCGCCCATGATCCTCGTCACGATCTGTACGGCAACTGGCCCCGCAACGTGCAGGCGGCATGGCAGTTTGGCGTGCCGGGCAAGGTCGCTCGCCTCGGTTCGATGACCGACGCGTGGCGACTGCTGGCGTCGGGCGTCGTGATCGTCGCCAGCATCAAGGCGGAAAAGGGACAACTCGCCGACGCACCCTATCAGGACACGGAGGGACACCTCATCGTGATCCGCGGCTATGACGCGAAGGGCAATCTGCTGGTCAGCGATCCGGCGTGCAGCTCGGCCGAGGCGGGGCGCCGAACCTACTCGCGTCGCGACATGGCGCAGGTGTGGCTCGTGAATCGCCGGGGCACCTGCTATCTGTTCACGCGTCCCGGCGAAGGATGGCGACTCGACGGCGCGGAGCGAGGGCAATGAACGCTCTCGCCGCCCCGATCACGCGGCTCCAGTCGCTCGATGCCTTTCGGGGTCTCGTGATCGTCCTGATGCTGCTTGTCAACGCGGCAGGAAGTGATCCCGCATTCCCGGGGTGGTTTTCGCATCGCGGCTGGAATGGCGGCGAGATGGGCATCGGCCTTGCCGACATGGTCTATCCGTGGTTTCTCTTCATCGCCGGCGTGAGCATTCCCTTCTCGATGCACCGCGGACGTGGCGCGACCCTGTCGCCCCCGCGACGCATCCTCGCCTCGGCCGCGAGATCGCTGCGTCTCTACCTGCTTGGCGTCATGCTGGTGGCGGCCTCGATGGCGTACGACACGGGGATCGGTCCCTCCGTGCTGCTTCGCTGGGACATCCTGCAGATGATCGGCCTGGCGACGCTGCTCGCCACGTGCGCGGCACACCTGCCTCGATTCGGCCAGTGGCTTTCGGTCGTGGCCGTGCTGATCGGCAAGTGGGCGCTGCTCACGCGATGCCCGATGCCCGGAAGGGGTGAGGTGGTGTGGACGGCCACCGAGAGCGCCCAGGCGTGGATCAGGACCGAATGGGGTTGGTTCGGAACGGCTTTGACGCAAGGCCTCCCGGCGATGGCGGTGGCCATCATCGGATCAATCGCCGCCAGCGAGCTTCTGCGTCCCGAGCAGCGTTCCGCCACGGGGCGAGCATCCAACTCGCGGACGCGACTCGTCCGCATGGGAGTGATTCTGACCGTGGGCGGACTCGCCTGGCACGAACTGGGCGGCTTGCCCATGAGCAAGGACTTCTTCACGTCGTCCTACGTCATGTTCACCTCGGGGACCGCCTGCCTGATGCTCGCGGCGATGCACGAGTTGTTCGACCGCCGAGGATTCTCGGCGCCCGCGATGTTGCGCCATTTCGGCACCAACTCCATCGCCATCTACGTGCTGGCGGAACTGGTCTGGCGGATCTGCCTGACGCGGTGGCTGGTCTCGTCGCCCGACGGAAGTTTCTCCACCGCGTTCGCCGCCGGCAAGGCGTGGCTGTCGCATCTCACGACCCCGACGATCGGCGCGTGGCTCGCGGTCGCGGCATACATCGTCGCGATGTGGCTGGCGGCCAGAGCGCTCCACGTTCGCGGCTGGTTCATCCGCGCCTAGGGGTCCACCTTCATCAAGCCCCGCAGCATCGGCCCATCCCGCCGTTCGCGTTCCGTTTGCCCCCGATGCTGCGGCGGTGGCGTAGCTCACTGACAGCAGTATGTCAGTCATCCGCGAAAGTCAGGCCTGCGCAGCTTGCTCGGCGTGCAACTTCGGACTTCGATTACTCCGATGTCTGTTCGGGGCCGGCCGGGGATGCAACTCGGTGACGGCGATTGGGTTCGGGCGACGATGCCGAAAGCCGCGTGGCCTTCGACGAGCTGCGGCGGCGGGCGTCGGGGAACGAACGTGCCTGCGATGGTCAACGCCACTTCGAACAACCCGTGCACGATCGAACGAGCGACGCTCGCCGATCGTGCACGCGGCCTGCTGCAAGACCCCGGGATCGTCACGTGGAGGTGCACGGGTTGCCGCTGGGAGTTGTGGTGCGACTTCGCATCGCGGCGGGAGGAGCAGACCTGCGAAGTTTGTCTCGAAAGGCAGCACGTGCCGCCGGCCAACTTCGCTTGGAACGAGCGGCTGATCGGACATCAGCAGGAGTGTCGCGAGCGTCGACGCGTGCGGTTCGAGCATGACTCCGCGGCAAGGATGGAACGCGAGCAGGGCAGGCGTCGGGAGCAGGCCGCTCGCCACGCGTCGATGCGACTGGCGGCATCAACCATCGCCGTCGAGGCGGGACTCGCAAGTTCGGCGGTCGAGTTCGAGCGGGCGAGCGACGCCGAGGCGCACCGCATTCTCGAGTTGGCGGCGATGGCGAGAGCGCTGGCATCGGACCTTCGCAGCGCTCGAACTGAGGCTGCGTCGGCGGACGGCAGCGAACGTGCGGTGCGGGAGGGGGCCGGCTGGGGGAGTCTTGCGTGCCTGATGTTCGGTTCGTTGTGGCTCGCGGCGGGCGTTTCGGCGACATCGTGGGCAACGCGAGAGATCACTCGCGACTGGAAGCGAGCGAGAGCCGCTCGATACCGCAGGCGATGGGAGGACGCGCTGTCCCGGTTGACCGCCGAGGAAGGAGCCGCCTTCGCCAGGATCTTCGCATGCCTGCAGCCTCGCGAGGCGGCTGCGGTCGCGGCGATGCTCGCGGCATGAGGTCGCCGCAGGAACGATCACGTCCTTCGGATGACGACCACCGTCGCATCGTCACCCTGGGGAGCATCCGCCGCGAAGGCTTTGGCTGCAGCATCGATCGCTTCAATGACCTTGGCGGCCGGCTGACCGACTGCGCCCCGGAGCGTCCGCTCGAGCCGTGCCGTGCCGAACTGCTCCCCGTCGGCCCGCTGCCACTCGAAGAAACCGTCCGTGACCATCAACAGGGCGTCGCCGGGTTCGAGATGACGCATGTTGAGGTTGGCGTAGCGCTCGGAGGCATCGATCCCAAGCGGTATTCCGTCGCCGCTGAACGACTCGATCTCACCGGTGGCGGCGCGGAGCAGGAGCGTGGGTCCGTGCCCGGCGGAGATGAGTTCGATGCTGCCGTCGGGAGAGACGACGGCGATGACCATCGTGATGAATCGGCCCGAGGAGGCGAGATCAGGGCAAATGAGGTCGTTCAATCGATTGAGCAGGGCGGCGGCGTCGGAAGCGGCGGGAGCGGTCGCCCTGGCGTACGCGCGGCAGACGGCCATCACGATCGCCGGACCAATGCCATGCCCGGTGACATCGGCGAGCGCGACCACCAGTCGCCCGTCGGGCAGCCGCTGCCAGTCGTAGTAGTCGCCGCCGGCGTGCTGAGCGGGCCGTGCCATGCCGACGATCTCGAAACCGGCGAGATCGGGCGAACCTGTCGGCATGAGCCCTCGCTGAATGTCGCGGGCAATCGTGAGATCATGTTCGATGGTGGCCAACGCTCGCTGCCGTCGCTCCGCTTCGAGGGTCTCCTGAACGGCTTCCCCGACGTAGGCCCTGGCCTCGGAGGCCACGAGGGCCGACGCGAGCGCCGTGAGGACGAGGATGACTGGGTAGGTGAAGTAGAGCGGCCACCTGTGAGCGTCCATGTCCGTCTCGACGATCGTCCAGACGACCAGAGCCATGTGCCCGAGGGCGCCGAGGAAGCCCGTCACGAAGGATGCCACGGGTCGCAGCCTCAGGATGGAGATCATGGTCACCAGCGGCAGGCACAGCAGCACGGGGCCGGAGAGCGTGGCCTCGACGGCTCGAGGGGAGTACATGTGGGCGAAGGTCAAGTAGACAAGTGGAACGACGATGTCCACGACCACGCCGAGCGTCCAACTGCCACGGAACCGCTGGCAGCCGCGGCGAGCGCATCGGAGCGAATCGAGGTACACCCACGCCTGAAAGAAGAGGGCGGCGGTGAAGGTGCCGACCGCCGCAAAGAACATGGGGTTGGTCGTCATGACCTCGTCGCCGCGCCATCGCCGCCAGAAAATGCCCGCCAGCATGAGGAGCCAGAGGGCCGCCATGATGGAGGATCGGCGCACCTCGCTGCGGAGCAGGCGGGCTTGGAACGATTCGGACGACGTGATCGAGCTGGTGGGCATGAGCAGGGGCCGACGGCTGAATCGGAGTGTAGGAGCAGGGCTGATCGAGCCCGCAGGCCCCGGGGTTTGGGCCTGCGGATCGGATGCGGAGATCGCGCGGCCGCGTATGCTCCACCGGAACGAGCGGCGCGACGAGTCGCGGGCATGAAAGCGAGGGAGCATGAGCGGGCGGCCTGATTCAATCGAGTTTTTGGGGTGGGACCGCCCGGCGTTGCATGTGGCCGCCGAGTGGCTGGCCGGGATCTCGTCTCGGCGTGCGGAACTGGACCTCTCGCGGGTGGCTGTCATCGTTCCCGGAAGCCGGGCAGGCCGGTCGCTGCTTTCCCTTCTGACGCAACACGCCGCGCGGGGTCCGGTGCCGTTTTGCCCCCCCACGATCGCCACGCCCGGGGAGATTCCCGAACTTGCGCTCGGACCCTTCCCCGGCGTCGCGGGCGACGTGGCTGTGCTCATGGCGTGGATGCACGCCCTCAAGGACCTCGACGTCGCAACCTTCGCATCGCTTGCGGGCGAGCGACCGCCCGCCGACGCCGTGTCCCGCTGGCTCGGTCTTGCTGACATGCTGATGCGGTGCGAGAGTCATCTGGCGGCGGCGGGCCTCACGATGGCGGACGTGTCGGCGGGAGGCTCCTCGTTCGGGTCGGGCTTCCCTCAGCAGCGGTGGGATGCCGCCGCGAAGGCCCAAACCGCCCGGGATGAACTGCTGGCCTCCAAGGGACTGACCGAGCGACATGCCGCCCGCCGGCGAACCCTGACCGAGCGACGCGTTGGATCGCCACGATTCGACCGCATCGTGCTTGTCGGGCTTGCCGAGATGGCGCCCGTCTCGAGACAGGCCATCGTCGTTTCCCGAATCCCGGTCACCGTTCTCGTGCATGGGCGCGAGCAAGACCGGGACCTGCTCGACGACTGGGGCATGCCCAGAGTCGATTCTGCGCAACTGATCGACGTTCGGGTCGATCGAGGATCGATCGTGTTCGCGGACTCCCCGCGAGATCAGGCCCACGAGTCTCTCGCCGCGGCGCTCGAGGGCGGCCCCGCCTGCGACGAGACCGCCCTGTGCATCGCCGATGAATCGCTCACGTCCGTGACGGCGAGGGTCGCGGCGGAGGCGGGGATCGCGGTTCACCTCGGCGCCGGCACGCCACTCCAGCACTCCCGCATCTGGCGTCTGGTCACGGCGATTCGCCGGCACATGGCGGAGAACACCATCGAGACGCTGCGTGCCATCGCCCGTCAGCCGGACATGGAACGCCTGCTCGACATTCGGGGCGGCGTGCTCGCCCGACTCGACGAATACGCCGAGCAGACGCTCCACCAATCGCTCTCAGAGGCGTGGCGTGAAGAGTCGCGGTCGTACGCCGCCCCGATCGAAGCGATCGATCGACGGCTTCGCGAGTTGCTCGGTCCGCTCCGCGAGGCCACGGGCGATGAAGCGGCCGACGAACTCCTCGCGTTGCTCGCGAACATCCTGAGCGATGACGCGGATCATCCCGCCGACCTGCATGATCGCGACTTGAGGGCATTCAAGGCATTCCGCGATGTCGTCGATTCATGTCGCGGATCCGACGCGAGAGCCATGCTCAAGGGGGTCCCTTCGATCGACGTGCTGGGCCTGATGCTGCGTGCGGCCGCCCGCGTGAGCGTCCCCGACGAGGCATGTCATCCGTCGCTCGAACTGATCGGATGGCTCGAAGCGGCGCTCGATCCCAGCCCTCGAATGGCGGTCTCGGGATTCAACGAAGGCATCGTGCCCGGCGCGTCGTCGCCGGATCCGCTGCTGACCGAATCGATGCGAGCACAACTGGGCTTGCCGTGCACCGCGACCCGTCTGGCTCGGGACGCATGGCTGCTTCGCACGCTTGAGGGCTCGAAGCGGTCGCTCACGCTGATTTGCGGACGCCGCTCCGTCGACGGCGACCCGCTTCGACCAAGTCGGTTCCTGCTGGCCGCGGACGCCGAGCAGCTCCCCGGCCGGATCCTCGAGGCGATGGGCAAGGTCTCCGGACCGCCACGGAGGCAGGTCCGACTGCGGGCTCGTGAAAGTTCGGCCGACCGCTTTTGCGTGCCGGTCAAGGCGCCGGCGCCGGTCGCGCACGACGACCGGTTCAGCGTCACCTCGTTCCGCACCTATCTCGCCTCGCCGTATCAGTTCTACCTGCTCCACGTGCTGAGGCTCTCGGAGGCGGTCGCTCCCGGGCGAGAAGCGAGCCCGGCGACCTTTGGCGACCTCGTTCACCTGGCCATCAGGGCGTTCTCCGAAGATCGCCCGATGCGATCGGTGACCGATGCCGCCCGCATCGAGGAGGCCTTGCTGGCCTCGCTCGACCGGGAGGCGGCCAAGGCGTTCGGGCCAACCCCATCTCCTGCGACCGCCCTCCAACTGGAGGTCGCGCGGCGGAGACTGCGGACGTTCTCCCGGTGGCAGGCCGAACGCACGGCCGCGGGCTGGATCATCCTCGAGGCGGAGTGGACTCCTCCGGAAACGTCCGTTGCGTTCGTCGTCGACGGGAAGGCCGCCAGTCTTCGCGGCAAGATCGACCGCATCGAGCGCCACGCCTCCGACGGCCGACTGGCCATCATCGACTTCAAGACCGGTGACGAACCTCGGACCCCCGCCGCGGCCTACGCCAGGAAGTCCGGGACCTGGATGGATCTCCAACTGCCGCTCTACCGCCATCTCGCGGCCTCTCTTGGCGGCGGCGACGACTCGGTGCTGGGCTACATGAACATCCCGGCCAAGGCCGAGCAGACGAAGCTCCTCGAAGCCGGGTGGGATGCGTCGATGCTGCTCGCCGCCGACGAGACGGCGCGGGACGTGATCCGTCGCGTGCGGACGGGCGCGTTCGACGAGGTGGGGACCATCGGCGCGTACAACCCCATCCACGCGGCGATGTCGGGCCACGGCCTCGAGAGCGAGATGCAAGAGGAGGGCGAATGATGCGTCTGCGAGCACCACGACACCGTCACATCATGGCGGCAGCGGGCACGGGCAAGACCTTCCAGCTCACGGGCGAATACATCCATCGCGCCTTGCTCGAACTCGATTCGGCCGGCGCTCACGAGGGGCCGGGACTCGCGGGCATCCTGGCCACCACGTTCACCCGGAAGGCCGCGGGCGAGATTCTCGATCGCATCCTCGAGCGATTGGCGCGAGCGTGCCTCGACGATGCTGAACTGAAGTCGCTCGGCAGTCAGGTGGCGCCGGACTTGGCTCGCGAGGACTGCCTGCGGCTCCTGGCCCGACTCCTGAGTGAACTTGATCGACTCTCGATCCAGACGCTCGACGCCTTCTTCCTTCGCGCCGCCACCGGCCTCGCGCTGGACGCGGGCCTCCCGCCCGGCTGGAGCATCGCGGACGAGGATGTCGACGCACAACTTCGCGAAGAGGCGATGTGGAGCGTCATCGCTTCGGAGATCGCGGGCGGCAAGGGCGGCGACCTGCTCGGCCTGATGTCGTTTCTGGGGAACGGCTCGCTGAAGTCCTCGATCCTTCGCCCCTTCGACAGGGCGTTGAAGGGGGCCTATGCCGCATACCTGGACGCCGACTGCCGGGCGGCTCCGTGGAACGCCGTGACCGCCGACACGATGGCGGCCCCGGACGACGCGGACCTGAGCGAGGCGGCGGCAACGCTCGCCTCGGCCGAACTGCCGACGGGCGCGAACGGCAAGCCCAACGGACACTGGGTGAAAGCGAGGACGAAGCTCGTCGAGCAGATCGAGTCTGCCGACATCGAAGGCCTGCTCGAGCACGGGTTGCTTCAGCGAGTGCTGGTCGCCCCCGACGCGCCGGACTCCTATTACACCAAGCCCTTTCCGGATGAGTTCCTGAGGGCGTGCCGTCCGATCGCCCAGTACGTGAAGTGGCACACCGTCAAGCTCCTCCAAGGGAGGAACTTCGCGACGCGAGCGCTGCTCGATCGATTCCACGACGCCTATCAGGCCCTCAAGCGAGCCACCGGCCGCTACACCTTCGACGACCTGCCTCGCATGCTCGCTCGCGGCGGGCCGGGAATGAACCGCGACGCGATGTACTTCATGATCGACACGCGGCTGCGGCACGTGCTGCTGGACGAGTTTCAGGACACGTCTCGCGTGCAGTACACGCTGCTGCGGCCGATTCTGGAGGAACTGTTCGACACGGGCCCGGAGGGCGGGGCGGCCCGTTCGGTCTTCTGCGTCGGCGACGTCAAGCAGTCGATCTACGCCTGGCGCAACGCCGAGCCCGCCCTCATGCCGGCAGTGGCCGAGGCCTTGCCGCGCTTCGAGCGGGAGACCATGCACGAGAGTCGCCGTTCAAGCCCGGCGGTGATCGACGTCGTCAACCGCGTCTTCGGCGGCCTGGCGACCAATGGAGCCTTCGCGGAGCATCCGGGGGCGGCCGAATCGTGGAGCAGGCATTTCGAGCAACACACGGCCCACCAGGTGAATCTGGCCGGTCGCGTGCGGATGCGGGCCTGCGACGAGGAATCAGAGGGTGATGGAGATCCGTTCGCCACGGCGGCGAAGGTCGTTCAGGAGCTCAGCGACGATCAGCCCCTGGCCACGGTGGGCATCCTGGTGCGGAGTCGCAAGCCGATCGGAGCGATTCTCTCGCATCTCCGGCGACTGAAGATCGACGCCAGCGAGGAATCCGGCACCTCGCTGTTGAGCACTCCCGCCAGCAGCGCGACGATCTCGGCACTGCACCTGGCCGCCTTTCCCGGCGACAAGGCCGCCGCGTTCCATGTCGCGGCCGGCCCGATCGGCCGCCTGCTCTCGGTCGACGTCGGAGCCGACGGGGTCGTGGACGCGGCCCGGTCGCATCGTGCGGCGGCGAGGCTCCGCGCCAGGTTCGCCTCCGGCGGCATCGCAGGCGTCGTGGCCTGGATTCGCGAGGGCTGCCTGGGTTCGCTGACGGCCCCCGATCTGCTCCGCATGGATCAGCTGCTGGACCTTGCCGAGAGCTTCGACGCACGGGGCGAGGGCGGCCTCGCCGACTTCGTGCGAGTCGCTCGGGCACGGCGGGTCGAGGACCCAAACAGCGCACGCGTGCGCGTGATGACCATTCACGCGTCGAAGGGCCTTGAGTTCGACGCCGTGGTGCTGCCGGAGCTCGACAAACAGTGGGCGGACGGCGCGGGACTGATCGTCACGCGACGACGGGATGTCTTCGCGCCACCGGACATGCTCAGTCTTGCCGGAAACCAATCGCAGCGGATGTGCCACGACGGCCTGGCCGACGCGCATGCCAAGTGCCTCGATCGCGTGATCGAGGAGGAGATCTCCTGCCTGTACGTCGCGATGACGCGTGCCCGGCGAGCCCTCGAGATCGTCGTGCGAGCCGACGCGAAGGCCCCGGCCGGCCTGACCGCCGAGAGCGTGCTCCGCCACGCGTTGGCCGACGGTCCTGCGCTCCCGGGCCAGATGCTCTGGAACCACGGCCACGGCCATCAGTGGCACGCCGACTTCAAGGCGGGGCGAGAGGCGTCCCGCCCCGTCACGGTCGACGTGTCGCTCGTCGGAAGCAGGGGTGCGACCCCGCCTCGAACGCGCACGGAGAGTCCTTCCTCGCTCAACGCCGCCGAACGGTCCGCGGCCGACATCTTCAGCACCCGGGGCGAGCGGTCCGCCGACGAAGGCACCCTGCTTCATGCGTGGGCGGAATCGATCCAATGGCGGACACTCGAGGCGATGAACGACGATGCCATGCTGGCGACGGCGGATGAACATGGCGTCGACAGGACGACGGCCATCGACCTGCTCGGCGTGTTCCGACGATCGATGGCCTCCGAGGCGGGCGACGCGCTCGTCGCGAGCTTTCACGACGCCCGCGAGCGAGTCGACGAACTCGACCTGCGCCGCGAATGGGCGTTCCGGACCGCCATCGTGCGTCCCGCGGGCGGCGACGCGATCGAGTTGGCCGGACGCATCGATCGACTCGTGATCGGACGCCGAGGCGGCAAGGCCGTCTGGGCCGATGTCATCGACTTCAAGAGCGACGCCGTGTCGGGCGACGCGTGCCTGCAGCGGGCGGGGGAACACGCCCCGCAGATGAAGGCCTATGCCGCCGCGGTCGCGACGATGTTCTCGCTCCCGACCAATGCCGTGGGATGCCACGTGGTGTTCATCCGCCCCGGCCGGGTGGTGACGCTTCCCATCGAGTCTTGACACCCCCCTCGACGGGCGACAGGGGCGACCATGCGGGGAGGAGAGCACCAATCTCCCCTATGATTTGGCCGATGCGAGGGACGTTCTCGCCTCGACGCCTCGCCTTCAGGAGCCACCCATGCCCTCCACCTTCGCCGACAAGATCGAGATGCAGCATCGTCTCTTCTCCGAACTCTCGCGGATGTTCGGGACCGAGGTGCCTCTCTACGACAAGTCGCTCCTGGTGAACTCGGCGTGCAACCGCGCGGTCTGCACCCTGCTGGGCAAGCTCTTCGTCGGCTTCTCGATCGCCGACGAGCAACTGGAGAAGACCAGCGGCGAGCGTCACGGCGCGATTCGCATCGGCCGGCCCGACGAGTATCGGTGGATCGCGCGATTGTTCGCGGCTTTCGCCATGGAACCCCACGCCTTCTACGACATGACCAGCGTCGGGAGCAAGAGCCAGCCCATCATCGCGACGGCCTTCCGCTCTCGCGAGAACCCGGAGCACCGCGTCTTCACCTCGCTGCTGCAGACCAACTACTTCGACCCCGCCACCCGCGAACGCATCGAGGCGATCCTCGCCGGGCGTCACGTGTTCAGCGATCTCGCCAAGGAGCTCATCGAGAGGGGCGAACGTCAAGGCGGCCTCGACTGGGCCGACGCCAACGCGCTCATTCGCGAGTGCGTTGAACGGATTTTCAAGTGGACGGCTTCAGCGCGAGATCACGGCCTCTACAGGGACCTGAGCGCGGCCGGGTTCAAGATCGCGGCCGACATCGCCTGCTTCGAGCGTCACCACCTCAATCACCTGACGCCCAACACGTTCCTCATCGACCTGTACACGGCCGCCATGAAGCACTGCATGGGCCAGCTCGACGACGCGACGTTTCGCGCCCGGGCCCGAACCTCGCTGGGCCGGATGGCCGCCACCGCCGACGGTCATCTGATGCGACTGCTGTTCCGCCACCTCACGGCCGAACAGATCGCCGCGTTCGGCAAGGGCTCGGTCACCGCCGCCGAGATCGACGCGATCGTCGGCGGTCTGGCCGATCGCCTGCACCGTCCCGACCTCCGGCTGACGGACTTGAAGCACTCGGGGTTCAAGGACACCACCGAGGGCCCGGCGCAGGACACGCCGGTGCTGCTGCGCCAAGACTCGTACAAGGCGTTGACGGAGGCGGTCCGCTTCACCCAACCGGACGGATCGACGATCGACACCACGCACACGGCCCGGTTCGGCGAGATCGAACAGCGGTTCTACGCCACGACGCCCAAGGGCCGCGCGCTGTACGACTCGTGCCTCGCCGAGGCCGACGCCGTGCGGGACCGTGATCCCGACCTGGTGAACCGCGACTTCGCGGCGTACGAGTCCGCGTACGCCGCGCCGTTCAAGCCGTTCCCCAAGACCGTCGGCGAACTGCTCGCTGCGGGCCTCATCTACGGCCGTTACGCCCCCACCGCCGCCGGCGTCGCCGCCAGGGGCACGATCGCCACGACCGACCCGCTGGAACTGGTCAGGCTGGGATACGCCACCGTGGAGGGCCTGCGCTACGAGGACTTCCTTCCCGTGAGCGCGGCCGGCATCTTCGCCTCCAACCTCGACCAGTACGGAACCAAGGCGACCGCCGCGGCCAAGCCGGTCTACACCCAGGCGATGCTCGAGGAGATCATGGGGTACGCCATCATCGATCCGGACAAGGCCTATGCCGCCGTGCAGGCCCGGTCGTTGAACGATACCTTCGACGCGCTTGGACTGTCCGGCAGCGTCGCGAAGGACTCGACCGGGCGCCTGCAAACGGCCTGAGGTTCCTGACCGGCCCTGCTCAGCACCCGCCAGCCTGCCAGCGGACGAAGAACGCCTCAAGATCGCCGCCGTCGACGCCCCCGTCGGCGTTGACATCGGCTCGCTCGTCGCCCTCCTGCCAGGCGAGGAAGAACACCTGCACATCGCCGCCATCGACGCCGCCGTCGTCGTTGAAGTCGGCAGGGCAGGTGAGGTACAGGGCTCGAATGTCGGTTCGCCAATCGGCGAGGTGTCGCAGTCGGAGCACGCTCTGGCCCGCGGGCAGGATGACGGGCAGATCGTGCGACCAAACGAAGTTGCCGTTTCCCCACGGGCCCGTCGGCGGGAGCGAGAGCGTTCCCTGGGGCTGTCCGTTCACCTCGACGGCCAGGCCAGCGCCTGCGTCATAGGCGGCGGCCCGAACGCGCAGTTCATGGCGTCCGGGCCGATCGACCCGCAGGAGGTACTCGAACCAGTCGCCCGTCGCCGCGAGCCCCGGCCCCGGTCGCGATGCCCAATCATCAGGGCGTTCGACATGCAGCCGGGCGTCGATCTCGGCCATGGTCGATGCGCCGAGCGTCACGTCGGGGAAGGGCTGCCTCGCGGCATCGTCCATCGCGAGGATCTTGGGCGAGGCGACATCCTGGATGCGCTCGGCGAGCGACCACGCGCCGAAAGGGGTCTCCCAGTCATCGGCGCCCGAGGCGTAGTGGTTGTAGAGGCCGCCGCCCGAGGAGAACCACCGGCGGATGGCACGCGACACGAGCGGCCGGATGCGAGCATCGCGATGGGCCTGCGCCTTGGCGAGCATGTTGTTGCCTCCGAACGTGTCGGGGCCGCCCTCGTAGGCCATGAAGGGGGCCAAGCCGTGCCAGGCGGTCAAGGCCGCGAGGGTTTCGTACTGGGTGGTCTGGGCGATGGCTTCTTCGCTGGCCGCGAGTCCGTCGAGGACCTGAACGGCGGTGAGGTCGGTTCTGGCGTCGAGATCACCGAGGTTGTAGTACGGAGCTCCGGCGAGCGCGAAGAGCAGATCGCGAGGTCGCCCGTGCACGGCCTCGACGTACCGCATGCTCTCGATGAACTGCCGACTCCACGCGATCTGTCCGGCGAGCACGGGTCGGACGCGCGTGCCCATGCTTCCCGCGCCGAACTCCTGCACGAACAGACGTCCGACGCGAACGGCCTCTCGAGCGATGCGGCGCCAGCGGAGCACGTTGGCATCCGTCGCGCCGTCATAAGCGATCGCATCGCCCGCGGCGGCTTCCCGGAGCGCCAGATCGTGATTCCACGAGGCCTGCTCGAACTGCCAGTTCCAGACCTCATTGCTGTACTCGACATGCACCCGCAGGGACGGATCGAGGCGATCTCGGATCAGACGGGCCAACTGCCGCACGAAGTCGTCGTCGGCCCTGGCGGGGATGCAGACCCACATGTCGGTCCCGAGTGCGTTGCACAGGTCGATGCAGACCTCGTAGGGAACCCCGGTGCCATCGCGCCACGACGCGTGGTCGAGCGTCGTCCGCTGCGACCACGAGGTCACGGTGCTGTTGTTGACGAGGTTCCAGTCCATGAATCGCAGCGTCGCGAAACGGTCGTTGTGCGAGAGAAAGGCGGAGGTGAATCGCTGGCCCGCCACGGCGCCGGGGCGGATCACGCTGAGCCCGCGAATGCCGCCCTGCGTGTTCCGGAAGGCAAGCATGATCTGCTCGCCCGAATCGGGCACCACGAGATCGGCGGAGACGCGGCCCGTCGCGGCGTCGCGGCGGACGTTCGAGATGGTTCCCGAGGAGGCCACGAGCGAGATGGTCGGCGTGGTCGCACACTCGAAGGTGATGCGATAGGTGCCGCCCAGACCGGAGGCTGGCTCCTGGCAGCACACGAGCACGACGCCGGCATCGCCCACGGGCCAACCCCGGGCATCGACCACGGCGTTCTCGTCCCACGGGGCCGAGGGGCTTCCGAAGCGACGGGCGTGTCGGGCGACGTCGGCGAACTCGTGCGTGCGGCTCCAGTCCGAGACTCCGCCGAGGTTGGCCCCCAGCGACGGCTGTCCCGTGGCGGCGACGCTCGCCATGGCTTGAAGGAGCACTCCGGCGATGCAACGCGATGGGAGCTTCATGGCCGATTCCTTTCGAATGGTCCCTCCTCCCGACTGATGATCGCTCCGCGAGGGTGCGCGTTGCGGGGAGGGACGATGCGAATGGTCTCCGTACCTTCAGCGAACGAGGCGGAAGGAGTGGACCACGATGCGGCCGGTTCGCGGACCGCCGGAGGCCTGCAGTCCGAGATTCTTCGAGGCATTCATCGTGATGCCGAAGTCGCCGGCCTGATTGCCGTGGAACTGCTGCCTGCGGAGAGACGCGATGGGCACGCGGTAGGTGGTCCGCTCCCCGGTGCCGAACCAGGCGTCGGCGATGAACGCCTCGCCATCGTCGCCCGCGCCGAGGTCGAACTTCGACGAGGTGGGGCCCGAGCCGGCCTCGGCGAAGACGACATTGATTTGCAGCCCCTTGGGAGCGGTGGCCTCCATCTCGATGACGAAGTACCCGTCGAGATCGGTCGATCCCGCCGGACCACGCGGGATGGCGCACGAGGCGGGCCCGAAGATGTTGATGCCGGCGCCGTACTGCGAACCCGCGTCGTACTCGAGAACGAGCGCATCACCCTCGCGACTCCATCGCATCGATGCATCCGGCGCGCCCCACGTCTCGGGATCTCTCACCCACGGCTGGAGCAGATCCAGCGCGGGTGGCCGCCCGGGGTGCTGCCCCGGCTCGTAGGTGACGGCGCGACGCTTCGGCAGCGTGGCGGGCATTTGTCGCGTGGTCTTGGCGTGCACGTCGTGAAGCGTGGCGTTGGCCCGAGACATGCCCGCGAGCAGCTCGCCGTAGGGCTTGTCATGAATGTCGACGATGCCGTAGTTGGAGTTCTCGCCGTCGAATCTGCCCTCGGGCGACTGGTCGGAGAACTCGAACCAGTGCGATCCGATGACCACCGGCAACGACAGCGTGTCGGGAACCAGCCCCTCGTACGCGGCGGCCCGCTCGGCCTGCGTTTCCACGATCGCTCCCGCCCCGCGGGTGTTGGGATTGCCGCTGGCGTTGGACCGCGACCGCCACGAGAACTCGGTATGCATCAGCGGGCGACCGCCCAGCAGCCAGAACCTCGCCAGCGTTCGTTCGTCGGCGCGAGGTTCGAACACGTACTGATTCACGGAGACGACGTCGCAGTGTCTCCCGCACGCGCGGATCACGGATTCGGGGGCGTTGCCCGGGAAGCGCACGCCCAGCAGCAGCGTCCCGGGCATCTCCTCTCGCGTGATCCTCGCGGCGACCTCGAAGAAGCGGTCGGCCAACATCGCCGTGAAGGCCTCGCGGTCGGCCATGGCGGCGTCGCCCGAACAACTCTGCATGGTGACGGCATCGACGGCGTCCCACGTGTCGAACGAACGCCCCCACGCCTGCGCGAAGCCCTTGAGCGACCCGTGGCGTTCCTCGAGAAACTTGACGGCGCCTTGGCGCCGCACGTTGTCGGAGGCCAGTTCGAAGGCCTTTTCGAGGAGCGTGTAGGTGGGAATGTCGTCCCAACCCGACTTGCCGAACCATGGCATCTCGTTGTCGAGAAAGACGCCGAGAACGTCAGCGTCTTTCGGAATTCTCGCGATGCCCGCCTTGGTGTTGGAGCGCACGTACGCCTCGAAGTCGGGGCGAAGCGCGTCGAGACATCGGACATGATCCCCCTCGACCACGTACAGCACCGGCGTGCAGGGCATCGCACCGCCCTCGACCACGGCGGCCGCGCTCCAAGCACCCAGCGTGTTGAAGCCGTGATCGGTCAGCAGGCGGCGAGCGGCGGCGCCCCAGGCCCCCTTGTCGCCCCCGTACTTGGAAGCCACCGGCGCATAAAACGTCGTGTTCGGTCGCGGGGCGTAGGGTTCGTCGCTGACGTTGTTGACGCCGATGGAGACGAAGCGCTCACCCGTCGCTCGCTCGAACCACCAGACGCCGCGGTCGTCCTTCACGACCTTGTAGCCCCCGCGAGGTCCGGTCGCCTCGGCGAGGCGGCAGACCAGCAGCGACATGGCACACGCCAGCAGAAGGGCGAACGAGCGAACGTGGATCATCCGAATGCTCCTCGAGGACGATCTGCAGGATCGTCCGGAGGGAAGATATCCACCCCGGCCCGTGCGAGCGTCAGGGCGAGGCGACCCATGCGGCGCCGGGGCGCCTGCGAAGCGGACGAGGGGATCCATTGTCAAGGTGGATGGTCCGGCCGGCCTTGATCGTCTCGACGACCCGGAGGTCGGCCAAGCCGGCCGCCCCGACCGACAGCGGATCGCCGGAGAGGATGACCAGATCTGCCGCCTTGCCGGCTTCGATGGAGCCCTTGAACTGCTCTTCACCGATCGCGAAGGCCGCGCCCCGCGTGACCCCGGCGATCGCAGCCTCGATGTCGATTCGCTCTCGCGGACCGAGGATGTCCCCGCTCGCTGTTCGACGACCGACTGCCGCCTGCACCACCCGCAGCGGATCGGCGCATCCAACCGAGGAGTGGAACGCCACTGGCACTCCGTGGGCAAGCGCGGTCGCGGCGGGCGAAAGCCGTTCGGCGGCATCGATCGACCCCATGCCCTCCCGGAGACGGTCGCCGTCGAGCACGAGTCGACCGGGACCGAATGCAACCGACACCTTCGGTTCGGCCAGGGAAGCGAGGTGCTCGGCTCCCAGTTGATCCGCGCCGACCAGCACGGTGCGACGATCGGCCGGCCCCTTCGATGCCGCCACTTCGACCACCCCGTCGACGAATCGCCCGATGGCCTCGGCACCGTGGGCTCGCGCCATCACCTGCCAACCGTTCTCGAACGCGAGGGACAGAGCATCCCTGATGAGCGGCGGCGAGTCCACCGCCGTCTCGCCGTCCGAGCCGTCGGTCGGGTCGAGCGACGCGACAAGGTCACGATCCATCACCACCGTGATGCCGGCGACGCGATATCCGTTGGTGTATCCGGCCGATCGCCACGGCGTGGCGAGCGGACCCGGCGTGATCGTCACTCCATCCAGCGTCGCGTACCCCGCCACGTCGATGACCATGCCTCTGGCGGCGGCAAGGCGAACCAGGGCGTCATGCGAGGCTTGGTCGACACCGGCTTCCGCGACGGTCGTGTAGCCGCGGGCGGCCAGGGCCTGCTGCCCGGCCTTCGCAGCCGCCACGCGAGCGTCGGTCGACAGAGCGGCGACGGCGGTCGCGATCTCGGTGTCGGAGAGGGGCGAGCCCTCCGGCGAACCTGCGAGCAGACCCGCCGCGATGCACGACCCGTGCGGATCGATGAAGCCGGGAAGCACCACCCGGCCGTCGAGATCACGCACGCGGGTGGCATCGCCCTTGAAGGCCAGGATGCGTTCGACGCTGCCGACGGCCAACACGCGACCATCTCGGACGGCGATGGCCTGCGCACGGGGGACGGCGGGATCCATCGTCACGACGGAGGCGTCGACGATGATCGTGTCGGCGACGTCCTCGGCCTTTGCGGCAGCGGCGGCAATCAGCGGCAGGACGGCGGCCAGAGACGCGCCAAGGCGAGGAGCGAATCGAGTGGTCATGCAGACTCCTTGATTGGAGCCATGGTATTCCACGAGTGCCGAGCGCCCGCGGCGTGCACGACGGTCAGCGTGCGTACTCGATGGCGCGGGTCTCGCGGAGCACCGTGACGCGAATCTCGCCCGGGAAGGTCATCTCCTCGCTGATCTTCTTCGAGATCTGGTGGGCGATGAGGAACGCCTCGTCGTCGTCGACCTTGGCGGCGTCGATCATCACGCGGACCTCGCGGCCGGCCTGGATGGCGTACGCCTCGGTCACGCCCCGGAAGCCCATGGCGATGTCCTGGAGTTCGTTGAGGCG
The DNA here is from genome assembly GCA_903929885.1 of uncultured Phycisphaerales bacterium. GTDB lineage: Bacteria > Planctomycetota > Phycisphaerae > Phycisphaerales > UBA1924 > UBA2402. Next base: position 145,785 of record CAIYWI010000097.1, read on the forward strand.
TTGGACATACTTCTCCATGCTCTCGCGACGAGCCCCGGGACGGGCCGAGGAGACCGCGTCGGCGGCCATGACGATCGGGGTGTAGAAACTGGTGGAGGGGATGTCGGCGTGGTGGCCGCCGATGGCGTTGAGGACCGGCTCCTTCTCGCCGAACTGCTTGGCGAAGTCCATGCCGATCTTGGGGTGGCCGCCCTCCATTTCGTGGTCCATCGCCTTGCCGATGTCATGGAGGAAGCCGCAGCGGCGAGCGACCGCGCCGTCGAGACCCAGCTGCTCGGCGATGATCTGGCACAGGAACCCCACCTCGATCGAGTGTCGCAAGACGTTCTGGCCGTAGCTCGTGCGGTAATGGAGCTTGCCCATGGCCTCGAGGATCTTGGGGTGCAGCCCTCGCAGGTTGACCTCGACGGCGGCATCCTTGCCGTACTTCATGATGCGCTCGTTGGTCTCGCTGCGGACCTTCTCGACGATCTCCTCGATTCGGGAGGGATGCATGCGACCGTCGGCGATGAGTCGCTCGAGCGACTCGACGGCGATGGCCTGACGGACCTTGTCGAAGCACGAAACGATGATGACGCCGGGCGTGTCGTCGACGATGATGTCGACCCCGGTGGCCTTCTCGATGGCGCGAATGTTGCGCCCCTCGCGACCGATGATGCGTCCCTTCATGTCGTCGGAGGGAATCGCCACGCTGCGGACGGTGCTCTCGGAGACATGCTCGCCGGCGAATCGCTGCACGGCCATCAGCGTGATCTCGCGGGCCTTTTCCTTGGCCTCGGCCTCGGCCTCCTCGACGATCTTGCGGGCGACCTTGCCCATCTCGTGGCGGGTGTCGTCGGCGATGCGTTCGAGCAGCAGCTCGCGGGCCTGGGCGGGCGTCATGTTCGCCGTCCGCTGGAGGGCCTCGACCTGCTCGACCAGCGTCTTCTCGAGTTGCTCCCGAACACGCTGCGTCTCGGCCTCCTTGGACCGCAGCGAGTCGAGTTGTCGCGACACCGCCTGCTCCTTCTGGCCCAGCGACTCCTCCTTGCGGTCGAGCGCGTCCTCTCGCTTGGAAAGCCGTCGCTCCGTCTCCCGCAGTTCGTGCCGCGCGGCCTCGAGCTCCTTCTCGGCGGCGGCCTTGCGGTCGAGCGCGGAGCGTTCGCCGTCCAGGCGGATCCGTTCGGCTTCGGCGCGGGCCTCCTGCTCGGCCCGTTCGAGCGTGCGACGAGCCTCCTCCCGCTCGGCCGCCACGGCCCCCTTTCCCATCGTCTTCGCGATGACGAACGCCGCAACGCCCGCGACGACGGCCGCGATGGCCACGCTTGCGGCGAAGGTCGCCGTCGAGATCTCGGCGACGACGAGCGGGGCGACGGGAGACGTGGAGGCGATCGAAGAGAGTCGGGTCGTGACGTCCATGGTCCGCATGCCGCGGCGTGGCGCGGCCTCCTCGGTGCAAGTGAACAGGCGGCACCCCCGAAGGAACGCGCGACGACACGACACGCCTAATCCGTGCAAGGATCCCGGAGGGAACCGCTCGCGTTCATCGGAACCGATCCCGCCTATGGCGGCCGCACCCGGTCGCGCACGCGACCGGTCACGATCAAGAAGGGAGGTTCGGAACGAGACTAAACGCGAGGAGGGGCGAAGCTCGGGCAGCGGTTCGTGTTCCCCCCGCGACACTGCCCGTGGCGCGGAGGATTCCGGGGATCTTTGCTCGTGCCACGCTTGCGCGACGCTGACGGATGAAGCATGAATGAAGTGCGTCGCGGCGGGGCGTTGGGGTTCGGCAGGTTGTCGCCGCCGGTTCCATGCGACCGAACGGACGTTCGGTCGCTTTCATGGGTTCCGGAAGCGTCCCTATGCTAGGACGGGCCGCGGGCGGCCGGGTCGAAGCGACCCTCCCGCGACACCCTGACACGTCACGAACGCCGCAGGAAGCCACCCATGCCCGTGCGATCCAACCGCGTGCTTGCCCTCGTTCCCGCCCCCCGAGCCTGGCTGGCGGCCCTCTCGTTGGCCTCGATCCTGCCTTGGGCGACCGGATGCGGCGCGGCGCCCTCGCGTCACCATGTAGCGGTGACGGGCGACGCGGCCGTCACGCGGCCGCTGGCGATCGACGTCGACAATCAGCACGGCAGCGTCGAGATCCTCGTCGACCCGGGCATCGAGCGGCCGCTCGTCAAGGCCAGCAGCCCGGGGTCGACTGCGACCGATCGTCAGCCGGACTTCGTCAGCGCTGAGTTGCTGACCGAAGGCGGGCGAGGCGTGTTGCGAGTGGTCGCCTCGAGCCCCGACCGCCCGGAACCCAAGTACGTCACCCTTCGCGTCACGGTGCCATCCTGCGACGGCCTCCGCATCCGCAACGCGGGCGGCCCCGTCCGGGCATGGGGCGTCGGCGGCGCGGTCGATGTGTTGAACGACATGCCCGGCCTGACCGGCGGCACCTCCGTTCGCTTCGCCTCGCCGATGACCCAACCCGTCACCATTCGCGCCAACCACGGCGGCATCGAACTCCGGGTGCCCGAGGGCTCGACCGGATTGCTCCGCTTCAAGACTGACCGAGGATTGATCCGCAGCGACACGGCGAGGGCCGCCATCCGCGGAGCGACCACGAACGCATTCGAGCAGGCGGCGTCCCTCAACGGTGGCCAGAACGCCGTCACGCTCACCGCAGAAACCGGCGAGATCGACTTCATCTACGGCCGTCGGTGAGGCGAACGGCCGCCGTTCAAGCGGCCTTGGCGTGCGCCAGGGGCGCCACGGTGTCGACGTACCGGAGAATCTGCTCCACCACGAAGTCGCGGTGCGACTGGTTGAAGCTGAAGTCGAAGGCCGCGCCTGCGATGACGTTCTGCTCGCTGTCGAGGTGCTTGTGCACGAGGCGGGCGGTGACGGCCAGCGGCGCGGGGATGATCGGCCGCAGGTCGATTCGCATCCACACGAGGCGGCAGCGGTCTGCCGCCGAGGCGTCCTCCTTCGAGAAGATCAGCCCGAGGCCGCCGCCGCCGATGTTCATCAACTGCCCGTGAAATCTCGGCCCGACCTCGGGCAGGGTCGACTGCCCGATGCCCGAGCCGTCGGAAGTGCCGGCCTCCAGCCCGTGGATCACGACGCGATTGGCGGCCTCCGCGAGCGAGACCGACATCGGGTTGAGCAGCGGCCAGCACTCGACCTTGGGCAGGTGAAGTTCCGCCGTCGAGACGCGAAGGAAGTCGCGACGCGGGCATCGTTCCACCTTGTGCGGCATGGCGAGCCGCAGGCCCCGACTGGCCCCGCCCCACGGAGACGCTCCGTCGGCCGGCCCGAGCAACCGCGACTGGAACATCCAGCGATTCTGCCCCACCGCCAGCACCCCGATGATGTCGGAGCCGGGCGAAAGGGGAACGGACACGCCGGCGGCGCCCGCGTGCTCGACGAGGATCTCGCTCTCCGAAAGGCCGATCACCCGCACGCGCCACATCAGATCGGGGACGTCGGCATGGTGCGCGGCGTTCCCCGGCGCAGCTGCCCGGTGGCTGTCGAGCGTGAACTCGATGCCGCCACCACGTTGATAGATCTGCTGAAGACTCTCTCGCCAACGTTCGGTTCGAGATCGCTGCGCCGGCATGAGAGTGCTCCTGACCTGGGCGTTCGGATGGGTCGATCCCCCGCTCGGGGAATCCGGCCGCGACGGTCATCGACGTCTCGGACGTGCGGATTCACTCACCGCCGCCGCACGAGTCGGACGCGACCAGCCTCGCGCGGCAGGACCGGCACGAACGGTTCGTCCGGACGGTTATCCGGCAGTGACGCCCGAACCGCTCGCGGTCATTCGTCGCAGCGAGGCGATCGCGGCCCGCATCGAATCGCTCCGGGCCGTCCCCGGCGACGCGAAGGTCGCCGCATACAGCAGGTGGGCGGCGTCCTCCAACAGGGCTCGCTGGGCGGGCGACGCGTCCGCGAGTTCGGCGGCGTGACGCAACGGCGGCTTCCACGCGGGCCGGGGGAAGCCGACGCGACGAAACGCGCGATCCAGTTCGCGTCGCAGTTTCGAGGCGTCTGGCTGCGCAACCGCCCATCCACCCTCCGAGGCGGCCCCTCGCGAGCGACGGCGGGCGTGAACGATGGTCAGGATGATCACGACCGCCACGGCCGCGACCCCCGCGCCGGCGACCCACGCGAACTCGCGCAGGCGTCGCACGACCTGCCCCGCTCGCACGCGATCGGGCTCCTCGCCCCGACCGAGCGACTCGGCGAACCTCGCGAACCACGGTTGATCCCGCTCGGAGGAGCCCAGCAACCGCTGCTGGCTGCCGGCGTCGAAGGTGACGACATTGAGGTTCCACCGATCGCGAAGGTCGGCGAACAACTGCGTGAGGCGACCGAGCACCGTATTGCGCCGGTCCCTCAGTTCGTCGATGCCGGCGGGCGGCGTGGCGTCGAAGGTGCGCCACTGCCCCGGGGCCACCTCCGCCTCGCACCACGCGTGCGCGTGCGACTGCCGCACCAGATAGGTGGCGGTCTCGGGATCGAACTCCGTGGCCATGTAGCCGGCGATGACTCTGGCATCGATGCCGGAGGCGCGGCAGAGCGCGGCGAGCGACGCGGCGAAGAGTTCGCAGTGGCCGGTTCGCGTCACGAGCATGAAGTGCTCGACAGGATCCTCGCGGAGCGGCGGCGGCGGCACGTCGAGCGTGTACGAGCACGTTCGACGCAGGTGATCGACGAAGGCCTGCACCGCCGCCGCGTCGTCAACCACGAGACGGCGCGAGGCGACACTCTCGATCCCGGCGGCACGGAGCACCGAGGCGGCGATCTCGGTCATCCTCGCCGATTGGGCGGGGATGTCGCCGCGTCGGGAGGGCGCGATCCTGGCGTCGGCAGGCAACCGCGGGACGGAGACGACCTCGTACTCGAGGCGCCCTCCCTCGCCCTTGTTGGCCATGCGAGCGGTGACGATGTCGAACTCGATGTCGGTGCCGCCCGGCACCCGGACGCGTCGCGGCCGCCACAGGGTGAACATGGTGGCGTCGCCGCGGGGAGTCTGTCGGATGCTGACTCGCTGCACCACGGCATCGGCATCCGGATCGAGCCGCAATCTGGATCGCTGGGGCAGGTCCGACTCGGGCGCGCCGGGCGTGAGACGGCGGACGACGACGCGCGCCTCGTCGTCGGCTCGCGACCGCTTCCACTCGCGTCCGGTGTACGAGTCGAGCACCGCTCCGCGAAGGTAGAGGGGCGAACGATCCTCCGTGATGATGGTGCCCGCGAGATCGGCGAGGCGGACGTCCATCACCCGCGTCTGCGATTCGCTGATCAGTCCGCCACGGGAAAGATCGACCTCCTCCACGAAGCCGGTGGCGCGTCCGACGGCCGCCTGACCGAAGTCGCCGAATCGGCGAAGCCCGATGCCCCGCGGGATGAAGAGGAAGGCCGCGACGGCGCCGGTCAGGCCGAATGCCACCGCCACGACGCTCAGTCGGCGGAGGGTCGCGGCCTCCCTGGCTCCGAGGGGAACGGCCTGCGCGTCGCGTCCCGCGGCCGACGCGGCCACGTGCAGTTGGCACAGCATGGCGGCATGCACGGCCGTGGGCGTCAGGGCCGCCAGCACGATGCCCAGCAACAGCGAGTTGTCGGAGAGCGTGGCCCCGATGCCCATGAAGACCGACACGGTCACCATCTGCCCGTAGTCGCCCGGCCGGCGGTCCTGCCACGCCTTCAGGGCGAGGATGCCGGCCAACAGCCACAGGAACGACGAGATCGCATCCTGCTCGACGTAGCCGCGAACGCCCGCCGCCGCCAACGCGAGCGCGAGCAGGGTCGTCGACGCCCATCGGGGCATCGACACGCTGCGTCGACCCGCCTGACTCGCCCGTTCATTGAACCACCACCCGCCCACCAGCATCGCGGCCAGCGCGAGGCACAAGACCGACGAAGCCTCCGCCACGCCGACGGCGCACGCGGCCAGCAGCATGCAGGCAAGCGTGGAGCGAGAGAGTCGCGCCGGAAGGTTCACGTGGCAGCCTCCGGCGGCGAGTCCGGCGCTTCATGGGAGAAGGTCGCGGCGGCGTCGACCCCGACGACGATGCCTCCCTCGCCGCCCCCCAGGGGGCGATCCCCCTCGACGATGGAGATCCGCAACGCGTGGCGGTCGCGAGCAGCGGCTCCGGACGAGGATGGGGTTCCTTGCGTCCAGGTCGCCAGAGCCCGCAGCGACGCCCGGACGTGCGACGGCCCGGACCCGAACCCGACGAGCACCGCCGATCCAGGACCGGCGAGCGCGAAGTCCCGCCCGGTCCGCTGGGCGTGCAGGCACAGGCCGGCAGCCGCGGAGATGATCCGCTCCTGAGTCGCGCGGTCGTCGGAGGCGTCGAACGCGATCAGGACGCGGCCGGCCCGGCGGGTGGCATCGACGCGCACGAGCAGGGGTTCCGCTCGCGCCGATGCCCGCCACGCGACGCTTCGCAACGGATCGCCGGTCGCGTACTCGCGAAGGGCGTGAAACTCGTCCCCCTCGCGCGACACCTTCGCCACCGACGGGGCCCATCGCTCGCCGCGGGAGACTTGCAACGGATCGCCCACGACGACGGCGGCCCGCGGCAGGACGAGCAGTTCCTGGGCGTCGTCGAGTTCGACGCTCTTGCGAGTCACGCCGAACGGGAACGTGCTCGTCACGCGGAAGCGGCCAAGGCGAACGGGTCCTCTCGCGAGGCACGCGTGCCGGGCCTCGACGATGCACGACCCGCCCGCCCGAACGACGGCGACAAACCCGCACGCGGCCGCGAGCCGTTGGCCCGAGCGTCGCGGCAGATCCGGTTCCTCGACCAGCAGGGACAGCGCCGGCATCCAGCGGTTGGCGTTGTGGACTCGATAGCGAAGGCCCGCCGTCCCCCCCACCGCCCCGTCTCGCGGCGGCAGTCGCTCCACGCGAACGCCCATGAGGTTCGCCCCGCTCAAGATGCCTGAGATGATCAACCCGCCGGCCGCGAGGCCGAAGATCGCGAAGAGCAGGTTGTTTTGACCGTTGATGGCGCCGAGAATGAGCACCACGGTGGTGATGCAATAGGTGAAGCCGGGTCCGTGCAGCAAGTAGCGTCGACCGACGATTCGGGCGGTGCGGCCGGGGTGGACTGATGATCCTGGCACTCCGGTGCGCTCCGGTCCCTCGCGAGGTCGTCAGGGCGTGGGCTTGAGTTCCTGCACCGTGGGCAGGTCCTTGATCGAGGCGAGGCCGAAGTGATCGAGGAACTGCCGGGTGGTGCCGTAGAGCATCGGGCGACCGAGTTCCTCGGCGCGGCCCTTGATGGTGATGATCCGGCGGTCCATCAGCGACTTGATCACCTCGCCGCACGACACGCCTCGAATGGCCTCGAGCTGGGCGCGGGTGATGGGCTGCTTGTAGGCGATGATGGCGAGCGTCTCGACGGCGGCGCGGGTGAGTTTGGCCCCCAGCCGAGAACGGTGAAACTCCGCGATCGTCTCGGCGAAGGCGGGGAGCGTCATCACGCGGTAGCCGCCGGCCACCTGCTCGATGCGGAACGACCTTCCCGACCGCTCGTAGTCGGCGTTGAGCCACGAGACGGCGGTGGCCACCTGATCGCACGCGGCCTGCACCGCTGCGGGGCTCGAGGGCCTGCCCGAGGGCTTGTGCCCCGGCTCGGCCTCGTGCCCCTCGTCGTCGGCGAGGCGGATCAGCTTGAGGGCCGCGGCGAGGCGTTCGGGGGGGAGGGGGCGATCGGTGCTCAGCAGGATCGCCTCGACCTTGCCGCACAGCGCCGGGTCGGCGGGCGTGGCGGCCGGGGGGGCTGAGGCGTCTCGCGGCTCGATGACGGCGTCGGACTTCACGGGCCAACGGTAGGGCGGCGCGAGGGCCCCGGGGGGCCTGCGAAGGGGCCGTGGCGATCGGCCCGGATCATCAGTCGGCCACGCCATTCGCTATGATGGGCCTCGGTCGGGAAGGGCGCCTTCTCCGCCGATCCTCGTCCCGTCCTCGAGCCCTCACCCATGTCGTCCAGCCAGTCCAACGCCGACGCCTCGACCGCCAAGCCATCCAGCCCCGACGACGGGGGCAAGAGCCGCTACCGGGCGACCTTGAACCTGCCCCAGACCTCCTTCCCCATGAAGGCGAACCTGGTGCAGAACGAGCCGGCCACGATCAAGCGATGGGGGCAGTCCAAGGTCTATTCGCGGCTTCGGGACGCTCGTCGCCAGTCGCCCAAGTTCGTCTTCCACGACGGACCTCCGTACGCGAACGGTTCGATCCACCTCGGGCACCTGATGAACAAGTGCCTGAAGGACTTCGTCGTCCGCTCGCGGAGCATGATGGGCTTCGACGTGCCCTACACGCCGGGATGGGATTGCCACGGGCTGCCCATCGAGCACAAGGTGATGACCGAACTGGTGGAGGGCGGAAAGGTCGAGAAGCTCAAGACGCTCGACGAGTGGACCCGGCGCGCCGCGATCCGGCGCGAGTGCCAGAAGCACGCCGAGAAGTACATCAAGCTGCAGTCGGGCCAGATGCAGCGGTTGCTGACCCTGGCCGACTACGACGATCCGTACATGACCATGGCGCCCGCCTTCGAGGGCGCGACGCTCGAGGTGCTCGCGACGCTGCTGGAGCGAGATCTCGTCTTTCGCGCGCTCAAGCCCGTGCACTGGTCGATCGCCAACGAGACGGCGCTCGCCGAGGCGGAACTCGAGTACTACGACCGCGAGGACCTGAGCGTGTATGTCGACTTCGAGGCCGCCGACGCGGACGCGGTCTACGACGCCTTCGAACTGCCGCGACATGACGACGGCGAGGCCGAGGATGAATCGGCGGGGAGCGAGGACGACGCCAAGACGCCGCGGCCGGGCGTTCGCCCGCACCAACGCCCCTGCTTCATGATCTGGACCACGACGCCCTGGACCCTGCCGGCGAACATGGCCATCGCGGTCAACCCGAAGTTCGAGTACGCCCTCGCGTGGATCGACGGCAACGTCACGATCCTCGCCGCCGAGGCGGTCGAGCGCGTCGCCAAGGCCGCCCGGAGCGAGCAGGTGATCGAGTTGGCCCGCGCCCGCGGCGATGCGCTGCTCGGTCTGGCGTACAGACATCCGTTCGTGGATCCGTCGCGGGGCGAGGGGGTCGGCGCGCTCAACGCAGGCCAAGGCATCGAGATTCCCGCTCACGCCAAGGTCTTCCGAGTCGTGGGCGCCGACTACGTGACCCTCGAGGACGGCACCGGCCTGGTCCACACGGCTCCCGGCCACGGTCAAGAGGACTACATGACGGGCCTACGCGAGAACGTGCCCGTCTACTGCCCCGTCAAGGGCGACGGCACCTACGACGCCACCGTGCCCTCGTGGCTCCGCGGCACGAACGTATGGGAGGCCAACAAGCTCGTCACCGAGCACCTTCGTCAGTCAGGCCACCTCTTCCACGACTTCACCTTCACCCACAGCTATCCCCACGATTGGCGCAGCAAGACCCCCACCATCTTCCGCTGCACCGAGCAGTGGTTCGTCGGCGTCGATCGTCCCTTCGCCATCGCGGGCGAGCAGGCCCAGCATCTCCGCCAGCGAGGCCTCGACACCACCCGCGAGGGCGTCGCCTTCGTTCCCGAGTGGGGCCGCAACCGACTCCGAGGCATGCTCGAATCCCGGCCTGACTGGTGCATCTCGCGCCAGCGCGCGTGGGGCCTGCCCATCCCGGCCTTCGAAACCCCCGACGGCCAGACCTTCATGACCCCCGCCAGCGTGCGGGCCGTCGTCGAGGTCGTGCGGCGCAAGGGCTCTGACGCGTGGTTCACGCTCTCGCCCGCCGAACTCCTCGCCTCCTACGACCCCACGACCGACCCTCACCTCCCGCAACCCCTCAAGGATCGCTTCCACGGCAACGCGCCTTTCGCGCACCTCAAGAAGGGTGGCGACATCCTCGACGTCTGGTTCGAGTCGGGCTCGTCCTGGAACGCCGTGATGCGCGAGCGCGGGCAGGGCTATCCGTGCGACCTCTATCTCGAGGGCTCCGACCAGCACCGCGGCTGGTTCCAGCTCTCGTTGCTGCCGGCCTTGGGCGTCACCGGCCAGCCACCCTTCCGCACCCTGCTCACCCACGGCTTCATGGTCGACCGCGACGGACGCAAGCTCAGCAAGAGCCGCCCCGACGCCCACCGCTATGAAGTCGACAGTCTGTGCACCGAGTTCGGCATGGACGTCATGCGTTGGTGGGTCTCGTCGCTCGCCTACGAGAATGACGTGAAGGTGGATGTCGAGCTCTTCGGCTTGGCCGGCGAGAGCTACCGAAAGGTCCGCAACACGCTCCGCTTCATGCTCAGCAACCTCGCCGACTTCGCGGCAAGCGATCTCGTCGACGTCCGATCGCTCCCGGCCACCTCGCTGGAGGCGTGGATCCTCGGCGAGTTCGATCGAGTCGCGGCGGAGACCATCCGGGGCTACGAGCAATACGACTTCAAGGCGGTCCACAAGGCCATTTTCGACTTCTGCAACACCACGCTCTCGTCGGAATATCTCGCGGCGGTGAAGGATCGCCTCTACTGCGACGCCCCCGCCTCCCCCCGTCGCCGCGCCACGCAATCGGCGTTGTGGTCGATCACCGACGGCCTTTGCCGCCTGCTCGCGCCCATCATGGCCCACACGGCCGACGAGGCGCATCGCGCGCTGTGGAAGGCGAGCGACCCCGACCGCTGCGTGCATCTCGAGCCCTTCATTCGCTCGTTGAGCGCCACCTCGAGCGACCAATGGCCGAAGGTGCTGGCCGCACGCGATGCGGCCCGCCTCTCGCTCGAGCGGGCCAAGGTCGATCTCGGCGTCGACAACCCGCTCGACGCCGGCATCTCGCTCCCCGACCCCGACGGCGTGCTCAAGGCGTTCGATCCGGTCGACCTCGCGGACCTGCTCGGCGTGAGCGAAGTGACGCTCGACCCGACTGCACGCGAGGTGCGCGTGGTGGATCTCCGCGGCCGACCGCGATGCGAACGTTCGTGGAAGCGCGACGGCACCGTCCGACCGCGCGCCGACGGCGGCGTGCTCAGCGACCGAGATGCCGCGGCCGTTGGCACCGCCTGAGCGAACCCACGCAGTCCGCTCAGCGCCTGAGCAACAACGACACGAGCCACGGCGCGCCGGCGGCCGCAAGACGCGCCGCGACTCCGCCGCCTCGCGTGGGCCCGCCTCCGCGACGCCTGCTCGACAGCAGCACGCCCGCCAGCAGGCCCACGCCCGCCACGGCGCCGACTCGCCAGAGTCGATGGACCGTCGCCGGCCGCGATGCGTCGTGACGAACGCCCGCGTCGAGAAGTCTCGCCTTGGCCGCGTCGACGGCCGCCGCGGCATCGCCCTTGCGCCATGCGTCAGTCGCCGACACGACGCCCCTTCCATATGACAGCCGCCCCCAGAACGATCGCAACGCCCCCGGCGACCGCGGCACCCGCGGCGGGCGAACTCCGCTCGGCGACGGCGAGGTAGATCGCCGCCAAGAGCAAGACGAGCCCCGCCGCAGATGACGCGACGCCGAGCAGGATCAACCCTACCGCGACGGCGACTCGAAGGGTCAAGAGTCGAAGGACGCGTCCCTCGGCCTCGACGAGTTCGGCCGCTCGCACGATGAGTTCCGTGACGGCCTGCATCGATCAACTCCGCCTCGACAGCGCCATCCCGGCCACGAGACCGACGGCAAGGGCCGCGGCCAGCGAAATCACCGGGTGGTCGCCGACCTGCCGGCCAACGGCCTGAGCGGCGTCCTTGGCCTTCGTTCCCGCCTCTCGCAGCCGCTCGGCGACGCGTTCCTTGGCCTCCGCGGCTCCCGCGCGAGCCGTTCGGACGGCGTCCTCCCGGACGTGCGAGATGTCGTTGCGAAGCATGCTCAGGTCGGCTCGCAGTCGCTCGATCTCGCGCTGAAGCACGCGGTTCTCCTCCGACATGACGGCTTCTTCCATGGCTGGCTCCACGTGACGGTTTCGATGGGTGCGACGGCGAACGTCGCCATCACGGGGACATGGTCGGGCGACGCGAGACGCCGGGCCATGAGCAAGACTCCCTGATCGCTCGTCGACGGATCGGGGACCTTTCCCGCTGGCGGGAAGGGAGCCGCCGTGCGAAGCTCATGATGTTCGGACCGTCGATTGCGTTCCGCGCGCCGCGGCGTTCGCGGGGGCGAGGAGCATTGTCGCGAATCGAGGGACGAACCCGGGAGCGCACCCATGGCGACGATTGCCGCGAAGTCCGATGCACAGATCAAGACGGACGTCCTCAACGAGCTCAAGTGGGATCCGACCGTCGACGAGACGGAGGTGGGCGTGCAGGTCAGGGAGGGTGTGGTGACCATGACCGGCCACGTCAGCAGCTATCCGAAGAAGCTCGCGGGTATCGACGCGGCCCACCGCGTGGCCGGCGTGCGCGACGTGGTCGACAATCTCGCGGTGCGCATCCCGTCGGTCTGGGTGCGAACCGACGAGGATGTCGCGAAGGCGGTGCGTCACGGACTGACGTGGGATGTCCTGGTCCCTGACGATCGGATCACCACCACCGTCGCCGGCGGGTGCGTCACCCTCGAGGGCAACGTCGAGAGTTGGGCCCAGCGATACGACGCCGAGCGGGCGGTGCAGCGGGTCACCGGCGTGAAGTCCGTGGTCAACCACATCACGGTGAACGCCACGTCGGTCTCCCCCGAGACGATCCGCCGGCAGATCGAGGAGGCGCTCGACCGGCAGACCGCCCGAGAGGTGCGCCGGATCAACGTTTCGGTGCAGGACGGCGTCGTGACGCTCTCGGGTTCGGTGCGCTCGTGGACGGAGAAGAACGCGCTCGAGCGAGCCGCGTACTACTCGCCGGGCGTGAAGCGCGTCGTCGACAACACCACGGTCGATCCCTAGCTCTGAACGCAAGGACGCGCCCCATGGCCGACCACCCGCCCATCACCGTCGCCTTCGAGGGGCTCGACGAGTCCGACGCCGTGCAGACGGCCGCGATGCGACACGCGCGATCGCTCGAGCGCTTCTGCGGTCGCATCCTCGCCTGCACCGTCGTGATCGCGCGGCCTCACCATCACGGCCGTCGCGGAAGCCTCTTCACGGTCCGCGTGCGGGTGTCGGTGCCTGGACGAGACATCGTCACCAGTCACGAACACCGCTGGAATCACGCCCACGAGGACATCTTCGTCGCCCTTCGCGACGCCTTCCTGGCGACGCGACGACAACTCGAGGACCATGTCCGCGTGATGCGAGGCGACGTGAAGCATCACGCGTCCGAACCCGTGCGGGAGGCGACGACATGAGAGCGAGCATGCACGACATCGCCGACGAAGTGGCGATACGAGCCGGCGAAACATCGCTGGCCGGCGTGCTGCACGTGCCGCCCGACGCGCTCGGGGTGGTGGCATTCGCCCACGGGAGCGGCAGCAGCCGCCACAGCCCCAGGAACCATCGCGTGGCCGCACGCCTCCGCGAGGCCGGATTCGGCACGCTGCTCTTCGACCTGCTGACCGAGGACGAGGAGTCGGACCGGCACAACGTCTTCGACGTGGAACTGCTCGCATCACGACTGGACGCCGCCAGGGAGATGCTCGCGACCGATCCCCGCGCCCGCACGCTTCCGGTGGGCTACCTCGGCGCGAGCACCGGCGCCGCAGCCGCCATCATCGCCGCCGCCGGTCGTCCACGCGTGAGAGCCGTCGTCTCGCGGGGCGGCCGCCCGGACCTCGCCGGCGCCGCCCTCGATGGCGATTTGCCCCCGACGCTGCTCATCGTGGGCGAACGAGACGAAGATGTGCTGTCGCTCAACCGCCATGCCGCGCAGCGGATGCGAGGAACCGTGCGTCTGGAGGTCGTGACCGGAGCCACCCATCTCTTCGAGGAGCCGGGAACGCTCGAGCAGGCGGCCGACCTCGCCGCGGCGTGGTTTCGCCGCCACGTGCCGCCCGAGGGCGTGTCATGAATGGACGACGATTCGCCGATCGGGAGGATGGCGGTCGGGCGCTGGCCGCCGAGGTGGCCGCCCTCCACCTGACGGACCCGCTGGTGCTGGCGATCCCGCGCGGGGGCATCGAGACGGCCGCACCGATCGCCGAGCGGCTCGGCGCCGAACTCGACGTGGTCCTTTCACGCAAGTTGCGTTCGCCGGATCAGCCCGAACTGGCGATCGGCTCGGTTTCCGAAGGCGGTCAGGTGCACCTCGACCCCGCGCTGGTGGCTCTCACCGGAGCCACCAAGGTGTACGTCGAGGAGGAACGGGCGAGGCAGCAGGCCGAGATCGAGCGTCGCCGGGAGTTGTTCCGCCGTGCCAGACCGCCGGCGACGATCGCGGGACGCACCGTCATCCTGACCGACGACGGCATCGCCACCGGGTCGACCATGATCGCGGCGGCCCGGTCCGTGCGCGCGGCGGGCCCCCTGGAACTCATCATCGCCGTTCCCGTCGCCGCGGCGGAACGCGTGCCGGCGTTGCGACCGCTGTGCGACCGCCTCATCTGTCTCGCCGCGCCGTCGGACTTTGTCGCCGTCGGGCAGTTCTATGACCGCTTCGACGAGGTCGTCGACGATCGGGTGGTGCAACTCCTGCGTCTCCACGCCTCGAAGCGGCTCGCAGGGCGCCGATGAAGGGCCGATCGAGCCATGCTCCCCCTGCTGTTCTCCACGCCCGAACACTCGACGCTCGCGGCGGCCGTCCGCGCCGCGACCTCGATGACCGTCGGGATCGCGACGCGAGCGTTCTTTCCCGACGGCGAGTGCCACCAGCGCGTGGAAACGCCGGTGCGAGGGAGGGATGTCGTTCTGATCGCGGCCGCGACCGATGACGCGTCGACGGCCCGACTCTTCGACCTCTGCTGCGGATTCACCTCGTGCGGCGCGACGTCGCTCACGCTGGTACTGCCCTACTTCGCCTATTCGACCATGGATCGCGAAGCATCCACGGGGGACGTGGTGACCGCCCGAACCCGCGCCCTCATGCTGTCGAGCGTGACGCGACCTCCGGGGGGCCTGCGTCTGCTGCTGATCGAGCCGCACACCCATGCCCTGCCCTTCTACTTCGCGCCCTGGGTCCGGACCGAGGAGATCGACGTCTCGTCGACGATCGAGCGTCTCTGCCGTCGGGTCGGCGGCACGGACTTCACGATCGCGAGCGCCGACGCCGGCCGTGTGAAGAGGGTGCAGCAACTCGCGGGCCGGCTCGGCATGCCGGCGGCCATCGCCCACAAGCAGCGGCTCGGCCCCGACCGCAGCCGAGTCGTCGCGATCTCGGGCGAGGTCCGAGGGCGGTCCGTGGTGATCTACGACGACATGGTCCGCAGCGGCTCGTCGCTGACGGGGGCTGCTCGGGCGTACCTCGATGCCGGGGCGTCGCGCGTCGCGGCCGTGGTGACACACGCGATACTGCCCGGGGACGCGCTGCATCGCCTGCGCGTCTCGGGGCTGATCGAGCGACTCGCCGCCACCGACACGCACCCGGCCGCGACATCGCTGGCCGGGGACTACCTGCTGGTCGATTCGGTCTCGCCGCACGTCGCCGCATCGCTCTCGGCGCCCCCGTCCCCCGGCGGAACCGTTCCTCTCGCCGAGTGATACACCGCACGGGCCTGGTTCGCCACGGCATGCCACGAGAATCGCGTCTCGGCCTCGGCGCGTCCATTGGCGGCGATTCTCCCCGCGTTGACGTCATCGAGCAATGCAGCCCCGAGAGCCCAGCCCAAAGAGGCCCTGCCCGGATCGACCACCCATCCCGTCTCCTGGTCCCGAACGAACTCGCGAGGCCCGCCATGGGTCGTGACCACGACGGGCTGTCGTGCGCTCCAGGCCTCGAGCACCACGATGCCGAACGGCTCGTTGCGACTCGGAACGCACACCACGTCCGCGCTCCGGAAGAGCCCCACGAGTTCACGACCCGCGCGTGCGCCCAGAAACCGCACCGACCTGAACAGCCCCGCCTCGCCCGCCCGGCCTTCGAGCGTCGATCGCATGTCGCCATCCCCGACGAACAGGAATCTCGCGCCCGGAACGTGGCGCAACACCTCCGGGGCGGCGTCGAGCAGCAGATCCGGCCCCTTCTGCCACGTCAGGCGGCCGACGAACAGGACCACCGGATCCTCCCGCTCGATCCCATAGGTCTTGCGGACCGAGTTGACGTCCACCTCCTCGTCGAATCGCGACGGGTCGACGCCGTTGTACACCACGTCGACCTTCGCTTCGGGCACGCCGTAAAGCCCGCGCACCTCGTCGGCGAGCGCGCGGGAGACGCAGACGACCCTTGCCGCGAGATACGCGCCGAGCCACTCGAGATCCCGAACGGACCGAGAAGGGCCCTCCACGAGACGATTGCCGCAACGCCCGTACTCGGTCGAATGGAGCGTCAACACGAGGGTCGCCCGAATGTCGCCGCGGAGCCGATCCATGGCAGGCACCGCCAGCCAGTCGTGCCCGTGCACGACATCGAAGGGTTGTCCGTAGAACGACTCGGCCTCGATCACCCTGGTCGCGGTGGCGGCGCCCATGCGAGCGACGTACGTGAGGAAGTCGGTGTTGGGGTCGAACGGGCATCGGTGATAATGCACGCCCGCGATGAACGCGTAGCGGGCCTGTCCCGCGCCCATGCGGGTGAAGACGTGAACGTCGTCCCCGCCGTGCGCGAGCGCCTCGGCCAGCGACGTGACGTGGGCCGCCAGACCGCCCACCGGAATCGAGTGCATCGACTCCCACGAAATCATCGCGATGCGCATGGCGGTTCCCCAATCCCTGCGTCAGTCGTTCTCGCCCGCGAGCAGGGCCTCGCCCCGCTCGGCGGCCCGTGAGTCCTCCCGCCCCGCGCGATGCTCCATGCCTCGCACCTGGCGTTCGGCCTCGAGCCAATCGGACAGCGCATCCCCCGGCCCTCCCGATCTCGAGAGGAAGAGTTCGAATGCGCGACGCCGAATCCGCTCGTGCGCCGAGTCGCATCCCGGGTGGCGACGGGCGGTGACGCTTCGCCCGGCCTCGTCGGCCCGACCCGCGACGAGGGCGGTCTGATCGTTCGGCGACATGTCGTGCTCCTCGGTCGGGCAGACCCGACCCCTGGTTCAACCTTCAGCGAGAGAAGTGCCCGAGCAGATCCAGACTGGTGACGACGCCCACCGGATGACGTTCAGCGTCGACGACGATCGCACGGTGGATTCGACGCTCATGCAACTCCCTCGCGATCGAGGCGGCCGACATCCCGGGCGACACCATCAGCGGATCCTCGGTCATGAAGTCCTCCACGCAGAAGATCGCCTCGGGGGGGAACTCGGCCATGGCGTCCGCCGATTCCTGTTCGCACATCGCCTCGAAGAGGTAGGCCGGCGGAAGGTCCGGCGATCCCTCGGCGCATCGACGGATCAGGTCGGTCTTGGTCACGACACCGATCACGCGACCGTCGACGTCGACCACCGGCGCTCCGGAGATCTCATGCTCCTCGAACACCCGTGCCAGCGTGCGAATGCTCGTCGACGGCTCCACGCACACCGGTTCGCGCGTCATCACGTCGCTTGCCTGCAAATCAGCCTTCAACACCGCCATGATGCACCTCCTTGACTCGCCTCTTGCCCCGCTCCATTCATCCGATGATACATCCGGACGAAGGCGATTCGAGTCGCGATCTCGTGCGGCACGCCACAGATCCGCCGTCGCGCGAGGGCGAGTTCCGCGCGGGAGCGAGCTCGACCGCGGCCGCTTTCGGCGCCAGCGGTGCACCGACGATTCGCGGCGATCTCGGTCGCTGCGGGCTGACGAATCGCCCGTCGCCGGTATGATCGGTCTCGATGCGTATCTCGTCATCGACAATCTCGCCGAGTGCGAAGCGCGACGGCCGATCCCTTGCAGCCGCGCTCTGCCACGATCTCGACAACGTGCTTCTTTCGATCGACGCGCATGCCATCGCCCTTCGTGCAGCGGGTGTCGCATCGGCCTCCGCCGACGCGAGGATCCACATCGATGCCATCGAGTCGGCGATCGCGTTCCTCCGTCAGCGATCTCGTCGGGTGCGGGACGCCTCCCGCCGTCCGTGCCGACAGCCTGCCTCCCTTCGTCTCGATCGATGGTGGCTCGAGGTCGAACCGCTCGCGAAAGCATCCTTGCCGGCGCGAGTTCGCCTTGAGGCTCACTTCCCGTCAACGCTTCCGCCCGTCAGGATCGAGTCCGACGAACTCACTGCGTGCGTGCTTCACCTGCTCGTGAACGCCGGTCAGGCGATCCCCCCGGAGCGAACGAACGGCACGGTGCGAATCAGGGGGCTCGCCTCGGACGAAGGGGCGGTTCGGGTGCAGGTCGCCGATGACGGCATCGGCATGTCGCTCGCGACGATGCGGCGCGCCGGCACGCCGGGGTTCACCACGCGAAGCGACGGCACCGGCATGGGCTTGCGCGACGTCCGCGAGATCGTCGCACGATCGGGAGGCCGCCTTCGCTTCGACGCTCGCCCGGGCGAGGGGGCCACCTTCGAGATGCACATTCCCGAAGCGAGCTGCATTGAGGGCGTGCTCGAATGAATCGCGGCTCGACATCCTCCGGCCCGGCCGCCGACACCGTCGCCGATGGCCGCCCGCGTCGAGCCAGCCCCATCGACCGAAGCGACGCCTCGCCACGAAGATTCACGGGCGAGCCGGTGTCGGTCCTCTGCGTGGACGACCATTCCATGGTGATCGACGGCCTGGGGGCGTGCTTCGCCTCCGACGGTCGGCTCCGCCTCGTCGGAGGCCTGTCGAGCGCCGAGCGTCTGCCGGCCGCGGTCGCCGCGCTCAAACCCGACATCGTGCTGCTGGACGTGGAACTTCCGGGCATCGACTCGTTCGAGGCCGCCGACCGCCTGAGACACGCCGACCCCGGCAGACGATTCGCCTTCCTGAGCGGACACCTGCGATCGGGATGCGTCGACGCCGCGTCGAGATCCGGAGCGTGGGGATACTTCGCCAAGGTCGATCCGCCCTCGTCCCTGGTCGCCGGGCTGCTGGAGATCGCCCGCGGACGACCGGGCACGTTTGTCGCCGGCCCGAGCGTTCAGGGCCTGTTCACGCACGCCTCGAACGGATGCCCCGCGGACGACCCGAGCGAGCGGATGCAGACCCGATTGGGGCAGCTGACGGTCCGGGAACTCGAGGTGCTGCGACTGATCGGCAAGGGGCGGTCCCGGTGCGAGATCGCGTCGGAACTGGCCAGAAGCCCCAAGACCGTCGACGGCCACCAGGAGCGGATGATGAAGAAGCTCGGCATCGCCACTCGCAACGAACTCATGAGATTCTCCATCCGAGAGGGACTCGCGGAGGCCTGATGTCGTTCGCTGTTGCTTTTGGGCAACATCCGGGAAAGTGATCCGTCGCTCGGACCGATGACCGGGACATGAGCACGTCTGGAGACGATTCGCGGCAGGAACACACTCCGCCGGCGTCGCGCAGGATTCCCCGGACCAAGGTACCCTCGGGATTCTTCCCCTCGCCGGAGGGAACCTACATCACCGTCGACAAGCTCGCGCGGCTGCTCGACCAGATCGCCGACGTCCTGAGCGACTCGATGACAAGCCTGACCAAGGCGACAGCCGCCCTGGAGCAGCACTCCAAGGCGCTCGGCGAGGACGCTTCGCACCGAATTCAGGGAGAACTCGCCCGCACCGCCGCCAGCATCGAGCGGGTCTGCGAACTGGCCCACGGCGCGATGCAGAATCGCTCGCTGGCCCTCGGCTCCCCGCTCCTGAGCAGGGCGCGACCCATCACGATCCGCGAAGCCATCGAGCACGCGGCGGAGTTGCTTCGTCCGGTGCTCGACCGTCAGGAGATCGATCTCAAGATCCAGATCCCCGACGACGTGGCCACCACCCCCGCCGGCCCGCTCTACACCGTGATCCTCAACGGTTTGCAGAACGCCATCGAATCGATCGAGCGGCGGCGAGGCCCGGGCGCCGTCACCGTTTCGGTTCGCAAGGACGCACCTCCCAGTTCGGGGGGCTACGGACGCGACACCCGCGAGTGGCAGACGCTCGAGGTGCTCGACGACGGCGAAGGCCCGCCGCAGGTGCACGAACCCGCTCGAGTCTTCGACCTCGGGTTCAGCACCAAGCCGCGAGGCACCGGGGTCGGGCTGGCCGTTGCGCGAAGCGTGGTCCAGAGCATGGGCGGCACCATCGAGTTGGTGACCAACAACACCCGCGCCCCGGCCGGGAAGCGCGGAGCCGTGCTCCGCGCCTGTTATCCCGCACCCGACGCGTTCCTGAACATCCGACTGGGCGGCGTCGCCTGAGCGGAGGCCAAGGAGCCCGCACATGGGGCAGTCTCTCCCCACAACCAGGAACGCCCCACCGCCTCGTGACGAGGACTTCGAGTCGCCGCACCTGCTGATCGTGGACGACGATCCGTCCGTCAGCCGCACGCTCGCCGATTTTTGCGTCTCGAGAAACTGGAAGGCGACGACGGCCCGAACCGCGGACGACGCGATCATGGCCATCGACGCGGCCGACGCGGGCGATCATCCGATCGACGTCGTGCTGAGCGACGTCTCGCTGCCGGGCATGGACGGGTTCGAACTGCTGAGCCGCCTCGCCCGCGAGCGCAAGGGCGTCGCCGTGATCTTGATGACGGGCTACGGATCGATCGACTCGGCCGTGGCCGCCCTTCGCAGCGGCGCCGCCGACTACCTCACCCGTCCGATCGTCGAGGATGAACTCCTGCAGGCGGTCGCCCGCGCGATGCGTCAACGATCGCTCCTCCGCGAGAACCGCTCGCTCCGCATGCGAGCCGCCGCGGGGGACCTGGGCCACATCGTCGGCAGCGACCCGCGGATGATCCGCGTGTTCGAGATCATCCGCGCCGTCTCGCCGGGTCGCACCACCGTGCTGATGTCGGGCGAGAGCGGCACCGGCAAGAGCATGATCGCGCACGCGATCCACTCGCTGAGCACTCGACGCGACAAGCCCTACGTCGAACTCTCGTGCGGCAGCATCCCCGAGACGCTCCTCGAATCCGAGCTGTTCGGGCACGTCAAGGGCGCCTTCACCGGCGCACACGCCGACAAGGCGGGAAGGTTTCTCGCCGCCAACGGGGGCACGATCTTCCTCGACGAAATCAACTCGGCCTCGCCGGGCATGCAGCTCAAGCTGCTGCGCGTGCTGCAGGAGCGAAAGTTCGAGCCGGTGGGCTCCACCCAGACGATCGAGGTCGACGTTCGCGTGGTGCTCGCGAGCAACCAGCCTCTCGAGACGCTCGTGGCGACGGGGCAGTTCCGTCAGGACTTGTACTACCGGATCAACGTCGTCAAGATCGAGTTGCCCCCGCTCCGCGAGCGAGCCGCGGACATCCCGGGCCTGGCCATGCACTTCCTCGACAAGCACGCGGCGGAACTCCGCCGGCAGATCATCGGATTCTCGCCGGAAGCGATGCGATTGCTCGAGCGATACGCCTTCCCGGGCAACATCCGCGAACTCTCCAACATCGTCGAACGAGCCGCCGTGCTGTGTCGCGGCCAGACGATCGTGGCAGACGACCTCCCGCCCCACGTGCTCGAGACGCCCCCGGCCCCGCCTGCCGCGTCGACTTCCGCTCCGGGCGACGTCGCGGCGACCTGGTCCCCCTGCACGCTCGACGAGGCCCTGCGAGAACCCGAGCGAAGAATCCTGACCGCGGCCCTCGAGGCCAATCAGTGGAACCGCCAGAAGACCGCCGAGGTCTTGGGCATCAATCGGACGACGCTCTACAAGAAGATGAAGGCCCTTGGCATCGCCGGCGAGACGGACTGATCGACGCGGCGCTCCGGTGCGGCGGCACGCGTTCGGCTCGGACATCCCCCGAGCGGGACGCCGCGACGAGGGCAAAGGTCGGGGTGGGATTCGAACCCACGGATAACGGATTTGCAATCCGTCCCATTAGACCACTCTGGCACCCGACCGGAAATCTGTTCTTCAACGGAGTTTATGCCCGACATGAGGAACGATCCACTCCACGATTCGCCCGCTCCCCATCGCGTATGGTTCCTCTGACCATGAGCAAGAACGACTTGAGCCGTCGTGTGGCCCCCGCCGCGATCCTGTTGGCCGCGTTGGCGGCGTCGTCGCACGCTCAGACCCCGGCACCCGCCTCGCAGCCCGGACCCAAGGACGATCCGGCGCTCAACAACCCCAATCTTGCACCGGGCTCGCAACCGCTCCCTGGCCCGAAAGATGAACCGCCGCCGGTGCCCCCCGTTCCCGGCGGACAACCTCAGGGCACCCTGCCTTCGCTGCCTTCGCCCCGCGTCGGCGGCGACAACGCCCCCATCTCCGCGGGGCGTTTCCTCGCCGAGGGCACCTTTGTCGCCAATCGCACCGGCACGCTGCTGGTGTCCGACGCGAGCGACGTCATCTTCGTCCCCAAGGGCGAGTCACTGGAGAAGGGGCACCCGCCGGTGATGCTGCTTCCGTGCCAGAAACTCGAGCAGATGCTCGGCGCCCGGTCGGTCAACGGCGACCAGTCGCTCTTTGTCATCTCCGGACAGATGTTCACCTACAGGGACCGGCAGTTCCTGCTGCCGACCATGTTCGCCACCAGGCAGGCGGGCACAACCGAGCAGTCGCCCGCCTCCACCACCCCCGCCCAGGCGTCGACCGAGTCCTCAGGGTCGACCATCGAGCAGGACCCGCGAGTCACCGACCTCATCCGCGACCTTGAGCAGGCCCGACTTGGCCCCCGGAAGGTCTCGCCATCGGGCGCGCCGCGAACGACCGCGGATGTTCCGACCCCGCCACCGAGCATCGCCCCCCAGACCCTTCCCGCCGAGGCCTCGGCGTCGCCGCGCGACGGACTCGCCAACGAGGGAACGATGATCACGAACAGGCGAGGTCGACTGATACGAGTCGCGACCGAAGGCGGTCGACTGTGTCTGGTGACGGACAATGACGGCAACAGCCCCGCAGGGTCGGTGTTGATCTTGCAGCCCTGCCGCGTGATGCAGCAGATGGAGGGCATGTCGTCGCTGCGTGGCGACGCCATGACCTTCCGCGTGAGCGGGCAGATCATGGTGTTTGGCGGCAAGAACTTCCTGATGCCGACGTTCTTCCAGATTCCGCCCCGAAGCGACCTGTCGCCGCGACAGTGAGCGGCACGAGCGCCCGTGCGAAACCCCTGCAGCGGCTGAGGCAGCACCGAGCGAGAGGTCCGGACCGATACTCGCGATCGCTCACGATCCGACGCGGATGTTGCGAACGAGGACGCTCAACCGTCGGCCCGTGCCATCGGGTGTGTCGGAGACGTCTGCACCGCCTCGCCGGGCATCGGGCTGAACCGCGATCCGTAGAGGGGAATGCGGCGATTGACGGTGCTCTGCTTGAGCAGCGGAGCGAACGCCAGCGTGACGACACCCAACGCGACGTTGCCCAAGAGCAGGGGCAGGAAGGTGGCCATGTCGAGGTACACCAGCACGCTATTGACGAGCACGAGGCCCAGCGACAGCGGAATGAGGCCCTGCCACGCGACCATCATCACCTGGTCATAGCGGAGTCGCGGAATCGACCAGCGGACCACCATGCCAAGGAAGACGATGAAGACGACCTTGCCCATGAACGAGAGCAGCTTCACGAGCACGGCGAGCAGCGAGGTGCTGGAGGGATCGGTGAGGCCGACACCGGGAATCGAGTAACCGCCCAGGAAGATCAGCGAGAAGAAGGCCGCACTGGTGAAGAGGTGCGAGTACTCGGCCAGGAAGAAGAGGGCGAATCGCATCGAGGAATACTCGGTGTGATAGCCGCCCACGAGTTCCTGCTCGGCTTCGGCGTTGTCGAAGGGGGCGCGGTTGGCCTCGGCCAATCCTGTGATGAAGAAGATGACCGCCACCAGCGGCTGGCTGAAGATGAGCCAACCCGCGTCGACCTGCTGCTGGATGATCGAGTCGGTGCGGAAGGTGCCGTACACCAGCAGGGCGGCCAGCAGGGCGAGCCCCATGGGGATCTCGTACGAGATCATCTGGGCGGTGGCGCGAAGGCCTCCCAGGAACGAGAACTTGTTGTTGCCGGCCCAGCCGCCGAGCGTCACGCCATAGACGCCCAGCGCCGCCACGGCGAGCAGGTAGACGATGCCCGCGTTGAACACCGCGCCGGCGACGTTGACGGGGGCACCGGGGATCACCAACTCCGTGAAGGGGATGTGGATGTCGGGGCACTGCCAGACGCCACCCCACGGAATGATGAGGAACCCGATCATGGCCGGGACCACGACGATGATCGGGGCCAGCGTGAAGAGGATCTTGTCGACCCGGTTGGGGGTGTAGTCCTCCTTAAGGATGAACTTCACGCCGTCGGCCAGGGGTTGGCCCAGGCCCAAGCACCCCTTCAGGAACTTGAGCGGAGGGAGACCGAAGTCGAAACCGACGCGGTTGGGCCCGATCCGGTCTTGGATGTAGGCCGAGACCTTGCGTTCCATCATCACGAAGTACGCCACGCAGATCAGCATGACGTGAATCATGACCGCGATGGTGACGACCGAGACGACGAGCTGTGCCGTGATCCAACTTGGCATGGGACCAATAGTAGCGGCCCGGAAGCGAGAGTCAGGCAGGCACGGCGGTCTCGCTCACCTCGGTCGGGGCGGGCGTAGCATGTGGCCATGACGACGCCCGGCCGCCTCGCGCCGTTGCCCTCGATCCTCGTGCATGCCGCCGCCGCGGGTCTCGCCATCGGCGGGGTGACCGTCGTCGCGGCCGCGCAAGCCTCCGCGGCGTCGGCTGCGGCGACGAAGGGACCGTCGTTCGACGGCCGCGACTTTGCCGGCCGCCGATTCCCGCTCGCGCCCTTGGCCGGCCCTGTCGCCTTCAGCGGAGCGAGGGCTTGGGTCTGGCGCGACGGTCCGTGCCGCCGCCTCTTGCTCAGCGGGGACGTGCAGGTCACGCTGGCGACCCACCGGTTCCAAGCCCGCCACGCGGCGATTTGGATGGAGGAGATCTCGCCCGGAGTCGAGCAGATCTTCGTCGCCTTCGATCGCGTGGGCAACCCGCAGGACGCCAGCGCGTTCGGCATTGCCGCCGAACGCCTCCCCGTCCGGGCGGTCATCATGCCTCAGGGCGCCATCCAACTCACCTGCGATGCCGTCGCCGAGGGCGAGCCGGGCGGCGAGCTGCCAGAGCCCCTCGCCGCCTTCCTCCCTGAAGCACAGACGATGCTGGCCACCTCGCTGGCCCGACTGGATGACCCCAAGGCGGGCCGGATCGCGGTGGCTCCGCCTCCCTTCGTTCGAACGATGCGATACGCCGAACCTCGGCCACAGCCCGTGGCCGGGACGGTTGCCCCACCCGCAGCCCAACCCGCGAACGGTCGCGCGTCCGCCTCGCGGCCAATCGAGGACGAGTCGTCTCGCGCCAGACTCCTTCGCGACCTTGCCGCCAAGGATGGCACGGGCTCGCAGACGCCTCGTGATTCGACGCCCGCGGGAGTCGCCGTGGCGCCGCTAGCGGGCACGTCCTCGCCCGCCGGCGGCAACTCGCCTGCCTCGCCGCGCGAGCAGGCCCCGGTTGGCGCGGCAGTCGCATCGACGCCAGGGGCGCCCGCCGCGGCACAGCCCCCGCGGCCGACACTCGCGGAGGCCCGTCGCGCGGCACAAGAGGAGATCTTCGCACAAGACGGGATCATCTCGCTGGGCGCCAACGACGTTCAAGTGGTCACGAAGGAGGACGAGACGGCGATCATGGCCACCGGGGGCGTGACGGCGACCTATGCCGACACTCGCTCCGGGCGAGTGCTGCAACTCACCGCGCAGCGTCTGGTCGTCTTCATGGACCCGGTTCGCCTGGAGGACGCCGGTCGCCTGTCCGTGGCGAACATCCGCGGGATGTATCTCGAGGGTGACGTGACGGCCACGGACGGCAAGTTCACCCTCCGCGGCCCGCAGATCTACTACGACATCCGCCGCAACTCGGCGCTGATGCTCGAGGCGGTCTTCTGGACCTACGACGAGCGTCGTCAGCTGCCCCTGTACGTGCGTGCCGCGTCGATCCAGCAGACGGCCGCCGACCAGTTCACGGCCACCCAGGCGACGCTGACGAACACGGCGATGCTGGACCCCGAACTGAGCATCGGCGCGTCGAGCGTGACCATCACCCGCCAGGCGGCGCCGGCCGCACAGGGCCCGCTCGACGCGGCCAATCCCGCCCCGGCGGTGAGCACGACGACGGTCGAGGCCAAGGGTGTCACGCTGCGGGCCGGCGGCGTCCCGATCTTCTACTGGCCCCGCTACAGCGGCGACCCGGCGCTGATGCCGGTGAAGGACCTTCGCGTCGAGAACCGCGAGGGCTCGGGCGTGGCCGTCAAGGCGACTCTCAACGCCTATGCGTTGCTGGGCATGAAGAAGCCCGGCGACGGGCGTTTCGACCTCTTCACCGACTATTACTTCGAGCGGGGGCCCGCGCTGGGAGCGCGGCTGGGGTGGAACAACCCCGACAGCAAGGGCGGGATCATGGGCTACATGGTGCCCTTCGACGCCGGCAGCGACCTGCTCAAGCCCGGCACCAAGCTCAGCCAGAACGACGACTTCCGCGGAATCCTGGTGGGCGATCAGCGGTGGCGGCTCGACGAGCGCTGGTCGCTCTTCGCCGAAGGGTCCTACATCAGCGATCCGACGCTGATCGACGCCTTCTTCGAGGATCAGGGCGAGACCCGTCGCGAGTTCACCAACCGACTCCGGGCCGACCGCACCGACGAGAACACCCAGTTCTCGCTCGAGGCCAAGGGGACGTTCAACGACTTCATCTCCAACGAGTGGCTGCTCCAGAGCCAGGGGTACAGCGTCAGCAAGATCCCCGAGGCGACCTACGTGCGGCAGGCTGACGACCTTCTGGCCGCGTGGCGACCCGGACTCGTCAGCTACTGGTCCGAGTACCGCGTCGGTGCGATGCAGGTGGCCTTCGACGAGATCGCGCCCAACCAGCGCGGCTTCACGACCGTTCCGCTCAGCCAACGCGCCTTCGCGCTCGACCCCACGCAGAGCGCGGGCGACCGCCTTCGCGCCCTGGGCATGTCCGAGGAGACCATCACCCGCGCCGACACCCGCCACGAGGTCACCTTCAACGGCAACGTCGGTCCGGTGCGGGTGCAACCGTTCGTGCAGGGCCGCGTGACGGCGTACGACACGAGTTTCACGGCCTTTTCGCCGCAGGAGGAGGACGAGACTCGCCTCCAGGGAGCGGTGGGCGTGCGGGCCTCCACGAGCTTTGAGCGCATTCACGACGGCATCGACTCGCGGCTGCTCGACATCCACCGGCTCCGCCACATCATCGAGCCCAACGTGACGGTGTGGACGTCGGGCACCAGCGTCAACGCCTCCGACCTGCCCATCTACGACCAGACGGTCGAGTCGCTCGCGGACGGCACGATGGTGCGGATCGGCGCGACTCAAACCCTCCAGACGCAACGCGGCGCGGCGGGCCGCTGGCACACCACCGATCTGCTCATCGTCAACACCGACCTGGTCTCCTCCTCGGGAAACGCCGACTCCCGAGGCCCCATCGGCCGCATCTACGACTATCGCCCCGAATATGCCAATCCCGGCGACTACTTCGTCGGCGACCTGGTCTACCGCCTGACCGACGCCACCTCGCTCACCGCCGGCACCGTCTTCGACTTCGACTCCAATCAGCAGGCAATGAGCACCGCGGGCATGGTCATCCGCCACGCGCCCGAGTTCTCGACCTACGGCGACCTGCGTTACATCAATGTCCTCGACTCGACCTACCTCAACCTCGGCGCCGCCTACGAGTTCACGGTCAAGTACTCGGCTTCTGTCGCCACGGCGTACGACATCGAGGAGGGCAGCTTCCAGACCGCCGGATTCGAGGTCAGGCGACGATTCGCCTCCATGCTCCTGGGCGTCAACCTCGGCTACAACGACATCACCGGCGAGACGAGCTTTGGCTTCGTGCTCCGGCCGTACGGCGCCGGCGGCGAAGCCCGCGTCTCCTCGAGCGCGTCCAGTTCGCTCATGGGCGACTGACCGCGTTGCTCACGAGGTTGTCCCCGTCGCACCCCGCGGTTCCCCGGGGCGTCCTACATTCCCGTCATGACCCTCCTCGACCTGTGGCTCGCGATCGTGATCTCGGGCCTCGCCGGCTTTTTCTGCAGTTTCGTGCTCTGGGCCGCCACTCCCTTTCACCGGGGCGACTGGACGCCGCTCGCGGACGACCGCGAGGTGACCGCGTCCGTCAAGGGCCTCGGGCTTGCGCCGGGCTCGTACCTCTTCCCGTGGGCCGCCACCGATGCCGCCTCCCGTTCGCCCGAGTTCCGCCGGCGGTTCGATGAGGGGCCCGCCGGCATCCTCGTCGTCTTCCGAAGAGCCAACATGGGCCTGAACCTCCTGCTCACCCTGCTGTCCTTCACCGTGGCGGCAGCCCTCATCGCGTACCTCGGGGTCATGACGCTCCCCAGGGGCGAGTCGTTCGCGAAGGTCTTCCGCGTGCTGGGCACGGCGGGCATCCTCGCGCACACCTTCGCCTTTTTGCCCAACGCGATCTGGTTCCAGGCCACGCCTCGCAGCGTCCTCACCCGGCTGATCGACGGGGCGGTGTACGGACTGGTCACCGGAGCGGTCTTCGCGTGGCTCTGGCCCCGCTGACGCGGCGGATCGCCGGAAAACCTATCCTCATCGCATGTCCATGACGCGCCGCGATGCCATGACCGTCCTCGCCGCCGGCTGCTCCGCGGCGCTCATCGCCGGATCCGCCCGCGCCGACGACCCGAGCCCCGGCGACGACTTCCTGATCTGGAAGCCCGCGGGCGACCGCGCCTGGTGCGCCATCGGCTCGGGCGGCAACTCCACGCTGCTCAAGGGCGACGGCGCGGCCGTGCTCATCGACTGCAAGAACGCTCCCTACGGGCCCTGCCTGCGCCGCGAGTCCCTCCGCCGCGCCCCGTCGCTGGCCATGGTGATCAACACCCACCACCACGGCGACCACACCGGCGGCAATCACGCCTTCTCGAGCGATGTCGAGATCGTCGCGCATGACAAGTGCACCGATCGCGTGCTCGGGCAGATGCACCGCTACATCTCGCAGATGAAGGAAGCTGCGAGCCAACTCTCCGAGGGGGATGGACCGGTCGTCCGCCGGGTGCGAGAGGAGGCCCTCTCGCTCTACAAGCGGGTCGAGAAACTCAAGGAGACTGAGTTCGTCCCCCGCACCACCTTCTCCGCCACCCGCGAGATCGACCTGCCGGGCATCAAGGCGACGATGCACCACCTTGGCGACGGTCACACCGACAACGACCTCGTCATCCACGTGCACGACCGCAACCTGCTCGTCGTCGGCGACCTGCTCTTCCACAAGATGCACCCTTTCGTCGACGCGGCGTCCGGAGCCGACATCGCGGGGTGGCAGTCGTGCCTGCGCAAGTGCCTCGACCTGTGCGACGCCCGCACCGTCGTGGTCGGCGGCCACGGCGACGTCGCCGACGCGTCGGCGATCAAGACGCAGATCGCCTACTTCGACAAGCTCCGCGAGTTCGTCGACAAGGCTCTCAGGGAGGGCAAGACGCGGGGCGAGATCGGTGCCATGCGGATGCCCGGGTACGGCACCTACGGCCTCGACCGACTCGCCTCCTCGGGTCTTCTGGCGATGCACGATCATCTGGCGGGCGAGCCCGCGGCCGACGACCGCGATGCCGCGAAGCCCGCGGGCCGCTGAACGGTCAGCGGCCCTCCTCGACGACCTGGTTCACGAGCGTGCCGATCCGCTCGATCTCGACCTCGACGCGATCGCCGTGCTTGAGGAAGACCTGGGGCGATCGCGCGAACCCGACCCCGCTGGGCGTGCCCGTCACGATCAGCGTGCCGGGCAGAAGGGTGGTCCCGCGGCTGATCTCGCTGATGAGGGTGGCCACGGGGAAGATCATGTCGGCGGTCGTCGAATCCTGCATCACGTGTCCATTCACCAGACACCTGATGCGAAGCGACTGCGGATCGCCCACCTGCGAGGGCGCGACCGCCGCGGGGCCGATGGGGCAGAACGTGTCGAACGACTTGCCCCGGTTGAACTGGCCGCCGGAACCATCCTTCTGCCACCACCGGGCGGAGACGTCGTTAACGCAGACGTACGCGGCCACGCAGGCCAACGCACGATCGACAGGCACGTCGCGGACCATCGTCCCGTCGGGCTGGGTGCCGATGACGACGCCCAGTTCGGCCTCGAAGTCGACCTGCGGGCGATCCTGACAGATGCGAGGGATCACGATGGGGTCGCCGTGCAGGCAGGCCGAAAAGGGGTTTTTCGAGAAGAGCACCGGCCGTTCCGGGACCCCCTTGCCCGTCTCCTTGGCGTGTGCCGCGTAGTTGAGCCCGATGCCGATGATGTGGCGGATGGGAAGCGCAACGCCCGCCGCCGTCTCGATCTGCACGCCCATCGCCGTCTTGGTGATCCTCATGACCGCCAGCGTAGACCCCTCCCGGAGGGGTGAACCGGGGGCCGGTTGCCACGCCCGGCCAGCCCTTCTACCATTCATCCGCATACAAGCATGAAAGCCGTGGCCGCTCCCATCCCGCTGCAGCAGACCCTCGCGACGCTCGGGGACGCGATGCGTCTGCGGATGCTGAGGCTGCTGGAGCGGCACGAGTTGACCGTGGGCGAGCTGTCGCAGGTGCTGCAGACGGCCCAGTCGAGCGCGAGTCGCCAGGCCAAGGCGTTGGCCGAGGCGGGATGGCTGGCGAAGCGTCACGAGGGGACGGCGTGCTTCTACCGGCTGGTGCCGGCCGACCTGCCGCCGCAGCTCAAGCCGCTCTGGGACGCGATCCGCCCGCAGCTGGCGGGTCTCCCCGGCCACGACGAGGACGATCGTCGCGTGGCGGGCGTGCTGGAGGAGCGGAAGACCGACAGCGTGAACTTTTTCGGTCGCGTGCGGGGCGAGTGGGATCAACTGCGATCGGGGCTGTTCGGCTCTCGTTTCACGTCGGCCGCCTTGCTCTCGCTGATTCGGCCGGACTGGACGGTGGCGGACGTGGGCTGCGGAACGGGCAACGCCGCGGAACTCCTGGCCCCCTTCGTGGAACGGATGGTGGCGATCGACCAATCGGAGCCGATGCTCGCGGCCGCGAGGCGTCGGCTGTCGTCGCGTCGCAACGTGGACTTCGTGCGGGGCTCCCTGGGGTCGCTCTCGTTGGCCCCCAGATCGATCGACGCAGCGGTGTGCATTCTGGTGCTGCACCACGTGCCGGACGTGGCGGCGGCGCTCGCGGACTTGGCCCGCAGCCTTCGCACCACTCGGGGCGGGGGCGTCGTGACGATCGTCGACATGGTGCCCCACGACCGCGCCGAGTACCGCCACTCGATGGGCCATGTTCATCAGGGGTTCTCCCGCAAGCAGGTGATGTCGCTGCTGGCGGGGGCGGGTTTCGGTCGTTGCATGCATCACGAACTGCCCGCCGAGCCGGAATCTCGCGGGCCGGGGCTCTTTGTCGCGTCGGGAAGGATCACCTAGTCGCATGACGTTGGCCGATATTCGGGAGTGCCCCTTGGTGAACGGGCATCCTCGAAGAGGTCGGCCGACGAATCCACAGTCGCACTCGTACGAGTTCACCGGTCGTTTCACCCCCACCATCAAGGGAGCATCCATGAGTCTCGCAGCGTCGCCCGCCGTCACCCCCTCCATCAGCAACTCCGGCCTCGACTTCAAGGTCCGCGATCTGGCCCTCGCCGAGCTCGGCCGCCACGAGATCCGCCTCGCCGAGCACGAGATGCCCGGCCTCATGGCCCTTCGCGAGAAGTACGGCGCGTCCAAGCCCCTCGCCGGCGCCCGCATCGCCGGCAGCCTCCACATGACCGTGCAGACGGCCGTGCTCATCGAGACGCTCGTCGAACTCGGCGCGCAGGTCCGCTGGGCCTCGTGCAACATCTTCAGCACGCAGGACACCGCCGCCGCCGCGGTGGTCGTGGGCAAGCACGGCACCGTGGTCGACCCCAAGGGCACGCCGGTCTTCGCGTGGAAGGGCGAGACGCTCGAGGAGTACTGGTGGTGCACCAACCAGCTGCTCAACTTCCCCGGCGGCCAGGGCCCCAACATGGTGCTCGACGACGGCGGCGACCTCACCCTGCTGCTCCACAAGGGCGCGCAGTTCGAGAAGGCCGGCAAGGTCCCGGCGTTCAACGCCGCCACCGACAGCGAGGAATGGGGCGTCATCCTCAACCTGATCGCCACCGAGCTCAAGACCAACCCCGGCCGCCTCACCAAGGCCCTCGCCGGCGTGAAGGGCGTGAGCGAGGAGACCACCACCGGCGTGCACCGGCTCTACGAGATGCAGGCCCGCGGCGAGCTGGCCGTGCCGGCCATCAACGTCAACGACTCGGCCACCAAGAGCAAGTTCGACAACCTCTACGGCTGCCGCCACTCGCTGGTCGACGGCCTCAACCGCGCCACCGACGTGATGCTCAGCGGCAAGGTGGCCGTGGTGCTCGGCTACGGCGACGTGGGCAAGGGCTGCTGCCAGGCCCTCAAGGGCCAGGGCGCCCGCGTGGTGGTCACCGAGATCGACCCCATCTGCGCCCTCCAGGCCGCGATGGAAGGCTACCAGGTCGCGACCCTCGACGACATGCTCGACTCCGCCGACATCTTCATCACCGCCACCGGCAACAAGGACATCATCACCGTCGAGCACATGCGGAAGATGAAGGACAAGGCCATCGTCGCCAACATCGGCCACTTCGACAACGAGATCGACATGGCCAGCCTCGCGAAGGACGCCTCCGTCACCCGCACCACGATCAAGCCCCAGTTCGACGAGTTCACCTTCAGCGGCACCCGCAACGGTCGCGGCCACAGCGTGCTCATCCTCGCCGAGGGTCGCCTCATGAACCTCGGCTGCGCCACCGGCCACCCGTCGTTCGTGATGTCCGCCTCCTTCACCAACCAGGTCGTCGCGCAGATCGACCTGTGGGCCTCGGCCAGCGGCAAGCCCACGCTCGCGGGCATCCGCTACGAGACGGGCAAGGTCTACACCCTCCCCAAGAAGCTCGACGAGATGGTGGCCCGCCTCCACCTCGAGAAGCTCGGCGTGAAGCTCACCCGCCTCACCGACGCGCAGGCCAAGTACCTGGGCGTCAACGCCGACGGCCCCTACAAGCCCGACCACTACCGCTACTGATCGCCCCGCCGCACCCGCGGCGTCACAAGACCGACGCCGGGACGTTCGCCACCGCGTTCGTCCCGGCATTCTCCAGCCAGCGTCCCTCCGCGTCCCCTCGAACACGCGCCGCCATGCACATCCGCGACATCATCGCCCAGCACGGCACCACCTTCTCCTTCGAGTTCTTCCCTGCGCGGATCGAATCGGCCTCCGCCGAGCTCTTCGCCAACATCCGCCAGCTCGAGCCCCTCAAGCCCTCCTTCGTCTCCGTGACGTACGGCGCGGGCGGTTCCACGCGCGAGTTGACGCACGATCTTGTCGTCCGCCTCAAGACCGAGACGACCCTCGACCCGATGCCCCACCTCA
Organism: uncultured Phycisphaerales bacterium; assembly: GCA_903929885.1. Lineage (GTDB taxonomy): Bacteria > Planctomycetota > Phycisphaerae > Phycisphaerales > UBA1924 > UBA2402. The sequence continues at coordinate 179,158 of CAIYWI010000097.1, forward strand.
CGTGCGTCTGTCACGACGAGGCGCAGATCACGGCCATCCTCGAGCGATACGCGCACGCGGGCATCAGCAACATCATGACGCTTCGGGGAGACGTCCCCCGCGACCTGGCCTCGCCGGGCGACGCGTGGAAGGACTTCCGACACGCCGCCCAACTCGTGAGGTTCATCCGCCGCTTCGCCGACCGCAAGGTTCACGCCGACAGCCGCGGGTTCGGCATCGCGGTCGCGGGCTACCCCGAAGGCCACCCCGAGACGCCCAACCGGATGGTCGAGCTCGACATGCTCAAGGCCAAGGTCGACGAGGGCGCGGACTGCATCGTCACGCAGCTCTTTTTCGACAACCGCGACTTCTACGACTTCCGCGCCCGCTGCGAGCTGGCGGGCATCCGCGTGCCCATCATCGCCGGCATCATGCCCATCACCTCGCGCGCGGGCATGAAGCGGATGGCCGAACTCGCGCTGGGCGCCCGCTACCCGGCCCCGCTGATCCGCGCCCTCAACCGCGCGGCCGACGACGAGGAGGGCGTCAAGCGCGTGGGCATCCACTGGGCCACCGAGCAGTGTCGCGACCTGCTCGACCACAACGTGGCGGGCCTGCACTTCTACACGCTCAACCGCTCCACCGCCACCCGCGAGATCTACGCCACCCTGGGCGTCAAGGACTCGCACGGACTGAAGCGCTGACCCGACTCACTCCACCCTCGACCACGCCCGAAGGTCGAAGGCCCGCGCTGACGGCCACTGCCGCCACGGCAGCATGGGCCGAGGCCACGCGCTGCGACGGCCCGTCGCATCCATCCTCGCCAGCCCCAGATGCAACGTCGCTCCGGCGCGTTCCGTCGCCTCGACCGGAACGGGCATCGTGAAGGCCCACGCACCGTCTCGCTTCACCGTCGCGACTCGCTGCTCCCACGACGTCTCCGCGCCGTCGAGTCCCACTCGCATCGCCTCGCCGTCGGGCCTCACCCTCAACACGAGTCGCGGCGATCCTTGCGGCCCCATCACGACGCTCACGGCCTCCTTCCGCACCGTGCCGGTGCCGGGCACGAGCGAGCACTGCACATACACGTCCCACGGCGACAACCCCGCGGCGGCCCGCTCGGGTGTCATCGGCGTGCGATGCAGTCTCGCCGTCGTGCCCCATGGGTCCGGAACCCTCGCCGGAAGCGCGTAGTACCACGACCGCAGCGTCAGGTCGGGCACGAAGTCCGTCGCCGAGGCGCCGGGAGGCAACACACGCTCGGCTTCGCCCGCCACCGGCACCGCGGCATCGAAGGGTCCCAAGTGCACGCGGACCTCCCGAACCGAGACGGTTCCCGCCTCGGCCGGCGACGTTTCGGGAGGCACCAATGTCATGGAACTCCACGGCGCAACGACGTGGAGGTCCGGAGCCGGCGGATCCTGGCCTCCCATCGAGGCCCACGCCGGCACCGGACGGGCCGAGAGGTTCGCCACGCCGATGCACGGCACGGGACGCCCTTCCAGATTCAGCAACCCACCGTCATCGTGCACCCATACCGCACCCTGCGGCTGGTCCTCCAGCCACGCGCGAACTCGATCGATCACCGTCGCCTCGTCTCGCCTCGCATCGAGGGCGTCCGCGAGCAACCGCTCGAGCGAGGCTTCGTCGCACGCCCACGCGGGCGCCACCACGCCTTCGCCAAAGTCCATGACGGCGCACAACCGGTACTTGAGTTCGCCCGCCAAGCGGCGATCCTGAGCACCGATCCGCGCAAACGCCAATCTCCACCGACGCTCCACCTGCTGGGCCAACGCCTCGATCACCGGATCCTCGAACGGAATCGGCCCCTCCGCGCCCTTCAACCCGTCGAGCAGCAGCCGAACACGCCAGCGCTCGAGGGGCGAGGTGGCCGCCTCTCGCAGCGCCGCCCGGAGATACTGGTTCTCGCGGCCGTGATCGGGCATCAGCGGCGGCCAGAACTCGGGCCGGGGCTCGAGCACCTGATCCGGATCCGCCAGCCAGTTGACCGGGGTGGCGCGGCCATCGATCCAGAGCGTCGCGCCCGCCGCATCCGACGGGATGTCGATGATCGCCACGCGGAACGAGCCGGGTTCCGCCGCCGGCGACGTCGGCTCCTCGCGTCGGGCCTCCCACCGCCCCGTCGATCCGATCCATCCTGGTGCCTCGCCCTGGGCCTCGACCCCCGTCGGCACGATTCGCCACAGTCCCACCGGCAGCGGACGCCCGTCCGCCAACGCGACGCGGCGAATCGACGAACGCCCCGACTCGGTCCCCAGCGGCATGATGAGCGAGCGCCCCGGGGTCGCGTCGACGCGTCCTGCATTCGCGTTCGCGACATCCTTCGCGGCGGTCCAATCCGCGCCCGCCCCCCTCGACGCCCCGCACCCGCCCAGCCCTCCCGTCAGGCCCGTCGCCAACAGGACGACGGCCACGCTGCACACGCGGGTCACGGCGCCTCCCGAGGCAAGCCCTGGACCAGCGACGTCACCACAGTGTCGGCGGTCACGCCCTCGGCGTGGGCCTCGAAGTTCATGATCAGGCGATGGCGCAGCGCGGGCAGGGCGGCGGCCTGAAGGTCGTCGGTGCCCGCGGCGGTGCGTCCCTCGAGCAGGGCGCGGCACTTGGCGGCCAGAATGAGCGACTGGGCGGCGCGGGGCGACGCACCGAGACGAACATACTTGTCGACCATCGAGAAGCCGCCACCGGGATGCGTGGCCAGCACGAGTCGCACCGCGTAATCCTGCACGGAGGGCGTCACGAGCACCCGCCGCACGAATCGCTGGTGCGACATCAAACCAGTGGCGTCGAGGCAGGGCTTCGCAACCGGCGTCGTCGCACCGGTGGTTCGCGCGAGAATCTCGGCAAGATCCGCGCGTCCCGGCGAGCGACTGAGCAGCTTGAAGAAGAAGCGGTCGAGTTGGGCTTCGGGAAGGGGGTAGGTGCCTTCCTGCTCGACGGGGTTCTGCGTGGCGAGCACCACGAAGGGCTCCGGAAGCCGGTGGCTCACGCCGCCGACGGTGACGCTCCGCTCCTGCATGGCCTCGAGCAACGCGGATTGAGTCTTGGGCGTGGCGCGGTTGATCTCGTCGGCCAGCACGAGTTGGGCGAAGATGGGACCGGGCTGGAAGGCGAATCGACGCTCGCGACGACCGTCGGAGCTTTCCGTTTCCGTCACCACGGTGGTGCCGGTGATGTCGGCGGGCATGAGGTCGGGCGTGAACTGCACGCGGCCGAAGGAGAGCGACACCGCCTGCGCCAGCGTGCGCACAAGCAGGGTCTTGCCGATGCCTGGCACGCCCTCGAGCAGCACGTGGCCACCGACAAACAGGCAGATGAGCACCTGCTCGACCAGTTCGGCCTGTCCGACCACGACCCTGCCCACCTCGGTGCGTGCGGCCTCGAAGTCCTCGCGGAAACGACGCGACGCCTCGATGACCTGTTCAGGTGACTCCGGATCGTGATTCGCGTGGTCGCCGGTGGTCATGGCAGCGTGAATGTAGACCCGCTCGGGGGCATCTTCCCGACAAGCCCCTGACGGGCCCCAAGGCCCACGCCTTATCGGTCGATATCCGTATACTGGTCGGGAACGCCGCCACGAGGGCGACGCACCGCCGCCGAAGGGAACGTGCACGCATGGAACTCGCGATCATCGGCCTGGGCAAGATGGGCGGCAACATGGCCGAGCGGCTCCTCCGCGCCGGCCACCGCGTCCTTGGCCTCGACCCCAACCAGGAAAGTCTCTCGCGACTCGCCGCCGCCGGCGGCAAGGCCTGCACCTCGGTCGCCGAGGTCGTCAAGTCCATGTCCGGCCCACGTCACGTCTGGCTGATGATCCCCGCCGGCGACCCCGTCGACGCCATGATCGCCCAGCTCCTCCCCATGCTCTCCCCGGGCGACTGCATCATCGACGGCGGCAACAGCAACTACAAGGACTCGCAGCGACGGGCCGCCTCGCTGGCCGCCAAGGGCTTCCACTACGTCGACTGCGGCACCAGCGGCGGCGTTTGGGGCCTGGCCAACGGCTACTCGCTCATGATCGGCGGCGCCAAGGAGCCCGTCGAGCGTCTGCGGCCCATTTTCGAGTCGCTCGCTCCCGGCAAGAACGAGGGCTGGGGACACGTGGGCCCCAGCGGCGCAGGCCACTTCACCAAGATGATCCACAACGGCATCGAATACGGCATGATGCAGGCCTTCGCCGAAGGCTTCGCCATCATGCACAAGAAGAAGGAACTCAACCTCGACCTGGCGCAGGTGGCCCAGGTCTGGCAGGTGGGCTCGGTGGTCCGCAGCTGGTTGCTCGACCTCACCGCCGACGCGCTCAAGCAGGACCAGAAACTCGAGTCGATCGCCCCCTACGTCAGCGACAGCGGCGAAGGCCGCTGGACCGTCGCCGAGGCCATCGATCTCGACGTCGCCGCCCCCGTCATCACGCTCAGTCTCCAGGCCCGCCTTCGTTCTCGCGACGGCGAGTCGTATTCCGATCGCATGCTCGCCGTGATGCGCAACGCCTTCGGCGGCCACGGCATGCAGAAGCACTGATCTCGCAGCGACGTTCGCCCCCTTCGGACCTCACGGCCATGCCGACCCAGACACCCGACCGACACACGCTGGTGGTCTTCGGCGCCACGGGAGACCTGGCCCACCGCAAGGTGCTGCCCTCGCTTTTCGACCTGCATCGCCACGGTTCGGCCAAGGGCCGTGCCATGGTCCTTGGCGTCGCCCGTGCCGCCCTCGACGACCAGCAGTTCCGCGACTCGCTCCGCACGTCGCTGCTCGCCGCTGGGCACGACGCAGCCGAGGTCGACGAGTGGCTTTCCAACCACGTGCACTTCCAGTCGCTGGGCGATTCCTCCCCGGCGGCCTATGCGGCCCTCAAGGCCCGCATCGAGGCCCTTGAAGCGCAGCACAACCTCTACCAGCACCGGATCTTCTATCTCGCACTCCCGGCCTCTGCCTTCTTCCCCACGATCGAATCGCTCGGCAACGCCGGGCTCCACGTCTCGAAGGGGTGGACGCGGCTGGTGATCGAGAAGCCCTTCGGGCACGACCTGCCCTCGGCGCAGTCGCTCAACGCGCAGATCCACCGCTTCTTCGACGAGCAGTGCGTCTACCGGCTCGACCACTACCTGGGCAAGGAGACGGTGCAGAACCTGCTGGCATTCCGCTTCGGCAATGCCCTCTTCGAGCCCCTGTGGAATCGCGATCGCGTGCGTCAGGTGGAGATCACCGTGGCCGAGGAACTCGGCGTCGAAGGCCGCGGCTCGTTCTACGAAAAGACCGGCGCGCTCCGCGACATCATGCAGAACCACATGATGCAGCTTCTGTGCCTGGTGGCCATGGAGCCCCCCGCCGCCCTCGACGGCAACGCCGTGGCCAACGAGAAGGTCAAGGTGCTGCAGTCGATGTCGGTCATCAAGCCCGACGACGTGGTCTTCGGGCAGTACGCCGCGGGGACGCTCAACGGTCATTCCGTCGCCGGCTATCGACAGGAGCCCGGCGTCGATCCCCGGAGCACCACCGAAACCTACGCCGCGGCCACGGTTCGCATCAACAACTGGCGATGGAACGGGGTGCCCTTCTCGCTCCGCACGGGCAAGCGACTGGCCCGCAAGAGTTCCTCCATCGTCGTGACCTTCCACCAGCCCCCCGCGGCGGTCTTCAACCCCTACATCGTCTGCGGCATGGCCTGCAACCGCCTCGAGATCACCCTGCAGCCCAACGAAGGCTTCAACCTCTCCTTCATGACCAAGATCCCCGGCGAAGGCATGCGTCTGGCCACACAGGAGATGCGATTCCGCTACGCCGACACCTTTGGCAAGCTCCCCGAGGCCTATCAGACCCTCATGCTCGACGTGATGAGGGGCGATCGCACCCTCTTTGTCCGCAACGACGAGGTCGAGGAGTCGTGGCGACTGTTCACGCCTGCCATCAGCGAACGTCTGCCCGTGCACCACTATCCTGCTGGAACATGGGGCCCGCCCGCCGCCGAACGCCTGGCAGGCGACCACACCTGCGGCTGGACCGAACCCTGACGCCCACCACCATGCTCGACGGCATCCTCGTACGACTCGACTCGCCCGACGCCGTCGCCGCCCACGCGGCCGACCTCGTGACGCAAGCGTGCGAGCAGGCCATCAGGGATCGCGGCCGCTTCACCCTCGCCCTCGCCGGCGGCAGCACCCCCAAACTGCTGTATCGCCTCCTCGCGACACGCAAGCCCGCCCTCGACTGGTCTCGCTGCGTGTTGCTCTTCGGCGACGAACGGTGCGTGCCCCACGACCACCCCGACAGCAACATGAAGATGGCGGAAACGACCCTGACGGGGCCCGCGGGCGTGCCTCATTCGTCAATCCTGCCGGTCCCCACGCACCTGCCCCCCGCGCAAGCCGCGGCGGCCTATGAAGCCACGCTCCGACGCCTGCTGCCCGAGCAGGGACCGGGCATCGACGTGGTGCTGCTGGGCATGGGCGCTGACGGCCACACGCTCAGTCTCTTCCCCGGCGACGACGCGGCGGTAGCCGAGTCGCAGCGGTGGTGCATTCATACCAAGGCCCCCGCGCCCTTCGCCGTGCCTGATCGCGTGACGATGACGCTGCCTCTGGTGAACGCCGCACGCCTGCGGCTGTTCATGGTGACGGGCGCGGACAAGTCGCCTCGCCTCGACGCGATCGTCGCGGGCACGCAAACGCCCCCGGCCGCGATGGTGAGGCAGGCGACGTGGCTCGTGGCGACGTGACAAGGGTGCCAAGCGAAAGCGAAGGAGCGAACGGAGCCCGGGTGCGCCGCGAGCGAGCCGCAAGCTGCGGACCACAGATCACGCATACTCCCGTCTCTGCGAGTCGAGGCCCCGCGCCAGAGCGTTGGGCATGTCTTGGATGAACCGACACACATGGGCCAACGCGCACGCTATCGAACTTAGCCCAGGTGCGCCGCGAGCGCAGCGAGCAAGCCCCGGGCCACGGGACACCATCCGCGCGACCTTGGGCCCCGCGCCCGGGGTTCGCTCGCAGAGCCTCGCAGCACCCCGGGCTACGGTCGCGGCGGATCGCTGATCGCACAACCCACACCCGAGAGCCGGGCGCATCTTCTTGGAAGAACCGAGACGCGTAGGCCAACACGCACGCCATCGAACTTAGCCCGGGTGCGCCGCGAGCGCAGCGAGCAAGCCCCGGGCCACGGGACACCATCCGCGCGACCTTGGGCCCCGCGCCCGGGGTTCGCTCGCAGAGCCTCGCAGCACCCCGGGCTACGGTCGCGGCTCCGGATCGAACGCTCGCTCCACCGGCAAATGACAACCGGGGGCCGTCGCAATCGCGACGACCCCCGGCTTCATTCGGGCACGCCTCTGGCGCCAAACTCACTTCGCCGCGGCACGCAGCGCGTCGGCCTTGTCGGTCTTCTCCCAGCTGAAGAACTCGATCTTGGGGCCGCGGTGCTGGCGCTTCACGCGGTCGTAGAACTGGCCCTCGTAGGGCTTGCGGCCGAAGTGGCCGTGGCGGGCGGTGGGCGAGTAGATGGGGTTGCGAAGGCCCAGCGACTCGATGATCTTGCGGGGCGTCAGGCCGAAGTGCTCGCGGACGGCCTTCGAGATCTTCGCCTCGTCGACGGTGTTGGTGCCGAAGCAGTCGACCAGCACGCTGGTGGGCTCGGCGACGCCGATGGCGTAGGAGACCTGGATCTCGCAGCGGTCGGCCAGGCCGGCGGCCACGACGTTCTTGGCGATGTAGCGGGCCATGTACGCCGCGGAGCGATCGACCTTGGTCGGGTCCTTGCCCGAGAACGCGCCGCCGCCGTGACGGCCCATGCCGCCGTAGGTGTCGACGATGATCTTGCGGCCGGTGAGGCCGGTGTCGCCGTGCGGGCCGCCGATCTCGAAGCGACCGGTGGGGTTGACGTGCACCTTGATGCCCGCGTTCCACCACTCCTTGAGCACGGGCTTGAGGATGTGCTCGACGACCTCGCGCTGGAGTTGGTCCTGCTTCTCGTTCCAATGCGGGTCGTGCTGCGTGGAGAGGACGACGGTGTCGACGCGAACGGGCTTGCCGTTGTCGTACTCGACCGTCACCTGGCTCTTGGCGTCGGGACGAAGGCCGGCGATGCGCCCCTCTCGACGGACGTGGGCCTGCTGCTCGACCAGGCGGTGCGAGAGGTCGATGGGCAGGGGCATCAGTTCCGGAGTTTCGCGGCAGGCGTAGCCGAACATCATGCCCTGGTCGCCGGCGCCTTCCTTGTCGACGCCCATGGCGATGTCGCCGGACTGCTTGTTGAGGGCCACGAGCACGCCGCAGGAGTCGGCGTCGAACCGCATGTCGCCGGAGGTGTAGCCGATCTCGCGGACGACCTCGCGGACGATCTCGGGGATGTTCGCGTAGGTCGTGGTGGTCACCTCGCCGGCGACGACGACCAGGCCGGTGCAGCAGAGCGTCTCGCAAGCCACGCGGCTGCGGGGGTCATCCGCCAACAGGGCGTCGAGCACGGCGTCCGAGATCTGGTCGGAAACCTTGTCGGGGTGGCCCATCGAGACGGACTCGGACGTGAAGAGGCGTGATTCAGGCATGGCTGGTGTTTCGCTGCGAGGAAGAGTGACCCTTCGCGTCGTTGCGAAAGGGAACGAATGATATCGCGTCAGCCCCGGGGGCACCGCGAACGGCGTGAACGTCGATCAGAGGTTGCCGCGTCGGGCCTGCTCGAGTTCGAGACTCTCGAAGAGGGCCTTGAAGTTGCCCTTGCCGAAGGACTGGCTGCCCCGGCGACAGATGATCTCGAAGAAGAGCGTCGGACGGTCCTGAAGCGGCCGCGTGAAGAGTTGCAGGAGGTACCCCTCGTCGTCGGCGTCGACGAGAATGCCCAGATCTCGGATGCGGGCGTGGTCCTCCTTGACGGGCTGGTGCCCGTGACCGGTGAGCATGGTGTTCACCCGCTCCCACACCTTGTCGTAGTAGGCGTCGGGGATGTTCAGGAACTCGACGCCGCGGCGGCGCAACTCGGCGATGCTGTGAAGCTCGTCGTCGGTGCGGAGGGCGAGGTGCTGCACGCCGGGAGTGCCTTGGTGCCAGTCGAGGTACTCCTCGATCTGGCTCTTCTTCTTGCCCTCGGCGGGCTCGTTGATGGGGATCTTGATGAGCCCCGAGCCCGACGACATGACCTTGGACATGAGCGCCGAGTATTCGGTCGAGATGTCCTTGTCGTCGAAGTGCTTGAACAGCTTGAACTCCATGATCTCCTCGTAGAACCGCACCCAGTGGTTCATCTTGCCGAGTTGGACGTTGCCGACGAGGTGATCGACGTACTTGAGGCCGCAGGGGTTGGCCTTGTTGTATTCGTTGACGCCGATCGACGGCGACTTGGCGAATCGGGGAGCGAACGCGCCGCCCTGCTTGACCTTGGTGAGTTCATAGCCGCCAGTGCGGGAGACGAAGGTGTGGATGCACCGGCCGAAGGTGCGGATGCTGGCGGTGGTGATCGAGCCGTGCTCGTCGGTGACGGTGCGGGGCTCGGCGGCGGACATCGCGCCATTGCGGAGCGCCCGCTCCCACGCGGCGCCGGCATCGAAGACGGTGAAGGCCACGTCCTTGACGCCGTCGCCGTAAAGGGCCGTCTCCATGGCGGCGGCATGGTCGACCGTCAGGGGCGTGGTGAGGATGATGCGGATGTTGCCCTGCGTGAGCAGGTAGTGGGCCGCGTCGCGAGAGCCGGTGGTGAGGTCGGCGTACTGCTCGATCTGGAAGCCGAAGACGTGGGCGTAGAAGTACGCGGCCTGCTTGGCGTTGCCGACGAAGAACCGCACGTGATCGACGTCGATCAGGTGCAGGGGGTCGGTCGAAGGGGAGGACGCGACGCTGGGTTGACGGGCCATCGTGGTCATGCCGCAAGTGTAGGGGGCCGCCGGGCCTGCTCCCGGGACGGTCGGGCGAGAGCGTGGGGGCGGGCGGCCCCTCGCGAGGCCTTGCGGCGGCCACTACCATCGCAGCCAATGCCGCGACTTGAAGCCAAGCCCATCGCGATCACCGGCGCCAGCAGCGGGATCGGCGCGGCCACGGCCATCCGGTGCGCACGCGAGGGCATGCCTGTCGCCCTCGCGGCCCGCCGCGTGGATCGCCTCGAGGCCGTCGCACGTCGCATCGTCGAGGCAGGGGGCCGCGCCATCATCGTCGAGTGCGACGTCGCCAGGCCCGCGGATTGCGAGCGGCTGGTCGCCCGGACCGTCGACGCCTTCGGATCGCTCTACGCCGTCTTCGCCAACGCCGGCTACGGCATCGAAGGCCCCGTGGCCGACTCGACCGAGCACGACGTGCGCCAGATCTTCGAGACCAACTTCTTCGGAACGCTCCACACCATCCGCCCGGCGCTTGACGCGATGCGCAAGGCCGGCGAGGGGCACATCCTTGTCTGTTCGAGCTGCCTGTCGAAGATCGGCGTCCCCTTCTTCGCCAGCTACTGCGCCACCAAGGCCGCGCAGGACCATTACGCCCGTGCGCTCCGCCACGAACTGGAACCCCACAACATCGCCGTCTCCAGCGTGCACCCCATCGGCACCCGCACCGAGTTCTTCGATGCCACGTCGGCTCGCAGCAAGGCGCCCCGCCTGGCCCTCCGCACTCCGGAACGCCTGATGCAGCCCGCCGAGGTCGTCGCCGATGCGATCGTGCGGTGTCTCCGCAAGCCCAAGGGCGAGGTGTGGACCAGTCGCTCCACGCGACTCACGCTCGGGCTCGCCACCATGTTCCCGTCGCTCGCCGACATCGTCCTCCGACGCCTCATCGCCGCACGCTGAAGCGCCGCGTGCTCTTGCCATGCGAGTCCTGCTCATCGTCAACCCCAGATCCGGACGAGGAAGGGCCGCCGCCGCGGCCAATCGCCTGGGCTCCATTCTCGTCGATCACAAGGTCACTCGCGTCGAGATGCCCCGCACCGATTCGGGCGACCATGCGTGGCTGCTGCCCCGCCTGCGAGAATCCGACGCCTGCGTGGTCCTCGGGGGCGACGGAACCGTGCACGCCCTTCTCCCGGCGCTGGTCGAGTGCGGGACGCCGATGTACCACCTCGCCCTGGGCACCGAGAACCTGCTGGCCCGCGAACTTCGCATGCACCGCGCCGACTTCGACCAGGCCATCGCCCTGGCGGTCGCCAGCCTGCGTTCGCCCCGACCGGCGGCGATGGACGTCGGCCGCTGCGACTGCCAGCTTGCACGCGGCCCCGTCCGTTTCGGCGTGATGTTCAGCGCGGGGGCCGACGCCGGCGTCATCCACCGGCTGCACGAGGCCCGCAGCGGCCCCATCACGCACCTCACCTACCTCCGCCACATCCGTGCCGAGTTTCGGCTCCCGCACCTGCCCTTGCTCGATGTCGAAGTCGACGGCTCGATGATCTGCTCGGGAGTCCAAGGCACCCTCGTCATCGCCAACTCGCGCCAATACGCGCTGCGCATCGACCCCGCTCGCCCGGCCGTGGTCGACGACGGACTGCTCGAGGTCGCCGTGCTTCCGGCCCGGGGCTCCATCGGGGCGCTTCTCCGCCTTGCCGCATGCCGCCTCCGGGTCGACGGCCTGGCGGGCGTCATTCGCGGCCGAGGGTCGCAGGTTCGCTTCCGTCTCCAGACCGACCACACCCACGCCCTTCAGGCCGATGGCGAGGCCTTGCACCTGACCGACCCGATCGCCTCCGAGGTGGACGGGGCGGCATCCATCGAACCTGGAGCGTTGAAGCTGCTGCTGCCCCCGGCCTGACCGCGGAGCCGCCCCCCCGCCCGGGTACCATCCCGAGCATGTCCCGACTCTCCATCGAGATCCTCGACGAAACCCGCCGCCTGCCCGAAGCCGCGTTGGCGTGGCTGCTCAGGCATGCCGAGCAGGCCCTGCGTCGCATAGGCGGGCAGGGCGAGGTCCGGGTGCGGATCGTTGGTGACGAGGCCATGGCGGCCGCCCACGAGGAGTTCGCCGGCGTGCCAGGCACCACCGACGTGCTGACCTTCGACATGAGCGAGCCCATCGATCCGGGCCCCGAGACGGGTGCGGACGACCAGGAGTGGACGCCCCCCCCGCTCCCCACACTGGAGCAGATCCGTCAGGACGACGTACGGTGTTCGTATGTATTGGACACGGATATTCTGGTCTGTCTCGATGAAGCGAACAGGCAATCCACCGCTCGGGGCTACCCTTGCGAGAGGGAGTTGCTGCTGTACACCCTGCACGGCGTGCTTCATTGCATCGGGTTTGACGATCATGAAGAGGCCGACTTCGAGGCGATGCATGCCGCGGAAGACGCGGTGCTCGCGGCGATCGGGGTGGGTCCCGTCTTTCACCGCCCGTTCGTGGCGGGGGATGGGCCCGGGGAGGCGTAGTCCCCGGCGGCATCGGCGGCCGTGCGTCGGCGGGACCGTGATGTCCCTGGCCGGGCAACGGCCATGGAGACCTGCATCGTGAACGACTGGAGTTGGCTTGGCATCTCGCTCGCCGCCCTCGCGGCGGGGTCGCTGCTTTCCACGCTTGTCCAGTCGCTGCGGGACCTGACTCGCTCGGTGCTCGAGGACATCGTGGCCATTCGGGGCAACCCGCGCGCCGCGGCCCGCGTGGAGGCGATCCTCGCCGATCTCGAGGGGCATGCGGCAGCCACCTCGCTCCCGCGGACGCTCTGCAACCTGGTGGTGGCGGTGGGGATGGTCTTCTGGGTGGCGGCGGTTCGTTCGTCGGAGCCGTCCGCACCCGCCCCGACCCTGATCGACATCGCGGCTGGCATCGTGATCGCCTCGCTGCTGCTCTGGGTCTTCACGTCGACCGTGCCCACGAGCATCGCGCGGCACGCCGGCGAACGCACGATCTTCGCGTGGTCGCCCCTGCTTCGGGTGCTGCACGCCGTCGGCAAGCCGCTGCGGGGCATGGCCTCGGGCCTGGACGAGGTGGTTCGCCGCCTCGCGGGCCGCAAGGACCAGACCGAGGCGCAAGTGCTGCAGGAGGAGATCCTCTCGGTGGTCGAGGAGGCCCAGGAGGAAGGCAAGTTCGACGAGAGCGAACGCGACATGATCGAGGCCGTCGTGCGGTTCCGCGACCGCACGGTGGCCCAGGTGATGACGCCTCGCACCGAGATCGAGGCCATCGACGTCGAGCTCTCGCTCAGCGACGTGACGGCGGCCATCCGTCGCATCGGCCACTCCCGCATCCCGGTCTTCGAGGGGACGCTCGACAGGGTCGTGGGCGTCTTTTACGTCAAGGACCTCATGCGATGGCTCGCCGGCGAGGGGTCTCGCCAGGGTCGCACCTTCGAGCTCCGCCACGTCATGCGTCCCGCGTACTTCGTGCCCGAGACCAAGACGGTTCGCGAACTGCTCTCCGAGTTGCTCAAGAAGCGGGTGCACATCGCGATGGTCGCCGACGAATACGGCGGCATCGCCGGGCTCGTCACGATCGAGGACATCATCGAGGAGGTCTTCGGCGACATCCAGGACGAGTACGAGATTCCCGAGGCCGACGCCGTCGAGATCAAGGTCAACGCCGAGAAGCGGAGCGCCGAGATCGACGCCCGCACCTACGTCAACGACGCCAACGACGAGCTCCGCGAACTCTCGGTCGAGATTCCCGAGAGCGAGCACTACGACACCGTCGGCGGGTTCGTGACCGTCACGCTCGGCCGCATTCCCGCCGCCGGCGAGAGCTTCACGCACGAAGCCATCAAGGTGACCGTGATCGCCGCCGAGCCCACACGCGTCACTCGCGTGCGGATCGAGCCGGCGAGCCTCGCCGAGGACGGCGCGACGGAGACGCTCGGCGACGCGGCGGACGGCACCGAGGCGGCCGAACATCGCTGAACGGACAGGACGAGGGCGGGCGGGCCGCCCGAACGTCGCGTCAGGTGCCGAACCGAAGGGTCGCGGCCATTTCGAGCACCTCGTCTCGACCGGGAAGGCTGGGTATCGCGCCGGGCTTGGTGGCGGCCAGCGCGCCCGCGGCGGATGCGGCGAGCACGGCGGGTTCGGCGAGCTTGAACTCGTCCATGCTCTTGGCCTTGGTGGCCTGGTGGACCTTCTTCCACATGGCGGCGAGCGCGCCGCAGAAGGCGTCGCCGGCGGCGACGGAATCCACCGCCTGCACGTGAGGCGTGGGCACGCGCCTGGTCCGCTTGCGGTGCGAAAGAATGCTGCCCTGGGCGCCCAGCGTGAGCAGGATCGCCGGCGGCCCGAGATCAGGGAGGCGGAGCATCATGCGGCCGGGGTCGGACGACGGATCGAGCCCCAGCAGGGATGCGGCTTCGCCCCGATTGACGACCAGCACGTCGACCATCGGCAGCAGTTCGGCGACCCCGCCGCGAGCGGGGGCGGCGTTGAGCATGACGCAGACGCCTGCCTCGCGGGCGATCGATGCGGCCTCGATGATCGCGCTGGAGGGAATCTCGAGTTGGAGGAGCAGGACATCGGCGTTGACGATGGCCTCTCTCGCGCCGCGAACGTCGTCGGCCTTGACGGTGGCGTTGGCGCCCGGCGACACGACGATCATGTTCTCGCCGCCGTCGGCGACGGTGATGAGCCCGAGGCCGGTGGTCTCGCCGGCACGAACGGCGAGGTGGCGAAGATCGAGCCGTTCGCCCTCCATGGCGGAGAGGACCTTCGCGCCGTGCGGGTCGTCGCCGACGGCGCCGACGAAGGTGACCTGGGCCCCCATGCGGGCGGCGGCGACGGCCTGATTCGCGCCCTTCCCGCCGGGATAGGTGCGATACGAGCCGCCGGCGACGGTCTCGCCGCGTGCAGGCAGGCGGGGGACGCGCACGACCAGATCCATGTTGATGGACCCCACCACGCACACGCGGCTTGTTTCGGACTCGGCCATGCGGACATTCGAGTGTAGCTTGGAATCCCGACCGGGGACGAGGCGCATGGCGGCGACCGGAAAATGCGTCCGGGGTCAAAGGGCACGTCCGGTAGTGTCGATGAACGATGGTCGCGTCCGATTCGAGCGACATCCCCCGTTCGAGTCATTCACCCCTTTGCGTCATGCGTAGATTCGACCTGTGTGTCATCGGTTCCGGCGCCGGCGGACAGCGGGCGGCCATCCAGGCCGCCAAGCTGGGCAAGTCCGTGGCCGTGGTCGAGGCGCACGACGTGGTGGGCGGGGCGGCCGTGAACACGGGCACGATCCCCAGCAAGGCGTTGCGGGAGGCGATCATGAGCATCGGCGGGCACCCGGGCAGCAGCCCGACCCCCGCCGACTTCAACCTCGCCGCCAAGCAGGCGACGATGGGCAACCTCTGGGCCTCGTGCGGGCGTGTCATCCAGGCGGAGATCGACATGGTCAACCGCCACTTCGCCCACAACGGGATCTGCCTCATCCACGGCTACGGGCGATTCAAGGACGCGCACACGCTCGAGATCTGCGGCGAACACGTCACCGAGGCGATCCACGCCGAGCACTTCGTCATCGCCGTCGGCACCCGTCCGACCCGGCCGCCGAACATTCAGTTCGACGACACCGACATCATCACCTCGGACGAGCTGATTCGGCTCCGCAACCTTCCGCACTCGATGATCATCGTGGGCGGCGGAGTGATCGGAACCGAGTACGCCTCGATGCTGGCCTCGCTTGGCATCAAGATCACGCTCGTCGAAGGCCGCAACCGCCTGCTGGACTTCGTCGACTCGGAGATCATCGAGGCCTTCCACTATCACCTTCGCACCCAGGGCGTGACGCTGCGGCTGGGCGAGAAGGTCGTCTCGATCCGCAAGGCCGAGCCCCCCAAGCACGCGAGGACGAGCAACAACATCATGGCCGAGGCGACGCTCGAGAGCGGCAAGGTGCTGCGAGCCGACTGCCTGCTCTACTGCATCGGCCGCCAGGGCGCCACCAACGGGCTCGACCTCGCCAACGCGGGACTTTCCGCCGACGAGCGAGGACGCATCAAGGTCAACGAGTACTACCAGACCGCCGTTCCGCACATCTACGCCTGCGGCGACGTCATCGGGTTCCCCGCGCTGGCCAGCACCAGCATGGAGCAAGGCCGGCTGGCGGCCTGCCACATGTTCGGCCAGCGGCACGACCTGATGGAGAATCTCCTCCCCTACGGCATCTACGCCATCCCCGAGATTTCGATGGTCGGCTGGACGGAGGACAAGCTCACCGCCGAGGGCGTCCCCTACGAGGCGGGCATCGCCTACTACCGCGAGACCGCCCGGGGCCAACTGCTCCGCGACGAGATCGGCATGCTCAAGCTGCTCATCCACCAGGAGAGTCATGCCGTGCTGGGGGTGCACATCATCGGCACGCACGCCACCGAACTGGTGCACATCGGGCAGGCGGCCATCGCCTTCCGGGCCACGGCCGAGTACTTCGTGAACACCGTCTTCAACTACCCGACCCTGGCCGAGTGCTACAAGGTCGCTGCGCTCAACGGGCTCAACAAGCTCCGTAACATCTGAGGCGTCGGGGGGGACGCACCGGAGACGGCCATCATGCAGTTCAGTCTCGCCCAACTGCTCGGACGCACGTGTCCGACCATCGACATCATCGACGTGGGCGCGATGGCGCTCGAGGCGCAACCCGAGTACGCGCCCATCCTCGCCGCGGCGCCCTGTCGCGTCGTGGGCTTCGAGCCCGTGCAGGCCGAGTGCGACAAGCTCAACGCCGCGGGCCATCGCAACCGCACGTTCCTGCCCCACTTCATCGGCAACGGCACGGAACGCACGTTCCATCTCACCAACATGTCGATGACGGCCTCCCTCTACGAGCCCGACACCGCCTTCCTCTCGCTCTTCAACACGCTCGCCGAGGTCTCGACGGTCGTCGAAACCTGCCGCGTGCAGACGCGACGACTCGACGACATCCCCGAGATCGCCAACATCGACCTGCTGAAGATCGACATCCAGGGCGCGGAACTCGACGCCTTCCGAGGCGGCCCGCGACTGCTCGACGCGACACTCGCCGTCTGGACCGAGGTCGAGTTCGCCCCGATGTACAAGCGGCAGCCGCTCTTCGGCGACGTCGATGCCGAACTGCGACGCCACGGGCTGTCGCTGCACACCTTCCACACGCTCGAGGGCAGGGCCTTCAAGCCCATCATGGCCCCCCAAGGCCCCACCGCCGGCATCCGCCAGCACCTCTGGGGCGACGTCATCTACCTTCGCGACCCCATGACGCTCGCGTCGCTGCCGGCCGACAAGATGCTCAAGCTCGCCGTCATCGCCCACGACTTGCTCGGCTCGGTCGATTACGCCCAGCTCGTCCTCCAGCACTACGACAGGCATCACGGCGGCAAGCTGTGGAAGTGGTACATGCAGCGCCTCACCGGCGAGGATCCCGGCTCGCCTACGCTCCCGCCCGGTTGAGGAAGGCCTCCGCCCGCAGCGACCCGCGGTCTCGCGTTCGAGGCCGTCGCGGCATCGGCCAGGTCGGGCCTTCCGCCCTCGGAAGCTCCCCGCCATGATCCCACAGAACGCCGATGCCGCCGCCACCACCGACCCCACGCCGGCTGATCTCGTGCTCGCGCCGCCCCAGACGATCGAGCAGGCCGCCGACAAGTTGCAGACCTTCGCGGATCAACTGCTCTCGGTCGTGTCTCACTACGCCCCCAGCGTGATCGGGGCCGTCGTCTTCTTCGCCATCGCCTGGATCGCCTCGGGCCTCTTCGCGGGACTGCTGCTGCGCGCGTTGCAACGCACCCAGGTCGAGCCGACCATCGGCAAGTTCCTCGCCACGCTCCTTCGATGGTCGCTCATCTCCCTCTCGGCCGTCGCGTGCCTGGGCATGTTCGGCGTCAACATCACCGCCTTCGCCGCCGCGCTGGGCGCCGTGGGCCTGGCGATCGGCCTCGCGTTGCAAGGATCGCTCTCCAACCTCGCCGCGGGCGTCATGCTCCTGCTCTTCCGCCCCTTCAAGGTCGGCGACGCCATCACGGTCGCAGGGCAGTCTGGCATCGTCGACGAGATCGAGCTCTTCTCGACGCGACTCGACACGCCCGACAACCGCCGCATCATCATTCCGAACGCGTCGGCCTTCAACGCCATCGTCGAGAACACCTCCCACCACGAACGTCGCCGCGTCGACGTCGCCGTGGGCGTCGACTATCGCTCGGAGATCGCCTCCACCCGCGAAGCCTTGCTCGCCGCGGTCGCCGCGGTGCCCATGGTCCTTGATCAACCCGCCCCTGCCGCCAACGCCATCCGGTTCGGCAAGTCGGCCATCGAATGGCAGGTCAGTGCGTGGGCCGAGCGTGCCGACTTCGGAGCCGTCCAGCAGGCCCTCATGCAGTCCATCCAGGCCAACCTCGCCAAGGCCGGCATCACGATGGTGCCGACCCTCTGAACCTCGCCGCCTCCGCTCCCGCTACACTTGCGCGATGAGTCAGACGGCTTCTCAAGGCGCCTCCTCCGTCACCGACAGGGTGCAGAAGGTCCTTGCGCTCATCCGTCCCGCCATTCAGGCCGACGGCGGCGACGTCGAACTCGTCGAGGTCACGGCTGAAGGCGTCGCCCGCATCCGCCTGCTTGGCGCCTGCATCGGGTGCCCCTCGGCCTCGGTCACCCTGCACGTCGGCATCGAGCGAAACCTCCGCCACCACGTGCCCGAGATCACGCGGGTCGAGGCCGTCCCGCACCCCTGAAATCGCACGAACCAATCCGAAACGCCGCAGCCACGGGATCTCCACGCGAAATCCACAGCCCGCGACGTCCGTTTCGCCGTTTGTTCGCCACCTGATCGTGTTGATTTGCAGAATCAGGCATCCGCCGACCGATGAAAGCGGGTATAACTGAGGTGGTGGAAGGTGGCTCTCGGGGCTCGTGCCCCGGGATCAGGGTGGTGGGACGCCGCGAGCGATCCCCCGAACTTGTGAACCGTCCGTTCCGTGCAGCCCAGGATGGGAGTTGCGGCATGCTCGTCATCACGCGTCGCGAAGGTGAAGAAGTCGTCATCGGGGACCCGAAGAACCCGATCGGTATCGTGCGCATCGCCTCCGTGAAGGGAGACCGCGTCCGCGTGGCCTTCGACTTCCCGCGCGAGGTCGAGATCAACCGCCGCGAGATCGCCGACCAGATCGTCTCCCAAGGCCCGGAGATCATCGCGACGATCAACCCCTCGGCCAACGTCAGCGCGGGCTGAGCGGGCGGGGTGTCCAAGCCCATGTCCCGCCCGTTGGCGGCGGACGACCGATCGACACGACCAAATCAAAGGACCCGGCAGGATCGACCTGCCGGGTCCTTGTCATTGATCAAACTGCGACATCCGGTGGCGTGAGGGCTGATGGCCCAACAGCGATCGCCGCGTGGCGACCACTCACTCGGGCTTGCCGCCGGCCATGTCGTAGATCCAGGCGTCGCCGGCCCGCTTCCAGTCGAGAATCTCGCCGGCCTTGAAGAAGAGGCCAAGTTCGCGTTCCGCGGCTTCGGGGCTGTCGCTGCCGTGGATGAGGTTGAACGAGTTGCTGACGCCAAAGTCGCCTCGGATGGTGCCGGGGTTGGCCTTGCTGCCAAAGGTGGCGCCCATCATGTTGCGGGCGATCGTGATCGCGCCGTTGCCGCGGAGAGCCAGCACCATCACGGGGCTGCTGGTCATGAACTTGACCAGACCGGCGTAGAAGGGCCGCTCCTTGTGAGCCGCGTAGTGGGTGGCGGCCAGTTCCTGGCTGATCTGCATGAGCTTGCAGCCGACGACCTGAAGGCCCTTCTCCTCGAAGCGGGCGAGGATGCGACCCATGAGCCCGCGCTGGACGGCATCGGGCTTGAAGATGATGAGCGTGGTTTCCATGGACGAATGTTCCAACCTGAAGAGAGCCACGAGGGCGGCTCCGATGCCCGGGCGCAAGGCCCGCAAACCGATGGGCGGAAGGGTAGGCGACCCTGACCCGGGTTTCGCACCGCATGAGGGCCCCCGAGCTGATACCCTTGTCGTGTCCGGTCTGCGTCCGGGCTCCGGCACGGCGTTCAAGGCCGGCCCGAGGCCGCAGCCGCCCATCCATGTCCCAGGAACGCACTTCGATTCAGGTCCAGTCCGAGCGGGTGGTCCTCGCCGCCGGGCGCCTTCCCGACGCCGACTTCGACCCTCGCGACCCCTTCGGCGAGCTTCGCTCGCTGGCGGAGCAGGCGGGCGCGATTGTCGCGGGCGAGCTTTCACAGAATCTTGAACGGCCCGTGCCCGCCACCTTCATCGGCTCGGGCAAGGTGCAGGAACTCCGAGACTTCGCCCGCGAGGCCGGCGCCAAGTCCATCATCTTCGACCACGACCTCTCTCCCAAGCAGATCAGCAACATCGAGAAGGCGACGCTCTGCAAGGTGCTCGATCGCTCGGAGCTGATCCTCGACATCTTCGCGTCGCGCGCCGCCACCGCCGAAGCCAAGCTTCAGGTGGAGCTGGCGCAGATGGAGTACACCTACCCGCGACTGAAGGCGATGTGGAGCCACCTCGAGCGCATCGTGGGCGGCATCGGCACCCGAGGCCCCGGCGAAATGCAGCTCGAAATCGACCGGCGCCTCGTCGCCCAGCGCAAGGTCGAACTCAAGCGGGAACTCGAGTCGATCCAGGCCCGCAAGCGTCGCGAGGTGGCGGCCCGCAAGTCGCAGCACTTCACCGTCGGCATCGTCGGCTACACCAACGCGGGCAAGTCCACGCTCTTCAACACGCTCACGGCGGGCGGCGCGTATGCCGACGACCGGCTCTTCGCCACGCTCATGACCCGCACCCGCGAATGGTCGCTGGGCGGAGCCGTGTCGGTCATGCTCTCCGACACCGTGGGGTTCGTGCGGAACATCCCCCACCACCTCGTCGCCTCCTTCCGCGCCACGCTCGAGGAGGCCACCCACGCCGACGTGCTGCTGATCGTCCTTGACATCTCCGATCCCGCCGCGGAGTTGCAATACAAGGTCGTCTCCGAGGTGCTCGACGAACTCGAGGCCGAACTGCGCGATTCGCCCCACAGCGAGGACCGCCACTGGACCGCTCCGCGGCGAATCGTGCTGCTCAACAAGATCGATCGCCTTCGCGACAACGCGGAGGCGCTCGCGTGGCAGCAACGCGTCCCGGGGTCGCTCCCCATTTCCGCCATCGGCGGCGACGACGCTCGGAGCGGCCTTGGACGCCTCCGCGACATCGTCCGCGAGCTCGCCTTGGGCGACATCGCCGACTTCCAGGTCACCGTGCCCCTCCGCGATTCTCGCACCATCCACCTCATCGAATCCCGCGGCACCGTCACCGACCGCGTCTACACCGACACCCACGTCACCCTTCACGCTCGAATCGGCAAGCGACAACTCGCCCTCCTTCGCTCGGCCGGCGCCGCCCTCGAGTTGGCGGATCAGGCAGGAACCAAGGTCTCGCTCGACTCGCTGCCGGCCCTGACCCCCGACCCGAGCCAAAGCCCGCGACGTGCCGGATGGTCGGTGGCCGGTTCCGGCGCCTCGCAGCAGCCCTGACCGATTCGGGCGGCCGTCGCTATCCTCCGGGCATGAAGAAGAAAGCCACTCCGGCGGCGGCTCTCGCCCCGACGCCCGCCCCTGCGTCCATCCCGCTGTTTTCGCTGGCCGTCGTGTGCTGCGTGGCGGGCTTGGGGGCGTCGCTGGCCCTGGTTCTCAAGCACTTCGGCGCCGTGTCGCTGCCGGGGTGCGGTGCGGGCGGCGGGTGCGATGCCGCGGCCAAGAGCGTGTGGGGTTCGGTCGCGGGCGTTCCCCTCTCGATGATCGGTGCCGCACACTTCGCGGCCCTGACGACCATCGTCTTCGTGACGCGCGCGAAAGTGGCCAAGGCCATCGTGTGGGGCATGGGCGCGGCCGCGGCAGGATCGCTCGTCTACTTCGGAATCGCCCTGGGCGCGAACCTGATCTGCTCGTACTGCCTCGCCGTGCACGCGGCCAACGTCGTGCTCTTTCTGACGCTCACAGCCTCCACGACGGGCCTTCACTCGCTCTGGATTCGTCAGGCGGCCATCGGCGCCGTCGCGGCCGCCGCCACCTACGCGGTGCTGCTCCCGATTGAACTCAAGTCCCGGGTCACAGCCCGACGCGAGGCCGAGGCCCGATTGGCGGAGAGCACGGCCCAAATGACCGCCCAGGCCCAGTCGGCGGGTCAGGCCGCGACGACAACCCCGCCCCCGGCGGCAACGAGCGGCGAATCGACCGCCCCCGCCGCTGCGGCGACGACACCGGCGGTCGCCGCACGCAAGACGCTCGAAGGAAGGTTCCGCTTCGGGCCCGAGGTGGCGCCGGTGCGGATCGTCCTCTTCACCGACTACCAGTGCCCCGACTGCCTCAAGATCGAGCGTGAACTCGACGCGTTGATGAAGTCGACGCCTGGCATCTCCGTGGGCGTGCGTTACTTCCCGCTCTCGAGCAAGTGCAACCCCGCCATGAGCGGTCAGGACCTGCACCCCAATGCCTGCTGGGCCGCACGAGCCGCCCAGACCGCCGGCATGCTCCGCGGCACCGACGGATTTTGGGAGATGCACCGCTGGCTCTTCTCGCGTCAGGGTTCATTCACCGACGCGGAACTGGTGCAGGGTCTGCAGTCGATGGGCTACGACGCCAAGGCGTTTCAGCAGATCATGACCGGCGACATCACCAAGTCGGCGGTGGCCGAGGATGTCGACTTCGGCCTTTCGCTGGGCATCTACTTCACGCCCATGATCTTCATCAACGGCGTCGAGCTTCGGGGCTGGAACGCGCCCCAGGCCCTGACCCGAGCGGTGCAGGCCACCTTGGCGGCCAACCCGGCGGCGACCGCCAACGCCACCGACACGCCCGCCGATGCCCGCACCAAGTACTTTGACGATTGGCGTTCGCAGCCCGAGGTGGCGATGTCCGAGGGCGTCAACCGCCACACCCTGGGGCCCGCCGACGCCAAGGTGCATGTCGTGCTCGTGGGCGATTATTCCGAGAAAAACACCGGCGACGCCGACGGGATCCTCCGCCTGTTCACCAGCGGCCCGAAGCCCAACATCCGCTACAGCTTCGTGCAGTACCCGATCCACACCGACTGCAACCCCACGACGCAACTCAAGCGCAATCCGACCGCGTGCATGGCGGCCAAGGCGACCGAGGCAGCCGACGTGCTGGGCGGTCCTGATGCCTTCTGGGCGGTCCACGGGCACCTCATGGCCCATCAGGATGCGTTGAATCTCGCCACCATCCGAGAGGCGGCCGGCATCGCGGGCATCAACGCGGACGATCTGTTCGACGCCATGGAACAACCCTTCGTTTCCGAGGCGATCCGGAACGACACGCAGATGGCGATGTCGATGGGCATCCGGTCGCTCCCGATGATCTTCATCAACGGCCGCCATGTGCCCCGCTGGAAGCTCAACAACGAGAACCTGCTGGCCGCAATGATCTTCGACGCCGACGGGTCGCCGGCCCCGGCGCCGTGATCGTCGCCCGGCGGCCACGTGTCGATGGGCTTGGCGTCGTCAGCGCCGACCTCCGACCGACGGAGGAACCGTGTCGCGCCTGGGGTTCCGCCGCCACGGAGAGCAATGCGACGGCGGCCGGAGCGAGCATCGACGTTCGTTGTCAGTGTGCGGCGACGTTTCGATCGACCGGCGCGGCGTTGGCTTGCGGCACTCGCGACTTGATCGCATCCGCCTCGGTGTAGGAAGCGGCCGAGCGGGCGCCCTGCATCAGCAGGTTGCCGCCGAGGGCCAGACCGATCACGCAGGCGGCCGAGATGACCGCCGCGGCCGCACGGGTTCGGAAAGGGGCCGCCACGATGGGATCGCCATCGGCATCGTCCGCGACCTCGGTCAGCGGTGCGAAGGCCAACTTGAGGTAATAGCATGCGGCGATGGCGGAGTTCACGCCCAGCACCAGCACCAGCGGAATCTCGCCAGCCCGGATCGCGGCCGTGAACAGCGGGAGCTTGCCGAAGAAGCCCAGGAGTGGCGGCAACCCCAACAGGCTCAGGCAGCAGATGACCATCGGCCACCCGAGCATCGGGTGGGAGCGGCAGAGGCCCTTGAGGTCGCTGATGGTCTCGATCTCGCGGGGTTCGCCGTCACGACCGGGGGCGCGTTCGAGGGCGGCCAGCACGGCGAAGACTCCGGCGTTCATCACGCCGTAGCTGAGGAGGTAGAAGAGCACGGCGGCGACGCCGTTGCCGCTGAAGGAGTCGGCGGCGATGCCGGGCCCGACGATGACACCCACGAGCATGTAGCCCGAGTGCGCGATCGACGAGTAGGCGAGCATGCGCTTGACCGAGGTCTGCAGCAGCGCGAGCACGTTGCCGACCGTCATGGTGAGGGCGGCGATGACCCAAAGCGTGAGGCGAAGCACCTCGGGGAGTTGGGTGCCCTCGGCGGAAGGCATCACCGTGGCCAGCGGGCTCACGCCGTCCGGGGGAATGACGTAGTTCCAGCCGACGGCGCCGCAGATCAGCAGGATGGACAGGAACCCGGCGGTCTTGGGCACGAACGCAAGGAAGCCGGAGACCTGGGGAGCGGCACCTTCGTACACGTCGGGGGTGTAGAAGTGCATCGGCACCGCCGCGATCTTGAAGCAGATGCCCAGGATCGACAGGAGCACGCCGAGCATGCCCAGGGAGCTGATGCCGCCGGTGGCGAAGGCCACCGCGATCTCGTTGAGGTTGGTGGAGCCGACCGCGCCGTAGATGAGGGCGAACCCGTACAGGAAGACAGCCGCGCCCATGGCGCCGAGGAAGAAGTACTTGACCCCGGCCTCGCGGCCGCGATTGCGCGCGGTGGACATCGCCACCATGATGTAGGTGGGCAGACTGGTGAGTTCGAGCGCAAGGAAGAGCCAGATGAGGTCATCGGCATCGGCACAGAGCATGAGCCCCGTGATCGAGAAGAGGAAGAAGGCGTAGAACTCCGCGCGGTTGCTGCGGAGCGGGTCGAAGGAGCGAACGCCCTTGGCGATGTCGGCCTCTTCGGCCCGGTCGACGGTGCCCGCCATCGTGAGCAGCAGCAGCGTGGCGACCGCGCCGATGAGCGTCTTGGCGTACGGCACCATCGATGCAAGGTACAACTGCCCCGACACGGCCTCGATCTCGCCGCCGTCGGGCGTGGTGAGGAACGAGAGCACCGCGGCCGAGAAGGTGCCGAGAGCCGCGATGGTCGCGGTGGCCTTGCGGGTCGCGTAGGTGCGGGAGAGCCCCATCACCATCACCACGCAGGTGGCGATGAACAGGGCGATCTCGGGCCAGAGATAGGCGAGGCGTTCGATCATTGGGCGAGTCCCTGGGTCGGCGCGCCGCCTTGAGCGGGCGAGGTCGTGTGGGCGGGGGCTTCGAGCTGAAGGCCCATGGAGCGGGCCGAATCGATGAGTTGCACGGTCTGGTTCACCGGTCCCTCGAGCGTCGCGAGGAGCGGCTTGGGGTAGACACCCAGCACCACGCAGAGGATGGCCAGGGGAGCGAGCACGCCGATCTCGCGGGCGGTCAGATCCGCGGGGAGCGGGCCGTGGGCATCAGCGTGGTCGTCATGATGATCGCCGGCGGCCGCGCCGTGAGCGTCGTGGCCGTGACCGCCATGACCGCCATGACCGCCGTGACCGCCGTGACCACCGTGTCCATGAGGCTCGACCAGCGGGCCCCACACCACGCGACCGACCATGAGGAGCAGGTACATCGCCGCGACGATCATGCCGATGCCGGCGATCGCGGCGTACCACGGACCAAGGCCGCCGTGCGTGGCCCCGACGGTCGATGCGCCCGCCGAACCCCACAGGCCGGCATCCATCGCGCCCTCGACCATCGTGGTGCTGCTGCCCCACGCGCTGCTCGCCTGGAATGCGGCCAGAAGACACATGAACTCGCTGACGAAGCCGTTGAGGCCGGGCAGTCCCACCGAGGCCATCGTGAAGAAGATCATGAAGGTGGACCAGACGGGCATCTTGGCGGCAAGGCCGCCAAGCTCCTTCATCGAGCGGGTGTGATAGCGTTCATACACCATGCCGATGCAGAGGAAGAGGGCGCCGGTCGAGAGACCGTGATTGATCATGTAGAGGATCGAGCCGCTGAGTCCGGTGGCGTTGGTCGCGGCCAATCCGAGCACGCAGAAGCCAAGGTGCGCCACCGACGAGTAGGCGACGAGCTTCTTGACGTCGGTCTGCACCCAGCAGATCAGGCCTCCGTAGAGAATGCCGACGATGCAGAGCTGGGCGATCAGCGGCGCATACTCGGCGAACGCAGCGGGCACGAAGGGAATGGCGAACCGGAAGATGCCATAGGTGCCCAGCTTCAGCAGCACGCCGGCGAGGATGACCGACCCGGCGGTGGGCGCCTCGGTGTGGGCCAGCGGCAGCCATGTGTGCACGGGGAAGAGGGGCACCTTGACGGCAAAACCGACCATGAGCGCCAGGAGCACCCACGCCTGCTCGGTGCTCGACATGCGACGTGCCGCACGACCGAGCGTCTCGATGTCAAACGTCCAGACGCCGGGCCCGGGGGCGGGCGTGCCGCCGGCCTGCATCATCGCCGCCAGCGATTCGCGGGTGGCGCTGACGGGCAACTCGGCGTTGAACTTCGCGACGTAGACCAGGCCGGCCAGCGCGATGACCGAGCCGGTGAAGGTGTAGAGGAAGAACTTGACCGAAGCGTGCTTGCGATTGGTGGAACCGAAGACGTTGATGAGCACGAACATCGGCACGAGCGTGAACTCGAAGCAGATGTAGAAGAGGATCAGGTCGCGGGCGATGAACACGCCGTACATGGCCGCCTGAAGCACCAGCAGCCAGCCGAAGAACGTGCGATGCCGCTCCGTGACCGCCGTCCTGGAGGCCACGACGCAAATCGGGCCCAGCAGCGCGGTGAGGGCGATCATCAGCATCGAGACCGAGTCGGCTCCGACGCTGAGTTGGATGCCCAGTTCGCCCAGCCACGGAAAGGTCTTCTCGTTGGCAAAGACGGCGCCGTTGTTCCAGTCGAAGCGGAGCATAGCGAGCACGGCCGCGGCCGAACTCGTGAGCATGCCCAGGAACGCCAGCGACCTCGCCTGTGCCGCGGGCGCCAAGGCCAGCAGCGCCGCGAAGAGCAGGGGGATCAGGATGAGGGAGAAGAGGATCATGAGGGAGTGGCCCTTAGAAGGTCACCAGCAGCACGATGAGGACGAGGACCGCGATGCCGCCGGCCATGCCGATGGCGTACCCGTGAAGTTCGCCGCCCTGACTGGGCCGCAACGACCGACCGATGGCGCGGGGGGCCCACCCGAGGAAGTCGACCAGTCCGTCCACGACGTACTTGTCGATCAACGCGAAGATGTTGGAGATGACCCACAGGGGCTTGACGATCAGCAGGTCGTAGATCTCGTCGACATACCACTTGTGCTGGGCGGCGGTCGCCAGCGGACCGAACGCCGGCAGCAGCGAATCCGCCTTGGACCGTGCGGCTGTCGTGCGTCCCGCGTAATGCAGCAGGTACGCGATCAGGATGCCGATGAATCCGACGACGCCCGACACCACCATCATGGCCTTGTGGGCGTCGTAGCCGAAGAACGTGGCGTGCGCATGTCCGTCGCCGTGACCGGCCGCATGGGCCGCCTGCGAGGCCGCGACCCCGAGGTACTTGGCGCTCGAGCCGTCGACCATCGAGGCGAGCCAAGGGCCGTTGTCGCCACCGGTCATCAGCGGCACGATGGCCGCGAAAGCCGCGATGGCCAGGATGCCCAGGACGAGGTTGATGGCCCAACCCGGGGCATGCGGATGGAAGTCGGCGTGCGACGGCGCGTGGCCGGCCGCATGTCCATGCCCGCCGTGCCCGTCATCGTGCCCATGGCCGTGATCGTCATGTGCATGCAGCTCGTCGCCTGGCTCGAAGTGCTTGGGCCCGACGAACACCCTGAAGAAGACGCGGAAGGTGTAGTAGGCGGTGAGCCCCGCCGTGAGCAGGAGAATCCAGCCGATGGCCTGCATGCCCGGCGTGGCGAAGGCATCGCCGAGGATCATGTCCTTGGACCAGTAGCCCGCGGTGATGACCGGGAAGCCCGCCAGATTGAGGCAGCCGACGAACATCGCGATGCCGACGACCCCCCAGCCCTTCATGAACGCGACGCCCGACAACTTGCGCAGATCGAGCTGACCGGCAAAGCCGTGCATGACGGCGCCGCAGGAGAGGAAGAGCATCGCCTTGAAGAAGGCGTGCGTGAAGACGTGGGCCGCCGCGCCGACGCTGCCCAGCACCGCCAAGCCGCAGAACATGTATCCGAGCTGGCTCACGGTCGAATAGGCCATGATCCGCTTGATGTCGAACTGGGCCATGCCGATGGTGGCGGCGAGCAGGGCGGTCAGCGCGCCGACCCAGCCGACGATGGGCAACGCGTACTCGGAAAGCAGGAAGAGCGGGTAGGTGCGGGCGATGAGGTACACGCCCGCGGTGACCATCGTTGCCGCGTGGATGAGCGCGGAAACGGGCGTCGGACCTTCCATCGCGTCGGGGAGCCACACGTAGAGGGGCAGCTGGGCCGACTTGCCGAAGGCGCCCACCATGAGCAGCAGCGGGATGAGCTGCACGATGCCGGGGATCTGGTCGACCTTGCCCTCGCGGAGCAACTCGAGCGACGGGCCGACACGGGCGAAGATCTCGCGGTACTCCACGCTGCCGAAGTGCACCCAGCAGAGCATGATGCCGAGGGCCAGGAAGAGGTCGCCGATGCGATTGACGATGAAGGCCTTCTTGGCAGCCGCCACCGCGCTGGGCTTCTTGTAGAAGTAGCCGATGAGCAGATACGAGCACAGGCCCACGCCCTCCCAGCCCAGGTAGAGCAGGACGAGGTTGTCGCCCATCACCAGGCACGCCATCGAGAAGACGAACAGACTGAACGCCGCGAAGAAGCGGCAGTAGCCCATGCCGACGTCATGGCTCATGTACTCGCTGGCGTAGAGCGCAATCAGCGTCGCCAGCCCGGTCACGAAGAGCATCCACAGGCACGTCAGCGAGTCGATGTGGAAGGCGAAGTTGGCGCGGAAGTGCTGCCCCGCCTCGGTCCCCCACGAGTAGTTGATCCAGTCGAAGAGGGGAGTCACCATCACCGAGCCCGCCCCCGCCTCGCGAAGGTCGAGCGTGGTGGCGACGACCGCGGCGAAGGAGGCCGCCAGGCATGCCACCGTGATCCACGCGGGCAGCTTCGACCGCACCTTGAACGCGGCACAAAGGCCGCAGAGGACGAAGCTCAGCAAGGGCAGCAGCGGAGCGAGCGCCGCGATCGCCGGCCCGTCCACCGCGCCGGCGACCTGGGCCGCCGCCCCGGCCGCCTCGTGCTGCGCGGGCAGCAGGCCCGCCCATGTGCTCAGAATGCTCGTAGCGTGCATCAACTTGGCCGTTCCTGTTCAGGGGGAATGAATCGACTCGAGGCGACGTCGCTTGACACGGGGCCCATGGCCCCCAAGGCCCTCTCAGCCCTTGAGCTCCTGCCAGTCCTCCGCGCTCAGGGATTCCTTGCGCCGGAAGAGCAGGACGATGAGCGCCAGGGCCATCGAGGCCTCCGCCGCCGCGACCGTCAGGACGAAGATCACGAAGGTCTGACCGGTGTAGTCGAGGTGGAAGCGGCCGAAGGCAACCAAGGCGATGCCCGCCGCCTGGAACATCAGCTCCGTGCACAGGAACATGATGATCAGGTTCCGCCGCGTCAGGAAGCCGATCAGGCCGATCACGAACATCAGCAGCGACACCACCACGTAGTGGGCGAGCGTCGCCTGAGCCATCGAGGCCGGGAAGCCCGTCTGAGCCAACAGCGAAAGCGTTCCGTGCGTCATTCCATACCTCCGCCCTCGCCTGTGCGATTGTCGATCTTCGCCTTGGCCAAGGCCGCCGCCAGCGAGTTCGCCTGCTTCATCTTGGCTTCCTCGTCGATCTGCACCTGCTTGCGGCTGAGCACCACGGCGCCCAGCATCGCCATCAACAGAATCACGCCCGCGATCTCGATCGTGCCCGGGTGGTCACGCAGCAGATTGAACCCCAGCCGATCCGGATTGGAGGCCTTCAGTCCATCCGGGATCGCCACCTGCGACTCGCTCCCGCCGGCGACGACCGTCACTTGGCGGGTGGTCCAATCGACAACGGCTCGATTCGCGTCATCGAGCTTCACCTTGCCGCCTTCGGGGAGCGTGCCCGCGGCATCCAAGGCCCGTTCGATCTTGCGGGGCATCTCAGCCAGCAGGGAATCGGCCTGAAGCGGGGCCGGCGTCTTGAGATCAGGCAACCCTCGGAACGCCAGAGTGGTCATGATGGCCAGCAGGAGGAACCCGACCACCGTGGCGGCAACTGGTTCACGGGCCGCCGTGTCGTACTCGGTCAGCACCTCGACCTCGCCCTCCTGGGGCGACTGGGTGGCGAGCATGATGACGAAGAGGTACGTGATGAGGATCGCGCCGGCATACACGATGATCATGGCGAAGGCCATGAACTCGGCGGAAAGGATCAGGAACAACCCGGCCGTCGCGATCACGGTCAGCACGAAGTACAGCGCCGCATAGACCGGCCGGGGGTGCGTGATCACCCGAAGCGCCGCGCCGAGTGCAACCAACGAGAAGACGTAGAAGTAGATGTTGGGCAGCGAACCCGGGTTGGCCGCACCCATGGCCAGCAGCAGCAAGCCGCCCGCCAACGAGGCGACCAAGGCGCCCAGCACCTGCGGGCTGATGCCGCGACGCGGCAACGCGAGGCACACACCCAGTGCCCCCAGCACGCATAGTCCATACAACATGTAGGGGTTGATGATCTGCTTGATGGTTTCCAAATCGCCACCCTGAAAAAGAGCTCACGGGGCGGGAGGCCCCGATATTGGGTGCAGGGTAGATGCGCCGCGGCCCGGGATCCACCATTGGCAGGGGGACGTTCGCCTCGGATCGCCGCGGGGAGCGTCCGCCGTGGAGCGCGGGTTGCATCTGCTACCATCCGCCGTGTCGCTTCACCACGCCGCTGGAGGGAGTCTCCCGGTCGAGACGCCGACGGACTACCGCCGGTGGGTGCCCAACGCGCTGACGGGTTCTCGCTTGGTGATCGCGGCTGCCTTTTTCATCCTGCTCTCGGTCTGGAACTACCCCGCGAACCAACTGGTGGTCTCGGCGCGGCATCCGCTCTGGGCGTACCTGGTCGCGGCGGCCCTCTTCGGGCTCGCGGCCCTCACCGACGCCATCGACGGCCCCTTGGCCCGGCGGTGGAAGACGGTCAGCCAGTTCGGCCGCGTCATGGACCCTTTCGCCGACAAGGTGCTCGTGATGGGCGCCTTCATCATGCTCGCCGGGCCCACCTTCGGGTCGGATCTCCCCGATCGTCCGACGCTGCAAGTCAGCGGCGTGACGTCGTGGATGGTCGTGCTGATGCTCAGCCGCGAACTGCTGGTGACGTCCATCCGCTCGGTCATGGAGCAATCCGGCACGGACTTCTCGGCGATGGCCTCGGGCAAGGCCAAGATGGTGGTGCAGGCGGGCGCGATCCCGTTGATCCTCGTGCTGCTGGGCATCACGCCCGTGGGCCCGGGCACGTGGGGGCGACTGTGCATTGACGCCACGGTGTACGTCACGCTGGCGGTGACCGTCATCAGCGGCGTGCCGTACGTGACCGCCGCCATCCGGGCCTCGCGCTCGGCCACCGGCTCGGCGGGTGGACACTGAACTCTCCGATGCGTTCCCGACCTCCCATGTGGATCACGACCTTCGGCCTGGGCGCCATGAGGCCCGCGCCGGGCACGTGGGGTTCGCTGCCTCCGGTGGTGGCTGCGGGGCTCCTGTGGGCCGTCGGTCACGGACCCGATCAATCGCGATGGCTCTTCGACGGCGTGCAGGTGGCCTTCCTGCTCGCCTTCTCGATTGCCTGCGTCGTTCAGGGAGATCGCGCCGAGGCGCACTTTGGCCGCAAGGATCCGAGCAACGTCGTGGCCGACGAAACGGCCGGCCAGTCCCTCTCGCTGATGTTCCTCCCCGCCGCCGCCTTGGCCGATCCGGTGCGTGCGGCCTCCACGCTGGCGATCGCCTTCCTGGCCTTCCGCCTGCTCGACATCATCAAGCCTTGGCCTGCTCGCGGCCTGCAGCGAGTGCCGGGCGGCTGGGGCATCCTGATCGACGACTTGATCGCCGGCCTGTACGCGGCGCTGGCGACGCAGTTGATCGTGCGTTGGCTCTGGTGATCACGACGGCGCTCGCCCTGCCAACGGCATCGAACACGCCGCGGACGCACGCCTCGCGTCTGGTCACTGATGGCTGGAGGAAAGGTCCTCGAAGGCCTCGTCGAAGTCGAAGACGCCCAGGAAGTCCTCGAAGCGATCCTGCTCGGTCTTGCGGAGCTGCTTGGTCTCGATCATGTCGAAGACGATGCGACCGAAGTCGTCCGTGCTGCGGATGTTCCACCGCGACAGCACCGTGCGGGCCAATCGGCCGTAGCGATTGATCGCAAAGTCGCGAAGGCCCAGGCACAGCTGCTGCCCGCTGACATGGCGCGACTCGTCCTCGGGATCGGCGTCGCCCGAGGCCATCTGCTGGGCGGCCAGTTCGCCATGCACCGTCTTGACGGTGTGGCCCAACCCGGCGAGCACGAACTCATAGGCCCGTGGAGGGAACCGACCAGGACCAGGTGCGGGCTGGCCGGATTCATCCGCATCCAGGATGTCGTCGAACGAATCGCTCACGCTGCTCCTCGCGGCATCGCCGCCACCTCGACCACGGACTGAATGATATCCGTCCACTCGCGGGACGATCGCCTCGGCCCGACGCTTCACGCAACGCACATCGTCATCCTGGTCGCACGAGATCAATCCCGAGCGACGCTGACATGGGGGTGCCCTCGCACGAACCACCTGAGGCGGCGACGCGTCCAGACGCCCTTGTCGCCGATGCCCACACGGGCTGCGGTGCTCACGGGCGGCTCGCCGCCCTCGCGATCCTCGATCCACAGGGTTTCACCGGCCGCCAAGTCGATGCCGTCGAGCGAGCGGTCGATCGCCATCGCCTCGCAGAGTTTTCCCGGACCATTGCAGCACGAACCGGGGGGCTTGCCCCCGCGCCGGGCGCGAATGACCTCGACCCCCTCGACGGGTTCCAAGGCGCGGAGAAGGACGGCCTGCGGATCGTCGCGACGCGAGCACACCACGTTCACGCAGTGGTGCATGCCGTACGTGAAGTAGACGTAGCACGTCCCCGGCTCGCCGTACATCGATTCGTTGCGGGGCGTGCGACGGCCTCCGAAGGCGTGGCTGGCCCGATCCCGCACGCCCACGTAGGCCTCCGTCTCGACGATGAGGCCCGCCATCCGCGAGCCGTCGGGCAGCGTGCGGACGAGGCGACAGCCCAAGAGCCGTCGCGCGAGCGTCGCGGCGGGCAGGGCGAAGGTGTCGCGGGAGAGACGCATGACGTCGGTCGTCGCCGCCTCGCGGCTCACGCGTAGGCGTGCAACCCGGGCAGGAGCAGGTTGACGCCGAAGTAGGTCCACAGCATCACCACGAAGCCGACGACGCTGAGCCAGGCGGTCGAGATGCCCTTGCTCCCGGGGGCCGCGATGCGCACGTGCACCACGATCAGGTAGACGATCCACGTGATGAGCGCCCAGATCTCCTTGGGATCGAAGGCCCACCACCGTCCCCACGAGTGATCGGCCCACCACGCGCCCAGCAGGATGCCCACGCCGAGCGTCCAGAACGCGAGTTGCAGAATGATCATCTGCGCGGTGTCGAGGTCGGCGAGAAGCTTGGCACGCGAGGCCGAGCCGTCCGAAGCCCCCACCGCCACCGCGACCGTCCCGCCGCCGGGAGTGTCGGCGACGCTTTCGGTCCGTCCCTTGAAGTAGTGCGTCCCCAGGTAGAAGAGACTGACGACGAACCCCAGCGCGATGAGGCCATACGACACGAGCACCGTGGTGACGTGATACTTGAGCAGCGAACTGGTGTTGAGAATGGCGGCCTCGCGCTCGATGTGCACGCCGGGAATGCCCGTCTGCGTCGCGGTCAGCAGCACCATGAATCCCACCGCGGCGGCGGCCGCGCCGAACAGCCACTGACGGCGCACGATCATCACGATGGTGCCGACGGTGGCCGCGAAGAGACTCACGCCCGTCATCGACTCGAACTGGTTCTGGATCGCGAATCGCTCGGCGATCATGCACCGCAGGATGAACCCGGTGGCGTGCAGGGCCAACGCCGCCGCCAGCACGACCACGCCCGCCTGCGCCAACCATGTCCGACCGACGCCGAAGGCCAGCAGCAGCAGCACCAGCGAGACGAAGTAGGCCCAGTACCCCCACTCGAAGGCGTTGAGGCGGTTGTAGAAGACCTCGAGCTGACGCGACGTCGTGGGGTAGACCGACGCGTTGATCTTCGGGAGTTCCGAGGCGAGGGTCGCCACGGCCGCGTTGACGCCCGAGGCGTCGCGGGCCCGCCATGCCGTCCCGAGCGCCAGCGCGGCCACTCTGGCGGGATGGTCGGCCGCGAGCGAGGACAGGTGAACCCACGACGCCTCCTTGGCGGGAGGCGCCACGACCATGAAGTTGGCCCTGCAATCCATGAACATCCGCAGCGCATCGTCGACGCGTCCGGCGGCGCGGAGATACGGCTCGGCGTCCGCCATGCCCGAATGCTGCTGCACGATGGCGGACATGGAGCGATCGACCATCAGCGGCGTGACGCGTCCGACTTTTTTCCAACGCTCGCGCAGGTCCGCGTTGGCGTCGCCCGGGAACGCCGCCTCGAGAATCGACTCCCGCAACGGGAGATACTCGATGCCCACCAGCGGCTTCTCGAGGTAGTAGGCGGGATCGATGGTCAGGTCGAGCAGCGTGAAGATCGGGTCGTACTTGAAGTCCTTGACGTCCTCGCCGCCGCCTTCCTTGGGCGTCTTGAGGAAGTCGACATAGGCGCGGCGACCGGTGATCTTCGAGACGGTCTCCATCGCCAGGGTCTTGAGCACCTTGGCGCGACCGTTGTGGAACACCGAGAGCCCCAGCAGCGGCTCGAGATCCACCCGCTGCGCGAATGCCGCCTTGTCCGCGGGCGTGCAGACGGCCGAAGGGTCCGTGCCGTGCTGACCGAAGGGATTGGCCTGCGAGGCGCCCCCGGCGGCGACGTTCTGCGTGGCGGGATGGGCGTTGCCCTCGGGAGCGGTCTGTGCCGCGACGGGGCGCACGACGAGAATGGCCACGAGCAGGAGGCACGCGGCGCGGAGGACGGAAGGCAAGGCGCCGGCGGAGAGGGCCCGACGACGCTCGCGAACGATGCGGAACATGCAGATCATGGCGTTGCTCCCGTGGAGGCGGGCTCGGGTGTCGGGGCGGCGGCGTCGCGGCGCGGCGGGACGAAGGTGCCGGCCTTGATGCGTTCCTGAATCCGCCGTTTCTCCCGCTGCACCAGCCATGGCTTGAGATAGAAGGCCCACGGGATGCCGATGCCCATGAGCACGCCGCCGAGGGCGATGACGTGGATGCCCGGGTTGTTGCCCACGCCAAGGATGGTGAAGCTCGCGAATGGCTTCTTGATGAGGCCGGCATCGGCTTGGGCCTGGGTGCGGCCCCAGCCCTGGGCGTCCCATCCGGCCTGGCTGAACTTGAACTGGTTGGGATCGACCCCGGCGACCAGCCGCCTCGCGACGTTGGTCACGACGCCGGCGTTGTCGTCCCAGATGTAGGGCGCGGTGAGCGGCGCATTGAGTTGCGTGACGTGCTCGAACGAATCGAAGGAACCGTCCATCGAGGTCACGCGGAGCGTCGACTGGTAGTCTCGCGGCGAGCCGCGGTGGTCGTAGGAGACCATCTTGAAGTCGGCCAGTTGGATGGCAAAGCGCGGCAGGCGGTGCTGCAGGCGTCCGAACGCCAGCGTGACCTGTCGCCCGCCGACATGCAGCGTTCGCTCGGTCTCGGCGCCGACGCCGAAGTACTTGGAGAAGGGAAGCCACACTCGCTCTCGCGCCGCATCGGGGCCGTCGCCCACGCGCACCTCGACCGCGACCATCGCCTTGTCGTGCGTGCCAAGGGCCTGACGATCCTTTCGGATCTCCTCGGCGGACGCGGGGCTCGGCCGATCGATGGCGCGGCAGTGGGCCCACCGGTCGCCGACGCTCAGGCTGATCTTGTCGACGACCTGATCGAGACGATCGCCCGCGTCGAGACGCTCGAGCACTCGCACCTCGCCGCCCTTTTGACGAACGACCGCTCGCGTTCCCTGAGCGGTGTCGTCGAGGTACACGCCCAGTCGGCTGGCGTCGATGAGCGCGATCCGAATCGACGGGTCCGCGCTGCGTCGCTTGGGTCGACCGTCGTCGCTCACGCCCTCGACCATGTCCTGATTGATGGCGGGGAATCGGTGATACACGTACCGATCGAAGATCTCGCCCTTGGCCTCGCCGATGCCGGGCGTCTCGACCGTCACCACGGCGACGCTGCTGAGGGCGTCCTTGTAGCCAGGCGTGATGATCGGGAAGGGGGGCTTGGGCGAAAGTTCCTTGACGGTGAGCCGGTAGCCCGTCGGCGACACGTCGATGACCGAGCCCGCCTCGACCGGGTGCACGCTGCGACGTGACGGAAGGCCGGCGGCCCCCGGCACCTCGACGACCAGCGCGTGCTGCGTGCCCTCGGGGAGCGGTTCGCACAGGTCCCGCCACCGTTCGTCAGGCATGCCGGCGTCGGGACCGGCGGTGTACTCGATGGCGAAGACGCCCTCCTGCTCGCTCACGCGGTCGGTGGGCGATCCGGGCAGCAGCGTGAAGGCCAACACCGGATCGTCCGACACGCGGCCCGCGTCGTCTGGCAGCGAACTGTGCATGTAGACGATTCGCAGCGGATTGGCCGGTTGACCCGGTGATGGATCGGTCTTGACCCAGTCCTTGTGCACCGTCGCGAAGGCGCAGTAGCCCACGATGCGAGCATGGAGTTCCGGATACATGTCGGGCGCGCCGTCGGCGACGGGCAGGTCCAGCGGCCGCTGCGGGCCCTCCTGCCACGGCGCCTTCCGACGGGCCGTCTCCCACGCCGACAGGCCCGGCACGGCGGAGAGGTTGTAGTCGTTGTACCGGGGCACCCCAACCAGCGGACGCTGCTCCCACCCCTTCCCCGCCTCGAGATACAACGCGGTCCGGGTGTTGTCGAAGAAGACGTTCTGCGGCGGCCCCACGAGCGGCGTGCCGGATCCCGGATCGAGTTGGCCGGCGAACAGCAGGGTGTCGCCCTCTCGCTTGAGCCCGCTGTAGTACACGCTGCCCAACGCGATCACCACGATGCCCGTATGCACCGTCAGCACGCCGATGTTCTTGAAGTTGAACTCGATGCGGCGCACCGTCGACACCACCATGTTCGCGACGAAGGCGAGCAGGATGACCCGCAGCGGCCACCACGCGTAGAACTCGAGTTCGGACATCTCGATGCCCGGCAACCGACGAAGCGTGACGGCGTCGTACCGCTCGACGAACGACTTGAAGAGACGGAAACCCGTGTCTCGCACCGGGTCGTAGATCAGCGAGGGCCAGACGAGTCGGTGCCACGCCCACGTCGCCAGCACGCCCAGCGCGAGCGTCAGCAGGAACACCCCCGCGAACATCGCCGCGTTCGAACGCCATCGCCCGCCCGTGCGTCGATGAATCGCGAACAGGGGCAGCCCCGCGACCGGCGCCACGACCGCCAGCAAGGTCAGGCCGATCACCGCGTAGGTCGGGGCGAGGGCCAGCAACCCGATGGGAACGCTCGCCAAGGTCCCGTACACGGCAAGCAGCGTCAGCAGGATGACCGCCAGCGTGATCGAACTGAACGCGCGAAGCACCGCCTTGATCGGCCACAGCAAGGGACCACGAAAGAGCTCGTCGTCCG
Organism: uncultured Phycisphaerales bacterium; assembly: GCA_903929885.1. GTDB lineage: Bacteria > Planctomycetota > Phycisphaerae > Phycisphaerales > UBA1924 > UBA2402. The sequence goes on from CAIYWI010000097.1 coordinate 216,825, forward strand.
TCGCCCGTACTCGCTGCCACTTTGCGCTCATGCGTCCATGCCTTCCCTGCGGCTCCCCATCCTTCGTCCGAACGCTACGCCGCGGCGGGCTCGTTGTTCGAGGCCACGGCCCCTTTCGCCCACCCAAGACCGCCGATCGTCACTTGCCGATGAGGAGAAGCTCGGGCTTGCTGCTTGCTAACAGAATCCGATCGACCGCCAACTCCAGGCGGGTGGCGCCGGGCCGCTGGGCATTCACGGCCACCACCCCGGCGATCTCCGCGTTGCGCTTGAACGTGAAATGGATGGGATCAAGCCCCAGCACCATCGCCGCGTCGAGCGTGACCATGCCGAGCAGGGTCATCGCCCGGAGGGCGTCGCGGCGGTACAGCAATCGCATCTCGTCGAGGATCGACAACCCCGGCGATCGGGACGGGTCGTCCTGCCCTTCAACCCCCTCCCGCCAGAGATTGATGATCGAGTCGGTCCCCAAGCCCAGCCGCACCCCGCAGAAGAGCAACTCCCGGTACCGATGCTCGCCGAACTCCTCGTCGGTTCGGAAGTACGCGCTGGCCCGGGGGCAGAAGACCACGGGCGTTCGCGTGTCGAGCAGAATGCCGATGTCTCGATCCGAGAGGCCGTTGCAGTGCACGGCGATGAAGTCGCCGTAGCCCAGGACATCGCGGAGGTGCTCGACGGGGCTATGACCCTTGCCGATGGACCGCAGCACCTGATCGTCCCAGATGCCGATGCGTTCGAGCAGTTGACGCGACGGGCCGCCCCCTGCGGCGATGAAGTCTCGCTCCGCCGCCGTCTCCGCGAGATGGGTCATCAGTGGGAGGTGATGTCGGTTGGCGATCTCCGCCGCCCGCATGAACGCCGCGTGCGAGACCGTCGTCGGGGCATGGGGCGAGATGCCCAGTCCGAACCGCCGCCGCCGGATTCGGCGCACGCCTTCCTCGATGGTCTCCTCCAGCCGCGCGAGCCCTTCCTGCTCGCGTCGGCCGATGGCGAAGAACTCGATGAAACTCGTGCCCCACAGGGGCGATCGCAGGAGTTCCTCGAAAGGCGCCAGCCGCGGCCAGCCCCCCGCGGACCCTGCCACGTCCCCCACGGCGACCACGCCGGCCGCCAGGCACGAGTCGATGCCCAGCCGCACCGATTCGGCAATCTGCTCGTCGACCGTGCGTCGTCGGGTCCGGACCAGGTCGATGAACCCTTCGAAACCCCGCTCGAGGTCGAATGGCTGCGGTCCGACGTGGGTGAGGTCAAGATGGCAATGGGCGTTGACCATCCCGGGAATGAGCACGTCCTCCGGGCGACTGACCACCCTCGCCTTGGACGAGGCCGGGTGCCGCTCGACGAGTTCCTTGGGCCCGGCCGCCAGCACCTTCGTCCTCGCGTGGATCGGATGGCGGTTGGCGACCTCGAGCACCTCGACATCGTGCAGTTCCAGCAGGAGCGAACCGGGCGACGCCGAGACGGCCAAGGCGTCCTCGATGGCGAGGGCGTCGATGCGGAGGTATTCGGGCGGCGAAGGGGTGTCGGGCACGGTGGGCGAGGTCGCGTTCGTCGATCGGGGACGGGAAGGCCGCGGGTCGGGCGGCGGGCGGAATGGTAGAGGCCGATGGTCGAAAATCTGCGGGAATCATGCCGCAAACGTGAAAATCCCGAACCCGGGAGGTCTACCATCGCCCACCGGTTCGCGGACAAGGCCGCACGCGGGCGCAAGGTCGCGCCCGCGGCGAGTCACGGGGCTCGCGAACGAAGGGCACACGAGCCGAAGGAGTGAATCGTCGATGAAGACCACCATGCGAACCACCGCGATCAAGATGCTGGCCCTGACGCTGGCGGCCGGCACCCTCACGGGCTGCGTGGGCCAGGGCGAGTACGACAACCTGTACACCACCAACCGCAGTCTCAAGGCCCGCAACGCCGAGCTCGAGCGTGAACGCGACGAGGCCCGCACCGCGCTCGAGGCGCTCAAGAAGAACCTCGGCGCCGGCGAGGGCGCGCTCGCCGCGCTGCAGAAGGAGAACGCCGACCTCCGTCGCCTGCTCGACGAGGCCAATGCCAGCATGAAGGACCTCGAGTCCCGGATGGCCGGCCTCGACTTCGGCAAGCTCGACTCCGACACCGACGCGATGCTCAAGGAGTTCGCCCGCACCTATCCCGAGCTCGTCAAGTACGACTCCGAGCGCGGCATGCTCCGTTTCGCCAGCGATCTGACCTTCGACTCGGGCTCGATCGTGGTCAAGGATGAGGCCAAGCGGGCCCTCGCCGCGCTCGCTGAAGTGCTCCAGAGCTCCTCGGCCACGCAGTACGAGGTGGTCATCGAGGGTCACACCGACAGCCAACGCATCAGCGCCAACACCGCCCGCAACCACCCGACCAACCGTCACCTCTCGGCCCACCGCGCCATCGCGGTGATCAACGTGCTGGGCGACAACGGCGTCACCTACGGCCGCATGCTTGCCGCGGGCTGGGGCGAGTACCGCCCGCTGGTTCCCAACGCCAGCAACGGCAACACCCCGGCCAACCGTCGCGTCGAGATCTTCCTCGCCAAGGCCCGCGGCACGGGCACGGCCCAGAACGCCCCCGCTCCTGCGGCCCAGCCCGCCCCGGTCGCTCCCGATCGCCGCGAGCCCCCGAAGAAGCCGATGGATCTCACCAAGTGAGTTCGGTCGACTGATCGTCGATCCCCTCGTCGTGTAACAAAGGACCGGCCCGCGAGGGCCGGTCCTTGTCATTTCGCGAGGGTTGTGGCCCGCTCACTCGCTCAGCGCGAGCAGTGCGAAGGTCGCCAGCCAATGTTCGCCGACGTAGTCGCCCGTGACGTGCGCCAACGCCGCGTCGAGGTGATCGGAACCGGCCTTCGCGGCCAGAGGCTTGCGTGCGTCGCCGCTCGGAAGGGCGTTGCCAATCGAGCGCCAACACCACGCGCGCGCGAGATTGAGCCCGTCCAAGTGCGTGATCTGCGCATCGGCACGGTCGCTCACGATCGCGGGGGTGAAGAGCGTGCCCGGGCGGCCTTGGGCCAGTTCAGGAAGGAAGGCGTCGAACCATGCAAGAAACGCGGGGCCGTCGAGCACCCGCCGCATGCACTCGGCCTCCATGAGCGAAGGCGAGATGAAGTCGGTGCCGTCGGGCTCCCACGCCGGGCAGTTGACGTCCCGCCCGTACCAGGCCGTGGCCTTGGCGACGATCATCGCGCGAAGATCGGCACGCTGGGCGATGGTCGCGTAATCAAGGGCCAAGGCGAGCCCGAAGGCGGCGTTCGCGTGCGTGCCGACTCGCACCGGATAGGTGGCCTTGGGCAGGTAGGCGAGGTATCGTGCCGCGAACGCGTCTGCCAGCGGCTGGAGTGCATCTCGCCATCGAATCATCGACGTTCCGAGCGGATCCGACGCGGGCATCTCGCGACAGCCGCGATGCAACTCGGCGCCGAGCTTGAGCAGCCACGCCCAGCCGTAGGTGCGTTCGAACGGGCCGCGGCTCCGCTGCTGCAGGTACGCCAGCTCGCCCGCCACCTTCGAGGCGACGAACTGACGGTCGAGCAGCGAGGCGATCGCGGGCATCGTCGTGAAGAGGCCGGGCATGAGCCGCAGGACCCGGACGAGAAGCCAGTGCCCGTGCACGCTCGAGTGCCAGTCGTACGACCCGTAGAAGATCGGATGAAGCTCGCGCGGCGACCTCACCTCGGTCGCGTCGTTGATGACGTGATCGAGCTTGTTGGGATACTCCTGCTCAACGTGTCCAAGCACGATCGAGGCGAAGTGTTCGAGATGGGGCGCGGGGTCGAGCGGTGGCATGGAGTCGGATCGTACCGATCCGCTCGGCCGCGATGTCGGCGATGAGGCATGCACGTCGCCGATCAGAACCGGCGGCGTCCACCCTTGCCGCCCTTGCCCATCGATCCCATGCCGGCTCGCCGCGGCGGCTGCTCGGTGAAGCGAGGCCGACCGTCTGCCTCGGAGGCCTGCGGCTGCCGCTCGGGACGACCTCCGCCATGACCCGCCGGACGAGGCTGACGCTCGGCGTCACGGGGGTCGCGACGCAGTTCGTGGGGCTGCCCGTGCGACTGCCCCCGCGAGTGGCCGTGGGGCTGCGCCGGATGCTGACGACGCGGCTGCTCGGTGCGCGTGGTCGCCTGCTGTCCGTCGTGATGGCCCTGACGAGGACCCTGATGAGGACCCTGACGATGTCCCTGACGGCCACCTTCGGGCCTCGCGGACGGGGTCTGGGTCATGTCCTTCGGCGGGGGCGGGGGCAGTTCGGGAAGTTTGGGATTGACGGGAATGCGCTTGCCCGTGAGTCGCTCGATGTCGCGGAGGAGGAGCCGCTCGGCCTGCGGATCGCAGAAGGCGATGGCCACGCCCGTCGCGCCGGCGCGGCCGGTGCGACCGATGCGGTGCACGTACGACTCGGGTTCCATCGGCAGGTCGTAGTTGATGACGTGGGTGATGCCGTCGACGTCGAGTCCTCTCGCGGCCACGTCGGTGGCGACGAGCACCTTCGTGCGACCGCTCTTGAAGGCGTCGAGACTGCGGATGCGCTGGTTCTGGTTCTTGTTGCCGTGGATCGCCACGGCGGCGATGCCCGACTGCACGAGTCGCTTGCAGACCTTGTCCGCGCCGTGCTTGGTCTTGGTGAAGACCACCGCGCGGGCGACCTTCTCCTCGCCCACGATGGCCGCGAGCAGGCCCTGCTTGGTCTGCTGATCGACGATGTAGACGCTCTGCTCGATGAGCGGAGCCGCGCTGGAGACGGGCGCGACGGAGACCTTCGCGGGGTTGCGGAGCAGCGACTCGGCGAGCCGCTGGATTTCCGTGGGCATCGTCGCGCTGAACAGGAGGGTCTGACGAGCCTTGGGCAGGCGAGCCGCGATGTCGCGGATGGGCTTGATGAAGCCCATGTCGAGCATGCGGTCGGCCTCGTCGAGCACGAAGACCTCGACGCCCGAAAAGTCGACGAGTCCCTGATCGGTCAGGTCGAGAAGGCGGCCGGGCGTGGCGACGAGGATGTCGATGCCGCGACGGAGGTTGTCCTCCTGCGGCCGCTGACCGACGCCGCCGAAGATGACGGCGCCGGTGAGCCCGGAGTGACGGCCGTAGGTCTTGAAGCTGTCGGCGATCTGCGAAGCCAGCTCCCGCGTGGGGCTGAGCACGAGCGCTCGGAACTTCTTGGCCGGAGCGCCCTTGGCCCGCGGAGCGGTCGGGGCGGTTCCCGACACCAGGCGGTGCAGGATCGGCACGGCGAACGCGGCGGTCTTGCCGGTACCGGTCTGGGCGCACCCGAGGACGTCGCGTCCTTCGAGGACGAGGGGAATGGACTTGGCCTGGATGGGCGTCGGGGTGGTGTACCCCTCTTCGCCGATGGCGCGCAGGATGGGCTCGGAAATGGGGAACGAGGAGAACGTGATCGACAAGAGAAACTTTCCCGGCCGGCGCGTCGACATGACGCGGCAATGGCCGTTGCACGAGCGGAGGGAACCACTTCCTTGAGGCCGGTTCCGCCGAACAACCTCGCGTTGGAGGGTCGGGCAGCGTGAGGACGCAAGGGGCGACACACGTCGCCGGGTGCGTCCCATCCACGCTCGCGTGGGCAAGACGCCTTCCGGAACGCAATCATGCGACCGGCATGCAACATGATAGGCAGCATCCACGCCGCGAGTCGGGCATGCCGCGTGTCGCTTCATACGATCGGCGCGGAGCGTCCCCGCCCTCGCATCGCGCGAGCCCGAGAATCAGCCCTCGCCAGGAGCCCGACATGCTCACCGCCGCGCAGCAGCAACTCATCGAGTCCAAGCACCACACGCTCCACCATCGTCGCGGGCAGGCGCTGCTGGACCATCCGCTCTACACCAAGGGCACGGCCTTCACCGAGGACGAACGAGCCCGCTACGGGCTGACGGGCCTGCTCCCGCCGCAGATCGAGACGCTCGAGCAGCAGGCCGCACGCGCCTACGGCGCATTCCGCACCCGCGCCTCCGACCTCGACAAGCACATCTTCCTCCGCGCGTTGCAGGACACCAACGAGGTGCTCTTCTACCGGCTCCTGCTCGACCACGTCGAGGAGATGATGCCCATCGTGTACACCCCCACCGTCGCGCAGGCGTGCGAGCAGTTCTCGCACATCTACCGCAGGCCCCGCGGCCTCTTCGTCTCCTATCCGCTTCGCGACCGCATTCACGAGATCCTCGCCAACCGTCACGGGCGCGACATCGACGTCATCGTCGTCACCGATGGCGGCCGCATCCTTGGCATCGGCGATCAGGGCGTGGGCGGGCTGGGCATCCCCATCGGCAAGCTCTCCCTCTACACGCTCATCGGGGGCATCCACCCCAATCGCACGCTGCCCATCGTGCTCGACGTGGGCACCAACAACGTCGAACGCCTGCGCGATCCGCTCTACCTCGGCTGGCGTCACGAGCGGCTCAGCGGTCAGGCCTACTTCGACTTCATCGACCAGTTCATCGCCGCCGTCAAGGCCGAACTCCCCGGCGCATGCCTCCAGTGGGAGGACTTCCCAAACACCGTCGCCCACACGCTGCTCGATCGCTACCGCGACGACCTGCTGAGCTTCAACGACGACATCCAGGGCACCGCCTCCGTGGCGCTCGGCGCGATCCTGGGCGCGGTGAGCGTCAGCGGCAAGCCCCTCCGCGACCAGACCGTCGTCATGTTCGGCGCAGGAGCCGCGGGCATCGGCGTCGCCGACTATCTCTGCCGCGCCATGGTGCAAGACGGTCTGTCCGAAAGAGAGGCCCGCGCCCGCTTCTTCATCGTCAACCGGGGCGGCGTGCTGCACGCCGATCGCACCGACCTCAACGCCGAGCAGCGGGCCTTCGCGCAGGACCCTGCCCGCATCGCCTCGTTCCCCCGCTGCGACGCCGGCGTCGTCGGTCTTCAGGAAGTGATCTCCTCGGTGCCCGCCACGATCCTGATCGGCCTCTCCACCGTCGGCGGCGCCTTCACCGAGCCCATCGTCCGCGAGATGGCCCGCAAGACGCCTCGCCCGATCATCTTCCCCCTTTCCAACCCCACCTCCAAGGCCGAGGCCACGCCCGCCGACCTGCTCCGCTGGACGCAAGGCCGAGCCCTTGTCGCCACGGGCTCCCCATTCGCCCCGGTCGTCGACGGGGGCCGCACCGTCGTCATCGCCCAGTGCAACAACGTGTACATCTTCCCCGCCATCGGCCTGGCCCTGGCCGCGTGCAAGGCCACGCGCGTGACCGACGGCATGCTGCTCGCCGCGGCGAGAGCGCTGGGCGAGAAGTCGCCCGCCCTCTCGGACCGCAACGCGCCGCTGCTGCCGCCGCTGCGAGACCTGCGCCAGGTGGCGCGACACATCGCACTGGCGGTGTCACGTCAGGCCCAGGTCGACGGCGTCGCGCCGCCGATCACGGAACACGATCTCGTCGAACGCATCGCCGTGTCCCAATGGGATCCGTGCTACGAGTGAACCCGGCAAACGCCTCGGACCGGGACGCCGGAGGGACCATGCCGACCATCCACTGCGTGGAGCGCCGACCTTGTCGGCCTCACGATCGCCCCCAGTTCATGATCGTGATGCTCAGTTGCAGCACCGTGGCCGTCGAGACCCACGCCAGGTACGGCACCTGCGCCGCCGCCACCCAGCGGTGGTGACGCCAGACCGCCGCCATCATCCACGGAATCGTGGCCCACACGACGAGAATGTCCACGCTCGCGAGGGGCAGGTTCCGCAGGCCGAACTGAATGGGCGTGAACGCCACGTTGGCGACTAGATTGATGCCGAAGGGAACCGCGACCATCCACGGCACGCGCCGTCGCAGGCACTGCACCAACACGAAGCCGAACGTGACGACGATGATCGGATAGAGGATCGACCACATCATCCCGATGAACGACGGCGCGGGCGTCCACGAGGGCTTGTCGAGCGAGTTGTACCAGGTCGTCCAGTCCATGCGAGCGAGGATACGCCGCGAGGCGCCGCATCCCACGCCGCATCACCTCGCGCCGCCGCGACGGGGACGCGAGGGTTGCTCGGCCGGCGCCGCCTCGGCCGCCGCGGGATTGGGCTTGGCCATCGGCGCGTCGATCGCCTTCAGATAGGCGTCGAGCTTGGCTTCCATGTCCGCGCAGCGCTCGGGCATCGACGCGGCAAGATCCTTGGCCTCGCTCGGATCCTTCGAGATCTCGAAGAGGAACCGCCGACCCGAGTCGTCGTTGCGGATAAACTTGTAGTCGCCCGCGTAGACCGCGGATGCAGGCCCGCCGTTGCCCAGGTCGTAGTGCGGGAAGTGGATGTACGTCTCCTCGCGAGTCCGCTTGACCTTCGCCCCCTCCACGCCCCTGAGCACGTCGACCAGGCTGCCGCCCTCCACGGTCGCCAACGCGTCTCGCTTGGATGCGTCGACCTTCACGGGCGTGCCCGCGAGTTCCGCGAACGTCGGCAGCAGGTCCATGGCCGTGGCGCGAACGCGGCTGGTGGTCCCCGCCTTGACGCCCGGCCCCCACGCGATCATGGGCACGCGGATGCCGCCCTCGCGGACGCTTCCCTTGCCCCCGGCGAGGGGCGGGTTGGCCGAGGTCGCCCGACCGCCGGTGCCGCCGGGCGCGCCGTGATCGGCGCTGAAGGCCACGAACGTGTTGTCGGCGACACCCAGCGTTCGCAGCGTGTCCATCACGCGGCCGATGGCCTTGTCCATGTCGCGCGCCGCCGCGAGTCGCACGAGATCCTTCTCGCGACCGGCTCTCGCTCCGCTCTTCTCGAGCAGGGCACGAACCTCGGCCAGAGATTCGGGCGTGACCTCCGTCTCCCGACCCGCGCCGTAGTGCGACATCTGCACGAAGAAGGGCTTGCCCGCCTTGACCTGCTCGGTGATGAAGGCGATGCCGCGATCCGTGATGGCGATGCCCTCTTCGGGATTCGGCTCGCGGTTGTTGCCCGGCCCCGCGTTGGTGTTGGGTCCGTCGTTGACGTTAAAGCCGTGCACGCGAGGATTCTCCCGCCCGACATGCCACTTGCCGAAGTGCGCGGCGGCATAGCCGGCCTCGCCCAGCGTCTCCGCCACGGTCCGCACCTCTCGCGGCAGTTCCTTGTCGGAGGCCGGCGCCATCATGCGCAGGATCAGCGGCTCGCGAGCCGGCGGCTCCTGTCCCGCCTCCGCGCCCCCACGCCTCCCGCCGCCACCACCACCACCGCGTCCGCCACCCTGCTCGCCTCGACGCTCGTTCCCGCCCTCGTTGACATAGGTCATGCGAAGCTTGGCCGCGCCGATCCCCGTGAAGAACGACGCCCTCGCGGGCGTGCAGCGAGGTGCGCTGACGTAGAAGTCGCTGAATCGCATGCCTTCGGCGGCGAGCCGCTCCAACTGGGGCGTCAACCCCGGCACGGGTGCGGCATCCACGATCTGATCGTCCATCACCACCGAGGTGGTCGACCACCCGATCGCCTCTCCAAGGAAGAAAATGATGTTCGGCTGTCGAGCCGGACGCTGAGGGGCGGACGCGCCGCCGTCCTTGGCCGCGGGCTGCTCCGCGGCCCCGAAGGCCAGCAGCGAGGTGGAGAGCGACGCCAGGGCGAGCAGCCCGATGCGATGAAGTGTTCCCTTGTTCACCATGATGATGCGTTCCTGAAAGGTCGCGTTCGTCCGCTCGGATTCACGTCACGGCCTGATGCCGGGGACGTCCTTGTTCGACAGGTCGGGCTTGGTGTTCCATCGGGCCTTCCAGTCGGCCCGCTCCACGCGCGTGCGCAGCACGACCGTGTTGTCGAGGTCCAGATCGTCGGTCCAGATCCACGTCGCGCCCTTGAAGTCATGCTGGAAGAACGGTTCCTTGGGCTGGATCCGATCCTGCGGATACTCCGTGGCCTTGGCCCACCCGCCATCGTCGAAGTCGGTGGCGAACCATCGCTCGGGGATCGGCTCCGTCCGCACCTTCGGGTTCGCCGTGTCACGATCGATCGGCCCGTGATGGAAGCACTTGGCCTTCCATGTCGCGTTGGTCACCGTGCCGTCAGCGAACTTGAGGATGAATCCGCCGTCGCCGATCTGTCGACCGTACTCGCATCCCGTCATCGGGTCGGCGTTGTCCTTGGCGAGCACCGCGATGGTCATCGGATACTCGGGCAGCAGATCGACCGACACCACGTTGTGCGGAAGAAAGTCGATGGAATCAACCGCCACCAGCTTTCCGTTCACGTACATCACGAACCAGTTGTCGGCGTACATCGAGGCCCGCACCGTGTCGCTCATGGTCGGCTTCGAGAGTCCTCGCGGCTGGTCGCCCCGTGGACGACGACCCTCTTGCCTGGGTTGCGATGGGTGAGCGAATCCCGCCAGCGTCGCCGCGGCGCCGATGGCCGCGATGAGCGTGATCATGCCGCGAAGATTCATGGACGAGTCTCCTTTCCGCCGCGAGGCGCGCCGTTCGAGGGAAGAATGTCGTAGGCATGGACGACCGCGCCGTTGGCCTGACCCGCCCCTTCCTGACGACCCCGATTGCCCCGTCCGCGATCCTCGCCCTGTTGCTCCGGCAACGCGGATCGGATGAACGCGACCGTCGCCTTGTCGGCTGCCACCTGCACCCGCAAGTGGCCCGGGCTGCCGAGGATCGTGCCCGACTTGTAGCCGTACGTCTCCGCCGAGCGGGTGTTTCCCCGGAGGTTGCCGGGTTGGGGCACGCACTGATACACGACGCCGTCGCGCTCGCTCCGCACATAGAGGTGATCGTGACCGTGGAAGACGGCCGAGACGTGGTGCTTGGCCAGAAGATCGTGAATCGGCATGGCCCAGCCGGGGCGGCGTTCGGCGAAGCCGGGCGAACCGTCGGCGTTGCGGCCTCCCCACTCGAAGAAGACGGAGGACTCGACGCCGCCGCGATTCGCTCGCCCCAGACCTCCGACGAGATGATGGATGAAGACGAATGTGTACTTGGCCTTCGATGTCTCGAGGGTGCGGGCCAGCCAGTCGTACTGGGCCTTGCCGAGCGTGCGAGCCCAGTTGTCGTCGGTGTTCACGACGTCGGCGTCCGGCGTGCCGCCGCGAGCGGCGGACCCGCCTCCCCCGCCGCCGCGGGGTCGCTCGGTCGTGAACCAGAACGGATCGAGGACGATGATCTGAGCGTCGCCCCACGTGAACTCGTAGTACATCCCTCCCCGGCCGTCTTCCAGCGAGGTGCGGCCCGTGTACATGGCCTGCGGCCCTGCGCCGATCTCCGGCGGCGGGAACAGCTTCGTGCGGTTGTCGTACGACCAGGAGGCGACGTTTCCCTCGCCTCTGGCGGCATAACCCGCCTCGCCGTCGTGGTTGCCAAGCACCATGAAGAGCGGTGCGGCATGACAGAGGATCCCGAAGTAGTACCGCTGCGCCACGTACTGAGACCACGACTCGCGGAAGTTGCGTCCGCGCTTGTCGGTCATGAACGTGTCGCCCAGATCCATGTGAAAGGCGGGCCCATCGGCCAGCGCGTTGCGAAGCGCCTGCTCGTACACCGCCGGCGTCATCGCCGGGTCGAGGTGCGAATCCGCGATGATCGTGAACGAGAAGTCCCTCGGTCGGGATGAGGCGTCGCCCGGCGCCTGCGGCGTGATGAACGAACTCACGGGCCCGGTCTCGAACGTGCCGCCCGATTCACCCGCCGCCCTGCTCCGCCACCGGTACGCGTATCGGGTGTCGGCCTTCAGTCCATCGAGCTCGAAGCTCGCGGGCTCTCCAGCGACCATCGCCCGCTCGGGCGTGCGGGCCGGGAAGTCCTTCACGCTGCCGGGAGTCTGTCCCTCCGGCACGACCGCCCATTCGACGTACCCGACCGCGCCGACATTGCTCGCCACGCTCGCGGTGATCGACGTCGACGTCGGACGAACAAGGATGATGTTGAACGGATGCGAAGGCACGTCCGTCTTGAACGTGTTGGCCTCCGAGAGCAGGCCTCGCCCGCCCTCGCGGCCGCGGCCCCCATCTCGCCCCCCGCCGCCGGGTTGCGAATCGCGACCTCGCTCACGCCGCCCCTCGCCCGACTCCGACGGCGACGTGGACTGCGCCTGAACACCTGAAGCAGACGCCATCACCACCACCGCCACGCACCACGGCACGATCGATCGAAACACGCCAGTCTCCTTGAGAGATGAACACGCCATGCCAGTCCCCGACGGATGAGTTTCAGTAGGTTCAGCGATCGCCCTGCGGCGAGGGTTGCCCACCTCGTCCTCGCCGACCGCCCTGACCCTGACCTTGACCCTGACCTTGGCCCTGACCTTCACGCGGCCGCGAATACTGCACGCGCAGGTCAGCCGTCGCCAGCGTCGTGTCCTTGATCTTCTCGAGCAACATGTCGCGAGTGACCAGTCCGGCCGAAGGGTCGAAGGCCGGAACGGCCGAAAGCGCGTACACGTGGAGCGTGTAGGTGTGCGTGCCGCCGCCGGCGGAGTGCGGCGTCACGTACGTCTCGCCCCGCTTCCATGTCGCGCCAAGGCGCCCCACTCCCTTGACATTCTTGGGAATGCTCGTGACCTCGGCGGGAATGTCGTAGAGCACCCAGTAGGTCTTGGTGATGCCATCACGGTCGACGTGATCCATGATGATCGCGTAACTCTTCGTTCCCGCGGGTGCCCCCTTCCACTCGAGGGGCAGCGTCGCACCTTCGCCGTTGCCGTTGTACTCGTCGGGCAGCACGCCCCCGTCGACGATCGCCGGGCTGGTGAGTTGGAATGATCCCGATGCTGCCCTGGGAGGCTGCTGGTCCTGCTGCGGCGGGGGCTCTCGCCGCGAACGTCGCTCGCCGTCTCGCCCGGGCCGATCATCCCTGGGAGGACGATCCCCCGGGGGCGGCGGTTGGTCGCCATCTCGCGGCGGCCGATCGCCCCTTCCACCCCGCTCGCCGCGTCCCCGCGTGCTGTACGTCTGCACCGTCTCCTTGCCGTCGCCATCGGTGAAGGTGAACGTCACGCCGCCCCCGGGAGTGACCGAGTACTTCACCGAGTGCGTCTTGCCTCCGAGTTGATACTTGACCGTCATCGACTTGCGATCGTCGTCGCGCTCGAAGCCCGTGATGCGTGCCCCCCGCAACGGTGGCAGGGCCGGACGCGGCGAACTCGCCCGGGGCTGCGGATCGATCTGATCGTCCTTCACCGTCACTTTGCCTCGCATGCCACCGTTGATGTACGGATAGGCGGGGCTGGCGTGATAGTGGTACAGCCCCTTGGCTCCGGGCTCGGCTCCCGCCGGCGCCGGCGCGAAGTGCCCGTTGTAGATGTCGAGCTTGTCGGTCGAGCCCAAGGCACAGGCCTTGTCCGTGCCCGCCTTCGCGGCAGGATCGAAGTAGCCGTACAGGGGAAATCCGTCGAGGGCGTAGCCCAGCGGCTGATCCTTGCCCAAGACCTTCTGCAAGGCCAAAGGTGCGACGTGGTAGTGATAGTCGTCGCCGCGACCGCAATGACCGCCGAACTCGTCGAGTTCGCCCGCCAGAAAGGTGTCGGTGCGACCGTCGTTCTTGATCGGATTGAAGATCGGAATGCCGTTGGCGGCGATGGCGATGGCGCCGCGGAAGAGTTGCTCCTTGGCCGACACCGGGCGCTCCGCCAACTCCGGCTTGAGAGGCACTTGCCACGCATTGGAGCCGACATACGCCTGTGGCAATGGCACCTGCTGCTGCCACGCCGTGATGCCCACCATCATCGGATGCGCCACCGGGGCATGCGGCAGGCCGTCGCTCTCGATGTACAACCACCGCTCGTCCCATCGCGTCTTGACAAACGGCGCGAATCGATCGAAGGGAGCCGCCTGACTGGGCTTGCCGGGCTCCGCGGCGGCGGGAGCTTGCGCATCGGCGACGACCAGCCGGTCATTGATGGCCTTCACCTCGCCCGCTCGCTTCTCCACCTCGGCCTGGTCGGTCACGGACAGGTCGACAAGGTTGAAGGCGACCACATCGCCATGCTCGCGTTCGAGCATCACCTTGCCATCACGAGCCGCGAGGAACGCGGCGCGGACCACCTCCCCTGTGCGCATGTTGGTCCATGGACGCACGGTGGCAGGATCGGCATGGCGGTGCACGCCATCGTGGGTCCCGCTGACATCGGGCGGATGGGCATGGGCGTCGAGACACGTGGCGTTCAAGCCCACGCCGCCGAGGGCGAAGGCGGCCAACATCAATCGAAGGGTGCGTGGAGTGGTCATCGAGGGTCCGGTTGACGTGCGAGTGCCGAAGCAGGTTCGCTTCGGTCCTGCGCGAAACGACCGAACACGCCACGCATTGCATCGACCGCTCCCAAGACACCACGGCCAAACAGACCAACGACTCCGAAGACCCGACGATTGGCCCCAACCCTCTGTCATTCAACACGATGAAACCGAACCCGAACGGCCGTCGGCGCCGCCCGGCGAGGTCGCGGCGCGACGCCACCCGATCCACACGCACGCTGCCAGCAGCAGTGGCCAGCCGCCCATCGCCACCCAGTTGGCCTCGCGAGTGAAGGTGAACCACCCCATGTCCAGCGGCAGGAACCTGGTGCCGACCAGACCGAGCCACCAGTGACCGATCGTTTCGCTGACGGCCACTCCGGTCATGATCTTGGCGATGTCTCTGATGCATGCAGACATGGATGTCCCTCTTCTGTTGATCCGACCTCGCCTCAACTGCCAACGCCTCGCTTCTTCGGGTCGCCGCCCTGCAACCTGCGGCGATTCCACGAAGGTTCATCGCTCCGCCGTGGTGACTCGCTGCGCCGTCGATCGGCCGGCGGGCAGACGCGTTGGATCAGGCCGTGCGCCAAGCCGGGGTTGCACGGCACCGAACGATGGCATGCCCCACCCGTTGACCACCGCGGCACCATTCGGCGTCGCGGGACTCGATGCACAGGCGCCGCCCTCGTCTTCCCATCGTTCGACGGGATCCGATTCATGAGTCCGGGCGACTCCGATGGGCGCTGCTGGGTTCGTTGGGTTCATGGCGTGACTCCGCGGATGCGTCTTCGGCAACATGGTGTCGCGGTCGGTCACGCAACGGCTACGAGGAAATGTGCCGCATCGTGCAGGCAAGCCACGGCGACCGGCCGCCGTTTCGGCTTCTGGTCGACCGCGGCATCAAGAGTCGCTGCGGATCACCCCTTGTGCGACGCCGATCGTCGGTCGGAGCCACTCCGCCAGTCATGCTCCGATAGACCCTGCGGACACCCGCCTAGCGTTCGGGCGATGCTCGAGGCCAGGCTGCAGGCGGCATACAAGTTGTTGGATTCGGACCAGCACGCGGCTGCGAAGCGGGACTTCCTGTCGCTGGTGGCCAAGCACGGCTCCGACTTCCGAGCCAGGATCGGCCTTGCCCGAGCCATGTTTCGTCTGGGCGAGCGGGCCGCGGCCGCCTTCCACGCCGAGCACGCCCTGCGGCTGGCCGCCGAAGATGAACCCAGGACGGTCGAGGCCATCGACGTGCTGGCCCGCGTCTGCGAGGCGACGACACTGCTCACCCGACTCGAGGCGATCTGCCTCGCCAAACCCCAGTGGCGCGAGTTGAAGCTGCAACTGGCCGCCATGCTGATCGTCGCCGACCGTCTCGACGACGCCGATCGGCTCGTGCGAGACGAACTCGCGGCCGATCCGAACGCCATGGCGCCTCGCACGCTCATGGCCGGCATCCTGGCGGCACGGGGACGGGCAGACGAGGCCCTCGACATCCATGACGCGCTGCTGCGCGACTTTCCGCCGACCCAGCAAGTGCTCGAGGCTTCGGCGTTCGCCAGCAACGCGGCTGACACGTCGCCCAGCCGGGTCTTTGCCGCCCACGAACGACTGGGCCGCTTCTTCGCCAGGCACGCCGCCGAAGCCCCGTTCCGGCATTCGCCGACGGACGATCCGGAACGTCCCCTGAAGGTTGCCTTCGTGAGTCACGACTTGGTGGGACACTCCGTCTCGTTCTTCCTCGAACCGCTGCTGCGGCATCTGCACCGACCGAGCCTGACCGTATCCGCCTACCACACCGGCCCCACGAAGGATCGAACCACCGATCTGCTGGCTCCGTTGGTCGACACCTTCGTGCACGCGCCCAGCATCTCCTCGGTGAATCTGGCGCGTCGCGTCCGCGACGACGGCATCGATGTGCTGATCGACCTGAACGGGTGGACGGAGGGGCATCGGTTGCATGCGTTTCAGCTGCGCCCCGCGCCGCTGCAGATGACGTATCTCGGCTATCCGAACACGACGGGCCTTCCCGAGATGGACGTGCGAATCGTGGACGCCGTGACCGATCCGCCGGGTGCCGAGCGCTTCGCGACCGAACGGTTGGCACGGCTCGACCCATGCTTCCTGTGCTACTCGCCGGTCACGAGGCGATCATGGATCGTCCCCCCCGACTGGCAGCCGCCTGCACGCCCCGATGATGACTTCCGTCCGATCACCTTCGGCTCATTCAACAACCTGACGAAGGTGACCGACCGCGCGTTGCGGACGTGGGCCGAGATCGTGGAACGCACGCCGGACTCGACACTTCTGGTGAAGGGACGGGGATTGAGGCAGGGTGGATCGCAAGCCGCCTTGTCACGCCGGCTGGAGCAAGCGGGCATGCCGCCGGAAGCGTGGACGATCATGCCTCCGCACGAACGCCCCGAAGATCACTTGGCCGCAGCGAGCGTGATCGACATCGCCCTCGACACGTTCCCCTACAACGGCACGACCACCACCTGCGAGTTGCTCTCGCTCGGCGTGCCCGTGGTGACGCTGCGGGGCGATCGTCACGTCGCGAGGGTGGGAGCGAGCATCCTCGAGGCGGCGGGCTTGCGGGAGTTGGTCGCCGAAGACGAGCGGTCGTTCGTGCGCCTTGCAACCGAGCTCGCCGCGGATCGGCCGCGGCTTCGCGCCATGCAGGCGGGCCTCGCGGCTCGATTCCTTGGTTCGCCGGTCTGTGACGGGCCGGCGTTCGCCGACCGGTTCGCGCAGCTGATTCGAGATCAGTGGCGACTCCGCTGCGGCCGGCAGCCCTGAAAAAGAACCACGCCCCGGGAGCAGGTCCGGGGCGTGGTTCGTCGTTGTTCGTCGCGACGTGGGGACGTTCAGCGACGGCGGCGACCGAGGAGGATGCCGCCCATGCCGAGAAGGGCCGCGGCGCCCGGAGCCGGAATCACCGCGGTGGCTCCGATCGAGGCGTTGACGTCGGCCCGGAAGACGACAGACTGCCCGACGTTGAGCGTCCGGCGCCACTGCATCAACTGGGCGTAGTCGGCGGCCGTGGAGTTGCCGGCAGAGCCGAGGTCGGCCAGGACGGTGAAGTCGGGGCCCGAATCGGTCATCTGCGAGTTGAGGGCGGTGAACGAACCCGCGCCCGACGCGTCGGCGTTGTAGCCGTAGAGAACCGAGTGGAACGGGCCGCCCGCGGCCGTCAGGTTGGACTGCGCGAGAACGCGGTGCGAGTTGTTGAACGCCAGCGGCGCAAAGACGTTGCTGGTGCCGGCGACGTCATTGTCGATGCTGAAGAACGCATCGAAGTTGGAGATGGCGGCCGACGAGTTGTTGGTCAGCGAGAGCGACGTCGAGACCCGAGACGTGTTGGGCCCATAGGCGTTGTCCGTCAGCGTGGCGGTGACGACGGCCGAGAGGCCGCTGATGCCGAAGGCGTTGTTGAAGCTGTACGCGACCTGGTTCGTGCCGGTCACGGTGCGGCCGGTGAACCCGGTCATCGTGAACTCGCGGGCGCGGCCCGAGAGGCCGATGTACCACTGCATGTCCCAGCCCAGATCGGTGCCCGTAACGCCGCCGTTAATGCGGTTGTCGATCGACACCCGGGACGACGACGTGGCGACCGTGGGGAAGAGCACCGTCGTGGTCGTGCTGCCGAAACGGAAAACGGCGTCGCCGTCGGTGAGAAGCACGCCCGTGTTCTGGGCCATCGCGGCCGAACCGAGCGCAAGGCCCGCGAGGGCCGCCAAAGCATTCATCCGAGTCATCTCGTCTCTCCTCGCGCCCCGAAAATCCCGGCGACGCGCCGACAACATGGCGCAGACACAGGACCGCACGCGGAGGCAACGCGTGCGACACACACCTTTGCGCTGTCGGGGGTGTCTTGTCTCTCTCGTCCCGCCGAAACGCAGCGTGCAGCATACTGCGTGCGAAGTTACAGTCAATGCCAACTCGCATCCCGTGGGCGTGAATCTGCAAATCCCTGCTTATCAGGAACTTGCACAAGGACTTCCCTGGGCAGGATGACGTCCGAGAACCGCCGGAACGAGCTCGCGGCTCGGCGAAGTCACCACCGCCGCTCGGCCTGGCACCACCACTCGCCCCACATGGCCTGGCATTCGGTGACGCGGTAGCCCGCGTCCGCGAGTTCGCGCTTGAGCTGGTCCTGCGTGTACTCGGTGCAGTGCGTCGGATCGCACCGCCACTCGACGCCCAGTTCCTTCTTGTACGGCACTCGCCAATCGCGTTCGAACGACGGCACGCGGACGAGCATGCGGCGGGGTTCGTACCAGTCTCGCCACATCGAGAGCCGCCGCTCGCGGTCGTCGATGTGCTCGAGCACGTTCGAGAGGACGACGACGTCGAATCGCCCCTCCGCACGCGCGAGCGTGATGTCGCCCACCTCGAACGTACAGGTCGCCTCGACCCCCGCGGTGGACGCCGCCATCCGCGAAGTCTCGACGTTGCGTTGCGTCCAGTCGATGCCGTGCACCCTCGCCCCGCTCTTGGCCGCGATCGACACCGCCAACGCCCCGACGCCGCTGCCCAGGTCGATCACGCGCTCGCCCTTGCCGATCCGCTCGACGAAGAAGTCGTGGTAGCGGAGAATGCGGTGCTTGGGGTGCAGCCCGTCGCCCTGCTCGCGCGACAGGGCGATGGCGGCCTCGCCGAGCTGCCCGTAGAGCTCGGAGTCGAGCGCCATCACGAACCTCGCCCGTGCCGCGGCGGGAAGCCGCTTGGCCAGCCCGTGGATGCTGCGATTGAAGGCCTTGGCGAGTTCGACAGGGTCAGCCTCGAGGGCCGACGCGTCCCAGCGGATCTCCGGCGTGATGTGCGAGTTCAACGCGATGGCTCCCTCGTGATCGGCGCGGCGTTTCGAAACCGACTGTCCCTGGTCGAAACGGTAGCGCAACCGGTCGAACCATGCGGCGGCTCGCCACTCCCGACGACGCCACGACCCCAGAACCGTGAGGCTCGCCCCGCCGCAGCGATCCGAGCCCGCATCAATCAGGGAAGTCCACGCGCTGCCGCGCCGTGTTCCCGACGCTGCCGTGCGTCAACCTCGAGGCGCCGGACACATGGGCGTTCGCCTGCGTCCTCCGACCCTCACGCCAACCACAACTCGAACTCGAGCTCGTCACGCACGGGAATGCCGCTGGGGCCAAGCCGCGGAATGTGCGGCACCCTTTCCCTGGCCATGTCGACGATCCCCTTGTGCAACGCGGCGAACTGCCAGCCGCACCGCTGATACACCCCGATGGCCCTGAGGTTGTCGTTGGTGGTGGTCAGGAAGATGCGCCACGCCCCCGCCACCCGCGCGATGTCTTCGACCGCCTCGAGCAAACGGGCGGCGATGCCACGGTTCTCGAGACGCGTGCTCAGCGTCACCACCTCGCACTGTGTGCCCCCGGGGAGCATGTCATAGGTGATCAACCCCGCGGGCTCGCCCGCGTGCATGGCGATGATCGCGGGAATGCGATCCGCGTCGTAGCAGATGCCCCGCGACCAGATCTGCGTGCCCAACCAGTGACGCTCGAGTTCGGCTCGAACGAAGGCATCGTGGCTCCCGCTCCGCGTCACGAGCGTCACCTCCGCGCGGCGGCCGAGCCACTCGAGCACGCGGGCGGCGTGCTGGTCTGGAGGAAAGACCGGATACCACACCTTGCGAACGCGAACCACGCCCCCCGCGTCGGGCTCGACGTACCACGCCATGCGTTTGACGAGCGTCGGCGGGCCGCCCGAGGCGACCGGAAACTCGAACGTCGGCAGGCGCATCGCCCTGGCCAGCGTCAGGCCGCTGTCGCTGAGAAACTCGAAGGGCACGCGTTCGCGGTCCTTGAAGGCCCGCTGATGCTCGGTGGTGTTGGTGCTGACGCCCAAGACGTCGACGCCCATGGCGGCAAAGGCCGCGTGGGAATCGCGAAAGCCGCAGCTCTGGGGCGTGCACCCGCGGGCCCCGGGAATCGACTCCCACGATTCGCCCGAGACCCCCTTGCCCACGGGCTCGCCGGGCACGCCCGTGCGCGGGTAGAAGAACAGCACGGCGGGACGAGGCAGCCGGTCGAGTCTCTGCGTCGTGCCGCTCGTCGAAGCCAGTTCGATCGGCGGCAGGGCCGCGCGACGCAGGTGCAGGCACGCCCCATCATCGACGGGCACCGGCAACCCGGGCGGGAGCGTGGCAAGATCGTGCGAGGCGACTTCGTGCTGAGACATCGAACGCTCCTGAAACATCATCACGCCACGCGGTCCAGACGAGGGGCACGGCCGTGAACGCTCACGACCGTAGCCCGGGTTGCGCCGGGCTCTGCGGGCGGCTCGCGGCGAGTTGATCGTCACACGTGCATTCACGCTCGAAGCGACATCACGTCAGGAGGCGCGAGGCGTCGGAGTGACCAGCGACCCCGCCGCGATCGAGAAGGTGTCAAGGGTCCGTTCGATCAGGGCGTCGGCGGCCATCGCCGATCCGGCTCGCTTGCCGAGTGAGCCGTCGAGCAGCAGCGTCGCGAGCCCATGCACCATCGACCAGTGCATGGTCGTGATCACCCCGAGCCGCTCGGGCGATACCCGAGGCCCGGCGAAGCGCTCCTCGACCAGTCTGACGAGCACGGAATACGCGCGTGTTCCCGCGGCGGCCGCCGCGGGGCAGGCCGACAGGTCGGCGAGTTCGGGCCTGAACATGACGCGAAACACCGCCGGGTTGCCGAGCGCGAAGTCGACGTACGCGCGGGCCGCGAGCCGCAGCCGCCGGGCGGGCTCGCCGCGGGCCCTTTCCGCGGCCTCGAGCATCTCCGAGAGTCGCGTGAACCCGCGCGCGACGAGTTCAGCGACGATGGCCTCCTTGCCGGCAAAGTGGTGGTACGGCGCCTGGTGGCTGACCCCCGCCCTACGGGCCACCTCCCGCAAGGAGAGCGAGCCGACCCCTCGCTCCTCGATCAGGGCGAGACTGGCCGCCAGGACTTGCTCTCGAAGGTCGGACACTCCACCATCGTCGCCCCCTCACTTGACAGTGTCAAGCCGGACGGTACACTTTGCCTTGACAGTGTCAAGGCGGAGATGCGTCCCCGCCCTGTACAAGACCGTTTCGGAGGGTTGGCGGGCCACTCTCGGGGTGGCCCGATGGGTGTGCGATCGGCACGGGTTGTTAACGGGGACGGGCGGAAACCACGTTTTCAGGGCCGCCAGCGGGGTACAAATACTCCAGCCCCGCCCAGAAGTCTCACGAGGGTGAGGCGTGAGACTGGTTCAGGATAGCGGAATGGCCTGGATTTGTAGGGCGGCCGGGGCCGAGTCTCAGAATCTCACGATTTCGCACTCTGCCCCCTGCCCCACCCCGGGCTCAGACGATTCGGTCATGCCGAATCTCTTCCGCCGCCTGTTCGATGTCCTTGCCGGGTCTGCCCAAGCCGACCTGCGCCGCCAGATCCAGTACCTGAAAGCCGAGAACGAGGTCCTCCGCTCGAAGATCGACGGCCCCGTCCGGGTCTCGCCCGAGGAGCGGTCGCGGCTGGTCCGCTTGGCCAAGCCGCTGGGATCAGCCATCAAGGCGCTGGTGACGATCGTCACGCCTCAGACTTTCTTGCGGTGGATCCGAAACGCCGACAAGCGCCGGCCCAAGAAGAAAACCGGGCTGAAGCCGGGACGGCCAAAGTCACCCGAACAAATACGGCGGCTGGTTCTGAGGCTGGCGAGGGAGACGGGCTGGGGCTACACCCGCATCCTCGGCGAGCTCAAGAAACTGGGCGTGAAGGTCTCCCGCAGCACCGTCGTCAACATCTTAAAGGACGCGGGGCTGCCGACCGGCCCGGAGCGTGGCGAGACGACCTGGGACCAGTTCATCAAGTCCCACGCCAAGACCCTTTGGGCGTGCGACTTCCTGCGGCACCGGATCGTCACGAAAAGGGGCTTCCGCGACGCGTACACGCTCGTCTTCGTGAATGTCGCCACACGCCGGGCCGTCGCCACAGCGAGCACGGAGCACCCGGACGCCGCGTGGGTCGCGGCGCAGGTTCCGCTGTTCAAAGCCGCGGCCGGCGACGGCGCAACCGAGTGCCGCGTGCTCACCCGGGACAGCGACACGAAGTTCGGGCGGCCGTTCGACGATGCGCTGCGGGCTTACGCCATCACGCCGGTGCGCCTGCCGCACCGTGCTCCGAACCTCAACGCTCACGTCGAGCGATTCATTCAGACCGTGCAGGACGAGTGCCTGGACCGGTTCATCGTGCTGGGCACGCGGCATCTCGATCACCTGATCGCCGAGTTCCTTGAGCACTACAACCGGGAACGCCCACACTCGGCGATCGGGTTCCGCGCGCCGGTGGGCAGGCCTCCCCCGCTGCGATTGGCGAGTCAGCCTGGGACAGTCCGGTGCCGAACCCGGCTGGGCGGCGTGCTGAAGCACTACTACCGGGTGGCGGCGTAGGTGCTCCGTCGCCGCGCGGCAGCAATCACCACGATCGCTTCGCTCGCTTTGCCTCGAACGCGGCGGCGGTCTCCTCGAAAACCGCAACCATGTCGGCGAGCTCATCGCCGAACCCGTAGCCGATGTCGCGGGCAGCTGTGGCGACGGCTCGGACTCGAGGCAAGAACACGCCGGCCCACTTCTGCCCGCTCTTGTCCTGGCACAGTTGCGAGGTCTCCGCGGCCACCGCACCCATGCTGTTGTACGGCCGCTCCTCGTCCCATCCGATCTCGTTCACGTAGTTCGTGCCGACCTCGATGTAGTGCAGACCAAGGTCGATCGTGCCGCGGATGTCGAACCCGCCGAGCATCTCGGGAGCCGTGGTGACGCGGCGAAACTCCTTGATGAGGCGTCGGCACAGCGCCAGATCGCATCCGCCGTTGAGCCGTGGACCTCCGCGCGAGAAGAACTGCGCCGTGATCTTCGCCTTGTACCCGCCAAGCAGTTCGACCGACGCATCCTCATCACCTATCCAGGCCGCCAGGAACGCGCGGTTCTCCGGGGCGAGCTTGTAGAGATCATGCACCAGACCGCGGAGCGATTGGTCGTCCATCTCCTCGAGCATGGCGGCGATGTTTCTCCAGAGTTTCGGCTCGGGTGTCGGCTTGGGCATCGGTGGATGGTAGATTCCTGATGCGAGCGGGCAGCGTTCGGCGCGAGCACTCAGTACCCGTACGGCGACGGCAACTGCTCATCTAGCACCGACGGCGGGCTCCCCACGAGCGGGTCGTACCGATCGGCCTGATCCATCGCCCATTTGATCCACTGATCCATCTCGCTGCCGGGGTCGATCCTTCCGTGCTTCTTGAGGCCGAGGCCGCGGACGGTCTCCACATAGGCCCGTATCTCCTGGGCTTTGTGCCATGATGCGACCTCGCGATCGAGCCGTGCCAGGCGTTCCTTCTCCTTCTCCTGGGCGATGAACAGTTCCTTGCGCCGGCGCTCGCGGCCTTTCTGCTCACGATCACGCCGCTCCCGATCGAGACGTTCGGCACGGACGGCAACAGCCACCTTGACGACGCCTGCCAGAAATGAGTTCAAACCCTTCTCCAACGGGCGCTTGGCGCTGTCCGACCAGCGCCGGCGCATGCCATTCCACAGGTTGGCGTTGACATGCAGCGCCAGAGTGCCCGATGGCGAGTGGTCATACTCCTGCCGCGGCTTCCAGTGGTACTTCTCGAAGTCCTTCTTCTGCTGAGCCGTCATCGGCCTCGGCGCTTTGTCAAGGTCCTCGCAGAGGAAGCACGTGATGGGTTCGTCGGCGACAGCGACCTTCAGTTCACGCCGGTCCTCGTTCCCAATAGTGACGTCGTAGCCACGGGCAGCGAACGCCTTGAGGAGCGAGTCCATGATGCGCATGGCGCGGTCGAGTTGCTGCGGCGAGACGGTGACAGGCAAGCACGTGGGATCGGCAAGATGCACGAGGCCGTCCGCGCCCGGCTTCGCCTTGCCGAGGAACTTCAGGGAGCGGGCGACCGCCGGATGCGGATCCGCGAGCACGTCGGGCACGATCACCTCGTTGGCTTCGAGTTCCTCCGCGTCGATGATCCCCGTCGCCTTCCCGAGCTGGTCGGGGTCGGTTGCGACCTTTCGGTAGGTGTTGATCGTCACCTCAAGCTTCGTGTTTGCCGGCGGCGGCGGGAGCGGGATCTGCTCAACCGGCTTGCCGTGCTGCTTCTTGGCCCAGTAGCCGAGGCCCGGGATCGGAACCTCGAGGCGCCGGCACATCTTGGCCAGCCCCACGTCGGAGATGCCGTACTCCTTGGCGACCACCGACACGGGCTGCGCCCAGACTTTCTCGTACAGTTCGTCACGGGACAGCTTGATGTTGGAAAAGGACATGTCCAGATCCTCGGCAAGGGGCGATGGCCGCGGGAACCGACCCAAACGGCCTCAGCGAATGGTTTGCGTCCCAGAATCCCCGCGTTTGGCTGCTGCCAGGGCTTGCTGGTCTCGCGCTAGTCAAGCGGACTTGACTAACGGTCGATCCTAGTCAAGACTTCTTGACTAGCGGATCCCGCTAGGAAAGGAACGCTGCCTAGCCATGCCACGCACGACAGGGACATACCGGGTTTCCAGGGCTGGGGGGGCCGTAGGGGAGGACGTCCGGGCGTTCGTGCCTGCGCCGCTGCCGCCGGCCGATCCGCCGCTGGTGCTCGATGACCGGCTGACTGCGCTGCACGCCGAGGCGGTGACGGCCGTCGGCAAGCTCGGTGTCGCCGGCGCAATGGTGCCCAGCGCTCAGTGGTTCCTGTACGGCTTTGTCCGCAAGGAGGCGGTCGTCTCGTCGGAGATCGAGGGCACGCAGGCGACCCTTCAGGACGTGGTGACGTTCGAGGCGACCAAGCAGGCCGAACGCCCGGACGACGTCCGGGATGTCTGCAATTACGTCGATGCCCTGACCTTCGCCCGAAAGGAGATCGCCAGCGCCAAGGGGCTGCCCCTGAGCACACGCCTGCTGTGCGAAGCCCACAAACGCCTGATGCGCGGTGTGCGCGGGGCGGACAAGATGCCCGGCGAAATCCGCCGCTCCCAGAACTGGATCGGCGGCACGCGGCCGGGCAACGCCCGGTTCGTTCCGCCGCCGCCCGAGGTCGTGCCCGAGCTCGTGGCCCAGCTCGAGAAGTGGCTTCACTCGGACGATGCGCTGCCGCCGCTGGTCAAGGCTGGGCTGGCGCATGTGCAGTTCGAGACGATCCATCCGTTCCTGGACGGCAACGGCCGCATCGGCCGCCTGCTCATCACACTGCTTCTGGAGCACTGGGGCTTGCTCAAGAGCCCGATGCTGTACCTCAGCCTGGCGCTCAAGCGGCGTCAGCAGCAGTACTACGCGCATCTGACGGGGGTGCGCGACGGCGGCGATTGGGAGGGCTGGACGGCGTTCTACCTCGAGTGCGTGCGCGAGGCTGCCGACGACGGCGTCCGTGCGGCCGAGAGGCTCTTCGCGCTGCTCGGCGAGGACCGGGCCCGCTTGATCGCATATGACAGCGTCACCGTGCCGGCGATCCGACTCCTTGATCTTCTTCCCTCGAGCCCGGTCGTGACCCTGCCCCTGGCCATCGAGTTGCTGGGCGTCAGCAAGCCCACGGCGATCAAGGCCATCGAAGCCCTTGAGGAGACGGGAATCCTCAAGGAGACCTCCGGCAAGCGTCGCGACCGTGTCTACGCCTATCAGAAGTACCTCGACGTGCTCACCGGCGAGTAAGCCGGTCTCGGCATCACGCAATCGTGGAGCATGATCATGCCCAAGAAACACCCCGATTCGTCGCCCACGCAGATCTCCCCTGATGATCTGCCCTCGTCCGAGATCGACATTTCCGGGATCCACTTCCACATCGAGTTTGTGGATGTGCCGGACGCGAAAGAGCGCCATGAGCGCCTCATCGCACACATGGGAGACTGGCTGCTCGCCGAATGGGAACGTGAGCAGGCCGCAGAGACCGGCTGTCAAAGGTCACAAACTGTCCAGACGCGGGCGTAGCGCTTTCTCGAACCGAATCATGGTGTCGATCAAGGCGTCTTTCGCGGCGGGCCAGTCGATCTCGTCCTTCCAACCCGCGACGTCGGCCGCCGCAGAGATCCGGCATCACCGATGCGAAGGCAAGTCGCTCCAGGCGCATAAAGAAGCAACTCCGGAGCTGTGGAGTCGCTTCGGGGGACTGTGTGGGCGTTGTAAAGCCAGTACCCGTACGGCGACGGCGACTGTTCATCGACCCACGCATCACTTGCTGGCGTCATTGCTGATTGACGGCCTGGATCCAGGCGGCTTCGACCGCGGCCCTGTTGGATTGGAGGCTGGCGTAGGCGGTGGCGACGGCGGGGTTGCTGTCGTTTGCGAGGATGACGGCGCGG
>CAIYWI010000098.1 GCA_903929885.1 uncultured Phycisphaerales bacterium
ACGGACCGTCGGGGCGTCCCCCGATGCCCGCCTCCGCGGGGTCACGCTGCGTACGTCAGCGTGTCATGTCCGACTGTTGACCACCATCGTTCTTCCGAACGCGCGTGACGGCGGTACACCCGCCAACGGCGTGCAGAGAACATTGCAGCGTAACTATCCCCCAGCCGTGAGGAAAATGCAAGATATCTCGCACCAAAAGCCCAGTATTTTTCATCGCTAACGCGTTGGAAAACAAGCCGTTCCATGCGGTTTCAAGCGGGGCGAGTCCGAATAACTCGCGAGAGGGAGAGGCCTCCGGCACTCATCACCTGCGGCCAGCCGCGGGCGCCCGCCGAGCGTCGAGCGCCGCCTTCGCCTGCTGCGAGTCATCGAAGTGCACCTTCACGAGCGTGCCGTCCGGGCCGGCGAGCACCTGCTCGTTTTCATGGCCCTTGCCCGCGAGCACCACGACATCGCCGGCGGCGGCGTGTTCGATGGCGTGCCGGATGGCTCGCCCGCGATCGGCTTGCACCGTCACGCGGTCTCTCTGATCGAGCGGGATGCCCTCGAGCACTTGATCGATGATGTCGCTGGGCCGCTCCGAGCGAGGATTGTCGCTGGTGACGACGACCATGTCGGCGTGCGCGATGGCCGCGGCGCCCATGCGGGGGCGCTTGGTGGTGTCCTTGTTGCCGCCGCAGCCGAAGACGACCCAGAGGCGTCCGGTGGCGGGGCCGCCGCCGAGTCGCGTGGGGAGGGGCGAGGCGCGGTAGGTGCCCGCGGCGTTTCGGAGCAGACTGCCGCCGTGCTGGCGACCGGGAATGACCTTGGCGACCGAGGCCAGGCAGTTGCGGAGCGAATCGTCGCTGTGGGCGTAATCAACGAAGACGGCGATATCGTCGGCGTCGTCGCGGCTGACTTTCTGCAAGCGGCCGGGCGGGGCTTGCAACTCGGGCAGACCGGCGCAGAGTTGTTCGCGTGTGAGGCCCTTGGCGAAGCACGCGGCAACGGCCTGAAGCACGTTCATCGCGTTGTAGCGTCCAATAAGCGGCACCTGGGCCTCGATGACGCCCCATGGCCCCTCCATGGCCAGGAGCATGCCCTGCATGGTCTCCTCGATGACGGTGGCGCGACATTCGTCGGGGCCGGCGGGGTCGGCCTCGTTGGGTGCGGCGTTGAGGGCGCACTTCCACACGCGGGCCTTGCAATCGCGGACCATGCGGGGCGTCCACGGATCGTCGGCGTTGACGATGGCGGTGCCGGAGGCGAGGAGCAACTCGAAGAGCCGGGCCTTGGCCGCGGCGTAGTTGTCCATCGTCTTGTGGTAGTCGAGGTGGTCGCCGGTGAGGTTGGTGAAGACGGCGACGTCGAAGGCCAGCGCGTCGGCGCGATGTTGATCGAGGGCGTGGCTGGAGACCTCGATGGAGGCGGCGCAGCAACCGGCTTCCTTCATGACGGCGAAGGTGCGAGAGAGTTCGAGGGCCGGCGGCGTGGTCATGGAGGCGCGGGCGATCTCGGTGCCGTCGTCGACGAGCACGGTGCCGATGAGGCCGCACCGCAGGGCGGCGTGGTTCATCAGTTGATGGATGAGGTAGGTGATGGTGGACTTGCCGTTGGTGCCGGTGACGCCGCTGAGCTTGAGGGCGCGGGTGGGGTGGCCGTAGAAGCGTTCGGCGATGAGGGCCGAGACGAGGGGCACGTTGGCGGCGAAGAGGATGGGCAGGCGGAAGCCGGGGGGCGGCGTGAGGTCGGGGTCGTCGGTGAGGACGGCGACGGCGCCGGCGGCGGCGGCGTCCTGGATGAATCGCTTGCCGTCGGCCTTGAGGCCCTTGCGGGCGATGAAGAGGGACCCGGGAACGGCGGTGCGGCTGTCTTCGGTGATGTCGCACACGCGACAGGCGGTGCCGCGGTTGGCGGCGAAGGTCACATCGAGCCCTGCGACGAGTTCGGAAAGGTCCATGCCTGCGTGGTCCTTCGGACGGGGCCTCTGGGGTCCTTCGGGCGGGTCGAGATGGTACGCCGCGGGCGGGGAAGGAGTGCGGTTGGGCGGGGTTTCAGGGGAGGATGAGCATGGCGTCGCCGTAGCTGAAGAAGCGATAGCCGCGGGAGAGGGCGAGGGCGTAGAGGGCCTTGAGGCGAGGGAGGCCGCCTGGAAGGAAGGCGCCGACAAGGGCGAGGAGGGTGCTCTTGGGGAGGTGGAAGTTGGTGAGGAGCGCGTCGGTCCAGCGGAAGGGGAACCCTGGGGTGATGAGCAGGCGGGTGTCGAGGGAGGCCTGATCGGCACCGGGCGGGAGCGGGGGCGAGAGGCGGGCGAAGGACTCGAGGGTGCGGACGCTGGTGGTGCCGACGGCGAGGATGCGGCCGCCCGCGGCACGGGTGGCGAGGATGTCGTCTACGGCGCGGCGGGTGATGGCGCACCACTCGCTGTGCATGGGGTGATCCTCGACGAACTCGGATTCGACGGGCTTGAAGGTTCCGGTGCCGACGTGGAGGAGGACATCGGAGCGGGCGATGGCGAGGGAGACGAGGGCGTCGAAGACGCGAGGGGTGAGGTGGAGCCCGGCGGTGGGTGCGGCGACGGAACCGACCTGTTGGGCGTAGACGGTCTGGTAGCGATCGTGATCGGAGGCGACCTCGCGGTCCATGCCTGCATCGCGGCGGGCCTTCATGATGTAGGGGGGCAGGGGCGTGTGGCCGACGAGGTCGAGGAGGCGATCGTCGGGCGTGGCGGGGTCGATGGATGGCGGGAGGTGGATGGCGAGGAGCCATGCGCCTGGCTGGTCGGCGGCGCGTTGCACGAGGGTGGCTTCGATGGAGATTTCAGGACCTTCGAGACGGATGCGGACGCCTTCGCGGAGGGACTTGGCGGTGAGCATGGCAAGCCACGCGCGTTGGCCGGAGAGGGACGCGGAGCCGAGATAGAGGCCGTTGACCTTGCCGGGGGTGTCGGTGCGATGGCCTTCGAGGCGGGCGGCGAGGACCTTGGTGGTGTTGAGGACGAGACGATCGTGCGGCTGGAGGAATGAGGGCAGATCGGCGACGGTGGCGTGCTCCTGAAGGCGTTCGTCGGTGCGAGAGACGACGAGGAGTTTGGCGGCGTCGCGGGGCTCGGCTGGCGTGGTGGCGACCGCGCCGGGGGGGAGGTCGTAGTCGAGATCGGCGGTGCGAAGCATGGGGAGGGGAGGGTACGGGCGGGTGTTGGCGTCGGTTATGGTCTGTTCGCCAGCGCGAAGGGCGTCCCTTCGTTGAGCCGTGGGCGCAGCGAGTCTTCGAGCAAGCCCCCGGCGGCGCCAACCGCGGCGTGATATCGCCACGCCGAACCCGATCGATGCGGCGCGTCGATGGCATTCGCGTCGTCACGCCACGTCGCCGTACCCGGCTCAACGAACGGACGCCCGAAGCGGGCTGGCGGGGGACGTGCGGATTGGGCTGGCGGGCGAGCGAACGGTGGTCATTCACATTCGCCGATCGAGCAATCTGTATTGGATCGCCTCGAGGACGTGGGGTTCTTGCACGCGGTCGGCGTCGTCGAGGTCGGCAAGGGTGCGGCTGACGCGGCGGATCTTGTCGTAGGCCCTGGCCGAGAGTTTGAGCTGGCTCATGGCATCGCCGAGCGTGGCCATGGTTCGTTCATCGAGGCGGGCGACGTCGTCGAGTTGGCGGCCGCTGAGGCGGGCGTTGGGGAGCATGGGGCCTTGGCGTGTGCGTTGGCGTCGCATGGCGCGGCTGACGGCGTCGCGCATCTGCGAGGTGGAGGTGCCGGGCGGGGGCTTGTGGCCCGACGCGCCGCGGGCGAGTTCGCGGAAGGGGACGGCGGGGGCTTCGACGTGAATGTCGATGCGGTCGAGCAAGGGGCCGCTGAGGCGTTCGAGGTAGCGATCCATGATGCGCTTGCCCTCTTCGCCCACGGGCATGTCGCCCTTGGGCGTGGGGTTCATGGCGGCGATGAGCATGAAGTCGGCGGGGAATCGCACCGAGGCGTGCGAACGGGCGACGGTGACGACGTGGTCTTCCATCGGTTGACGGAGCGACTCGAGCACGTCGCGGGGGAACTCGGCGAGTTCGTCGAGGAACATCACGCCACGGTGCGAGAGGGAGATCTCGCCGGGTCGGGGCACCTGGCCGCCCCCCACCACCGCGGCGGCGGAGGCGGTGTGGTGGGGCGAGCGGACGGGCCGCGACGTGACGAGACTCTGGCCGGGGCGGAGGTGTCCGGCGGCGGAGTAGATGCGGGTGATCTCGATGGACTCCTCGGGTTGCAGGGGCGGGAGCACGCCGGGGAGGGCCTTGGCCATCATCGTCTTGCCGGTGCCGGGCGGGCCGAGCATGAGCAGGTTGTGCGAACCCGCGGCGGCGACGACGATGGCGCGCTTGACGCCTTCCTGACCCCTCACGTCGGCGAAGTCGACGGGGGCGGCGGCGTTGAGCAAGAGGCCCGCGACATCGGGCGTGGGCACGGGCGTGGGTTCGATCTCGCCGTTCAAGAGCCCGACCACTTCGGCCAGCGTGCGAACGCCATGGACCTCGACGCCTTCGACGACGGCGGCTTCGACGGCGTTGTCGGCGGCGACGACAACGCCCTTGGCGCCGCGGGCCTTGGCGAGGGCGGCCAGCGCGATCGCGCCGCGGATGGGGCGGACGCGACCGTCGAGAGAGAGTTCGCCTCCGAAGAGGAG
>CAIYWI010000099.1 GCA_903929885.1 uncultured Phycisphaerales bacterium
CGCCGTTCGGGCATGCGACGTCCATGAATGTCGATTGCGTGTTTCCGCCCGCAATCGACGAGGAGGAGAGAGACAAGACTTCGTCGGTCGCCGCACGCCGTTCGGGCATGCGACGTCCATGAATGTCGATTGCGTGTTTCCGCCCGCAATCGACGAGGAGGAGAGAGACAAGACTTCGTCGGCCGCCGTCCGCGTCTCAGGCGAGCGGGGCCCTGAATGTCGATTGCGTGTTTCCGCCCGCAATCGACGAGGAGGAGAGAGACAAGACACCCACAACATGCCACGCGGTTTGGGAGGTGCCAACCGACTGTGTCGATTTTCCCGAAAATTCCCGTGATGCCGCCTGCGAGGGTCGTGCGGGGCGTGCGGGCCGGGGGACGTGCGCCGCCTGCGAGGCCTGGGAGGGCGGGTTCGGATTCGGTGAGGGTGCCCGGGCCGGTCGCGCGGGTGGCGGCCCCGGGGCATCGCCTAGCATCGACCGGACACATTCGGAGCCAGTCATGTCGAAGCGGATCGCGGTGGTGCTGGCCGGCAGCGGCCGTTCGGACGGACGCGAGATCCACGAGTCGGTGAGCGTGCTCGTGCACCTCTCCCGCAAGGGGTGGGCGTACCGCTGCTTCGCTCCCGACGCGCCGCAGGCCGAGGTGGTCAATCACGCCACCGACACGATCGAGGCCGGGGCGACCCGCCACATGCTGGCCGAGTCGGCCCGCATCTCTCGGGGCGACATCACGCCCCTCGAACGACTTGACGCCGCGGGGTTCGACGCGCTCGTCATCCCCGGGGGGTTCGGCGCGGCCAAGAACCTCTGCGACTTCGCCTCGAGGGGCGCGGCTTGCACGGTCCGTTCTGACGTGTCGCGGGCCGTCAAGGCCTTCCATGCGGCGGCCAAGCCCATCGGACTCTGCTGCATCGCGCCGATCATCGCCGCCAGGGTGCTCGGGTCGGCCTCGGGCGGGCCGGGATGCACGATCACGCTGGGCGGCGAGTCCGGCGCGGCGGCGGCCGCCCGGGCGATGGGCGCCACCCACCAGGAATGCTCGGTGACGCAGGCCTGCGTCGACCGCGTCAACAAGCTGGTCACGACGCCCGCCTACATGCATGACGCCCGGCCGCACGAGGTCTTCGACGGCATCGGCGCGATGGTGGATCAGATGGGGTCGCTGATGGGCGTGTAGTCGGTTCCTCGCCGCGGGCATCGCGGCGTTCCGCTCAGCGTCGCGATCCGTCCCCTTCGCCCGTTCGCTCCCCCAGGCCCCTCCGCCTCCCCACCCACCATGCTTGTCGCCCAGAATCGGCCCCGCGACCTCGACTGGCGTCATGCCGGCCCGCTGCTCTTCGGCGACTGGGGCACCAGTCGCCTCTACGTGCTGGGCCTGGCCTTCTACTACACCGGGCACGCCTCGGTGCCGTACCTGGCCATGATGTCGCTGATCATGATCGCGGTGGCGTGGGCCTACACGATCATCTGTCGGTGCTTCCCCGACGGCGGCGGGGTCTACACCGCCGCTCGAAAGCTCAGCCCGATCCTGAGCGTGGTGGGGGCCACGCTGCTCCTGTGCGACTTCATCGTGACCGCCGCCCTCTCGGCGGTCGAGGCCTTCCACTACTTCGACGTGCATGGGCGATGGGTGACGCATCTGGCGATCATCAGCATCGTCGTGATGGGCATCGTCAACTGGTTCGGCGCGAGGACGGCGGGCCGTCTGGCGCTGTTCATCGCGTTCGCGGCCATCGGCACCTCGTTCCTGATCGGCCTCCTGTGCATCCCGTTCATCCCCAAGGGGCTCTCGACGGTGACGCTCAACCCGCCCGGCGTCGAGTCGGCGATGATGCGGTGGGAGTCGCTGGTGCGGATGGTGCTCGCGCTGTCGGGCGTCGAGGCCGTCGCGAACATGACGGGCATGATGAAGCAGCCCGTCGCCCGCACCGCCAAACGGACGATCTGGCCCGTCCTCATCGAGGTGGTGACGCTCAACTTCATCTTCGGCATCGCCCTCAACGCGATGCCCGCGCTCCAGCCGATCCAGAAGCCGCACTACGTCGCGCTCGAACTCGAGCAGGGGCTCGCGCCCGTCGAGATCCCCCAGGAGATCCGCGAGTACCGCGAAACGGCCGTGCGGATGCTCGCCGAGGTCACGAGCGGACACGCCTTCGGGCCCGCCGTCGGCGAGGTGGCGGGCGTCGTCGCCGGCATCGTCTTCGGTCTGCTGCTCCTGTCGGCGGTCAACACCGCCATCATGGCGATGGTGTCGGTGCTCTATTCGCTCGGACAGGACCGCGAACTGCCCAAGTCGCTCACGGTGCTCAACTACTCGGGCGTGCCGTGGCTGGGGCTCGTCATCGCCACCATCCTGCCCGCGGGCGTGCTGGTGATCGTCTCCGACGTCAAGACGCTCAGCGAGATGTACGCCATCGGCGTCGTCGGCGCCATCGCCATCAACGTCTGCAGCTGCGCCTTCAACCGCGAACTCGAGATCTCGGCCTGGGAGCGCCGGGGGCTCTGGGCCCTGGGCTCGCTCATGGTGGCCATCGAGGCCACCATCATCGTCGACAAGCCCAAGGCGACGATCTTCGCGGGCGTCATCGTCGGGTCCGTCCTGCTCGCCCGGTTCGTCGTTCGTCGCATGACGCCCGCCGAACCCGTGCCCGAGCCCGCGCTGGGCTGGCTCGCCGAGCTCCGCACCGGTCCCGTCGAGATGCGCCCCGACCAGCCCCGCATCATGCTCGCCGCCAGGGGCCGCGACAACGCCGACTACGCCGTCGACATGGCCCGGCGGCGCGAGGCCGTGCTCTTTGTCATCTTCGTGCGCGTCCTTCGCGTCATGGACGTCCAGCCCGGCCGCGTGCCCACCGTCGAGAGCGACCCGCAGGCCCTCGAGGCCCTGGGTTCGGCCGTCTTCCTCGCCAAGCAGGCAGGCGTCAGGGTCGTGCCCATCTACGTCACCAGCACCGACATCGCCGGCGAGATCCTCGACTACACCGTCACCTTCGGCTGCGAGACGCTCATCATGGGCAAGTCGCGTCGCGGCCTGTTCTCTCGCACCGTCGCCGGCGACGTCATCGCCCGCGTGGCACGCGACCTGCCCGAGGGCGTCTCCCTGGTCACGCGTGCCGGCCGCCCCGACGCCGGCCCCGACGCCGGGACCGACTCGGTCGTCTGAGCGCCTCGCTCCGCGTCGTACGCTTTCGCCGATGCCAGTCGCCCTCCTCGCCGCGATCCTTTCGCTCGCAGCCCCGGCCCCCGCGTCGCCCTCCGACGACCTCCCCGTCGTCGAGGTGATCGCCGACGACACGCCGATCGACCGCTCCTGTCGCCTGCGGATCGCGCCCGGCCGCGTCATCGCCGACGTCGCCGGCGACGGCGTCGTCAAGATCGTCGCCCCGGGCGTCGTCGTCGAGTTCGAGGAGGGATCCGTGCTCGCCGGCGCGTCGCCCGAGGTCGATCCCGACCGACTCGCGGGCGTCGGCATCGTCGTTCGCGACGCCCGCGACGTGACGCTCCGCAACCTCTCCATCCGCGGGTTCAAGGTGGGCCTTCTCGCCACCCGTGCCGACGGGCTTCGCGTCGAAGGCGCGCAGGTCGCCGACGTCTTCCGCCTGCGACTGCGATCCACCCCGGCGGCCGAAGACGCGTCCGACTGGCTCTGGCCCCACGACAACGATGCCGGCGAGTGGAGGACTCGCTACGGCGCGGGTCTGTGCATCGAGCGATCTCGCGGCGTCACGCTTCGCGACGTCGTCGTCCGCCGTGCGCAGAACGGCATCATCCTCGATCGCGTCGACGACTCCTTCGTCTACGACAACGACTGCTCGTTCCTCTCCGGGTGGGGGCTGGCCATGTGGCGAAGCAGCCGCAACCTCGTCAGCCGCAACGCCTTCGACTTCTGCGTGCGAGGACACAGCGAGGGCGTCTACAACCGCGGGCAGGATTCGGCGGGCATCCTCGCCTTCGAGCAGTGTCGCGAGAACGCGTTCATCGAGAACTCCGCCACGCACGGCGGCGACGGATTCTTCGGGTTCGCCGGTCGCGAGGCCCTCGGGCAGAAGCCTCCGCTCGAACCGGCGACCGATCCCGTCGGCCGCGGCTGCGACGACAACCTTCTGCTCGGCAACGACTTCTCCTTCGCCAGCGCGCACGGCATCGAGATGACCTTCAGCCGCCGCAACCGCTTCGTCGGCAATCGCCTGGTGGGCAACGGGATCTGCGGCATCTGGGCCGGCTACAGCGTCGACTCCCTGGTGGTCGGCAACCACTTCGAACGCAACGGACAACTCGCCTACGGACTCGAACGCGGCGCCGTCAACATCGAGCACGGCTCCCGCACTCGCATCGAACGCAACGCCTTCCTCGACAACCGCTGCGCCATCCACCTCTGGTGGGACGACGACAAGGACCTGCTCGCCACCCCGGGCGTCGCGGCCCTGGGCGGCGGCCGGGTCGACGACACGTTGATCGTCGGGAACACCTTCGCGCTGTCGCCCGATCTCCGAATGAAGGCGCCCGGGGGCGGCGACGACCGCATCATCGGCGTGCATCTCCGCGACGGTCCCGGTGGCGAGCACGTCAAGGGGACGATCATCGCCAATGACAACAAGGTCGATGGCCTCGACGAACCGCGCGGCGTCTTCCTGGTCGCCACCGAAGGCATCACGGTCGACGATCATGCCCCGGAGTCGCCAACGCCCGCGATCGACGCCGCGCCGCTCGGGCGCCGCTCGCCCGTGGGCGCAAGGGCCCGACTCGCGGGTCGCGGGAACATCGTCGTGGGGCCGTGGGGCCCCTGGGATCACGTCGCACCGATGATCCTGCCCCATCGCGTCACCGGACAGCGGCACGTGTACGTCGTCCACGGCGCCACCATCGAGGAGGTGGACGTTTCCTGCGACGCTCGGTGGTCGATCGCCAACGGCGATGGCCTCCCGCATCGCGTCGTCGTGACGGCGTGGACCGACCGTGAGCAGGCCGCCGTGCCCTATGCGATCAGGATCGCGGCGGGAGGCGAGTCGCTCGACGCCACGGGCGTGCTCTTGAACGCCACGTGGGAGTGTGCCGCGTTTTCGTGGAGCGCCGACCCACGCGCCGACATCGAGAAGTGGCACGCCGAGCGACAGTTGATCCCGCAGGCGGCCGTCACGGTGCGGGCCGTGGACTTCCCTTTCGGCCACGGCGGGCCGCGCGACCTGCCGGCCTTCAAGGATCAGGGACGCAAGGCCCCGGGCCCCGATCGGTTCGGCCTGGTGTGCGTGAGCACCATGGAACTTCCCGCCGGTCGCTGGAGATTCACCACGCTCAGCGACGACGGCGTGCGGGTGACAGCGACGTGGGCGACCGCCGCGGGCGTGCAGACCCGCTCGCTCATCGACCATTGGACGTGGCACGGGCCGACGACCGACACCGCCGTGCTCGAACTCGATCAGCCCCATGCCGTCACGGTGAGGGTCGAGTACTTCGAACTCGACGGGTACGCCACCCTCCGACTCGACATCGCGCCCGAGTGACCGCCCGATCCCTCGCGGCGGTTTCTGCCAAATCGGCAGCACGCCGAGCCGCCCAGCGTGTCCCCTCGCCGCGTGGCGAGCGGTGCGGGGCGTGAGCGGGGGTCTGGGTTGCCTCCGCGGGTCGCCATCGCTGGCACACCCTTTGTAGTCGGGAGGGAGGCATGTTCCCCGTCGTGCGACAATGCGAAGGACGCCGCCTTCGGCTTCGGGCCGAATGGTTCGGTGTTCGTTTGCATTGCGTCGAGACCCCCCGCGGCGAAGGCGGCTTCGACGGGGAGGGGGCGTCGGCCGGCGCCGGACGCGACGCTGGTCGCGAGGCGATTCGCGGCGGTGGAGGATGCAACGAGTCGGGTGGCGGGCACGAGGCGACCGGCGGCGGTGCGGGGCAAGATTCGCATCTGCACCTCTTGCTGTCGTATGCGGGCTGGCAGCCCGATCCGTGGATCGAGCGGCTGCCTCGGTTGCTCGAGCCGATGGGCGTCCGGTCGCACGTGGCTCAGAGCGGACGCCAGGCGAGCCGCCTGATCGCGACCAATCCGATCCACGTGGCGGTCGTCGACCTGGGTCTCCCCCTGGACGAGACGGCAGAGCCGTCGCGAGGGGAGGAGGCGGAGTGGTCGGAGGGCGGGCCGCGGCTGCTCGAGTTGCTGGCGCGACTGAGCGAGCCGCCTCCGGTGGTGGCGGTGAAGCGATCGCGGACGCACCGCGACGACGCCCGCGACATCGCGGCGGCGCTGCGTCACGGCGCGTTCGCGGTGGTGGACAGGCCGCACGACGCGGCAGGATTGAACATGATGCTCGAGGTGCTGAGTCGGTGCCTCGAGAGGCATTACAAGGGTGGCTGGCCTCGCGCGGGCGGGGTCGGCGACTGATCGTTGGCGGTGCCGCGTGCGGCCCTCGAGGGCGTGTCGCGGCGGGTCGGAGTCTTTCAAGAGTCAGGAGCAGCATTCATGGCCAAGGCAAGCGTTCGTCCCCTGCATGACAAGATCCTCGTGAAGCGCGACGAGGCGCAGACCAAGACCGAGAGCGGCATCTTCCTGCCCGAGAGCGGGAAGGACAAGCCCAAGACCGGCATCATCGAGGCGGTGGGCACGGGCGCCCTCAACACGGACACGGGCGAGCGCATCCCCCTGTCGGTGAAGAAGGGCGACCGCGTGATCTTCTCCTCCTACGCCGGCACCGAGGTGAAGCTCGACGGCAAGGAACTGCTGATCATGAGCGAGGACGACATCCTCGCGGTCATCGACTGAGCGTCGTGGAGGCCCTCGCATGACTCCCGAGCAGCTCCGCATCGCGCTCCGCGAGCTCAACGGCGAGCGTGACTGCATGCTCGCCTTCACGGGCATGCCCGAGCACGAATCGCACCTGACGGTGCACCGCGCGATGCTGATTCCCGACGAGCCGGACCACCTGGTCAAGCTCACGGACGGCAAGAGCGTGTACATCGTGAAGGCCGAACTGGTGGCGTGGGTCCGCATCACGCTGAAGAAGATCGAGTAGACCGCATCGATTCGAGAGAGGGGCCGCCGCCGCGGCGGGGCCCGATCAGGATTCAACACAAGGAAGCACAGACATGGCAGCCAAGTCGATCGCATACAACACCGACGCGCGCGAGCGCATCCTCCGGGGCGTGCAGAAGCTCGCCCACGCCGTCAAGGTCACGCTGGGCCCCTCGGGTCGCGTGGTCGTCCTCGAGAAGTCCTTCGGCAGCCCGACCGTCACCAAGGACGGCGTGACCGTCGCCAAGGAGATCGAGCTCGAGGATCAGTACGAGAACCTGGGCGCCCAGATGGTGAAGGAAGTCGCCCAGAAGGCCAGCAAGGATGCCGGCGACGGCACCACCACGGCCACCATCTACGCCGAGGCGATCTACAGCGAGGGCCTCAAGGTCATCACCAGCGGCGCGAACCCCAACCTCGTGAAGCGCGGCATCGACGCGGCGGTCGCCGCCGTCGTCGAGGAGCTCGCCCGCATGAGCAAGAAGGTCGACTCCAACAAGGAGATCGCCCAGGTCGGCACCTGCTCGGCCAACCAGGACAAGGAAATCGGCGACATCATCGCCAAGGCGATGGACAAGGTCGGCAAGGACGGCGTCATCACCGTCGAAGAGGGCAAGAGCCTCGAGACCGAGGTCGAGCTCGTCGAGGGCATGCAGTTCGACAAGGGCTACCTCTCGCCCCACTTCGTGACCAACGCCGCCACCATGGAGACGGTCCTCGAGAACCCCTACATCCTCATCTTCGAGAAGAAGATCGGGAACGTGAAGGACATGCTCGAGCTGCTCGGCAAGATCGCCCAGCAGGGCGCCAGCCTGCTCATCATCGCCGAGGACGTCGAGGGCGAGGCCCTCGCCACCCTGGTCGTCAACAAGATCCGCGGCGTCCTCAAGGTCGCCGCCGTCAAGGCCCCGGGCTTCGGCGACCGTCGCAAGGAGATGCTCGGCGACATCGCCGTGCTCACCGGCGGCAAGGCCATCATGGAGGAGCTGGGCATCGAACTCGAGAAGGTCGAGCTCTCCGACCTCGGCCGCGCCAAGAAGGTCACCATCGACAAGGACAACACCACCATCGTCGAAGGC
>CAIYWI010000100.1 GCA_903929885.1 uncultured Phycisphaerales bacterium
GCGTCGATCCCTTCCCGAACGTCTACGCGGATATCTTCGACGGGCCGACCGGCAATGGCGGTTCGTACTTCGGCACCCAAACGGCAACCCTGTCGATCGCGGGCCCCAACTCGGGCGACTTCACCCGCCATCGATGCAACGTCACGGGCCCGTGCAACAACGCCATCGCCGCCAGCGCCCTGCTGAGCCCCGCGTATCCCTTCACCATCACGGAGCACCCCGTGAACGCCGACGTCTGCCCGGGCGGCTCGGGCGTCCTCTCGATCACGCTCGGCCGCGGCACCATCGGCACGCCGACGTTCCAGTGGTACATCTGGCCCGGCATCCCGATCTCCAACGGCCTCCAACCCAGCGCTTCTTTCGTCGCGGGCGCGCAAACCGCTTCGATGACGATCACCGGCTTCACGCCCGCCGACACCGCGCTCTACTTCTGCCAAGTCTCCGCTCCGTGCGGCTTGGCCAACAGCGCGTACTCGCTCCTCGAATACTGCCCCGCGGACTTCAACTGCGACGGCGGCGTCGATGGCGACGACATCCTCGTCTTCTTCACGGCGCGGGAGAACGGTGGCTGCTGATTCGGGGAAGCTTCCCGCGTCGCGGGGGAGGAGTGGACATCCGATGCTTCCGCACCGATTCGTCCCCGCTTCGCCCCATCGCGCGTGCATGGCTCGAGGCGATCTGGAGACTCGCCATGCCCTCGATCCGCCTCGTCGTTGTGCCCACAGGTTCACTCGCCGCATCAGCCGTGCTCGCCGCCCTTGCCGCCTCGACGGCGCTCGCCCAGCCCGCCCAGTTCCAGGTCAACGGCGTTCCGGACTTCTCTCAGAACCACAACGCGGCATGGCGCAACTACTGCGCGCCCGTCGCCGCGGCCGACTGGGTCTATTGGTTCGCGGGCACGTACCCCTCGCTGCGACAGGGCAACCCGGTGGGCCCCGGCGTCGCGGCCGACAACGGCGTGGATTCGATCGTCGGCGGTGTCCCGCCTGCCGCGGGTTCGCTCGCGCAACTTATGGGAACGACCCCCAACGGGGGCACCACGCTGGCGGGGTGCGCCAACGGTCTCGACCAATACCTCGAGGCCAACGACGGCGTCGCGGGCAACGTCAACTGGACCACCACCACGCTGCTCCGCGCCAACTTCGCGGCACCCTCTGGCCAGAACTTCCTGACGGCGCTTCAGGCGGCCCTCTCCAACGGTTCTGGCGTGATCCTCGCCGTCGCGTGGCCCGCCGGCGCGCCGGGCGGCTATGAGACCCCCGACCCCTACGACCCCACCAATGACAACGGCGCCATGGGCCACGCGCTCGCGCTCACCGGATACAACAACGCCAACCTGACGATCAACGTCAACGATCCGGCCGACAACCTCAACGGCGTGCACAACTGGCCCGGACAGAACCTGATGGCGAACCTGATCCAGGGGCCCAACGGGCTTCCCAACTTCCTGAGCATCAACATCGGCGGCGTGCGAGGCGACATCTACGGGGCCGTGGTCACGACGCCGATCCCGACCCCGGCGGGCGCCATCGCTCTGCTGGGTCCCGCGGCCGTCGTGGCGATTCGCCGCCGGCGTCGCTAAGGTCCGCGAGAGAGGCGAGGGGTATGCTCTCCTCATGAGGGCAACGCCTCGCGTGCTGGTGATCGGATTGGGCGCGGCCGGGTCGGCGTCGCTCGTGGCATTGGCTCGCAGGGGCGTCGAGTGCATCGGCATCGATCGATTCTCGCCGCCCCACGAGCACGGCTCGTCGCATGGCCTGTCGCGCCTGATCCGCCTGTGTTATTACGAGCATCCGGACTACGTGCCCCTTCTCCGCGAGTCGTATCGCCTGTGGAACCTGCTGCAGGCGACCACGACGTCACCGGTGCTGCGGATCACCGGCGGCCTCTACGTCGGCAGGCCCGAGGATCCTTTCATCGAGGGCTCTCGCCAAAGTGCGGTGCATCACGGACTCGCGCACGAGGTGCTGTCGAGCGCGGAGGTCGCCAAGCGTTTTCCGCAGTTTCGGCTTGAACCGGGGGAGGTGGGCTTTCACGAGCCCACCACCGGCGTGCTCTTCCCCGAACACGCCATCGAGGCGCACCTTCGTGAAGCCGAGCGGCTTGGCGCCGCGATCTCGCTCGGCGAGCGCGTGCTGGAATGGCGGAGTCGGGCGGGCGGCCTCACCGTCATCACCGATCGACGGCAAATCGAGGCCGACGCAGTGATTGCGTGCACCGGCCCATGGATGCCCTCCCTGGTGCTAGGCCTCGCGGAGCGTCTCAGGGTGACCAGACAGGTCTTGGCGTGGTTTCGCCCGTCCGATCCCGATGTTCTGCAGGCGGGTCGCATGCCGGCGTGGGCCGTCAGCGAACCCGACGGATCGGCCCACTATGGGTTCCCGATATTTCCCTCCGAGTCGCCGAACTCGGAACCTCCGGGTGGCGCGGGCTTCAAGCTCGCGCTCCATCGCCCCGGCGAGGCCACGGATCCGGATCGCGTCGATCGAGCGGTGCGAGAGGACGAGCTCGCCTCGCTCGCCAGATTCCTGCGGGATCGCATCCCCGCGGGCCTCGACAGCTCGGGAGACACCCTTCGCACGCGCGTGTGCCTCTACACCAACACTGTCGACCAGCACTTCCTCGTTGATCGTCATCCTGACGACGCACGCGTCGTCGTCGTCTCCGCCTGCTCGGGACACGGCTTCAAGCTCTCGCCGGCGGTCGGGGCGGCGGCCGCCGATCTGGCGGTCGACGGACGGACGAGTTTGCCCATCGAGTTTCTTGGATGGCGTTGAGCCGCGGCCGGGTTCGCGGGCGGCTGTCGTCGCGTCATTCGCGTCCGCCGCCCGCGGCAATGCCGCGCACGAACGATCGCTGCGCCAGGAAGAACAAGACCACCACGGGAGCCACAACCATGGTGCCGGCGGCCATCAGCAAGTTCCACGGCGTGTTGCCGGACTTGCTCTGGTACATCTGCAACCCCAACGCCAGCGTGAAGTCGT
Organism: uncultured Phycisphaerales bacterium; assembly: GCA_903929885.1. Taxonomy (GTDB): domain Bacteria; phylum Planctomycetota; class Phycisphaerae; order Phycisphaerales; family UBA1924; genus UBA2402. The sequence continues at coordinate 2,985 of CAIYWI010000100.1, forward strand.
CGCGGTGGGTCAGGAAGATCATGGGGGCGAGGAAGTCGTTCCACACGTAGATGAAGTGGAAGAGCGCCACCACCGCAAGGGCCGGGCGGGAGAGGGGCACGATGATTCGCCAGAAGATGCCCCAATGTGAACATCCGTCGAGGCGGGCGGCCTCGTCGAGCTCCTTGGGAAGTCCCATGTAGAACTGCCGCAGGAGAAAGATGTTGAACGCGCCGCCGAACCACGCCGGGACCCAGAGGGGCTTGAGGGAACCGATCCAGCCGAGGTGGCCGAAGAGGACGTAGAGCGGCCCCATGATGACCGGGAAGGGGATCATCATGGTGGCGAGCGTCAGGGCGAAAAACGGACCTCGCCCACGGAACGGGATGCGGGCGAAGCCGTACGCCACCATCGCGCTGCTGAGGGTCATCCCCGCCACGGAGAGGATGGCGACGATGAGCGTGTTTCGCAGATAGATCGGAAACTGGACCGCCTCGTCGTTCCAGACGCCCGAGTAGTTCTCGACGATCTGCGACACCGTGGAAGACGCGGGGTCGGGGAGCAGTCGCAACGACGCCGATGCCGCCTGATCCGCCGGCTTGAGCGATGTCACCACCATCCACGCGAGCGGGGCGAGCCACAGGATGGCCATCACCACGAGCAGTGCGTGGGCGGACCAACGGGTGGCCCGCGAGGAGCGGGTGGCCGCGAGGCCGGTGCTGGGTGGTTCGGCGGCCATGGCGGACTCACGACCCTCGGTAGAAGACGAGCTTGCGGCTGACGAGGAACACCACGCCGGTGAAGGCGAGCACGATCAGGAGCTGCACCCACGCGAGCGCGCTGGCGTAGCCCATGCGGTCGAACGCGAACGCGTTGTCGAACAGGTAGTGCGTCGAGAAGTACGCGACGCGGTCGGGGCCGCCCTTCACGCGATCGAAGAGCATGAAGGGGACCACGAAGGCCTGGAACGCTCCGATGCTCATGGTGATGACGTTGAACAGGATGACCGGCGAGATCATCGGAAGCGTGACGTTCCAGAACTTGCGGAAGGGGCCCATGCCGTCGAGATCGGCCGCCTCGTAGAGTTGCTCGGGCACGTCCTGCATCGCCGCGACGTAGAGCACCACCGCCTGTCCGATGCCCCAGACCCCGATCACGATCACGGCGGGCAGCGCGAGGTTCCGATCGAGCAGCCACGGGGGGCCGTCGATGCCCACGGTCGCCAGGACGCGGTTGACCAGGCCGTATTCGCCGTTGAACAGCCAACTGAAGATGATCGCGCCTGCCGCCAGCGGCACGAGGGACGGGAGGAAGATGGCCGCTTGGAAGAAGTCCCTCCCGCGTGACCTGTTGAGCAACGCAGCGATCGTGATCGAGATGACCGTGCACACCGGGATGGAGACGCCGACGAAAATCACGGTGTTCCTGAGCGTCAGCCAGAAGTCGGCGTCGCCCAGAAGCCGGCGATAGTTGTCGGTCCCCACCCACAACGCGCCTTCGAGCAGCGGAAAGTCGGTGAACGAGTAGTAGAGGCTCATCGCGATCGGAACGAGCATGAACACAGCGAAGCCCACCACCCACGGCGACACCCACAGCCATCCGGCCAGATCCTGCCGCAGGCGATTGCGGCCTTCGAGTCCCGATTCGGGGAGCATGGGTTCCATGGCGGTCGGCGGGCTCAGGCCCGGCCCCTCCTTCGCCCCGCGGCGGCGGATTGATCGAGCACGTCCTGTGCCTTCGCGTCGGCGGCCTTGACAAGAGTCGCGGCCGCGTCCTTGCCCGTCCACACATCGCCGAACATGGTGTCGCACACGTCCTTGAACTGCATCCACGCCGGCGTGTGGGGACACCGAAAGGCGTTGGAACTGCCGGCGACCTTCGCGAACGTAGCCAGGCCCCTGTTGGCGTGCCCGGCGACGAACTCGGGCGACACATCGGCAAGCGTCGAGTTCTTGCAGTGCACCGTGCTGAGGTACTCGACGGCGCGCTGCGTCTGCGTGAAGGCGATGAACTCCATGCACGCCTCCGGATGACGAACGCCCCGCGGCACGACGAGGACGTCCGCGTTGACCAGCCCACGGGGGTGTTCCGGATCCACCAGTGAATCGACGACCGGGAAGGGCACCACGCAATAGTCAAGGTCAGGCCGATAGGCCTGAATGACGTTCGCCAACCACGGCCCTTGCGCCACCGTCGAGACCTTGCCGGAGAGGAAGGCGTTGAGCGGCGAGTCGTAGTTGCCGAATCCGGAGCGGAACTTCTGGAGTTGTCCGAAGCTCGACCCTCGCAGGAGCGCGTTGCGGGACTCATCGGCGTCGGGAATGCCATCACCCTCGCCGAATCGCCGCGCCCCGCGTTGCACCCACTCGTACGCAGCAATGTTCTCGGCGGAACCCAGGAGCGACCGGTTCGACTCGCCATCGACGAGTTCGCCGCCGAAGAAGGTGCCCCAGTGGTAGTTGTCCCATCCCGGTTCGGACTGGAGGAAGCCCACGCGGTTCACGGTGCCGTCTGGCTCCACCTGCGTGAGGAGGTGGTTGGCCCTGTCGAGATCGGCGATGGTGCGGAGCGATGTCTCGGGGTCGATCCCGACCTCGCGAAAGTGCGCCTTGTTGCAGTAGAGGGCGACCGAACCTCCGGTGTGCACGGCTGCCCATACCTTGCCCTTGTACTCCATCATCGGCCGCATCGCACCGGCGTAGCGTTCCAGCCTGATGGCGTGCTCAGGACGCTCGGCCAGGTCCGAGAGGGGCAGGATGGCCCCCGACGCGGCAAACCCGGCGATGTTGGGGTTCCAAAGGCCGACGATGTCCGGCGGATCGCCCCCGGCGATGGCGACCTTGGTCTTCTGATCGATCCCGCTGGTGGAGAAGTATCGGACCCAGATCCGATCTTGGGAGGCATTGAACTCGTCGACGATCCGGATGATCGCCCGGCCCTCGAGACCGGTCCACTTTTCCCAGTAATCGAGGACGATCCGGCCGTCGGATCGCTCCTTGCCGCCGCGAGGCCCGAAGGCGACAAAGCCCAGTGCCGCCGCGGCCAAGCCACCCACCGCGGCTCGACGCGTCATGCCGGCAATGGAAGCAAGGTCGTTCACCACGGATTCTTAGGCGCGCTCCCGTCGCCAATGCCTCACGGGGAGCCGGAATCGCTGCCCGAATCGCCTGAAGGCTCCTTCGCCGGATCCGGACCCTTCGGGAGGCTTGCCGGACGTTCATCCAGCGTCTTGCGAACATCGTCGGGCAGCCCCGCTCTGGCACGGTCTATCTGCTCGTTGACCCTCGCGACGGCTTCCTCCCATTCTCGCTGGTCGAAAAGAAATCCGGTCGGCTTGCCGGTCTTCGGGTTGACCAAGCCCTGCGACGGGTCGAGCTTGGCGCCGGTGTCTCGGAGCATCTTCTCGAACCTGCCGCGGGGCATCTGGGCCGTCTCGCCGGTATCCGCGTACTTGATCGTGACGGTCTCCTGCATGCGTTCCGGCGAGAGCGGCGACTCGCTCTGACCTCGCCCCAACCACAACCACGCGATCACCACAAACAGAACAAGGCTGAGGCCCCAACCAAGCCACGGACGCTTCCTCAGGACTTCTCGCATGACGCCGCTCCGAAGCAACGACCCGCCGCCACGATGGCGGCCTCAGTTGTTGCGGTTGTAGTTGTGCCCCCAGTCCCAGAAACGCGGCCCGGCGCCGAGCGGGTCGTATGCGAGGTAGTAGTCCTCGAACGCCATGTCCCGCACCGACAGGTCGCCCATCAGCAGGTTGTTGCGTCCTTGATCCTGACGACCGGTATTGGCCTTGGAGGCGTGACGCGGAAACTCGTCGAGCGCGTCGATGGCGTACACGACCCAGTCGGGCCGACGAATCAGGCGCAGTTTCTGGCCGGCCACGCCCTTGGCCACGCCCGACCGCAGGTTGATGGCCGGGAAGTCGTTGAACCAGTACTCCGTGTACCTGGCGGGAGGCTCGTTGTAGTCCGTGAAGAGGCGGAGCGGCCCCGATTCCGACTGAACCGGCAGCGAATAGATGCGACTGCCCGCCTGAAGGTACTCGATGTTCGCGGGCGTCCGCACCGACGAAAGTCCCTTGGCGGCGGCGCATTCGAACGCCTTGCTGCCCGCCCCGCCCAGGTACGGATCCAACACGTCCACCATGCGCACGTGGAAGTAGAACCCCTCGTACGGCGGCACCCGAAGGTCGGGAAAGACCGGGTCTTTCTGATCGTTGAAGTAGGACGTGAGTCCCACGCCGATTTGGCGGAGCGTGTTCTTGCAGAGCGTGTTCCACATGGTCCGCCTCGCGCCGCCGAGCGAGGGAAGCAGCAGACTCAGCAACAACCCGATGATGGCGATGACCACCAGCAGTTCGATGAGCGTGAAGCCGCCGCGTCGAGCGCTCGACTGCTCCGTGGTTGTTTCCCGGCCCTTGCAGTTCATCACAATGTCTCCGCCGCACACGATGGTACCGTGTCGTCCGCTCCACCGTCGCCCCGGCGTCAAGCGCCGACCGGTCTCGCCGCCTTGATCTCGATCTCCGACGACGGCGAGCCGCCATCCCATCGCACTTCGATCCGCAAGACGCGTCCCTCCGCTCTCGCCCGCTCGATTTCGCTCGTGGCGATGATCGGCAACCCGGCCCGCGCCACGCCATCGATCACCAGCACGGGTCGACTGGCTGCATCGCTGGTCGATGCATCGAAGCCGACTTCGAGCCGCACCCCGCGGAAGTGGCGAACAACGTCGACGCGGCCGAGCGAACGGGGCGGACACGGGTCGATGACCAGACCGTCCCAGTGAGGGCGGATGCCCAGCACCCACTCGAGACTCACGCGATTGAGCCACGCCGCGGAACCGGTGTACCACGTCCACCCCGCGCGACCGGGCTTGTCGGACAGAGGTCCGTCGACATTCCCGGGCACGACGTACGGCTCGGCGTGGTAGGCGGTGGCATCAGCGGCACGCACCGGCGGCGAGATGCCGTTCCAGATCCGCTCCACGGCGGCCTGATCCTTCATGCGGCAAGCGGCCGCCAGCGCCCAGGTCGCTGCGTGCATGTAGACGCCGCCGTTCTCTCGACTGCCGGGTGCATATCGAGTGACATAGCCGATGCTGGCGTCGGGCGTGGTGTACGCCGGGTGAAGCAGCAGCGGCCCGTAGTCGGTGAACAGTCGCTCCTTGACCGCCGCCCACGCGACCGTCGCTCGCTCGGCCGGGGCGATGTCGGACAAGATGGCCCATGTCTGCGCGTTGAGGTGGATCCGCCCTTCGGAGGCGGTCGATGCCCCGATCCATGTGCCGTCATCCTTGGTGCCGTACCGGTAGTACCCGTCGGGATCCCACGCATGCGCATTGACCGCGGCCGCATACGCGCCTCTCGCGCGACGGTACTCCTCGCGAAGGGCGGCATCCTGTGGTCGATCCAGCACGCGCTCCCAGTCCTCCAGAATGACGCACAGGAACATCGCCACCCAGACGCTCTCGCCTCGCTCCTCGATCCCCATCGCCGA
>CAIYWI010000101.1 GCA_903929885.1 uncultured Phycisphaerales bacterium
ACCTCTGGTGCGCCCGAAGCGGGCGAGGACGCACGCACGACCAACGCCCCCATCCTCGCCCGACAGGGCGAACCAGCCGTAGCCGTGGGCGCCGCGAGTCTTCGAGCAAGCCCACGGGAGGGCCCGCGGGCGACCGCTCCACGGTTCATCGGGCCCTCGCCGAATGTCGATCTCAACGCGGTCTGGGCGTTTCGATCACTCGCCCGCGTCGTCGTTGCCGCCGGTCGACGCGCCCATGGGCTGCGACAGGCGGATCTCCAGCACCTTCTGGCGGATCTCCTTGAAGAGATCCGCGTTGTCCTTCAGGAACTGCTTGGCCACCTCGCGGCCCTGACCCAGGCGGATGTCTCCGTAGCTGAACCACGCGCCCGACTTCTGCACCACCTTCGAATCGACCGCCAGATCGATGAGGTCGCCCGCTTCGCTGATGCCCTCGGTGTACATGATGTCGAACTCGGCGTCGCGGAACGGAGGCGCCACCTTGTTCTTCACCACGCGGGCCCGCGTGCGGCTGCCGATCGTGACGTCGCCCTCCTTGATCGCGCCCGTGCGGCGCACGTCGATGCGCACCGAGGCGTAGAACTTGAGAGCCCGGCCGCCCGTCGTCGTCTCGGGGCTGCCGAACATCACGCCGATCTTCTCGCGAATCTGGTTGATGAAGATCACCGTGCAGTTGCTGCGGGCGATGATGCCCGTCAACTTCCGCATCGCCTGGCTCATCAGTCGCGCCTGCAGACCCACCGACGCGTCGCCCATCTCGCCCTCGATCTCGGCCCTGGGCACCAACGCCGCCACCGAGTCGACGATGATGATGTCCACCGCGTTCGACCTCACCAGCAGCTCGCAGATCTCAAGGCCCTGCTCGCCCGTGTCGGGCTGGCTCACGAGAAGGTCGTCGATGTTCACGCCAAGCTTGCGGGCCCACGAAGGATCCAGCGCATGCTCCGCGTCGATCACTGCCGCCACGCCGCCTTCCTTCTGGGCATGCGCCGCGATCGTCAACGCCAATGTCGTCTTGCCCGACGATTCAGGGCCGAAGACCTCGATGATGCGGCCGCGAGGAATGCCCTTGCCGCCCAGCGCAAGGTCCAGCGAGAGCGACCCCGTCGAGATGCCCTGAATGGAGAGGTACGCGTCCTCGTCCATCTTCATGATCGAGCCCTTGCCGAAGGTCTTCTCGATCTGACCCACCGTCAACTCGAGCGCCTTGCGCTTGGCCTTGAGCTCCTCGGCCGCCTCCGCCGCCGCCTTCGAGGCCGCCGCCGTCGGCGGCTTGACGCCCGGGGCAGGCTTCGCGCCATTGGCGGCACCGTTGGCATTGGCCGGCGCCCCGCCCAGCGTGCCTCCGAAAGCCACCTTCGTGCCGCCGGTCACCGTGGGCACGCCCACCGGCGCGCCGCCCTGCGGCGCCCCCGACGACATCGGCTTGTTCTTGGGGTCCTCCTTCGACGCCGGAGCAACACTCGGAGCAGGGCTCGACGGGCGGCTGGGCTGTGAGGAAGACGGGGGCGTGACGGCAACGGGCGCGGAAACGGGACGAACTGCTTCAGCCATGGGCGGCTCCTTGTCCTTGTCGGACGCCACCGCCGGAACGGTGACGTGATCCCGACCTACTCGCCACTCGAACGGGCCTCGATCCTTCGAGTCTCCGGTCAGGGACGGTGGCGATCGTGCGCCTGACGGATGAGGATACAGCGACCCTAACGGCACCGTCAAAGACAGGTCAAGCCGCGACACGGAAAAAATGTTCGTGCATGGGCCATCTCCTGGCCCAGCCCCATCTTCGCCCGACAGGGCGAACCAGCCGTAGCCGTGGGCGCCGCGAGTCTTCGAGCAAGCCCACGCACGAGCAAACCCGGCAACGCACGTGCGATGACGCAACCGCACGCACCAACATGCAGGCCACCTCCCCCGCCCCACCGTGGGCTGGCCCGCAAAGCCGGGCGGCGCCCACGGCTACC
>CAIYWI010000102.1 GCA_903929885.1 uncultured Phycisphaerales bacterium
CGCATCATCGACGGCGCGGAGGCCGTGCAGTTCCTCGTGAGCATCAAGCAGTCGATCGAGGATCCGCAGCGGCTGTTGTTGGGGCTGTGAACCAACGCACATCCGCCGGCCCGGAGGGCGACCCTCTGTCGAGCCGTGCAACGCAGCTCGGCTTTGCGGGCAAGCCCGCGGCTCGGGCGTGCGATGGCTTTCATTCGCGAATCGCGGGGTGACGCTGCGTTCCAGCCGCCCCCTCGGCCAAGCCAAGGGTCGCCCTGCGGGCTGCGGGAAACGATCACAATCCCAGCAGCGTCCGCTTGGCCTGCCACTCGGCCTGCTCGCGCTTGTTCTCCGTGGCGAGCGTGCCGTCGCCGCCCTTGGCGATGGCCTTGATGGCGTCGATCTCGAGCCGCGAGAGTCGCATCGACTCGAACAGGTAGTCCTTCCAGGCCTGCGCGGTGACGGGCACGATCTTCTCGATGAGCCGGAACATCGCCGTGGCGAACTCGCGGATCTCGTACTGCGCGTGGCCGTCCATCCGAAGCGCCAGGAAGTGCAGCAGGTTGTGCAGGTCGCACTTCCAGTACCACTCGGTGTACATGTTCACCGGCAGGCCGATGCGGGCCAGTTCGCGGCTCACGCCCTTGTCCGTCAGTTCGATGTACTTGCCGTACCGCTGCTCGACATCCTTGAGGAACGAGATGAACTCCTCGGCCGTCCTCGCCTCCGACGCGTCGTCGACCGCGAAGGTCTCCTCGCCGCCCTGACGGTTCGACGCCGACTGCTTGCGCACGGCCTCGACGGTGGGGGTGTAGAAGCGATCGGGGATGATCGAGTAGCGGCCCGAGTACTCGTTCACGTTCGCCGTGCGGTGGCGGATCCACTGGCGGGCGATGAAGATGGGCATGCAGACGTGGAACTTGAACTCCACCATCTCGAAGGGGGTCGTGTGCCGGTGGCGCAGGAGGTAGCGGATGAGCCCCTTGTCCTCGCTCACCTGCTTGGTGCCCTGGCCGTACGAGACGCGGGCGGCCTGCACGATCGCCTGGTCGGCCGTGTGGCCCTCGGGGACGAGCCGCGGCATGGCGTCGACGAGCGCGACGAACCCGTGGTCGAGCACGGACAGTTCAAGGCGTGCCGCACCCTCCATGACGTCGCGCATGGGCGATTCGGGGCGAACGACCTTGATCTCCTGACCCGCCACGGTCGTCGTGCGGGGGAGCTTGACCTCCTGTTGCGTCTCCATGGCCGAGGGTAGCGACCGGTGCGGAGGAGGGAAGGCCGAGCGAGCGAAGCCCAACGAAAACGGCCGCCTCGCGAGAGGGCGGCCGTGGGGGAGTCGTGCGGGATCGGTCAGGGTCGGCGATCAGTCGTCCTGCGAGCTCGCGGACTTCTTGACGGCGGGCATCCGCTTGAGGACGGAGTCGACCAGGCCGTATTCGAGCATTTCGGCGTCGTCGAGCCACTTGTTGCGGTCGCAGTCGCGGGTGATGCGATCGACGGGCTGGCCGGTCTGCTCGGAGTAGATGGCGTAGAGGCGGTCGCGGATGCGGAGCATCTCGCGGGCCTCGATCTCGATGTCGGTGGCCTGGCCTTCCATGACGCCGCCCAGGAGGGGCTGGTGCATGAGGTTGCGGGCGTTGGTCAGCGTGTATCGCTTGCCCTTGGTGCCGGCGCAGGCGATGACGCTGCCCATGCTGGCGGCCTGGCCGACGATGTAGGTGGCCACGTCGCACTGGACGAAGCGCATGGTGTCGAGGATGGCAAGGCCCGCGGAGACGCTGCCGCCGGGGCTGTTGACGTAGAGGTGGATGTCGTTCTTGTGGTCGTCGTTGGCGAGGAAGAGGAGCTGGGCGACGACGAGGTTGGCCATCTCGTCGGTGACGGGGCCGCCGAGGAAGATGATGCGGTCCTTGAGCAGCCGCGAGTAGATGTCGTACGAGCGCTCACCCTTGGAGGTCTTCTCGATGACGATGGGGACGAGGTAGCTTGACATGGGTCTCCTGGCCTGTTCATTCCGGCCTGTCGCCGGCTGGTGTTCGGTGAGGCTGAACTGCGATGTGTCCGAAGGGGCGTTCGATCACTGGGGGCCGGCGGCGGGGGCCTTGCCGGGCTCGCGGAGCACTTCGTCGGCCAAGCCGTACGCGACGGCCTCCTCGGCGGTGAAGTACTTGTCGCGTTCGCTGTCGGCGTGCACCTGATCGAACTCGCGGCCGGTGTGACCGGCGAGAATGCGGGTGAGTTCCCGCTTGGACTTGATGATCTGCTCGGCCTGGATGCGAATGTCCTCGGCTTGGCCGGTGACGCCGCCGTAGGGCTGGTGGATCATGACCTTGGCGTGGGGCAGCATGAAGCGCTTGCCCTTGGCCCCCGCGCTGAGGAGCACGGCCGCGCCGGAATAGGCACGGCCCAGGCAGTAGGTCGACACGGGGCTGCTCAGGAAGCGCATCGTGTCGTAG